>CAVTAA010000006.1:0-198236 GCA_963732575.1 uncultured Bacteroidales bacterium
TCACAGATCTGTCAATGATCTCAAAAATATCGCAGAGTTCATTGAGAAAGATTCTGTCAAATACGCATCATTAACACTCCAGCGCTTAATGTGTGCGGTGCATTTATTGGAAGAAAATCCAAGAATAGGACGTAAAGTGCCGGAAACTGGTCATAAAGACAAAATTCGAGAGATTATTCAAGGTAACTAAAGAATTATCTACCAGATCGCTAATGAAGATCTGATAAATATCTTAACCGTTCATCATAGCTCGAGAAAGCTTACAAAATCCCGAGTGTTAAGAAAGTAATTCACTGGGGCTAACAGGTCGGTATAGGTCATTGCCTTCCGCGGCGCGACAATAATGTAACTAAAGAGGAAAGATTTGTGGCTGGCGCCACGGGCCGCCCCCGGCACCGCCGGGGGACTCCCTCCTGGTGCCACGGTTTTTGCCAACGCGAGAATAAACTACTAACCGCTTAACCCTGCATCGCATCACGAGTGCAAAAACACCCCGACCTTCACTACGTTCGGTGCGGGGCACGGCGTGCCACCGCGACGCTGCGGCAACAGCCCCATACCGCCGAACGTTAGCGGCAATGCCGGCACTCAGAAAACAAATTAAGCTATGACCGGAAATACTAAACTCATTCTGATTAAAAGCTTTCATACGGTTATATGGTTGTTTTACAACCTGGTGATATTCTACTTTTTATATGCAGTAATTGTAAACAAAATTGACAAGTGGGTATGGATTTGTTTAGGACTTGTCATCTTTGAAGGAATCGTGTTAGCAATTAATAAATTAAGGTGTCCACTTACCTTAGTTGCAGAAAAATATTCTGATTCTAAAAAAGACAATTTTGACATTTATATACCCAACTGGTTAGCTAAATACAACAAGACTATATACACCATAATCTTTATTATAGCGGTTCTAATTTTAATCTATAGACTGCTAAGCAAATAAAACTGAAACTGGCAACATAAACTAGGGCACTACCGCTAACAGGTCGGTATATGCAATTGCCTTCCGGCCAGCGGAATAAACATCAAGGTATAACTCTTCCTATCCCCGCTGTCCGGGCCACCTCTCTTGGTGTCATGGTTTTTGCCAACGCGATAAATTTGTAACGAAGAGTACACTTCCACACCGCAGCTTGCCTGCAAAAACTCATGCCACCGCGATGCTGCGGCAACTGCACATACCGCCGGACCGTTAGGCACAAGCCGTGCTGCAGAAGACAATTAGGTAATTGAATCTAAATATTAGGGAAAAACAAGTAATAAAATGAATATTAAAGGATCTTTAATAATTTTCCTCTTTTGCGATTTTTTGTACTCTTTCTCAGGGTGTAGTTCAGAACAAATTTCCTTAAGTAACATTGATTCTCAGAAAGTTGACTCATTAATAAAAGTCCTAAAAGTTAATGACCGCACTATAATAGTAAATTTTGGTTACGATGCTATAACTGCAATAAAAACTGAGCAGGGTATTGTTCTCGTTGACGCAGGAATTTCGACAGCGTTAACTGCCAAATACAGAAAAACTATTGAAAATATATTACGTCAAGATGATTATGAATATGTGATCAACACGCATGGTCACCATGACCATATTGGAGGGAATAGTGTCTTCTCACAAGCTAAAGTTGTTGGACATGAGAATTGCCAAAAGGAAGTATCTGAACGATGGACTAATCCAGAGAAATCAATGATGAGTTTATACAAAATTGTGGAAGATTATGAGCAAAAACTACAGCAGTCTATTCCAAATACCTCTGAATGGGATGATATTTTCACGCAAAAAATCAGATACATGAGTGCATATTTTGATGTAAAGAACCATATCTCTGTTAAACTACCTGATATTACATTCTCTGACAGTATGAAACTTGACCTTGGAGATACTACTTTCGAAATGATCTATTTCGGTAAATTTCATTCTAATAGTGATATAGTGATTTATGTACCTGAAATTCGTACGATTTTTATTGGAGATTTGTTTTCAAAATATGGTAGACCAAGTATCAGTGATTCATCGACAACAGATGTAGTAAAATGTATGCGAGCAATTTGCTGGATAGAAACCCGGATGAACAATATTGAAAAAGTAATTGAGGGTCACGGCCAACTCTTATCAATAGATGACCTAAAGGACTTTAACAACAACATTTTAAATAAGTACCCCGGACAATAAAATAATCAACACGCCAGTGCCTAACACGGACAATAAAATTAATAGGTTTGTCACATTTCTTGCATTGACATTCAGGCACTTAAACAGATTGTTATAACAAGACAAACCCGGACCGCGCACCTGCTTTCTATTAAACTTTGTGTACCTTGACTTGTTACCTGCTCGCAATAAACCTTGTACCACGACACGCGTAAAATTCAGAAAACTTGTACCTGGACCTGCAAAAAAATGCGCCATGCTTTGTTCATTCCGGTTGTGGGCCGGGACTCTACCCCAATGACAAATTTGTGGTCACAACCTCCATTCACTCAGCAACACCTACTAATTTTATTGCCGGGCCGTTATGCCGTATGCGTAAACGTATCATAAACAATGTTTAGTAATCGTCACATACCTCCTACCCTTGCTCCTTGTGGGGTATACTGTGGAGCGTGTCCATCATTCGGTAAATCCTGCCTCGGTTGTGCCTCAAATGATACTAATCAATCCAGACACAGCAAATGGAGTTGTAAGATCAGAAGGTGCTGCTATGAAACAAAGAAATATGATTTCTGTATTGAATGTTTTGAGTATCCATGCAAGATTGTAAACACAAAGCTGTTCAAGACACATATTGAGGATCCAAGGTTTAATTACAGATTTGAGATACCTAGATTGTTTGGCAAATTGCAAATTATGGGGTTAAACAAGTACATGGAATTTCAGCGCAATAGGTGGACATGCGAGAATTGTGGGGGTACTATCAAATTCTATACTTATAGGTGTGATCAGTGCAACAAAGAAAAGTATATAACCACGTAAAAACAAGCACGACGGCATAACAGGTCGGTATATGCAATTGCCTTCTGTACCGCGTCTGGTTCTTAACTGCAAAAAGCAAGTAAGTATTCTTTTAATTAATAAGTGGTTTAAGTAAGAGCCAAAATTCATCACCAGCGCGGCACAGGCCGCCCCGGCTCCCGCCGGGGACTCCCTCCTGGTGTCATGGTTTTTGCCAACGCGATAAATAGGTAACGAAAAGTACACTTCCACACCACGGTTTGCCTGCAAAAACTCATGCCACCGCGATGCTGCGGCAACTGCACATACCGCCGAACGTTATGCAAAATTATGAAAAACAGCTCCGAGTGACAGAAAATCCATATAGAATATAAAAAAGTGAAAAATATTCTTATAATCATTTTGACTATTGCTGTATTTAATGTTTTAATTTCATCTGTCAATATTGACGGTGATTCAAGAAAAGATGTAATACTTGATACAACTTATTCAAATTTGCCAATTCTACATTTGAATGGCACTCCGTACGAAAATGGATTTCAACACGGAAAGATTATGAAAAGCAGGATTCTTGAACTTGTTGGATTATGGAAAAACGACATTGAAAAAAAATATCAAATATCCGCAGATGAATTTATTAAAACTTTTCTCGATTCTACTGATTATTTTCCTGCAATTAAAAAATGGACACCGGATTTATTGGAAGAGATTAAAGGGATTAGTGATGGTTCTGGAATAGATTTTAATACCACATTTGCATTTCAACTCATTGATGAGATAGGGACAAATGCAAGATTGATAAATATACCACATCATTGCACTTCTATTGGGATAAACAACTATAAAAAAGACGGAAGCTCCAATTATATTGCTCAAAACATTGACATTACACCATTCTATCATGGTTTTGAAATTCTATTAGACATAAAGGATAAAAATACAGATTCGAGAAAGCTTGTGACAACTTTTACCGGATACATAGGAGCAAATGGACTAAACAAACATATTGGTATTACAGAGAATACTTTATCTGACTTAAGGAGTTCATTTAATGGATTGCCTGTTTGCTGCATTGCAAGAGGTGTTTTAGAAAAAACTTCGTTTGAAGAGGCTATAAATTTTATAAAAACTATTAAACATGCCTCAGGTCAGAATTATATTGTTGGCTCAAATCATGATATAATATCGTTGGAATGTGCTTCTGACTTGGTTACGGAATATTGGCCAGATTCAACAAAAGACTACACTTTTCATGCAAATAGACCACTTACAAATAATTCATATCATCCTGCTTATTTGGCATATTTAAAAGCATTGTATGGCTCAATTCCTGAATCTATAAGTTTCTCAGACGAAAGATTTGAATCAATAAAAAACATAATATTAAATAATAATGACATTAATTTGGTGACTATTAAGGATGCTCTTTCTAAAAAACCAATCTGCAATAGCAATACTTTTGTTTCTACGATTATGAAGTTTGACAATGAATATAGCGAACTCAGGATTTCTCCAGGGAAACCTGATTCGACGGAATATGTTGTATTTAGAATAATAAAATAACTTTGCATAACAGGTCGGTATATGTCATTGCCTCTCCGTACCGCGAGAATCTTGTGGCTAAAGAGGACCGTTAAGTGGCTGGCGGTGCGGCCCGCCCCCGGCTACCGCCGGGGACTCCCCTGCTGGTGTCACGGTTTTTGCCAACGCGAGAATATAGTAATAACCGCTTAACCATGCATCGCACCTCGAGTGCAAAAACACCCCGACCTTCACTACGTTCGGTGCGGGGCACGGCGCGCCACCTCGAACTCTACGCCAACTGCACATACCGCCGGAACGTTACCGCCAATATTGAGACATTCTACTAATTTTGAAGGATACTCGCTAATAACAGTTAAAATCCAAAATTCAAAAAATCATGATTAACAGACCATTTACTCTAATTGCTTTCTTACTGTTCTTGAGTTCTACATTGCTAGCACAACAGAATGGTTCTTGTAAGGTACTATTAACTGAGATAGCAGGTACGTATGATGGCCAATGCAAAGATGGACTTGCCAATGGAAAAGGTACATCCAAAGGTGAAGATGAATACTCTGGTATGTTTAAAAATGGATTACCTGATGGAAAAGGAAAATACACATATAAAAATGGTGACATCTATGATGGGTATTGGTCAAACGGATTAAAAAACGGTCAGGGTAAGTTTTTCTACAATCTTAATGGGCAGAAAATGACACTAAGAGGCTACTGGAAAAATGGTGACTATGTGGGAGTTTCAAACCCTGATGAACCATACAGGGTAACGGCAAATACAGGAATCAAATCATATTCTATCAAGAGAATTGAAGATGTTGGATCCCAAATAAAAATATCATTTGTCGGAGCCATGACTAAACTAGTTCCAACGGCCTTAAATGTTACCACATCTTCCGGGCATGTAAATAAAGAGAACAAGAACTTTTCTATTTATGATTTTGTCTGCCCAAATAATTGCACAATTAATTTCATAATAAGAACCTCAGGGGGTGACAGGCAGTGTAAACTTGAATTTGAAATACTACAGCCAGGTAAATATGAGGTCCTAATCACAAACAACTAGAAATAAACTCTTAAATAAAAAATACTGGCGGTAACAGGTCGGTATATGCAATTGGCTTTCCGCACCGCGAGAACCTTCTGGCTAAAGAGGATCGTTAAGTGGCTGGCGGTACGGCCCGCCCCCGGCACCGCCGGGGAACTCCCCCCTGGTGTCACGGTTTTTGCCAACGCGAGAATATAGTAATAACCGCTTAACCATGCATCGCACCTCGAGTGCAAAAACACCCCGACCTTCACTACGTTCGGTGCGGGGCACGGCGCGCCACCGCAACTCTACGCCAACTGCACAAACCGCCGAACGTTAGGTTTCATAGCCCTCGAAAATCGATTCCCTGCCAATAATAAAAACTTATCATGGTACAAAGATATCTACCACTTACCGGGACTGAAAACTACGAAATCCTAACGGCTTTGATTATTTTGTATCTTGACAGCTTGTTCTCATAATAATTAATTATTCCCATTTTTGGCAGGAGCATTTTCAAAAGCAAATTTCAACATAACAATGAGTTCTAAAATATTACCATCAATAATTCTTCTACCGAGCCGACTATTACTATTCTTGATTTTTCAAATATTTATTGCACTGTTTCAAAATTCTTTTGAGCAATCTGCTAAATATTGGATTTTATCGGCATCTATGACCAATATATTAAGCATTACTGCTTTAATTTATGTCTTCAAATTTGATGGACTTCGATTTTTTGACTTGTTTAGTTTTGACAAAACTTCTTTAAAGAAAGACATCCTTTTATTCTTAGGTATTGCTTTGGTTTGTGGTCCAATAGTTTTTCTTCCCAATTACTATCTCAGCATCTGGCTATGGGGAGATTCATCTATTCCGTATAACATGATGTTTAAACCCATCCCACTTCCAATGGTTTATGTTTTATTAATATTATTTCCTATTACAATTGCTTTAGCGGAATTAGCAACCTATTTCGGCTATATTATGCCTGTACTTAAAGAACATCTAAAAAGAAAATGGTTAGCAGTACTAATCCCAGTTTTATTTTTATCAGCCCAACATTGCACATTACCCTATATACCAGATATTAAATTTATATTATACAGGTTATTGATGTATTTACCATTTGCCTGTTTAATTGGGATTATCTTATATAAACGGCCAAGATTATTTCCATACTTTGCGATTATGCACGGATTGCTTGACTTCGGGACAGTATTAGTCCTTCTTGAAATTAGTAAGGGTTAATTTGCTCTAATTCATATTAGAAAAAATACAAAACATAATCCTGGATGATTAAATCATTGCTACGAAAACCTAACACGGACAATAAAGTAAATAAACTTGTCATGGTTTTTGCAGGATGCTGCAACCATGACAAATCCTTTATGGTTCTCTCGCCCGGACGCGCGCCACTGCTCCCAATTAGCATTCAGTAAACCTTGACAAATTTCAGGCTCCGAGACAAATTGTACCGCGACACTGCGCAAGTGCCCGCATTCAAATTCGTAACGTGATAGCTTCCCGGCTCCGATTAAAATTGTACCGCGACACGCGTAATGCTCAATTAAATTTGTACCATGACGGCAAAAAGTGCGCCCCCGTCTCGCTCTGCTCTTCGGGGCACAGCATACCCTCCTTGCACCCCCGCTGCTCCCTGCGGTCGCGCGGGGCGCGGCGTGACAGTTTTCTGGCTAAAGAACCGGGATCCTGCCCGGTGCTTGCGTCGGGTAACACAACCTCCCCATATTGCCGGGCCGTTGTATGATATTAAAACAAGATAAATAACTTATTATGAAAACAGCATTTCCCCTACTATTAATTGTGTTAATCACATTCTCGTGTACTGTAAACAAGCGTAAAAAAGAAACTATGGTATCTTCTGAGTTGCCATTAGATTCAATAACAGCCATAGCGAAAGAAGCCTATATTTATGGTTTCCCGATGGTAGATAACTACCGAGTTCAGTACGGCTATTATGTAGACAGTACAAATTCTGAATTTAAAGCTCCATGGAATCATATAACGAATATAGCTAGTGTTTTTACACCTGCCGATATTGCTATACAGACACCCAACTCTGACACGCCTTATTCATTTGCAGGTTTAGATCTGCGTGCAGAGCCTATTGTATTAACATTACCAGCGGTGGATGAAAATCGCTACTACAGCATTCAGTTCGTAGATGCGTATACTTTTAATTACGACTATTTAGGTACTCGCTCTTCCGGCTATAAAGCTGGTAAGTATCTTGTTGTAGGCCCTAACTGGAATGGAGAAGTTCCTGAAGGTATAAACCGTGTAGTGAAATCGGAAACTGAATTTATCAGTTTACTCTATCGAACACAACTTTTCAATCCTGACGATATTGATAACGTGAAAAAAATTCAGGCCCAGTATAAGGTAGAGCCTTTATCCTCATTTTTAAATACGCCACCACCTACAGTTGCCCCAGCAATCGATTTTATTAAACCACTAACTCCCGAAGCACAAAAATCATCTTTGGATTTCTTCCGGATTATGAATTTTGTGATGCAGTTCTGCCCAACGAATCCAACGGAGACTGAATTAATAGAACGATTTGCAAAAATTGGAATTGGTGCAGGAAAAGAATTTGATGTTGAAAACCTTTCCCCTGAAGTGAAGGCCGCTTTTGAAGAAGGAATAAAAGAGGCATGGTCTGTTGATTTTGCTCAATTACTGACGAAAGTGAATGCGGGAGAGGTTGCTTCAGGTGATATTTTTGGGACGCGAGCGTATTTAAAGAATAACTACCTATATAGAATGGCTGCTGCCGTATTAGGTATCTACGGAAACTCAAAAGAAGAAGCCATGTATCCGTTTTATGGAGTAGATTCGGATGGAAATAAATTAGATGCAACGACAAACAAATACACCCTACATTTTGCCGAAGGCGAACTACCACCTGTTAATGCCTTCTGGTCTTTGACCATGTATAAAATGCCAGAAAGTTTATTGGTAGAAAATCCCATCAATCGGTATTTATTGAATTCACCTATGATTCCGGATTTTGTGAAAGATAAGGATGGCGGTATTACCCTCTATATTCAAAATGAATCTCCAGGAAAAGCAAAGGAAGCCAACTGGCTACCAGCCCCGAAAGGACCATTCGTCACCATTATGAGGTTGTATTGGCCAAAACAAACTGCACTAGATGGTAGTTGGAAAAGACCAGCATTGAATAAGGTAAACAATTAAACTCATAAAAATTTAAAAATGAAACTAATAAAATTCAAAGCACTGTTAATGATTACAATAATTGGAGTAATCACTGCATGCAATCAACCACAGTCAAAGGATGCACTAATAGCCAATAATGCTGTTTCACTTACTGATGCTACATTACAAGGCGATGAATTGATTAAAACCAATTTTGGTGACATTCAATTGAATCAAAGTTATATTGCTAAAGAATCCATTGCTAAACTGAATGATCAATTGAGTTTACAACGGGCTATTGAAGTGTATCAATGGTCACTTCCGGTAACCACTTTTCAAATGTGGTACAATGCGCATTCTGAAGTCTATGGCGGAGCGGATTTGGATTTTGTGGAATACAAATCATTCAATGAAAAAGTAGGCATTCTTACTGCTAATGCTACTACTCCTTACGTGATCAGTTGGGCAGATCTTTCTAAAACGGGGCCTGTGGTTATTGATTATCCTGCTGGTGCTTCTGCCGGAGGAGTAGTGGATTTTTATCAACTTTCCTTGGGCGACTTAGGCTTGATGGGGGCTGATAGAGGAAAAGGTGGCAAATACCTTATTCTTCCAAATGGATATGATGCTTCAAATCTAAATACCAAAGGGTACATTGTTATTAACAGTACAACCAATAAAATAATGATTGGCACCCGATTTCTGTCCACTGATGAAGCGGAAATCAAAAAGATGAAAGAGAATTTTCTTGTTGGCAAATATGGGGAGGTTTCAAAACCAGCAAAATTCATTTCCAATACCGACAAGCGATTTGAGGGGATGCCTTTCAGGGGCTTAAAGTATTTTGAATTGGTGCATCAGTTTATTCAAAATGAGCCACAGAAGGAAGAAGATAAAATTTTCTATACCTACTTAAAATATCTGGGTATTGAAAATGGCCAACCCTTTAATCCCTCAGAAAAACTAAAAACGATTCTAACGGAAGGTGCCAATTTGGGCGAACTGATGTGTAAAGCTAACCAAATAGAACCACGTCAAGATAAACCATATTATGAAAATAGCAGTTGGTACAGATTGTTAACCAATTTCCCATTAACCAAAACCAGTAAGTCGAATTATTTTTTAGACGAAAGCACTCAGTATTATTATGAAGCTGTAACCGTAACAGCAGGCATGCAATCTAATACGCCAGGACCTGGCACTACAAGCTATTTAAGCACGAAGAAAGATAAAGACGGCAACTTCTTGCTTGGGTCAAATACTTACAAAATCCATTTACCAGCAGGAATTCCGGCTTCTAATTTCTGGGCCTTTACTTTATATAGCGAAAACACCCGCTGTTTTATCGACAATAAAAATGCAATAGATAAACTAAGGGCTACTAGTGTCGATTCGAGAGATAAAAATCTGATTATAAACGCAGATGGTAGTGTGGACTTGTACATCGGCCCAAAAGCACCCCAAGGCAAAGAAAGCAACTGGGTACAAACCAATGTCGGTGAAGGATGGTTTCCCTTATTCAGAACTTACGGCACCGAGCAAGCCTACTTTGATAAAATATGGAAGCCTGGGGAATTTGAATTGATGGAATAACATCATACAACATTTTGTATAAGTAATGGCAGGTAAAGTGCTAAACATCAAGGTTTGTAGCCCGCTCAAACAGCGTAGCGGTTTGACAGGAAAGAAGCTCACAATCTGCCACTACTCATACAATTTACCGTTATGCACAAGCATATGCAACTATGAAAATTAACTGGCAAAAAATAATATCTACATCAATTTTTATTTTGGCTCCCCTCCTAGTAAGTGTAAAATATCTAGCATTATGGATTGGAGGAGGAATTGCAGTTTATTCATTCATTTTTGGTATCATAGTCCTATGTCTATTGGTACTAGCTCTCTTTAGTCAAATAGTTTTAATAATCGCAAAGAGACTTTTTGGATTGAAGAATCTCATCCCAATAATAATAACCATTCTTTGTCTCTGGATCACGTTAAGTAATCCGTTGGAGTGGCTAATTGAAAAAACGAAAAGCCCAGTTATCCTATATGGTTACTGTGAACATACTGTAACAACCGTGTCAATTAAGCTTCGTGAAAACAGTACTTGTGAATATAATGCAGGTGCATTCTTAAAAAATGAGACATATAAGGGAACATATATTATTAAGAATGATTCGGTTATCTTAAATTTTAAAGGTCTCAATCCAGATAATGTTGCCGATACCCTCATATATAATGAGAAATTCCTAACTGAAATTGGGGATACAACAAGACATAGACATCATTTTATAATAACTACCAACAGAACCAAATAAATGCCAGTGCCTAACAGGTCGGTATATGTCATTGGCTTCTGTGCCGCGAGAATTTTCTGGTTTAAAAAAGGCTAGTAATGTGGCTGGCGGCACAGGCCGCCCCGGCTCCCGCCGGGGCGGCCCTTCTGGTGTCACGGTTTTTGCCAACGCGAGAATAAAGTAATAACAGCCCAATCCTGCATCGCACCACGAGTGCAAAAACACCCCGACCTTCACTACGTTCGGTGCGGGGCACGGCGTGCCACCGTCCCGATGCATCGGGACGCCAACGCCACATACCGCCGAACGTTGTGCGTAAAGCTAAGAGCATCAGTACAAACCATAAAAGTTAAATATGAATTCACCATATTTTCACTGGAATCTCGATCCTGAAATTGTAAACATTTTTGGTATTTCGATTAGATACTACGGATTACTCTTTGTCAGTGGATTTATTCTCTGTGTCTATTTTTTGGCTTGGATTTATAAAAGAGAAAATATTCCTTCTCAGCATCTGGAAAAATTGACAATTTATGGAATGATTGGAATTATTGCAGGAGCAAGATTAGGACATTGCTTGTTTTATGAACCCTCATACTATTTATCACATCCCCTGGAGATGATACTTCCGATTACCTTTCCTCCAGATGGTGGTATAAAATTTATCGGATATCAAGGATTGGCAAGTCATGGTGGCGTAATTGGAATACTGATTGCTCTGTATTTCTACAATCGAAAGACCAAACACTCAATGATTGATGCCTTGGATTTGATTGCAGTCGTTGCTGGTGTTTTGTTCGGATTTATCAGAATTGGAAACTTTATGAATTCTGAAATTATTGGCATGCCTACCGCAAAATCCTGGGGCGTAGTTTTTGAACGAGTAGATAACGTGCCGAGACACCCATCTCAATTATACGAGGCGATTTCTTATTTTATCATATTTGCGATTATGATGATTCTTTACAAGAAATTGAGAAATAGAGTCAGAAGCGGATTCTTCTTTGGGCTCGGTACGGTTTTGTTTTTTACTGTGAGATTCTTACTTGAATTTGTAAAGGAAAATCAAGTCGGATTTGAAGAAGGAATGGCACTCAATATGGGGCAACTTTTAAGTGTTCCATTCATAGTAGTTGGAATTGGATTTATAATTTATGGACTAAGAAGAACTAAAAGCTCAACGCACAAGAGGTCGGCATAGGTCATTGGCTTCCATGCCGCGAATATATCGCGGCTGCCGCGACAAATTAGTAATGGCGGCATGGGCTGGCCCGCTGACGCGGGCTCTCCAACTTTGGTGTCACGGTTTTTGCCAACGCGATACTATTGGAATAACCGCTTAACCCTGCATCGCACCACGAGTGCAAAAACGCGTGCCTCCGTGACTCTGAGGCAACGCCACATACCGCCGGAACGTTGGCAACAATATTGGAAAAATTTGCAATTGGTTCATATTTGATGTAATTTCGCATCAAAACATAATGATATGGCAAGGCAAAGTATCTCGTTTACCAAACCAAATGATGAGTGGCTGAAGGCTCAATTGGAGAACCAAGAATATTCAAGTAAGAGTGAACTGATAAATGATCTGATCAGACAAGCTAGAAAACAGCAGGCTCAAATTGACTGGATTAGGGCAAAGTTGGATAAATCTGAAAGAAGTGGGTTTACAGACAATACCAAAGAACAAATTCTAAATCAGTCAAAATCCTTACTTAATGGCTAAGTATAGGCTAAGTAATGAAGCCAAAGAGGATTTGATTCGAATCCATCATTACGGAGTTGAAAAATTCGGAATGTCTCAAGCCGACAAATACTTTGATACGTTTTTTGAATATTTTGATATAATTGCCCAAAGACCATTTTCCTTTGAATCTGTAGATTACATAAAAAAGGGCTATAGGCGCAACGTTTGCGGATCAGACAGTATATATTACAGAATAAATAAAGATGTAGTTGAAATAATGGCAATTGTCGGAAGACAAGATATAAATACTATCCTTGGATTGTCTGAATAAAATACTGTTGCCAACAGGTCGGTATATGTCATTGGCTTCTGTGCCGCGAGAATCTTCTGACTGAAGATGACAGTTCTGTGGTTGGCGGCACAGGCCGCCCCGGCACCGCCGGGGGCTACCGCCGGTGTCACGGTTTTTGCCAACGCGAGAATAAAGTAATAACAGCCCAATCCTGCACCGCACCACGAGTGCAAAAACACCCCGACCTCACTGTGTTCGGTACGTGGTACGGGGCACGGCGCGCCACCGTCCCGATGCATCGGGACGCCAACGCCACATACCGCCGACCGTTAGCACAAATATGTCAATATGATACTCGGGGGCCTGCGCACAGTTTCCTTTAATTGTCATCTTGTTATGATACTTACTGCACTTTTGCCAGGACTTGCTCTCTCAAAACGAATAGATACTTGTACTAGCAGAATAAGCCACTTACACTTAACTGGATAACTTGATTACAGATTAACAATATGACAAAATAATTGTTATTATGTAAAATGGAAAGATGGAAATAGAAACCCTAAATGAGAAGTTATTCAAAATACTAATTGAAGAAGGATTCAGCAAAGGCGATGTGACTGTATTTGATAAACATACTTCACAAGATTTTGTTGAACATCAATATGGATTTTCCCCTTCAAATGTTGAGGGCGTAAAAAAAGCTATCAATAGTCTTCATCAAGCATTTACAGATTTTTCCATGGTGATAGAAGATATGGCAGTTAAGGACAATAAAGTCTGGGGACGAATGACAGCTCGTGGAACACAAGTCGGACAATTTGGTCCCATGCCACCAACTGGCAAGAAAATCGAGATCACAGTCATAGATATTATGCACTTTAAGGAAGGCAAACTTGTTGAGCATTGGGGTGTTCCTGATCGTTTTGCATTAATGGAACAACTTGGAATGAAACCCCCGCCTAAATTCATTATGAAACTAATGAGTTCTCATTCGGTGATTAATTTCTGGTTTAACATCACTAACAAAGTCTAAATAAAAGATAAATCAAGTTATTATAAACGAAATTTGATCGTAGATAACTTCCAAATCTGTAATAACATACTTGTGCTAACAGGTCGGTATATGCAATTGTCGCTCCGTGGCACGACAATTGGGTAACTAAAGAGGCGGTTTTGTGGCTGGCGCCACGGCCTGCCCCGGCTCCCGCCGGGGACTCCCTCAAGGTATCACGGTTTTTGCCATTGCGAGAATAAACAAACAACATCATAACCCTGCATCGCACCACGAGTGCAAAAACACCCCGACCTCTCTGCATTCGGTACGGGGCACGGCGCGCCACCGCGTCCCGATAGTTATCGGGACTGCGCCAACGCCACATACCGCCGAACGTTGGTGTTAATTGTATAAATGACCACGATAACTCTAAAACAAAATTAAGTGATAAGATAAATTATAATAATAAAAATGAGAATAATAATATTGACAATAGGACTAGTAATGATTAGTTTGACACTTTTTTGCCAGAAAAATTCATTAGACAAAAAGGATTGGATTTATTGGCAAAAGGATAGACCATTAACATTTCAAGATTATAATGGAAGAGTTGGTGCATGTGGAGCAGAGGTGATCGATGATTCAATTATAATTGAGGTTTCAGCTTGCTTAGGATTATGGTCGGTTTTGGATATTCCTAAGACATGGAAAAAAGGTGTTGAATACGAAAAATTTTATTTCGTACCTGTTTTTAACATCCAAAAGTCTTGGGCGAAATCAAAAGACTCGATTGCTATTCTAAAACAGCAAGTTTATTTCGATTTAAATGAGCTGGCGGCGAGGTGGGCAAGAAAAGAATTGTATGATCTCAGAGAACAATCAGAAAATGCCACTGGAACCACAGCAATTTACTATGCTACCATAGAACAAAAAATGCAAGAAATGAAAAAAGGAATGTATTCTTCATATTTCAATGCGGTTTTTAGAACAAATAGTCGTGATAGTTTACAGAGTTGGGTTGATTTTACGACTGAAATGCTTGAAAAAACAAAAGAGTATGAAACAAAAGAAATTGAATTTGAAAGAATAACCTCTGGACAGTCAGAAAAAGGATATAAAAAAGCGAAGAAGATAATTGGCCCAATGAAAAACAACTAACACCAACACGCAATATAGCCAATTGCGGGGGATGTGGAAACTTGAAACGCCCAGCCCCGCTTTAGGTTTGTAACAGTGGATAGTGACGAAGCCCGCAAACCGCCGCTGGCCATATTGCCGAACATTACCGCTAATGCTGGGCTACATTGTCCTGTATTAAGATGATTGCATATTCTTATCATTAATATCATCATATGTAAAGAAAACTTGCGTTTCTTTACAAAAGTTGTTTTCTTTGTACAGAAAACTGGATTTTCTTTACAGAATGAACAAGACATTAAAACCGCTGCCACTCGATATTGATTTTGAATCTAAGTCAGTGCTCAAGAGTTTGCCTTCAGCACATGCTGCCTTAGCTGAATTAAAAGGTATTGCTTCAACTATCCCAAACCAGACGATTCTAATCAATACACTCGGTCTACAAGAGGCAAAGGATAGTTCTGCAATAGAAAATATCATCACTACTCATGATGATCTGTATAAATCAGGCTTAAACCTTGATTCATTCAAATCGCTTAATGCCAAAGAAGTTCAGAATTACATAAATGCAACTAAAAAGGGATTCGAATTAATCTCAAAATCCGGGCTTCTCACAAATAAGATAATCTTAAAGGTTCAGGAGGAACTTGAGGGGAACAAAGCTGGATTTCGAAAGTTGCCAGGTACTGTCTTGAAAAGCTCCTCAACCGGAGAAGTTATTTATACTCCACCACAAGATCCGGAAGAGATTAAAAGATTAATGGCAAATCTGGAAAGATTTATAAATGACCGGAGTTTATGTGACTTTGATCCACTTATTAAATTGTCCATCATTCATTATCAGTTTGAAAGCATACACCCATTTTATGATGGCAACGGCAGAACTGGTAGAATAATAAACATCCTTTATCTTATCCATGAAAACCTCCAAAACCTACCAATACTATACCTAAGCAAATACATCATTAAAAACAAACCTGATTATTATAGATTACTTCAAGATGTAAGAGAGACCAGTAATTGGGAAGAATGGCTCTTGTTCATAATCAAGGGAATCGAAATAACTGCCCGTGAAACTATTGATGTGATACTGCAAATTCGCGAATTGATGATGCGTTATAAGAGCACATTACGAGATAATTACAAGTTTTACAGTCAAGACTTATTAAACAACCTGTTCAAGCATCCTTATACCAAAATTGAGTTCGTGCAACGTGACTTAAAGGTATCCAGGATAACTGCAGCAAATTATCTTAATCAGCTTGCTGAAGACAATCTTCTAACAAAAAAGAAACTAGGGACAGGTAACTACTACATAAATGATCCTTTGTTTGAACTACTTACAAAAAGATAAAAGCACTAGCGGTAACAGGTCTGTATATGTCATTGGCTTTCCGCACCGCGAGAACTTTCTGGCTAAAGAGGACTGTTAAGTGGTCGGCGGAGCGGCCTGCCCCGGCTCCCGCCGGGGACCCCCGCTGGTGTCATAGCCTGCCCCGACTTGTCGGGGGTTTTTGCCAGCGCGAGAATAAACTACTAACCTCATTACTCTGCATTGCACCACGAGTGCTAAAACACCCCGACCTCTCTGCGTTCGGTACGGGGCACGGCGCACCACCGCGACACAAGGCAACAGACCCATACCGATAAAAATTAGCACCAATTTATCACAACGAGTTTAAATATGTTATTGAATTCTATAACCCAATATTCATTTTTACTAATCCCAATAGTATTCTTCCTTTTTTGTATCCTAATACTAACTATCTGGTCTTATGTTAAATGGGCAATAGCAAAGACACTTTTATCAAAAATATCAGCAAAGGATTACATGCTTTTTGATAATTTAAAAGTTAGTACCATTTCTAATTGGGGTATCCAATACAAAGTGGGACTTCCTTTGAAGGCAAAACTTTTAATAAGTGAAAACCATCTTTTAATTCTCCCGTCAAGAATGGCATTCTTTCTATTTCAATCAAGCATACCTAATGAATTCATTAAGGTAGGCAATAAAGACAATTACAAAGTAAAGCTAAACTCCTGGAATTCTGTAACATTCGTATGTAAAGAAGCATTCTACCCAGCACTGGCAACCAATATTGAATTTCTCATAGAAACAAGTAATACAGAAGCAAAACTTAGACTTTTTGAGCAGTTAAAAAACTGGTGCTAACAGGTCGGTATTTGCAACTGTCGCTCCATGGCGCGACAATTGGGTAACTTAAGAAGACGGTTTTGTGGCTGGCGCCACGGCCCGCACCGGCTCCCGATAGCTATCGGGACAGGACGGGGCGTGTCTGCGGCAACTGCAGGTTATTCGCCATCCACATCCGTTCATGGCTCATGAGCTCTCCCGATACTCCACCTGGCGCATCGGGATCGGTTCCGCCAAACGTTATAGCGTATTTCTGGCAATATTAAATTTGACATTTCAGTTGCACCAGTTTAACTTTGCAGTTAATGGTTATATGAAGACAGAAATCATAGCATTTAATCTGGGTTTAACCAGTTGTTATTTAATCATTGGCAAAGATATCGTAATGATCGACGCCGGTGGGCCAAAGAAATTGCAACAATTCAAGAAAATCCTGGCAAAGAATAAAATTGACCCGGCCCGCATCAAACTGATTGTCATTACCCATTCGCATTTTGACCATTGCGGTTCCGCTCGCGCTATCAGGGATTTAACAACGGCAAAAATTGCCATTCATAAAAGTGAAAGAGACTGTGTAGAGCATGACAAAGTTATGATACCGAAAGGCGTAAACTGGAAAGGCAAACTTGTTGAACCTCTGATTTTCTCCATTAGAGTTCCTTTTCCGAAATTCAGTCCCGACATACTCTTAAATGATGAACCTTATCCGCTTTCTGAATATGGAATTGACGGGCAAATCATTCACACACCGGGGCATACTGTGGGTTCCATAAGTGTAATTCTCAACTCAGGGGAAGCAATTGTGGGCTGCATGGCGCACAATGGATGGCCATTTCGTTTCAGGCCGGGATTGCCAGTTCTGGCTCAGGACATCGATGCAATTAAAGAAAACTGGAAAGTGCTGATAGACAAAGGAGTTACTTTCGCCTATCCCGGACATGGGAAACCTTTTCCGGTTGAAGTCATTAAAAATCAACTTATAACTTAAAACTGAGCGAATATGAAAACAGTCCGCCTTCTGGCCGGAATACTGCTTTTGATTTCCGGCGTTTTGCACATTGTTGCTTACTTTCAGGCTCCTGACAGCCCGGGAAGTATTCCGGTTCTTGCATTTGGAGTTATTTATGTGATCGTTGGAGCTCTCCTGTTCAACAGAAAAAAGTACCCGCTTTACCTTGCAATCTTCGTTCCGTTAATTGGGATGACGCTCTCGTTGATTAAATTCGGAATACCCGAATTAATTTCTTTATCCGCCTTATTTAAGGTGCTGGAAATAATTGCGATCGTTTGCTGTGTTGTGCTTTTAAATAAAAGTAAAAAAAGCTAAATAAATCAGATGATATGAATAAATTATCAGTCAACAGGTTAAGCAAACGAATGGTTTTATTCATGTCGTTATCGCTTGCCATAATAACCAATGCCCTTTCGCAAAATCAGCCTGGGCAAACTGGTTTGAACAACTACCCTTTGGTTACAGTCCGGTTAACTGAAACCCGGTCCTTTTATTCAAAAATACTGGACCAGGAAATGGTGCTGTACATTAAGATTCCTGCCACTTATAAAACCGACGCACAAAAGATTTACCCGTGTTTTTACGGTACCGATGCGAACCGGTCATTTGCCATGATAGCAGATATGGCAAATTCATTCGAAGTCCCGGTGATAGCAGAACCGGAAATTTTCGTTGTGGGGATAGGATATAAGATCAGGGATTTGGGCGACTGGGGAGCCTGGAGGACAAGAGATCTGACTCCGACCAATGTTCCTTCGTCAGATACGTACTGGGCGGGTATCTTTTCAAAATTTGCAGGAAGGGAGTTTGAGGTCAGGACCGGAGGTGCTGCAAAATTCCTGGAATTTATTGAAAAAGAGGTCTTCCCGTTTATGGAATCAAATTACCGCGTTTCGGCAACAGGCAGGGGTCTGGGCGGTTATTCCTACGGTGGTTTGTTTTCATTGTATGTTTTATTCAAGCGACCGGAGTTGTTCAGCCTTTATTTTGCCGGCAGCCCTTCAATAAGATACGACAAGGGTGTCCTTTACACTTATGAAAAGGAATATGCCGCCACACACAACGACTTAAATGCAACGCTATTCATGACAGCAGGCGGAGCCGAAGATTCTGCACTGATAGCAAATGTAAACATATTGGCTGCCCAGCTGGAGTCAAGGAATTATCCTGGGTTAAAAGTTGAAACCACTGTTTTCCCCGATGAGACGCACATGTCGTGCGTTCCGGCTGCCTGGATGAGGGCATTCAGGGTTTTGTATAATAAAAAATACTGATGCCTTATGAAAACACTAAAAGTTATTCTGTTTCTAACCCTCACAGGCAGTTCTCTTCAACTGGTGTCGCAGGTAAACCCGGTTAGCATTGATTTAAGAAGCAGCGGTGTTAAACTCGATGCAAAATTCTATCTGGCAAATAAAACGGATAAGGTGCCAACTGTAATTCTCCTGCACGGCTTTCCCGGTAATCAGTCCAGCCCTTTGGGACTGGCTGAAAAGCTGAATGCCGCCGGATTGAATATCCTTGTGTTCAATTACCAGGGATCGTATCTGAGCGAAGGCAATTTCAGTTTCGACAATTGTATTGAGAACGTCAGTGCAGCATTTAACTTCCTGACTGAACCTGGAAATCAGGTGCGGTTCAATATTGACACATCTAAAATATTAGTTTGCGGCTATAGTTTTGGTGGTACCATTGCCATTGAAAGCGCCATTTATAGCGATAAGATCAGAAACGTCATTTCGATTGGCAACGACGATCACTCTGTATCCCTGAAAAAAGTAGCCGCCGACTCAACCTATCGTAAAGGATATACGCAGTTCATTGCCCAATCATTCGGGCCGGAAGGCCCTTTCAGGGGTGATCTGAAAGTTCAAATGGAGTTATATCTGCAAAATATCGATAGATACGACCTGGTGAAAAATGCCGAAAAGCTAAAAACAAAAAAAATACTTTTAATTGTGGGTTGGCAAGACAAAACAAGTTTACTGGAAGTAAACACACTTCCGCTTTACCGAAAGTTGCAGCAACTGAATGCAGAAAATATTTCAATAAAAGGATTTGAATCTGATCATCGGTTCAACAATGTAATCGATGACCTGACAAATGCAATTGTCGATTGGATAAAAAGCAAATAACGCGCTATAACACGGACAATATGGGTAAGTTGTTTCCCGCCTTGCGGGACAAGTTGTCACACTTTTTGCTCCCGATAGCTATCGGGGTACCCGGTGCTTGCGTCGGGTAATACAACCTCCCCATATTGCCGGGACGTTAGGTGCAATCGTCTGACAACGAACCAAATAATATGGAACAGAAATATTACGCAGATCAGAAGTTTGAGAACAGAGATTTTAAAGTGACCCATTTGAAACAAGGTGAATACGAAGGTTGCCAGTTTCTAAATTGCGACTTTTCAGAATCTAATCTCTCCGACTTTGTTTTCACTGATTGTGAATTCAATTACTGCAATTTAAGTTTGGTCAAATTGATAAAAACTACGTTACGAGACGTAAAGTTCCAAAATTGTAAAATGCTGGGGCTTCATTTTGAAGATTGTAACGAGTTTGCATTAACGTTCAAGTTTGAAAATTGCAAGCTAGATCATTCGTCATTCTATAAAACAAAAATTAAAAAAACCATATTTAAAGACTCCAGATTGACTGAGGTTGATTTCTCAGAGTGCGATTTAACAAATTCGGCTTTTTTAAACTGTGATTTAAGTGGCGCCATATTTGATAGTACCATTTTGGACAAAGTAGATTTCCTAACTTCTTATAACTATTCATTAGATCCGGACAAAAACAAACTCAAAAAGACCAAGTTTTCATCAACCGGTCTTTCAGGCCTATTAAACAAATATGATATTATCATTGAATAAAACGCCAGCACCTAACAGGCCGGAATATGCAATTGTCGCTCCGTTACGCAACAATTGAGTAACAAAAGAGGACAGTTTTGTGGCTGACGCCACGGCCTGCCACAACTCCAGCTGGGGACCCCCTCCTGCACATACCGCCAAACGAGGACTAAGGACTTTTACCTGTTCCGGGTTTGACATGTTACCATTTTCAAATTATATTTACAACTCACTCTATGCAATTATATGACTGATATAGAAATCATTGACCTCACACCGGAGAATATTGCAGATTATGGTGTTTGCGGATACAAAGACGTTGAAAAGCATCTGGAGTTAAGAAGAAAGATTGACTGGTTTAAGGAGTATTATCCCAAAGGGAAAGAATAAAAGCAATTATATCAAAAACAGGTGGATATCAGGGTATGCTTGAGTATATCCCGGGCAAATATGATAACGGTCTGATTATAATGCGCTCTGCACAATGTCCCTATTCAGTAAAAAATGTGGATGCAATTCTAATGACTGCAAAAAAACTCAAAATTCAAGCCAATCTGATAGAATTAAAGGATTCTTGAATCAACTCAACTAACTCCAGGTGCCTTCGGGACTTTTTGCATAATCTATAATAATGAGGTAATTAGCCATCACCCAATCAGTAACACAAGATTTGAAAATATAATGGCCAGAAGATAGTTTCAACCCTTCAGACAATGACCTTATAGACAAACCATTACCAAGACAAAACATTTGCCGCGACCACCTGACACGGATGGTATGTGCCATAATTGACAACCTTGAGACATAATTACATATGAATATTCAACTTCGATACTTCACAGGTACCGGGAACTCCTGGAAAGTTCTTAACACAATTAAAGACTGCTTAATTGAGAAACAACATTTTGTTCAGATATCAAAAATTTCAGCCGGAGAAACTATACCTCGATGCGATATTATCGGATTTTGCTTTCCGGTATATGCTTTTGGAATCCCAAGAATAGCAAGACAGTATCTAAAAAAGCTACCTGAGTTTACTGACAAACAAAAAGCATTTATAATTATTACAGCCGGAGGCCTGGATGAATCTGGATTTTCTACCGTAGAATCTATTAATCTATTACGAGACAAGAATTGTGAAATCATTTACTCAGGCGTCATTCAGATGCCAATAAACTGGGTGACAGCTATAAATCCTCCAAATAAGGAAGAAGCCCTCAAAATTATCAACAATGGAATATTACAAATCAGACTTATTGTTAATGATATACTGAATGGGGTCAGAAAATATCATGTTTTCAATATACCAGAAAGGTATGGTAGAATTGGACTCTATAGGGAATATTGGCTATTCAAGTATTTAGGAATTAAGAACCTCTGGCGAACATTTAAAACATACGATACCTGTGACGGCTGCCAACTCTGCGCTAAAGCATGCCCAACAAAAAGTATTCTGATTAAAAATAAAATCCCAGTATGGCTACCAACATGTGAGCAGTGTATGAGATGCGTAAATTTATGCCCAAATGAATCGATTTATCAGAAATACAGTGGATCCACTATTGGTAGAAACAAATACCTTGAACCAGATTTCAGACCTCTACATGACTAAAATTAAATATTGAACACAGTGTGACATTAAAAAAAGGACGGCACATAACACGAACAATATTGGTAAGTTGTTCAGCCATCGCTGAAGCTACGGCTGGCAAAACACGCATCTGCCCATAATTGAAATCCTGTATCGTGGAATCCTGATAGCTATCGGGATGCTGGAATAAGTACCAGCCTGGAGTACTCGGGGTGCTCGTATGCTGCGTCGGGTAACACAACTTGTCCCGCACAGCGGGAACCTCCCCATATTGCCAGGCTGCTGGGAACAACAGTAGGTTATGTGGTCACTTAAAAGGTTATATCTTACTTTACAGAACTAAGAATACCAATACATAATAGATAAATCCATGAGAATTTCTTTAACTCTTGTTAGCCTGATTTTGGCCTGTCAAACTTTTGCTCAATCTAATCTTCCAAATGATACCCTTCATTGGAATGAGAACCGAAGACTAACATGGAATGACTTTAGGGGTAAATCATTGGATTATACTGGATTTCATGGTGAAGCCTTTTGCATGAACATGGCTAATTATGAACGTCCCAATGTATTCTCAAAAACAACCTTTACCGTAACTGCTGTATTTGATAGAACTAAGTCCTGGGTCAATCCAGACGCAAAAACTGAGCTTGGCTTGCTCTATTTCCAGATAATGTTTGATTTATATGAACTACATGCAAGAGAACTTAAAAAGGAACTGACTGAGACAGATCTGGGAAATGCCACCAATGAAGTATTTCAGCAAAAGTACAATAGTTCTATGACCTCGCTCACTGATGAATTTAATGAGTTTAGAAAAGAAACCAAATTGGGACAAGACGGCAATGCTCTTATAGCCTGGCACAAAAAAACCCGGGAGAAGCTCAGATTACTTGACAATTACAAATAATACAACAGTACCTAACAGGTCGGTATGTGTAACCTGACAACTAACAATGAAAGATGATCAATCTATGTAGTAGGGTATATCCTCTCTTAGGGATCATATAGAAGAGTACTTAAAATTTAATCCAACTCTATGAAAAATAAACTCGTTTTACCAGCTTTCTCCGTTCTGATTGCGACATTCTGTTTCTTTAGTTCTGAAGTTAATGGACAATCCTCTGCAAATAGAGACACAATTATTCTCGCTGCTCATGAAATAATTAATGAGACTGCTTATTGCGAACTCGTTACAATCAATTCTTTGGGACAACCACAGGTTCGGACAATGAATCCATTTCCCGTTAAAGATGACTTCGTAATATGGTTCGCTACAGCAAGAACAAGCCGTAAAGTAAAAGAAATCAAAAAAAATCCGAAAGTCAGTGTTTACTTCGCAAACCATCTCACTGCAAAAGGGTACGTTAATATTAATGGATCAGCATCAGTTATCGATGACGGAGAATTACTTATCAAAATGAAACGTGACTATTGGAATGACATACCAGGCTGGCAGGACAGATTTGTGCTCATCAAAATCATCCCCAACTCAATTGAAATAATAAACTATAAACATGGACTCAATAATGATCCTAATACTTTAAGAGCTCCAACAATCTCATTTTAAAAATAAAAACCACCTCAACTAACACGGTATTCCAGATTAACTCACCCGCGGCTCGGGATCGTTGAGCTCGCCACGAGCGCAAAACACCCCGACGCTCTCCCGAATTCTGGTGTGTCGAAATCTTTTAATATTTTTTTGATATTTATAATATATTTATTGTTTATCAATAATTTTTTATTATGTTTGCGACATAATTAAAACTTAAACAATTATGTCAAAAAGGAACAACTTCGTATTTCAAGCCCTTCAGATAATTAGTTGGATCATCTTCGTTGGCCTGTGCATTGAAGCCGGAGGCTTGATAGTCAATTTTGTTTTCAGTCTCACCAAACCTGAAATTGTCCAAAACCTTTATCAGAAGCTGGACTTAAGTCAAATGTACAGTACTAATAAGTGGGCTTTTTTCGGTATGTACAGCTTCATCCTTGTCATCTCTGTATCAAAGGCGTATCTTTTCTATGTTGTCGTCATGCTTTTACACAAACTTGATTTGTTAAAACCATTCAACAGCTATGTTGCCGGCCAAATCAAAAATATTAGTTACATCACTTTGGAAATAGGGATTTTAAGTCTTATAGCCCGTGAAACAGCACAAAATTTGCTGCATCATGGATTTGAAATAGACAACCTGTTTCAATTTTGGGAAGACAGTAAAGCATTTATACTAATGGCGGCTGTCATATATGTCATTGCTTCCATTTTTTCAAGGGGAGTTGAGATCCAAAACGAAAACGATTTAACTGTTTAAGCCATGCCAATCATTGTAAACTTAGATGTAATGATGGCAAAACGAAAGATGTCGCTTAATGAGCTATCAGAAAAAGTTGATTTAACCTTGTCCAATCTTTCTATTTTAAAAACCGGAAAAGCAAAAGCAATAAGGTTTACCACCCTGGAAGCAATTTGTAATGCGTTAAACTGTCAACCGGGTGATATTCTGGAATACAGAGAAAACGATAATAAAACAGCGATCCCCTAACAAGGACAATTTGGGTAAGTTGTTCAGCCATTGCTGCAGCTACGGCTGACAAAGTGCGCATCTGCCTGAAATTTTAATTCCTTTACTGTAATTCCTTGTTTCAAGACAGCTTGTGCCACGACACTGCGCCCGTACGCGCCCTTAATTTTTGACAACCCGGGAAGAATATTACTGCCGCATAATGTAGCTTTGTAACGGTTTAAAATAAGTAGCATGAAAAAAGAAACCAGAACCTGGTTTTGTCTTTTGGTTGCAATCGGTTTAATAATGCTTTTCACACCTAACTGTACAAAAGATGATCACAAACCAGATAACCCGACCAATGGTAAAACTACTGCAGTATTTAATCCAGGCCTGGTGTACGGGACACTGACAGATCAGGACGGGAATAGCTATAAAACAATTAAGATTGGCACACAAACCTGGATGGCCGAAAACTTGCGAACGACAAAATACCGGAATGGCGAAGCGATACCTGAGATAACCGACAATGATGGATGGGGTAATTTACTTACCGGTGCTTACTGTAACTCTGAAAACGACAGCGACATTATCATGATAGCCACTTATGGCAGACTGTATAATTGGTATGCAGTTTCTGACAGCCGGAATTTAGCGCCTGAAGGCTGGCATGCAGCATCACTTGATGATTTGCAGATTCTAACAGATTATTTGGGTGGCTCAAATGTTGCCGGCGGCAAATTGAAAGAAACCGGTACCACGCATTGGAGCCTCAGCATCGATGCTACCAATGAAACTGGTTTTACAGCTCTTCCGGGTGGATACCACAACTCCAACGGCTATTTCCATCCATACGGATATTACGGCTACTTTTGGAGCGCTGATGAGACAAACGCGAATGAAGCCTGGGAGTGGGCTCTGTATTACAATGGAGGCATTGTAGGAGGTTACTCAAACCCAAAAACGTTTGGCTGTTCAGTCCGTTGCGTTAAGGATTAGGAAAGATGAAGATGAATTATGGCAAGTAAAAACAGAGAATCCGATAGCCTGCTGACAATCCCCGGGGTTGGTAAAAGTATCGCACAGGATCTGCACATCCTTGGCGTTCACCATGTCAAAGATCTTATTGGTCAGGATCCGGAAATTTTATACAATGATTTGTGCTCTGAGTACAAAAAAAGAATGGATCCCTGTGTTTTGTATACATTTCGGTGTGCAGTGTATTTTGCAGAAAATGAAAAGCATGATCCTGCACTATTAAAATGGTGGAATTGGAAGGACAAAAAGAAGTAAACGGCACAATACCTCTCAGGTCGGATTATGCAATTATCTCGCCTCATCTTCAGGCGAGAACTCGTTGAGATCGTCTCCCCCATCGCGAATTCCATGGTTGGCCTCCCTCACCACAAGAGCTCTCCGGTAAAAGTGGACCGTTTAGCAGCGGGCGGCGCCACCCGCCCAGGCTCCTGTCGAAAGTTCGTTGCAATGAAAAAGACAACAACTAACACGGACAGGATGGGTAATTTTTCCCGGCATGTAAAAACTGACAATGAGTTTTTTAACATACAAACAATATATTTTATGAAACATAATATTATAACACTTGTAATAGTCCTGTTTCTGGTTAGCACAAAGCTGCTTGCTCAGCAGGTGACAGAAATCAATCCCGAATTGCTTAGCAAACCATGGACTGCAAAATGGATTTCCTGTCCCGATAACTCAAATTCGGAATATGGAGTTTATTTATTCAGAAAAGAAGTTACAATTAATTCAAAACCAGATAAGTTCATTATTCATGTGTCGGCAGACAATCGTTATAAGCTGTATATAAATGGCGTATACGTTTGTAACGGCCCTGCCAGAAGTTATTTGTTCAAATGGAATTTTGAAAGTATTGACATTTCCTCATATCTCCAATCCGGCAATAATATTATTACTGCTGTTGTATGGAATTTTGCCGAACATCGTCCTGTAGCAGAGATTTCAGGACAAACAGGATTTATAATTCAGGGAAATACGAATGATGAAAATATTCTTAACTCTGATACCAGTTGGGTTGTCTTAAAAGATACGGCATATAAACCTATCCCGGTAATTATGGATCAATATTATGTTTCGGGGGCCGGAGAGGAGTTTAATTGCGAAAAACATCCATGGAACTGGATGGATAATAATTTCAATACTTCTGACTGGAAACACGCCCGGGAGGTTGGAACTGGTAAACCTGTTGGTTGTATGGGAGAATACGGAAATACTTCACTGCATTTACTTGCACAAAGGGAAATACCTTTAATGGAAGAAAAAGCGCAACGATTTTCTAAAATTCGTCGTTCCGGCGAAAGCATAATTACTGAAGAATTCCTGGAAGGTACCAGCCCGGTCACAATTCCGCCTGACAGAAAAATAAAAATACTTATCGACCAAAACGTTTTAACAACTGCCTATCCTGTCCTTAATTTTTCGAAGGGAAAAAACAGCTTAATCAAACTTACTTATGCTGAGAGTTTGTTTGATAGCGTTGGAAACAAAGGCAACCGAAATGACATTGACAACAAACAAATACTTGGCAACTCTGATGTTATTATTTGTGACGGTGGTAATAATCGCATGTTCCAATCATTGTGGTGGCGAACCTTCAGATATATTGAAATGGAAATTGAAACAAAAGGCGACCCTCTTGAATTAAATGACTTTTATAGCATTTTTACTGCATATCCTTTTGAACAAAAGGCATCATTCACATGCGACAACTCTCTTTTTAATGATATCTGGAATGTGGGTTGGCGAACACAGCGCCTTTGCAGTAATGAGACTTTTTTTGATTGTCCTTACTACGAACAGCTTCAATATATTGGTGATGCAAGGATTCAGGCATTAGTTTCAACCTACGTTTCAGGAGACTCACGATTGACCAAAAATGCAATATCTGTTTTACGTGATTCGCAATTACCATCAGGAATAACACAAAGCAGATATCCAAGTAATCTTACTCAGATTATTCCGACATTTTCGTTGGTATGGGTTACAATGGTTTATGATTACTGGATGCTGAACAGCGATTCTGTTTTTGTTAAATCAATGATTCCCGGTATGCAGGAAACCCTCAATTGGTTCAGAAACCGCGTTGACTCAGATGGTATGTTAGGTCCTGTTGAATGGTGGAAATTTGTGGATTGGGCCATTTCAGAAGAGTGGGATAGCGGTAACCCTCCGGCTGCACACACTGGTAATTCCTCTATACTAAGTTTACAGTATGTTTACACTTTGGAAAAAGCATCAGAGGTCTTTGAAGCATACAGGTTGTATGACATTGCTGCTGATTACAGAAACCTGGCGGATAAAATAAAAAATTCAGTTTATCAAAGATGTTATGATCCTGGTAAAGGATTAATTGCAGATTCCCCGGACAAAAAATCATTTAGTCAACATGCAAATATACTGGCGGTATTGACCAATACTTTTCCGGAATCAATGGATCAATCCTCAGTCATTGATAAAATCCTCAATAATAAAGAATTGACCCAATGTACGTTGTACTTCAAATTTTATTTATTCGAAGCGCTTGAAAAAACTGGTAAGACCGACTATTTTACAGCTTCCTTAATTCCCTGGAAACAGATGTTGGATGCAGGTTTATCAACTTTTGCCGAAACCCCCGATCCGACACGTTCCGATTGTCATGCCTGGAGTGCTTCACCAGTTTATTACTTCTTGTCATTGGTAAGTGGCATAAAACCTGGTGCTCCGGGATTTAAAACTGTAAGGATAGAACCAAATCTGAAAAACATAAACCACATTGATGCAAAGTTCCCTCACACGCTTGGTACTATTCACGTTAAATTACAAAAAGATAAGAAAGATCATATCAGCGGTGAAATTATCTTGCCAGTTCAATTGGATGGAGTTTTAATCTGTAATGGAGCCCAAAGGCACTTAAAGGGAGGTTTAAACAGAATTGACTAAGGGCATGACAAATCCGGAGATACGGCTAACTTTGAAGATCGGTTATTGAATGAAACAACAGTGAAAAAGTACTATCTTCATTTGATAAATACGTCCTACAGGGGTTAAGACAATTTGAGACAAAAAAGATTAGAAGTCGAATGTTTTAAGATATTTACATAGAGTGAGCACTAATCTTACCCGCACAAAAAAAATAGCCGTAATCACCATGGCGCGAAACGATGAGTTTTTCCTCAACCGTTGGATAAAATATTATGGCGGGCTATTTGGTGAAGAAAACCTCTATATCTATCTGGACGGGTTGGACCAAAAACCACCCCAGGGGGCAGGAATGTCAAATACGTACATTATTGAGAAGCTGGGCATCAAAGTTGTAAATGCCGAAAGTCTCCGGCTTAACTTTTTGTCGGACCGTGCAGCAGAACTATTTAATAACGGTTATGATTTGGTTATAGGTTGCGATTCGGATGAGTTTCTGATCGTTGATACAAATACCAGTAAAAGTTTGCCCGAATACTTGTCTTATCTTAAAATTAAAAGTTGTGTTTCGGCACTTGGGCTTGATGTAGGGCAGCATTTAAAGGAGGAATTGCCGCTTGACAAATCAAAGCCCATTTTGCAGCAGCGCAAATATGCCCTGATCAATTCGCGTTTTACCAAGACAAACATCATCGCAAAACCGGTTCGATGGGGGCGCGGTTTTCACAGAGTGCGCGGGCATAATTTCCGTATTGACAGCAACCTGTATCTATTGCATTTCGGCAATGCCGATTATGAAACCCTCATGGCGAAATACAACTCGAAAGACATCATAGAGCGAAACGAGCAGGCCCATTTCAAGCGTGCCCGCATAAGCGTAGTTAATACAGTCTCAACCCAAAAATCAGTTGATGGAGACACTCTTTTTGGCATGGCCCGGATCATTCAAACCATCTTCCGCCCGGTTTACGCCTGGAACAAGCCGGTAATGCTTGGCCTGCGCTGGGTTATAAAAATTCCGCAACGATTTGGAAATACCGGAATATGAAAATTGATCTGGTGTACTTATGGGTGGATAGCAGCGATGAAAACTGGCTGGCAAAAAAAAATTCTGCTTTGGAAAAAGTCAGAAAAAAAATTTCAGCCTCCTCGAGTCGCACAACCCGTTGGATAAATCACGATGAACTGCGTTACTCATTGCGCAGCGCAGAAAAGTATGCCCCCTGGATAAATCATATTTTCATTGTTACCGACAGCCAAACGCCCAAGTGGCTTGATATAAAAAATCCAAAAATTACCATTGTCGATCACAAAGAAATTATTCCAAGCGAAAAATTACCGCTTTTCAATAGTAATGCGATAGAGATGTTTTTGTGGAAAATCCCTGACCTGTCAGAGCATTTTTTATACGCAAATGATGATATGTTTTTCGGAAAAGAGGTTCAACCCGATTTCTTTTTCGATGAAAACGGCAACCCGATTGTGATAATGAAAGAGCGCCACCGGAACTTTAACAAGTTAGACGACCATTCGCAAGTTAATCACAGGTTGTTCAGCATCAAAACGGCACGGACAATAAAATTTGTGTATAAACAACTTGGCATTAAGTACAACTTAACATTTAAGCACGCTATTGAGCCTGTACGCAAAAGTTATATGGACAAAAATTTTAAGTTATTGGAACAACATTTAATGCAAACCACCATCACACCATTTCGCGATGTGAATAACCTGACCCGGATTATTATGCCGCTATTTGATAATGCTAACGGACAAAATACGATCGTCCTGAATTGGCGCACAGGTCAAAAAAGAATTGTTTATGTACATAAAAAAGACACTTTCCTAACCCGGTTTTTTCACGAACTTTTATGGTTATCCGCAACAATTTTTATCTCAATCCAATACGATTGCTACGATAAACAATGGAATTTAATCCGTAATATCAAAAAATATCAACCGACTATGTTTGCGATAAACGACTTTTCAGACAAGAAATCGACATTTAAGCAGGCATCTGAATTTATCAATAATATGTTCCCGGCTAAATCTGAATTTGAAAAGTGATAACTCCCAAGATTTCAGTTATTGTCCCCATATATAACGATGAACTGTATTTAACGGACACTTTGCAATCTGTCCGAAATCAGACATTTACTGATCTGGAATGCATTTGTGTCAATGATGGTTCTGTTGACAATACCGAAAAAATAATTGATCAGTTTATTGAAAAAGACAAGCGTTTTATAAAAATCAATCAGGCAAACGGAGGCGTTTCTGTTGCGCGCAATACAGGAATGAACGTGGCAAAAGGCGAATTTCTTTTATTTATCGACCATGATGATTTAATCCCTGCCGATACACTTCAGAGTTTGTTGTTCGCTGGCGAAAAATTCAATGCCGATATGTCGCGCGGAAGGATGATGATGATTCCTGAGAATTTTGCATTGAATGAATTGCCTAAGCCACAAGAACAAGCGCAACCACCGTGTTTCTACGAAAACCCATTAACGGATTTCCACCGGCATGTTCGCGGCAGATACAAAACCTGGTGCTACATTTGGCAATGTCTTTTCAGGCACTCGGTTGTAAGAAATATCAGGTTTGTAGAAAGTTTGCGGTCAGGCAGAGAGGACAATCTGTTTATGTATGAAGCAGTAGCGAACATCAAAAATTTTGTACAGATTGACAACGTTGTGGCGTGTCACAGGCATTCAAAAAGCAGTATCATGCTGAGCGGTTACAAGCCTGTGCATATTAAAATGTTCGACACAGCCATTCCGTATATTTACCAAAAATACGCTATTGCCGAAAACATTGACAAACGCCTTCTGCGTTGGGTTTATAGCAAAGAGTCGTACGCTGTTTATCGGTTTCTGGTCCGCAACACAATTCGCTCTGATCAGCAAAACCTTATTCTTTTAGCACGCGAAATTTTACTGAAATACGAAAATTCCCCTGAGTTCATGGAGATTAAGAAACGCTGGAGTTTGAGGCAAGAAGTATTTTTCAGGTTATTTATGAGCGAACAATATAAGGTCTTGAGAATTTTTAGAATTTTTATGTAAGGGACTGCATGATGGGATTGTTGATGGTAGTCACCAGATCATTCTCATAAATTAAGCCAGAACTATTATGGAGCCTGTCGTAAGCATTATAATTCCGGTATACAATATGGAAAAATACCTGCGTGAAACTTTATCTTCCATATTGGCTTTGGAGTATCCCCATTTTGAGGTAATCATCATTGACGATGGCTCCACCGATAATTCCCTGCAAATCGCGAATGACTATGTCTTAAAGAATAATAATGTAAGGCTTTTAGCCCAACCCAATCAGGGCGTTTCTGCTGCCCGCAATACTGGCATAGCCCAAGCTAAAGGGAAATATATACTGCCGTTTGACAGCGATGATATTATTTGCGAACATTATATTGATGAGGCTGTTCGGGTATTGGAAAATGATGATCAGGTAAAAGTGGTAACCTCAAAAGCTGTTTTCTTCGGAGAAAAAACAAGTTCATGGGATTTACCGGATTTTTCCTTGTTTGCTTTAGCACATCGTAATACAATTCCCGTTTGTTCCATTTACAGGAAAGCTGATTGGGAAAAAACTGGAGGATACTGCACAGATTTGCCGGGTAGAGAGGATTGGGACTTTTGGATCAGCCTTTTAAAGAACGGAGGGAAAGTAGTAAAATTACCCTTTATTGGTTTTAAATACAGAATGCATAAAGATTCCAAACGAAACAGAACCCGAAAATATAAACGCCAGATTTTTGCATACCTGAACAAACGTCATCCGGAGTTTTTCAAAAAACAAATTAACGGACCACTTCGCATGCATCGAAAATTTTCAAAACCATACAATAAGTTCCTTTCTTTCCTGGGGTTACTCAAATAATGAAAACCTTTTACATCCAATTGACGAAATGACGTTCATCAGGAAATTCTTCGCCAGATTCATATCAGCTTTTGTGCCTAACAAGGTGGCACGACACCGTATGCGCGGGTTGATTGAATTCGGCCTTCTGCGCGCTGCCCGGGTTGCCCAACAAAACCGGGTTATGCGCAAGGTTCCGCCAGTGCATTATTTGGGAGTATGCGCAATAGTGAAGAATGAGGGTTTGTATTTCAACGAATGGATTGATTGGCATACCGCCCTCGGTGTAGAGAAATTCTATATTTACAACAACGAATCAACAGATGATACATTTGAGATTTTGCGGCCTTATATTGATTCCAGCCTTGTAGAGTATCATTTCGTTGCCGGTAAGAAAAAGCAAACCACAGCGTATGATGACTGCCTTGCGAGGCACCGGTATGATTCACGCTGGATTGCATTCATTGATTTGGATGAATTCATTGTACCAGTTAAAAACAAAACCATACCAGAATTTCTAAATGGTTACGAAAAATTTGCAGTCGTAGAAATCAACTGGCTATGCTACGGCAGTGGCGGAGCGAAAACGCGTGGTCCGGGTAAGGTTATGGAACGATTCCGTACACATTCACACCCCGACTGTGAACTGAACCGGCATATCAAAAGCATTGTAAACCCGCGATTGGCTTTGAATTTTATCTCATCCCACCACCCCACCCTGCTTTTCGGCAGTGCGGTTGACACAAACGGCCATACTACGCGTCAGTACTTTTTCAAACGCGCTCCCTTACACGACAAAATCAGGATTAATCACTACGCAGTAAAATCTTACGAAGAATTTTTAGAGAAAAAAAAGCGTGGCCGCTCCATGTCACTGGGTCAGCGAGATCTGGATTACTTTGAGAAATTCGACAGGAACGAAATAAAGGACGAAAATATTTGAGTTAATAAATCCTGGTGTGAAAGCTTCCCCGAAATTGGGCTCATTGCGCACAGTTAACAAGCTACATCATGTCCTGCTGCTTGTGGTAAAAGTTAGTGCTCTCAAATATCTTATCGGCGTTGGCAGCAATAAATCCGGAATACTGCTTCCCGTCCGGCTGGTTATATCTTAGGGTGAACTCATAGAAGCACGAGGGTATCTCATGTACCCCATCGATAAATTCAATTGGCTAAATCTCTGCCATCGTTGCAGATTGCTCAAGCAGTTCCGCCGGAGTTCCGTAAATCTCTCCGCCGACAGTTGTCAGGAAGTAACCATTTTCTTTAACAAATTCATTAATCTTTTGCACAGTCGGGAACTTTTTCAGCTCATTGACCTTAACGGCGAAATGGTTAGCCCGGTAACCATATACAAGCAGCCATGCGGCATATTCCAATTCTTCGCGCAGTTTGTTGTATGTGGCAAATGATATCTTACCCCATACGCTGCCACTGTAAACCAGGTCCGGATCACCATAGACGCTGTCATCCAGCCTGTTCAGGTGATCCCTTACTGTTGTCTGCAGATAATCACTGAACTGATCTGTCAGCAACTCACTGATGAAAACCTTGGGTGCGTTCGGGTCACTCTTATGCTCGAAATGTTGTCCTCTCAGCTTTTTAGCTTTAAATTCGTAGTTACCCTTCGGCTCATAACCGTTTTCGGTAAAGACCCGTGCAATCACATCAATATTCATTCTTGGGTCATCGAATGTTCTCAGGGCAATATGGTCATGAACAATCTTCTCGCCCCTGGCTGTAAAAAGATCATAGATCAGTTTTGCATTGGGATTCTCAGTAGAGTAGCGATCCCAGAACCGCTTAAATATAATTCCTGTTTCCATTTCTTCAAGCTCTTTTCTGACCAATACCCCAAATCTAAATCAATTCCGGGAATCAGTTACCAGGTTTGATTAATATTTTATCGCCTAAAGGCAATGTGCAAACGTTGTTCAGTTTATTTGAATACAGTGCTCACCTTATCCAGTCTTACCATATCCTCATCAGAAATCCTGAATGCCATGGCCCCGCAGTTTTCCTTTACATGGAATTCTTTCGTGGCACCGGGTATTGCGACTACGGTGTCTCCATTATACTGAACAACCCAGTTAAGAGCAACCTGTGAGGGTGTTACATTATACTTAACTGCAAGCTCTTTAACCAGATTGACAACCGGCCGGCTTTTCTTAAGTCCTCCCGGCTTAAATTGCGGATTGTATCTTCTCAAACCGATGTTTTTCAGCAGATCAGGGTTGTCGTGAAATTTGCCGGTAAGAAGACCCTGGGCCAGAGGTGAAAATGCAATAATAGTAACACCCAGCTTTTTTGCCAGATCCATCACTCCGTTGGATTCAATCGTCCGGTCAAGCAGGCTGTACCTTACCTGGTTTGAGGCAAGAGGCAAACCATATTCCTGGAGTGCTTTCCATGAGTTTTCCATTTTCTGAGCACTGAAATTGCTTACGCCTACAGCTTTGATAAGTTTCCTGTTAAAAAGCTCTGCCATCACTGCCATTTCACGGTATTCACCGGAAAAACTCCATGGCTGGTGCACCTGGTAGAGGTCAACCGGATAAGGATCCAGTAATCTAATCCGCCTGTTTATGGTTTTGCTGATATTCGAAGCGAAACGGAATGCCGGCCACCATTTTGTTGCCACGACAACTTCACCCGGTTTTTTGCCTGTTGCCTTAAGGGCCCTTGAAAGAGCCTGCTCTGACTTACCTCCTCCATAGACTTCGGCCGTATCAAACCAGTTAATACCGCCATCGATTGAAAGAGAAACGATACGATCAATCAGGTTGTCATCAAGTGAGGGCCAGAATTTTCCGGCCATGTTCTTTTGTTTGCTGAACTGCCAGCAGCCGAGCCCTACAGGGGTAATCATAATACCTGTACGGCCAAGTGGCCGTAGACTGTTTTTAATTTCCATTTTACCGGTTTTTGACTAATCCAAGATAACTAAAATTTTCAGTTAACCATGGGATTCTTTCAGTTACATGAAACGCAAAAAGTTCCGGCTACAATCGATGAAGTCTGGAATTTTATCTCCTCACCCGCAAACCTGAAAAAGATAACGCCCGCTTACATGGGCTTTGATATCACATCGGAATTGCTGAATTCCGGAATGTATCCGGGAATGATTATCAGCTATAAGGTTAGTCCGGTTCTTGGAATAAAAATGACCTGGGTAACTGAAATTACCCACATCAGGGAGAAAGAATATTTTGTTGACGAACAGCGAATCGGGCCTTACACAATGTGGCACCATGAGCATAAAATCGAATCCATTGAAGGTGGCGTGCTGATGACTGACATTGTTTCCTATAAGCCTCCTTTCGGATTTTTGGGCTCCATCGCCAATTCGATTCTTATTAAGAAACAGCTCAGGGAAATTTTTGATTACCGGAAAGAAGCAATCATAAAAATGTTCGGAACCTGGAATAACAATGAGTAGTGTTGTTATTAACCTTCCCGTTCCCTGGTCCAGGATCCGATAATCGTAAACCGTATTCTTCCAGATTTGAGAAAAAAACAAATAATTTTAAGCATCTTTTATTTTCAATCTTTCCGATGAACAATCTTATCTGTAAATCCTTATACTAGAAATCACTGACAATGGCAGAATTAAAAACAAAACAAACCAGCGCAGACGTTATCGAATTTGTTAATGCGTTTGCCGATACGGAACAAAAACGCAAAGACAGTATAGAGTTAATAAAACTGATGAGTGATTTTACCGGGTTTGAGCCCAGAATGTGGGGGTCGACCATGATAGGATTTGGCAGTTATCATTACAAATCAGACAGAAGCCGCCAGGAAGGAGACTGGCCTTTAGTGGGATTTTCACCACGAAAGGCGGCTATTTCACTTTATGTTTATACCGGAGCACCGGAGCATGAATATCTGCTTGAAGGTTTGGGAAAATTTAAAATGGGAAAAGCCTGTATTTACATTAAGAAGTTATCTGACATCAACCAGGAAGCTCTCAGAAAATTAATGAAAGAAACTGTCGATTTCCTGCAGTTGAAGTATGGAAAATAATGCATTGAACCAAGTGCAAGGCAATTATTACTGAAAAGCGGAAAACAAATGAAAAACGTAGATGAATATATATCCTCCTACCCTGCTGAAATTCAGAAAATACTTATCCGAATCAGAAAAATTATTCTCAGTCATGCCTCTGATGCTGAAGAAAGCATTGCCTATAAAATGCCTGCCTATAAAACTTTCGGAAGGCCACTGATCTATTTCGCCGGTTTTAAGAATCACGTGGGACTGTATGCCACCCCATCAGGACATACAGAGTTCGCAAAGGAACTGGCAAAATATAAACACGGTAAAGGATCTGTACGGTTCCCGGCAGACAAACCGATACCATATGACCTGATCAGGAGGGTTGTGGAATTCAGGGTCAAGGAGAACAAAAGTTCTTTTGAACCTAATTCAAAGGGAATGAATAAATAAAACCGCGTAAACAGTTGTTTTCAAAAAGCTGAGACTATGTCAAACGAAGTAACAAAAAAGGAGTTGTCACCAGCACAACGTGGAGAATTACTACAGACATTGAAAATCCGTTTTGAGAAAAACATGAACCGCCATAAAGGTCTGGATTGGGTTAAAGTACAGGCGAAGCTGGATCCGCCAGCTGGCGGAGAAAAGCTGTGGTCACTTAGTGAAATGGAAAGAACCGGCGGTGAACCGGATGTTGTTGGTCATGATAAAAAGACGGACGAGTATATTTTTTATGATTGTTCAGCGGAAAGTCCTGGCGGCCGCAGAAATGCATGCTATGACCGCGAAGGACAGGAGTCGAGGAAGGAATTTAAGCCAAAAGATAATGCTATTGACCTGGCAGCTGCCATGGGCATTGAACTTCTGACGGAAGAACAATACCGGGAGCTGCAGACGTTTGGAAACTTTGATACAAAAACGTCGAGCTGGGTTAAAACTCCTTCAGACATCAGAAATCTCGGAGGTGCGCTCTTTGCAGACCGCCGCTATGGCAAAGTCTTCGTATACCATAACAGCGCTCCCTCCTACTATGGCGCCAGGGGATTTCGTGGCTCGCTAAGGATCTAGATTTTGAACAATGGACTACTTTGCCATCTTTTCTTTGAGACACCTTAACCAATTAAATCTATAACGATGACAACAGAACAAGGCGCAAAAGAAAATCCCTGGACACTTAAAACTCCTCCGCTTACATCTGACTTCACGATGCACAAAGATGTCAGAGACAACAAAGAAGTGCTGGTATGTACTGTCGGCAAGACAGTTTTATACTATGACTATCGATGTCTTACTGATCTTCATGTGATGCTTAAAAATCATGGAGACTGGATGGAGCTTGGCAGTGCTGATGAGCAGAAACCTGTAAAAGACGGGACCGTCGAAGCATGGGGTCGCTCTGATAAGAATTCGGTCGGTGGTTGGTATGGTCTTAAAAAAGGACTTCGAGGACGGTTCGGAATGTATATTCCCCCATTAATGGAAAAACTTGGACTTGCAGATCTGACTCATGACCCAAAAGGAAATAAAATGAGGGCCAGGTAATTTAACAAAACACGAACACAAACATTCGGGATCGTTGATTTAGCCCTCACGCTGTTCGCTTGGAAAATCGGTTAGCACATAATAGCGAGATTGCGGGTCTCAGAGGGATAGCAAAGCTTGTAGCCAGTAAATAAAAGTTGGTGTGGATGAGAACCAGATGCTGCAAATGCTTTTCACGACCGGCACACAGGATTTAATATCAATCAGTGACTTTAAGTCTGCGTTCGCAGACATAGTTCCTGAATACCAGTACGGACGACAATATCAATGACAGTAGCCAGGATAAGCGGGTGATTGTAAGTGCTGTAGCTTTATGAACAGGTATTCCTGTCATTCGTTCAAATATATATTGGGTATACGTTTCCGGAAGGGAGGTTTCTCCAAGCTTTCTGAGGATATGCCAGTGCCAGTCAGTGAGTATGCAATGGCCAAAGGTATTACCCTTGCTGAATATCAGCCAGGAGAAACCGGTGAGCAGTAAAACAACAAGGTGCAATTTTCGGAAGCGCGGATAAAGCCACCCGAACAAAATGAAAAGCACCAGGAAAATATGGGTGAAATCCAGAAAGTTATCCAGAAAATATAGAAAGTTTATTGAGCCCATAAACAAGTACTTTTCTCAGGTCTGAAAGATTCTAACATTTATATGACATTTGGTCAAATATAAAGAAATATAAATGTCACTCACACTGTCCATCTAACCGGGTTTTAATGTTTACATCAAATTTCAAAATTTAAAATGCTTATTGATAGATTGAAAAAAGGTAGAAAAGAAAGCTATTCCTGTTCGGAAATTCAAAAAACTCTTCGTATCATTGTTATGGTTCAAACAGGCCGGTTAATAGTTTCTACCACTTTTTTTAATCAAACAAAAAATGAAATTTTTATGCAATCCAAAAATCTGCTCTTATGAAGAATTCTATTACTCTTTTCGTCAGCATATCACTCCTTTTTTTATGCTCTTCCTGTGAAAAGGAAAGTGATACAAAATTAAACGGCGTTCAGTCACCAATGGGAGAGGTTGGGGTTACCGTATCATCCAGCTCGGTCGAAATTGCAGGGGTAAGTAATTTTAATGCCACTGTTACTAAACTGGAAGGTGGCATTTCTACTTACTCTGCCTCGGCTACCGTTACCAACGCACTATTAAAAAATCTGGTGGCCAATTTCCCCGGTGTGATTATTAATGGGGACGAGGTTTCAATTACCGGTATGGAAATTCAACAAACCAAAGAAGGAATTAGAAGCCTGACCGGACCCGGTGCAGGTATTTTGGTCAAGTACGATTCATCGGTCGGCGACACATATCCGATTGGTAGTACAGGAAAGGTCAGGACCGTTGTAAGCAAAACCGGGGTGGATGATTACTCGTATGGCTTTTTCCTGATCAAAACCATCCAGGTTGAAATGGAACCGATTGGCCTGAAAAGCGGTGGTGTTGATAAATACACCTTTGTCGCAAATCATAAATTCGGATTGGTGGGTGTTAAAGTAACGTTCGATGATCAAACGGATGTAACGTTCCCTATATATACCAGTGCTGAAAACTAGGCTGTTACCATATCGCTTGAAGATTGCCGGAATGGTTCTTGCTTTTGCCGGAGCCATTTCAGCAATCATTTACATATTCTTCGATTTTAAATTTAAGATCCCGGTGTTTGCCGTCTACTCCTCATTCCTTGCAACAAAATATTTTACATCCTTCAAAACAAATTTTCTTGATGAGCTTACCTTGTTATTGCTCATCAGTGGCCTTAGCCTGATCGTGTTAACAAAAGAAAGAAATGAAACTGAAGGCCTTGATTTATACCGATTTAGAGCATTCTTCAGGGCATTGATTGCAAATACTATCTTTCTCCTTCTATCAGTAATGTTTGTATATGGTGGTGGATTCATTCGGCATTCTTGTTGTAAATATTTTCTCGCTTTTCATATTCTACCTATTATTCTTCTACCTGCGAAAAAGGGAGAAAAAGGAATAGCTAACATTTTGTTTTTAAATTAATTGTGCTTATTAACTATATTGGGCAGGATAAATGAAATGCTGTTAGCTTGCTGGTACTCGAGGATATATTCATTGTGTTTATATAGATTTTTTGTGCCATATTATAACTGAATTAATAACTTACAGTATGAAAAGTCTTTCTCTAATTCTATCCGTTATTCTGCTGATTAGCTGCAATTCCAGGAATGATTACAAGACAATCCTTCTCAAAACAAGTGGATCTGTAGAAATTGCCCCTGATGAAGCAAGCATAATACTGAATGCAAGCTGCGTCGATTTGGATATCAAACAAGCCAAAGCCTGCTTAATTGACATCACTTCGAAGCTTAATGATGATCTTACCAATTCCGGAATTCAGAAAGAAGATATTTTAACAACAAATCTAAGTTTGAGCAAAGATTACATTTGGAGAGATAATAGTGAAGTCTTCATTGGTTATAGAGCTTCTACTACAACACGAGTTCAAGTACGTGACCTGAAAATCCTGGATGAATTATATTCAAAGCTTCTAAGCAATGAAAAACTGACTATTGGCTCATTGTTATATAGCCATAGCAAGATGGACAGCATTAATGGAGTTGCTTCTTTGAAAGCCCTGGAAAACGCCAATAAACTGGCAGATCAGCTTCTTTCACGACTTCCGGAGAAAAGCAAAATTATTACACGTATAAGCAATTTTGAATTATCAAAAAGTGAATCTCGACCTGAACTTAACACTAAAAGACTGGTAGTACCTCAAGAAGCACTTGATGAGAGTTCAATTACTGTCAATATAGGAAACATTATGGCTGTACAATACTTGTACGTGGAGTTTAAAATCTATTAAAAAATACGGCACATAACAGGGGTCGGTAAATGCAATTAATGATCCCGGCACAAACTGTCGGTATCATTGGACTCGTCCTCGCGCCGTTTGCGTGAGGTCTTGGTTATGGGAAAGAAACAAATCATCATCATTGGTTGTGGGCCGGCAGGTTTAATGGCTGCAGAAATACTCAGTGCCGCACACAACGTATCTTTATTCGACAGGGAAAAAAACGTCGGGCAAAAATTTCTGCTGGCCGGAAAGGGCGGTTTTAACCTGACTAATAATGTGCAGGGTGAGGATTTAACTGGTAAATATTCACCTGCCGGCTTTATGAACAGAGCCTTATCGGATTTTAACCCCTCAGCTCTCCGGCAATGGCTCTCTTCGATGGGTCTGCCTACTTTCGTTGGTTCCAGCGGCAGGGTTTTCCCGGAGAAGGGTTTCAGTCCAATTGATGTCCTGAACAAAATAAGGTCGAAGCTAATGGAGCAGGGCGTTCAGTTTCATCTGCAGCATGAATTGGTTGGGTTTGACAATAACAGGCATGTTACACTTAAACATCAGGAACAGGAGATAATGCGGGAAGCTGATTACATCCTTTTAGCTTTGGGAGGAGCCTCGTGGCCTAAGACGGGTTCAACCGGTTCATGGCGGACTATCTTCGAATCTATGGGTATTGTGACTAACCCATTTCAATCGTCCAATTGCGGCATAAACATTAACTGGCCGGAGGCTATCAGGCAATACCATGCCGGTAAACCTATCAAGAATATCAAGCTGTCTGTTCACGATTTTGAAGTGTTGGGTGAGGCAGTAATCACTGACTACGGCATTGAAGGCAACGCTGTTTATCCGTTGGTACCAACCATCCGTAATATCCTAAACAAAACCATGCCTGCATCTATTTATATCGATTTTAAACCATCAAATACCGAGGAGCAGCTTTTACAGAAAGCCAAAGGAAAAAATGTCAAGACAAAGGATTATGGCCAGTTATTCAATTTAGACGCAGTTCAGATGGCCATAATAAAAGCCTACACCAGCAAGGATAATTTTCTGTCGCTTACCAGGTTCATCAACAGTATTAAAAAGCTGGCTATACCAATTGACTCGCTGAGGCCAGTAGCAGAGGCCATTTCAACGATTGGCGGAATAAACCTGGAGGAAGTGAATGATGACTTTTCGTTGAAAAAATACCCCTGGATATACACTATTGGTGAAATGCTCGATTGGGATGCACCTACCGGAGGTTTTCTGCTTCAGGGTTGTTTTTCGATGGGACATTATGCTGCTAAGTCAATTCTGGAGAAAGAATGAACCAGGTGGTTGAACCTGCGGCAAAAAAAAAGCAGAATTAGTACACATGATCAGGCAACTTTTTACCTGTTGGAATGTTACTTTAGCGTTATAGCAGTTTAGTAAAGGTTTTTCATGACTGTCGTCCGGGAAAAAATAAAATGAAAAGATGAGTGCTGTACCCATTTATGAAATAGACGGTCGTCAGCTATACTACACCTTTCTTGCCGGGGCAAAGAAAGTCTTTGAACAACAGCAGTACCTGAATAAAATCAACGTTTTTCCGGTAAAGGACGGGGATACCGGCAGTAACATGGCCATTACCATCCGGTCTGTCACTGAATCAATTCTTCCCGACAAGTCATTTGCAGTTACCGCCAGCCGGATTGCCGAAACAACCATGATGAATGCCCGCGGCAATTCAGGTATTATCTTTGCCCAGTTCCTGTTCGGCCTGAGCAAGGAAGCAGGAGAGCGTAAAAGCCTTACAACACTGCAGTTTGCATCCAGCATTAAGAAATCCGTGCCCTATATGTATGAAGCTGTGGCCAATCCTGCTGAAGGCACTATGCTTACTGTTATAAGGGAATGGTCCGAATTCATTTATTCCCAAAGGGAGACTATCACCGATTTTAACCAGCTGTTCGTCCGTTCAAAGGAGGTAATGGCTAAGTCTCTTTCGGAGACAACACATAAACTGCTTGTGCTTGCCAGGGCAAATGTTGTTGACGCCGGCGCGAATGCATTTGTTTTTTTTATAGAAGGTATTATAGAGTTTATAAACACAAGCAGTGTAAGGAAGCTATTACGCTCAAAACCGGAACCAATTGTTCTGCCGTCAAATAACGAGCTCATCCCGGAAGATGTTAAATTCAGGTATTGCACTGAAGGCATTCTAAAGAATCTGAAAGTCAATCGCGAAACCCTTTTACTTAAGCTTCAGCGACATGGTAATTCCGTGGTAATAGGCGGAAATGAAGAAGTCAAGCATATTCATGTTCACACGAACAATCCCGCAAAAATGTTTCATAAGTTAAAGGAAGTAAGCCTGATTACTTTTCAGAAAGCTGAAGACATGTTACGGCAGAGCGAGGTGAAATACAGCAGAAAATGGAAGATAGCATTGGTTACGGATTCGACCTGTGATTTACCGCAGGAGATGATAGATCAGTACCAGATCAATATGCTTCCACTCAATATCAATTTCGGCGAAAGCCATTACCTCGATAAAATCACAATTCAGCCGGATCAGTTTTATACCCTGCTTAAGGAGCACAACGAATTTCCTAAAACATCCCAGATCAATGAAAAAGCATTCACAGCCATATATGCACAACTGGCATCAGAATACGATTTAATTATTTCAATACATCTGACAGATAAGTTCAGCGGAACCTTTGGCAGCAGTCAAAAAGCTGCGCAGGCTGTAAGCATGGAGTTCAATAAACCGATAACAGTTCTGAATTCGAAAAATCTTTCAGGTTCGCTGGGATTGATAATTTTACGGGTAGCCAAGGCCATCGAAGCTGGCCTGCCGCACGATGAAATTGTCATGAATGCTGAAAAATGGATTAAGGATACCCGCATTTATGTCAGTGTTAAAACTCTCAAATATATGGTTCGTGGCGGCCGGGTGTCGCACATAAAGGGCTTTGTGGCAAAATTAATGAACCTGAACCCGATTGTTTCGATGGACGAACATGGAAGCTCGTATGTTTTTGGTAAGACATTCAGCCAGAAAGCAAATATGGAAAAGGTGATGGAGCATCTGTCAGAAATTTGTAAAGACCGTGAAATATGGAATTATATCGTTCTGCATGCACAAAACGAGGATGCAGCCGGTTGGTACACACAAAAAATGAATGATTTCACGGGTAAAATGCCTGTTGCTGTTGTTAATATTTCACCTGTAATTGGAGGAAATGCCGGCATAGGTGCGGCTGCAGTAGCTCTGATGTTCAATTAGAATAACGATGACATTCTTTCAGATTTACTTCATTGCCCTGGCCACAATCATCATCCTGATGTCTGTTTTGTGGATCATCAGCATCCCGGCGAAGAATGCAAGCATCGCAGACCTGTTCTGGGGTTTTGGCTTTGTTGTAACATGTTTAATTTACTTTCTGCTAACAGACGGACTTGAAATCCGTAAAATTCTGTTGCTGACAATGGTGACCATCTGGGGTTTGCGGCTTTCGGTATATCTTGCATGGCGTAACATTGGCAAAGGCGAAGATCCGCGTTACCAGAAATTCCGCCGTGATTACGGAGAACACCGTTACTGGTGGATAAGCTTTTTTCAGACTTTTCTTTTGCAGGGCATTTTAATGTGGCTCATCTCAGCGCCATTACTGGGCGCTCAATACAGTAAAGATGGTAACTCATTGAATTTATTGGATTATTCAGGCGTTGTTGTCTGGCTTATCGGATTTATTTTTGAAGCAGGCGGCGACATTCAGTTAGCCCGGTTCAAATCAGACCCGGCGAACAAGGGAAAAGTGCTCAACAAGGGCTTCTGGTATTATACGCGCCATCCTAACTATTTTGGTGATGCAGCCGTTTGGTGCGGATATGCACTCATCTGCATCTCTGCCGGTAGTTTTATTCCTGTTTTAGGTTCGGTTTTAATGATAGCTCTTATTATCAAGGTTTCCGGAGTGGCACTTCTCGAAAAGACATTAAAAGAATCAAAACCGGAATACAGGGACTATATCAAAAAAACCAGTGCATTCATCCCCTGGTTTCCTGAAAAATAAAGAAATTTACTGTTACAACGGCAGGCTTGACCGGAAATTAGTAACTTCAATAATCGGATGTTATTAAAAGTCTTATGTATCATCATTATACCGGCATCCGGTTGGTTCCGGCAGATGTCAGAGTTCAAATAAACGTAATTGAGATGAATCAGGAAAAATTTAAAATCAGTGACAGACTCAAGAGTTTTAAGTTTGCTTTTAATGGCATCAGGATCCTGTTTTTAAATGAACACAATGTCTGGATACATTTAATTGCGGCCTTATCAGTAATAATAGCCGGCATAGTTTTAAAGATTTCCCATTCAGAATGGACAATTGTTTTAATTGCAATCGGACTTGTTTTTACTTCAGAAGCGATAAATACTTCTATTGAAAAGCTCTCTGATTTTGTATCCCCTGATAAGCGTAGTCCGATAAAAGAGGTCAAAGATCTTGCCGCAGCCGGAGTTTTAATCAGTTCAATAACAGCCCTACTCGTAGGGTTCTTTGTATTCCTGCCTAAGATACTGACGTTAATCAGAACAATATAATCAGGAGTATAAAGCGCTCTGACTTGACGGTTAATCCTTATAACATGAATAGATTCCTCCTTGAACCAAAGCCATTCCGTCCGCTGGCCGGAAAAAGAATTAAGATCATTTTTCTGATTCTTGTTTTACAGATCCTGTTCATAGGCCCCATGGGCAGCGATGCATACTCATGGGGAGCTTTCCGTGGTATATTCAGGTTTGCGAAAGTCACCGATACTCACCAGGATATTATCAGAGCTGCCTATGGTTTGATCCTGAGAGATCCGGTTATGAGCAAAGTAAGGTTGATGTATCTCGGTGATAATTCATTTCTTACTGTAGATGATATTCTCCAGTATGAGGGGATCGATGCCATGATAGACGGTTCGCTTGGTTTATATACCACCTTCGGGCCCGGGCCGGATGCAGATGGCTCAACGCCTTTCTCATGGCACTGGTATAATCCAAGGACTTTTTCAGGTTATGCACCAAGAGCAGCCAGTAATCATTATTTTGATTTTGCACTTGCGACCATTCAACCCACTTTTGACAGGGAAAGGGCTCTTAAAGGCATGGCCTGGTCAGCCCATTTTGTGGCAGATATGACAGTCCCTTATCATGTCAATGGCGTCCCCTATTTTGAAGGGATCCTGAAGCTCGAACCTGGGCCATGTATACTCAGCGGTGCTGACTCCGGTCCCCTGTACCTGTGCAACCTGACGCCTTCGCTCCTCCTGCCCTCGTCACAGGCAAACCAGGAACAGTATTGGGGTTACGGGCTAAACAAGGATTTCACCAAGTCTTTTGCAACTTTTAAGAGGGTCAGGGAAAACACGTCATTAATGGATAATGGAGTTAACCCTCTTGACTGGTTCGACCCCTGGTACTGGAATGGAAGTATTATATCTGATGCAAGATCCAGTCATGCCACTTTTGAAGCAAATGCCCATACTGCATGGCTTGAAGCCGGGGGTGTTCTTAATCCGGTATTTTCCGGTCCCGGGCAATATGACAATTTGTGGGAAAATGGCATTCCTGACTATGAATTCAGCGGGAAAGCCGTAGGCATACAGTCTGAGCAGGTATGGAAATTTGCATCCAGAGTGGCCGGCAGGACCAGTGAAAATTCACAATATTTGTTTTTGTCTCCTGCAGATGGGATCATAAAAGCTGTATTCGCTGTATATACAGTCTGGAGATCGGCCTGGTCAGCCCTTCAGCCGGTTATTGATTCGAACCGGACATTACGGATCCGGGGAAAATTATCATCAGGACATCCGTTTATAATCACGCCCCGGAAGACTGTCAGAATGTGAAGATTAAGCTCACCATCATGGATGGATCAGCTGTATATTTTCAGAATAGCATACCCCTTACCGATAATCTCCCCGGAACGGTGGCAGCCTCGATCGACTGGAACGTACCGGTTGAAAGAAACAAGAACTATACTGTTTTCACTGAGGTAGCAGGAGCCTATAGCAAGACACCGGACCTCCAATATGCCTATTGTGCAAATGTATACGAATCTGGGTCCATACCTGAGACTGAAGAACAGGAAGTCTTCGGAGACAACAGATGGATCCAGAATGCATTCACAGGAGATATCTATTACCTTCCGGAAGGGACATCACAGCTGCCGGACTTTTCCTCTCTGACTTCAGTCGGAAAGATTTATACCAAAATCCTGAATATTCCGGAAAGAGCCTTTGACTTGGGATTTCCAAACGTAACAAGTCGTTTTGAATGGTTCGCCATCCGATACACCGGAGATATCAGGATAAGACCGGAGCAGGAAGGGAATTACTCATTCAGGCTCACCAGCGATGACGGTTCGAGGCTGATCATCGACAATAAAACCGTCATAAACAATGACGGGCAGCATCCTACCTCTGCGGCCGAGGGAAGCATTTTTCTCACCGAAGGTATTCACCAGGTCACCATTGATTATTTCCAGGGGCCACGGCTTCATGTTGCACTTATCTTTGAGGTTCAACCTCCCGGGGCATGGTCATTCTCGATATTCAATAAAGACGATTACTGATAAGGGAGAAAAAAAACGGTAATGAACATAAATGACCTTGGCTTTAATGCCGATCTCGCAGCCTGCCTCCAGGAAAAGAATCTTTCCGACTTCTCAGTCGGCAGGGTAACTCAGGAGCACCGTGAAAGATATGTCGTCTCAGACGGCGATAAAGAATACGAGGCAGAGATTACCGGCAACCTGAGATTCTCCGCCAGTTCACGCACTGACTTTCCAGCTGTTGGAGACTGGATAGCAATGACTGTATACGATTCAGATCAGGCAATCATCCATGAGATACTTCCCAGAAAATCAGTACTCGAAAGACAGGCAGTCGGCAAGCCCGGTGAAATTCAGATCATTTCAACAAATATCGATGCTGCTTTCATTATTCAGGCAATAAACAATAATTTCAGTATAAACAGGCTTGAAAGGTACCTGACGATATGCTATTCCGCCAATATTCGAACCGGTACTGGTAATCAGCAAGATTGATCTGTGCACCGGGGAAGAAATACAGGATGCCATAAGCAGCCTCGAAAAAAGAGACAGGAGAATAAAATACATACTGCTCAGTAACATGACCCTTCAGGGGCTTGACCAGGTAATGGATTTTATTCAAAAAGGCAGGACATATTGCGTAATTGGTTCCTCAGGAGTGGGTAAGTCGACACTCATTAATAACCTGTTAAAAAAGAACATCTTAAAAACCGGGCACATAAGTCTTAGCACCAATAAGGGCAGACACGTCACTGACCATCGTGAATTGTTCGTTCTGGAAAATGGAGGCATCATTATTGACACGCCGGGAATGAAAGAACTGGGCATTGCAGATTCTGCAAACGGATTGGAAATTACATTCGACTTAATCGTAAATCTTTCTCATCAGTGCAGGTTTAAAGACTGTACTCATACAAATGAAGCTGGCTGTAATGTTATTGCAGCTGTCAATAATGGTGAAATCGATAAAGCTTCCTATGAAAACTACATTAAGTTACAGAGGGAAAAAGCCCATTACGAATCTACAATTGCAGAGAAACGAAAAAAGGATAAGGTATTCGGCAAGCTTATAAAAAACTATTATAAGGACAATGATAGAAAATAATATCAAGACCTCTTCCCCTCTTTAATAAATTCATGATGAAATTACGATGCATTCTTTTCATTGTTTTGTGCCAGGCAACTTTCTGGGCAAACGGCCAATCCGTCCGTGAACGGATCAATATGGATTTCAGCTGGAGGTTCGCACTGGGTCATGCTTATGACCCCGCAAAGGATTTTAATAATGGCACAGCATATTTCTCATATTATACAAAGACCGGATACGGTGACGGACCTGCCGACTTCTATTTCGAAGACCGCACCTGGAGACTGATTGATCTTCCTCATGACTGGAATATGGAGCTGCCGTTTGACAGCACAGGGAGCCACAGTCACGGTTACAGGGCCATAGGGCGTAACTTCCCGGGAAACAGCATAGGCTGGTACCGGAAGACTTTTACCGTACCTGAAGCAGACCTGGGGAAAAAGATATCTGTTGAATTTGACGGTGTACACCGCGATTCCAAAGTATGGGTCAACGGATTCTACCTCGGTGAAAACCACAGCGGATACAATTCCTTTGCATACGACATTACAGATTATCTGAATTACGGAGGCGAGAATGTAATCGCAGTACGTGTCGATGCAACCATTGAGGAAGGATGGTACTACGAAGGTGCAGGCATATACCGTCATGTCTGGCTGACAAAAAATGCACCCCTTCACGTCGCAAGGTACGGTACATTTATTACGACCACTCTTGCCGGCGATACTGCAAAACTTGCCATTCGTACGACCATAAATAATGAGTTCAGCAAGTCTGTCATATGTGATGTCGGGCAGTATATTGAAGATGCAGAACGGCAGGATAGTAGCAGAAGATAACGGTCACAGGACAGATTTAGCCGGAGGAAGTGAAAAGACTGTTTATACAGGTGTCAGCATCGTCAATCCAAATCTCTGGTCAGTTGAAACACCCTATCTGCATAAACTGATCACCGTTGTTAAAGCAGGAGATACGATCATTGACAGATATGAAACTCCTTTTGGCATTCGCACAGTAAGGTTCGATGCTGACAGCGGATTTTTCCTGAACGGAAAACATGTCATACTAAAGGGAACAAATAACCATCAGGATCACGCCGGTGTCGGGGTTGCAGTACCTGATGCGCTGCAGGAATTCCGTATCAGACGACTGAAAGAAATGGGCAGCAATGCATACCGGTGTTCCCATAACCCTCCCGCACCTGAGCTGCTTGACGCCTGTGACAGGCTTGGCATGCTGGTCATAGATGAAAACAGGCTGATGGGAACCAACAGTGAACACCTCGATATGCTCAGCCAGATGATGTTGCGTGACCGTAATCATCCCAGTGTTATTCTCTGGTCACTTGGCAACGAAGAATGGGCAATAGAAAGCAATATCAAAGGGGCGCGGATAACCACCACGATGCAAAACTATGCACAACTCCTCGATTCCTCCCGCGCATTTACGGTGGCAGTGAGCGGCGGATGGGACAACGGATCAGGAATGGTTGCGCAGGTGATGGGGTACAATTACCTGGTGCAGGGTGATATGGATGCGCATCATGCAAAGTTTCCATGGCAGGCAGGTGTCGGTACTGAAGAGACCAATACCATGGGAACACGCGGGATATACAAGACAAATATGGCTGCCGGCTACCTTGCTCCCACTAACCGCATGCCCGAAAATGTCGGAACTGAATATGGCTGGAATTACTACCTGGCCCGCCCGTTTCTTGCAGGATTGTTTTACTGGACCGGCTTCGATCACCAGGGTGAGCCAAATCCCTGTTCATGGCCGGCCGTAGGCGCCCAGAAAGGTCTGACAGATCAGTGCGGATTTCCGAAGGATATTTTTTATTACCTGAAATCATGGTGGGGAAATGAACCCGTGATTTATATAATGCCGCACTGGAACTGGCAGGGAGAAGAAGGTCAGGAAAAGACAGTTACTGTTTACAGTAACTGCGAACAAGTCGAGCTGTTCCTGAACAAAAAGAGTCTGGGGAAAAAGCCCATGAAAGTGAACGGCCACCTGGAGTGGAAGGTTAAATATTTTCCGGGCACCCTGGTTGCCAGGGGTTACTCTGGCGGTAAGGAGACAGTTACTGATAAAGTTCAGACAAGCGGCGAGGCGTCAGTTATTCAGCTGATACCTGACAGGAAAAGTATCAGGGCAGACAGGCAGGACCTGGCTGTCATTACCGTAAAGATCGAAGATGAGGAAAACCGGTTTGTTCCGACATCCGGAAATGAAGTGACCTTTACAGTTGAAGGCCCCGGAAGGATAATTGGCGTTGGCAATGGCGACCCTGCCAGTCATGAGGCTGATCAGTTTGTTGAAACAATAAGCTTATGCCCTATTGAAAATCTGAAGATCAGAACGACAGAAAACACAGTTGCCCGTCCTGAAACGGCAGAAGGTTACGATTACTCACAGTGGCAGGTGGCTTTCCCCGGTAACCAGTGGGATACAGCAATTTCAAAGCCGTCAGTTAAAGGGATCGTTATCAGAGGTGAATTCATGGTTCCCGATATAAGGAATTCATCCGTGATTGCACTCTATGCAAGATCATTGGGTGAAGAACAGGCTATTTATGTCAATGGACACCTCATAGCTTCAGGTATGAAGCGTGATAAAGCCAGTCACGAGTACAAACTTGACAGTACGGTAGTTCACCATGGTAAAAATGAGTATGTTATTGTGGCCACACCATTGTTAAAACAAAACACCTGGGATGAGCTGAATACTTACCCCGGTACAGTTAAAATCGTTTATCCGGCCGGAGAATGGAAACGCCGGGCTTTTAACGGCCTGGCCCAGGTTATTGTACAAAGTACCAAAACACCCGGAGTAATAAAGCTGAAGGCAAGTGCAGACGGATTGACGCCGGCGTCTGCAGTTATTATCTCAGAATAACTCGTACCTTTACTTAGGTATTCCTGTTGAATCATGAGACTGGCAATTAAACTATTGCCATGCATTTTTATTTTGGCTCTGGGAAATTCCATGGTTGCCCAGGATGAGAATAAAAAGAATGTTTTCAGCGGGCATCTCGGAGTATCTGTTTCTACCAACGAATTTGAGGAAACGGACTTTGAATATGATGCGGGTTGGAAAGACTTGTATTTCTGTTTAAGTATTTTTTAAAAATGGTTTTCACTTTATAGGTTGATTTAATAAAAATAAAATGGCCCATATCAAAATCGGGGACACTATTCCCAGGTTTGCACTTAAGGATCAGCACGGAAATCTGTTCGATATCAGCACATATCTGGGTAAGAAAAAACTGGTTATCTTTTTCTATCCGCAGGATGGAAGCCTGAACTGTACAAGAGAAGCCTGCTATTTCCGGGATATATCGGATTTATTTGAAGAGGCAGATGCAGTTATTATAGGCATTAGCAGCCAGTCGGTCGAAAGCCATAAAGACTTTGCAGACAAAAACAGGCTCAATTATACCCTGTTGAGTGATAATGAAAATACTGTAAGAAAATTATTCGGCGTACCTGGCAGGGTTTTCGGATTGATTCCCGGCAGGGTCACTTATGTCGCAGACCGTTCAGGCAAAGTAGTATATATATTCGATTCACAAACAGAGGTTCAACGACATGTTGATGAAGCTATCAAGATCTGTCTCCTGTTGAAAAAAGCTGATACCGTTAATAACTGATTTCCGAAATACAAAGGTGAATTCTTCTGATCTTCGGAAACGCAAATTCCGTTAATCAGTTTTACAGGCAAATTTAGAATCCGCACAGACCTCCTGGCTCATTGTGAGCATCAATTCCAGGTATTCTATATTTTATTTGCAACAAAATAGGTCACTAGTGAAATGGATGAAGCTAATACGGAACCCCAGATTAAATCAACAACCGTGACTAACAAAGGCCAGTCTTTCAAAGTGGCCAGATTTGTTAAATCGTAAGTAGCATATGTTATGAGACCAAAAAGTGCTCCATAGAGGAGTGCATGAACCCATGAATGCTTTTCAACAGCTGGTGTTATAACAAATATTATCAGTCCGGCAATAAACAATAGATAGAAGATTATTGCAGCAAACCAATTAATATCCGGTTTCATCAAGAATCCAATCTGGTCCTGATAAAACTTTTTTGCCACAAGCACCAGCCAAACCATATCAATTACAAAAAAGACCGGTAAGGCAATAATAAATAGTTTTACAAACATTGTATTAATTTTTAAAGATTTACAGATTATAAAAATTATCAAACCTTGACAATTACCGTCCGCAGAGTAATTCTGTTGATAAATATAGGTATTATCAGGTAGAAAAAGTTGGCCAAAAAAAATCTGCAGCCTTTGGACTGCAGATTTTCCTTACTTAAAATAATCGTTATAACGAAGGCACAAGAACCTTGTCTATTGTATGAATTACTCCGTTTGTACCCAAAACATTTACCAGAGCTGCATTTGAGCTGATATTGGCCATTGTTCCGTTCCCGGAAGTAACTGTTCCCGCAGTGGCGCTTATGGTTATGTCACCATTCAAAGTGGGTACGCTTCCATTAATCAGGTCGGTTGAAAATACACGACCAGTCGTCGTTGTGGGTGCAGAGATAATGTGATGTTGCAACACGGCTGTTAAAGTGCTGAGATCTATATCATTAATGCCGGATACACCTAAAGCAGTATATAACGCACTGAAAGCAGCATCGGTAGGTGCGAATACTGTAAGGTTGGAATTAGGTGATAAAGCAGCATCGAGCAAAGCCGGTACTCTGGTGAGGGCAGCTACCAGCTGTGTAAATTCCGCCACAGTAGCTGTGGAAACAGCAACTGCAATCTCACCTATGGTTTGTGAAGGAGGCAATAAAGTGCGGTCAATAACATGAGTAACGCCATTATCGGCCAGAATGTCTGTGCCGGTTACCCTTGTCCTTCCATTAATAAATACTCCGCTGGAACCACGGTTACTCAGGTAGAAAACCCCTCCCAATGTATTGATGTCATTATTTAAAGGAGCGGCAGCAGATGGGAGCTGACTGGCCCTTACTTCTACGTTAAGTGCATGATAAGCCAAAACAGCATCGAGTGTTGCCCGATCAGGTAATGCTGTTATGCCGGCAGCTGTGAAAGCTGCATTTGTCGGTGCAAACAGTGTTTTCTTTGAAGAACTGAGCAGAGTCTCAAGAATTGAAGGGCTGGCTGCTGAAACTGCCGCAATGAGTGTGGTGAAATTCTTATTGAAGTAAGCAGGTTCCACAATCGTATTAACAAAGCGCCCAATGGATGCCGGGACAAGTACTTCGTCTATAATATGTACTACACCATTTGTGGCCATAACATCTGCCGTAGTTACTTCTGCTGATCCATTCAGCTTTATACCTCCCGAGGTTGTAACAGCAATACTTTCCGTATTTGCAGTAACAACATTGCCTGCTGTTAAGTCTGACGAAAGCACTGCACCCGTTGTTAAAACGTGGTACTGAAGCAGTGATTTAAGGACCGGTTCAGGTACATCGTCAATGCTGGTTTGTCCTACGGTTGCCAGGAGGGCGGTAAAAGCATTATTGTCAGGAGCAAAAACTGTAAAATCTCCGTCGCCGCTAAGAATTGAAACCAGATCGGGAAATTTTGTCAGAGCTGTAACGAGTGAACTCAGAGATGGCTCATCCTGAGCAATCTCAACAATGTTCTGCGTTGGTTGTGGGTCATCCTTTTCGCACCCTGTCAGGATCATAATCCCCATAAGTGCTGCTAATCCTAAAGTTAATTTTTGCCTTTTCATTTTATTAATTTTAAATTATTTCTTCTTGTTTCATGCACTTTAAACACCACAGTTCAGAAAATGTTCATTATTTTGTTTAATATTTTTTCTATTACTATGTTCATTATGCAAGTCATTTACTGATTATTATTTTTTAAAAAGATGTTTATATAGTTAATCTTTAATTATTTATGAGCTATACTCAACGAGAATGAGTATTTTGTATTGTTCTATTTTAATATCATTATATCGAACATAATCAATATTAAATTGTTTAGCTAATTAATTAACCATAAGAATATGGAAATAGCAGCCAGCATAAAGGGTGCAAGTAAAGAGTACAAGACAGGCGACACGATAATTACTGCTCTTGAACCAACAACTTTCGATTTCATGAAGAAGGAGCTTACGCTTATAATTGGTCCTTCAGGATCAGGTAAAACAACTCTTCTCTCTCTTCTGGGATGTGTTATTTTTCCTACTTCAGGCGAAGTATACGTCGATAACCTCCTTGTGAATAATTTAAGTGAAAAGGAACTGGCCCGGGTCAGACTGAAATATATCGGTTTTGTCTTTCAGAGCTTCAACCTTCTTGCGCCACTCAATGTACTTGAAAATGTTATGCATCCGCTAAGACTTTCCGGGATCAGTAAAAAGGAAGCAAAGCTCAAGGCAGAAGAAGCTCTTGAAAAGGTAAATATGGAAAGCAGGGTCAGGAGTCTGCCGAAAAGCCTCAGCGGCGGACAGCAGCAGAGGGTGGCAATTGCACGGGCACTTGTTACCGAACCGGCTATAATGCTATGTGATGAACCCACTGCATCACTCGATATCAAAAGTGTTAGCATAGTCATGGAAGAACTTAAAATGCTCTCAGATTCAGGAAAATCGGTAGTTGTGGTGACTCACGACCTCAGGCTGAAACCTTTTGCCGACAGGATCATTTATGTGAACAACGGGATAGCCTCAGACAAACCCTCGGCTGATGAGCTGTTTCATAATTAGAAATTAAAAACCAAATAAATCAGAATACTAATTCTAAAGCAATGAATAAAAAAATCTACCTGGTTGTAATTCCGTTGATAATTACAGCCTGCAGTGGTGGTAAGGAAAATGAAGAAAAACCGGGCACTGCTTCGCAATCAGTTAACAGTGCAACAGTTGATATTTCCCGAGTTGTCGGGGTAGGCAAGGTTGAACCTGAACAGGAGATAATCAGTCTTGCAGCTTCATCGGGTGGCGTTGTTAAGGAAATTTACAGGAACGATGGCGATAGTATCAGGAAAGATGAGCCTCTCGTGAGACTTGACGATGAACTTGAGCTGATAAAGGTATCTCAGTTAAAAAGCCAGTACAACGCACAGAAACATCAGGAAGTGATTGATAAAATTAACCTGCGGGAATCGGAGGCAAGGCTTTCCAATAAAAAAAAGCTCCTGCAATCGGTAAGAACATTGGAATCAAAAGGTGCTGAGACAACTCAGACCCTGGATGATCTGGAGACAGAGGTAACTACCCTTACTCTTGCTGTTGAAAGAAACAGTGCTTTAGTGAGTCTTGCTGCCAGCAGGCTCAGGGAGCTTGCTGAACAGTTGAGATATGCTGAAGCCGAGGCTTCGAAAAAGATATTGCGCTCGCCTTATGACGGACTTATGCTTGAAATGCTTATTGAAAAAGGAAGTGCAGTCACCCTGTTTGAAGAATATGCCGAGGTTGCACCTTCCGGACCAATAACTGTGAGAACTGAAGTTGATGAGCTTTTTGCCGGAAGACTCAGCAAAGGTCTTGATGCTGATATCAGGTTCATAGGCAGTGACTTTGTTGTGGCAACAGGAAAAGTAATATTCCTTTCACCCTACCTCAAAAAGAAGTCGCTCTTCTCACAGAAAGCAAATGAACAGGAGGACAGGCTTGTAAGAGAAGTAAAAATTATGCTTGAGGGAGATAACGGACTTATATTGAACTCAAAAGTTGAGTCTGTAATAAAACTGAAAAACAACTGATTATGATCGCTACTGCCTACAGGTTTATAATCTATGACAAGGTTAAAAGCATTGGTGTAATAATCGGTATCGTTGTCAGCGTCTTTCTCATTGGCCAGCAGATAGGCGTACTAAGCTTCCTGACCGGATTAATGGGTGGCCTGATAAGTAACTCAAGACAGGATATTGCCCAGATCTGGGTCGTCGATAATATCACAAGGAATGCCAATGAACTTCCGAAGCTTAATGAGGGCCTTGTCAGGGAACTGAGAAGCATTGAAGGGGTTATGAATAGTTATCCGATAGTTGCCTCAGGGGCATCGGTCAAATTTGAGAACGGCAAGCTTGCACCTGTGCTCATTATAGGAAGCGAATCACCAATGTTTATTGCCGGGCCGAAGCCGGAATCAATAAACGAAGGAAACCTTCTATCTCTTAATGAAGATGAGGCCGTGTCGGCTGAGTTTTATGACCAGGCCGTTTTCGATTACCCGGTCAAACCTGGTACAAGAGTTGAAATTAACGGCAAAAGCGCCACAATTAAGGTGCAGACAAAAAATGCAAGAGGTTTTGCGGGATCATTTTTCTATACAACATTATCGAAAGCACGCTATTATACATCATTCCCCGAGTCAAAGGTATCTACAATCGCCATACAGGTCAGCCCCGGTTTCGCTGTCGATGACGTTGTCAATAACATAAACAGATCTGTCTATGGCATTAAGGCCTGGAACGCAGAGAAACTAAGAAAAACAACAGTCAGCTATATAACCATATCCTCAAACATCGGAACCAGCATCGGTTCACTCGTAGTTTTTGCCGTCATAAGCGGATTCTTTATCATAGGTCTTACCCTTTATTCATCTGCAGTTGACAGGCTACGCGATTATGGAACCCTGAAAGCTATTGGTGCAACAAACCAGTATATTACAAGACTTATTCTAACTCAGAGCTTTCTCTTCGCACTTACCGGATTCATAATCGCAATGATACTCCTTGAAGGATTCAGGGCAGGCGTCTCCAATGCCGGACTAGTATTCCAATACTCATTCAGGGAATACGCTGTACTCTTCCTCGTAACAGTGTTTATTTCGGTCGGCAGTTCTCTTTTCTTCGCCATACGCACAATCAACAACGTTGAACCGGCTGCAGTATTCCGCACCTGAAAAATCTAACAATAATTAAGATGAAATCAACAATACCATCAATACTATTTATCCTCCTTATTAGCTTATCCGGTAAGCTGTCAGGACAGGAGATAAAACTCATAACCTGTCTCGATTCTGCTCTTGCAAATAAGGGTAATATACAGGCAGTCAGGATTGATATCGAGATAGCTAAACTACAGACTTCGTCGGCCTACCAGAAGTATCTGCCTGACCTCTCACTGAGTTATAACTACAGGTATAATCCTATAATCCCGACACAGATAATACCTCTCGGACAGTTCAGCCAGATACCTTCTGATGAAAAGAGGCCCATAAAATTCGGCACCGACTGGCAGCAGAATTCAGGTTTAAACCTCTATCAGCCTATTATCGACTTCTCCATCAGGAGCAGGGTCTCAGAAAGCAGGATAAACGAGAAACTGAAAAACAGTGACGCTGCTGCCGCTGAAAGGGATCTTAAGCTCGAGGTGATAAAGAGCTTCACAAATATATGGCTCAGGGAGGAACAGCTTCGTTCCGCAACACTCGATACACTCCGCACCTCAAGGACAAAAGAGCTTTTCATGGTAAAAGCGAAAGAGGGTAAGGTGCTGAAGACCGAAGTCAACAGGGCCGTTCTGAACCATAATAATGCTCTCGGAGAATATGTTGCTGTCTCGTCATCCCTCACCAGGGAAAAAATATATATGAGCTTCCTTACCGGTATCTCGCTTGACTCTTTGCTTGCTGGCAGTTTTGACTTTTCACCTTTCTCGGATAGCGGTCTGCAGGTAAGTAATACAGATCCCCTGTTAGACTCTATCCCTTCCGTTAAAAGCCTCATGCTCAGGGCTGAGCTTCTGGGACAGCAGCAGCAGTCGGAAAGAATTAAACATGCTCCCACTATTGGGTTTGAGGGTTTCCTTGGAGCAAACCAATATACCGATGTCTTCAACCCCTTTCTTTCAGACAGCTGGTATGGTGTCAGTTACCTTGGATTGAGTCTCAGGCTCCAGATAATCTCAGGAAGCAGCACAAAGAACAGTGTTAACCGGCTGAAGCTCGAGGAAAAAGGACTTATATCAAGGCTCGACGATGAGATTACCAATGTCAGTAATAAAAGTCTTCTGCTTATGGAAGAGATAAAACAGGCTGAATATCAGGTCGGACTGTACAGGCAGAACACTGCACTTTATGAGGAGAACCTGTCACTGAACCAGGATAGATTTGATAAAGGGCAGATAAATGCTTATGATCTGATTACAGAAGAGATCGACTTTCAGAAAGAGATGGCAAGGTATAATGAGAAACGAGCCGAGCTGGTCTATAAAAAGATTGAGCTGATCAATAACACCGGAACGCTCTCATCATTCATAGAAGACTTACGATAAACCTCATAATAATCAAACTCATGAAGATAGTAATATTTGGAGCAAGCGGTAAAACAGGCTCATTGTTAGTAGATGAAGCTTTAGCATCAGGTCATGTTGTAACAGCATATGTTCGCAAACCTGAGTTTGTCAAATCAGAACATCCCAATTTAAAAGTTGTTGCAGGTTATCTGAATGAAAAGGACAAACTTAGATCAGTCATTTCCGGTTCGGATGCTTGTATCTCAACTCTCGGTGGAGCATCTCTGACAAAACACAGTACCGGGATTATTGAGGGAATAGATAATATCGTCAGCATTATGGAAGAAGAAAAAGTGATGCGCTTTATTTATTTATCGAGTTTCGGCGTAGGGGATAGTCGCAAATCTATGCCTCAGCCTATTCGATTTTTTGTTGCTGATATTATGCTTCGTGTACCATTGGCTGACCACAAGACAAACGAAAATCGAATTACTAAAAGCCAACTTGACTGGACAATAGTTCGCCCGGGAGGATTAACCGATGGCGCTAAAACTGATCACATAAAACATGGCTTTGGAGAGACAAAAATAAAAGGTAATTTTAGTATCTCACGGTCAAATGTGGCAGCTTTCCTTCTTGATCAGGTTACCAATAAAGACTATTCGAATAAGAGTGTTTGGTTACATGAATAAGTTTATTGCAGATTGTTACCTCTATCATTTGAATCAGATATCAATCATCCTTAATAAATCTATTCTTGTAATCAATGAATTTCATGCACAAAAATAAGCAGAATTAAACATGAATAATATTGATTATCAGCACAGCATATCTCAAAGTTTTCAATCAAAACTTATGCAAATAGCTATGGTTTTATTTGGAATGAAAAAGAGAACAGAAAGAAAAATGATAACAAATGGTTTTTCAAAAGAACCAGCAAAAATCCCTGATTCATTATTGAGGAACTTTAAGATTAAAGAATGTGAACAAAACAGACGCAAGGTGTGGACAATTTCTCCCATTGACAGTAAATCTGACCTGATTATTTTATATTTCCATGGTGGTGCTTATATGAGTAATATCCTCACAGAACACTGGAGATTGATTGAGAAGTTAATCTGTAAGACCAGTGCGGCAATAGTTGTTCCTGACTATCCATTGACACCTGAAGCCAGCTATAAAGAGACATATGATTTTATTGAAGGCTTATTTACAGGATTGATAGCTGAGTATCCTGACAAACGTATTGTTTTCATGGGGGATTCTGCAGGTGGTGGATTAGCATTAGGTTTTACACAACAATTAAGAGATGAAAATAAAAAGCAGCCTGATCAGATAATTATTTTTTCTCCCTGGTTAGATGTCACTATGTGTAATCCCAGTATCGGAGAGATTAGACAAAGAGGATAATTTATTAAGTATTGCCGGTCTTAAAAGTGCCGGACAGAAATATGCTGCAAACCTTGATTTGAAAGATTTTCGTGTAAGCCCTGTTTATGGAGATTTAACCGGTTTGTGCAGGATATCGCTTTTCACAGGAACAAGAGACATATTAAATGCAGATGCTCAAAAATTTAAACAGTTAATGAAAGAACAAAACATATAGCTTTAATTATTTTGAGTATCCGGGATATGTTCCATGACTGGGTAATAATTACGAGTTTAAAGGAATCAATTGATGTAATTAACAAAGTTGATGAACTTGTTAAGTCGTTGTAGTTTTTTTACTATTAAAATTTAAACCCTGAACAAAATGAAAGTTATTGTCATATTGGTTTTCGTTTTGCTTTAGACCTATGCATAAACTTACAGGGGTCTTTCTGTAACTGTTTTAATGATGTATTACTGATTGTAAAAGAAATATGAGATGATAAAGAATAAACTCTTACTGTCAGCGGCATCTACTGTATTAATTCTTTCATTGAGTGCTTTCTCACTGAATGGTCAGGCTTCTTTCGACCTGGAGACGGGTGCTGTCGGAACAGGTTACAATAATGTCCGTATTCCCAGGAGACCAGGGGACACTCTTTTCATTGAAAGATGATTTAATCTCAAAAACAGAGATTTTTTTACGTCTAAGAGTTAATTATACAATAAAATCCCGTCATACTTTATCATTATTATATGCTCCACTCGAAACTATTTCGAATGGGAGTGTGCCATACGATATAATTTTCGAAGGGATGACTTTTCCTGCAAATACAGACCTTACGGGAACATATAAATTTAATTCGTACAGGTTAACGTATCGCTATGAAATTGTACTTAAGCCGAAGTTTGAATTCGGGCTCGGTTTTACTGCAAAAATCAGAGATGCTAAGATAACACTGGCTTCTGCAGGATCAGAAAGCGAGAAGACAAATGTGGGCTTTGTCCCAATTATCAATTTCAGGATGTTGTGGAAACTGGATGAAAGTTTCGGCATCCTTTTAGAGGGCGATGCCCTTGCCGCACCACAGGGGAGAGCAGAAGATGTTCTGATTGCAGCAACCTACAGGATTTCCGATCGTTTAGGATTGAAGGTCGGATACCGTATACTTGAAGGGGGTGCAGACAATGATGAGGTTTACAATTTCGCCCTATTCAATTATGCATCTATTGGCCTTTTCATTTACATCTGATTTTAATCTTGCATTTTTAATACCAGGTAAATCAGTCTGAATTATCGGACAGGTATCCCATATAGATGGAGGTATAATAACCCATGAAAATGAACCTGATAGACTATTACCAGGGTTTAATGGTTAAAAAAAGCTCCCTGAATTAATCAGAGAGCTTTAATTTATTCAATTAGTATCTTAACTACTTAGGAAGAACCACTCCGTCAATAACATGCACAACACCGTTGGTGCCCTTTAAATCTGCCACAGTTACAAATGCTGATTTGCCAGATTCATCTGTTAATTTAACTTTGCCCATATCCAGTGAAGCAGTTAACTTGCCACCGCTGACAGTTGTTAGAACTACTTGACCGTTACCCTTTTTGATAGCATCCATCACTGCAGCTGCATCAAGGTTGCCGCTAACTACATGATATGTTAAAATTTTTGCCAATTGTGCCTTATTCTCAGGCTTAAGCAAATTTGCAACAGTTCCTTCAGGAAGCTTATCAAAAGCAGCATTAGTTGGAGCAAATACTGTGAACGGACCTGCACTTTTTAAAGTTGTTACCAAATCAGCAGCTTTTACAGCAGCTACTAATGTTGTATGATCTGCGGATCCGATTGCAATATCAACAACGTCTTTTCCCTGACTGAAAGCGCTCAATGATGACGCTATAGCAAGTATTAATACACTTAATTTTTTCATTTTCTTTATTTTTTTTTGTTTTATAATAGTTAAACAAGCAGATCCTGGTTTTGTTCAGGATGCCATAAAGCATTTCTCAGATTTGCTTACCCGAGTTTGTAGTGTAATATTTATTTTGAAGGTATATTAAAAACCAATACTTCTGAAGGGTCAACTCATCGCGTTGCTGCCCTCAATCAATCTAACAGCAACTTTGATTCTTTTTAAGTTAAATCAATAATATCAACTAATTTTAATCACTTATTCAGATTAATTGACTAACTGATTTATAAAAACTTAAACTATGAAAAACATTGGATTCCTTCTGCTCGCCGGACTAATTTTCAGTGCCTGCAATCAGAACTCTGACCAAACAACTGCTTCAGCTTCCAAAATGGAAGCAGCCAGGGATGGCGTATTCATTCATATTACGGAATGTTACGATGATCCTCATAAAGTATTAATGCCGCTCAAAATGGCGACAATTATGGCCGATGATAAAGATGTACTTGTATATATGGACATCCATGCGGTCCAACTTCTTTTAAAAGACTCAAAAGATATCCAATTTGCTGATTTTGAATCCGCACATACATATATCAGGAAGCTCATTGAGATGAAGGTTGGTGTTTATGCCTGCCCTACCTGCCTTAAAATAGCGGGGTACAGTCCCGGGGATCTTATGGATGGCATACAGGTTGCGCAAAAAGACAAGTTTTTCAACTTTACCGAAGGCAGGATAATTACCCTTGATTATTAATAAACTGCCTGAATTAACTTAAAAGCAACACAAAACTGTTAGACAAATGAGAGTTAAATTCACTCTTCTGCTGACGGTATTGCTGGCTGCACAGGTATGCCGGGCGCAGGACCTGAATGACAATAGCATCACAGTAAAAATAATGTCCTTTAATATTTATCACGGTGCAACCACCCTGGGTGATTATAACCTCGATGCCATAGCCAGGGTGATCATCGAGGCTGATCCGGATCTTGTCGCCTTGCAGGAGGTTGATTTTAAAACCAACAGATCAGGACATATTGACCTGGCAACGGAACTCGGGATAAGGACGGAAATGGCACCTTTGTTCGGAAGAGCAATGTACTATGACGGCGGAGAGTACGGCGAAGGAATTTTATCAAAATTCAGTTTTATCTCGGCCAGGAATGTACCACTGCCTTATACTCCGGGAAATGAACCCAGGACTGCCCTCGAAGCGGTGGTGGTACTGTTTTCGGGAGATACCATTGCATTTATCGGGACCCACTTCGACCATCTAAAGTCAGAAACTGACAGGATAGCTCAGGCAGAGAAGATCAACGAGGTGTTTGCTGTCAGCCCCTACCCTGCTGTGCTGGCAGGTGACCTGAATGCTCAGCCTGGCAGTAATCCCATTAATATCCTCGGGGAGATATGGTCTTCTTCTTATGATAAGGATGATCCCGAACCCACATTCCCGTCTGACGCTCCGAGGATCAGGATAGATTATGTGATGCATTTCCCGAAAGAAAAATGGAGGACGATTGAAACAAAGGTTATCTGTGATTCCATTGCATCAGATCATTGTGCTTATCTTGTGACACTGGAACTATTGAAGAAATAATTATCCCGGACAACAAATTATAAACACCTGCTAACCAACTGTCTCTTATGAAAAACTTTCAGAAATGCCTTTTTGCAGTTGCCTTGCTCGTCAGTGCAATCTCTTGTCAGAATTCAAATCAATATGCGGAAATGATAATAACAAATGCAAAAATCTGGACCGGAAATGAAAGCCAGCCCCTGGCGGAAGCCATGGCATTTTCGGGTGATACTATCATTGCGGTTGGCAGCAACCGTGATATCATGAAACTCAAAGGCGACAATACCGGGGTTACCGATCTGGAAGGAAAATTTGTCATCCCAGGCATCATTGATTCGCATCTGCATTTTCTGCAGGGAGGCTTAAATCTTTCTTCGGTACAGCTCAGGGATGCCTCAACACCTGAGGAGTTCATCAAGAGGCTTGCTGAATTTGCTGCTACCGTTAAACCAGGGACCTGGATCACCGGAGGTGAATGGGATGGCAAAGGATGGGAGACACTGCCTGAAAGAAGCTGGATCGATTCAGTCACACCTGACAACCCTGTCTTTGTCGAGAGGCTCGACGGGCACATGGCTCTGGCCAACTCCCTTGCCATGAAGCTTGCCGGCATTGACAGGAAAGTTAAGGATGTAAAGGGCGGAACCATTGTGCGAAACAAAGAAGGTGAGCTGACAGGCATTTTCAAGGACAATGCCATGGATTACATTTTCAGCAAGATACCCTCCGCATCGGACGAGCAGGTTGACAAGGCCCTGCTGGCAGCGATGGATTACTTTGCCTCCAACGGGGTGACCTCTGTTCATGCAGTTGATGCTGCCAGCTATGCAGATGCTATTGAGAGAGTGCGAAACGACGGGAAACTAATCACCAGGGTATATATAATGGAGACCATCAGCCGCTGGGAGAAGCTGCAGAAACAGGTTGCCCGCGACGGCAGAGGAGACAAATGGATGAGAACCGGCGGGCTTAAGGGCTTTATCGACGGATCACTGGGGTCGCACACTGCTGCATTTCTTGAACCGTACACCGACATGATAACGGACTCGGGCCTCCTGGTCAATTCCAGGGAAGACCTCTATACCTGGATCACAAATGCTGACAAGGCTGACTTGCAGGTCGGGATCCATGCGATAGGAGACCGTGCGATCAATACAATGCTGAATATCTATGAGCAGGTGGGAAATGAGAATGGCATGAAGGACCGGCGATTCAGGATAGAGCATGCACAACACATTGCCCCAGGTGATGTTGAAAGATATGCAAAGCTGAATGTTGTTGCATGCATGCAGCCTTATCATGCCATCGATGATGGCAGGTGGGCTGAGCCTCTGATCGGTCCTGAACGGGTTAAATCAATGTACGTTTTTAAATCGTTGTTTGACGCAGGAGCTGTCGTTGCTTTCGGCAGTGACTGGCCGGTAGCACCGGCAACACCGCTTGAAGGTATTTACGCTGCCGTCACACGCAGAACCCTTGATGACAAGAACCCTGACGGCTGGGTGCCGGAGCAGAAGATAACAGTGGAACAGGCGCTGAAAGCTTATACAAAAAATGCTGCTTATGCCTCTTTTGAAGAGAATGTCAAGGGGACGCTGGAACCCGGCATGCTGGCGGATTTTGTGGTGCTGGGTGATGATATCACCGCAATTGATCCGGTGAAGATCAGGGAAACACAAGTACTGCAGACATGGGTAGGTGGCAGAAAAGTGTTTGATAGTGAAGGGCTTTTTTACTGAAAACAAAGTTATCTCTCTCTTCTGGCCAAATACTCTAAAAAGTAAATAACTTTCTTAATGAACAGCTCTCTGATAATTGTTATTCCATGCTACAATGAATACGAAAGACTGCACACAGGCAGTTATGAAGCTTTCCTGAAACAGCATAACAATACGAGAATTATCTTTTCCAATGATGGTTCTACAGATAAAACAAGTGAAAAGCTGAGTGAAATTAGGAGCTTAAGCCCGGATAAAGTGTTCATCTGTTCACTTGAAAAGAATAAAGGAAAAGCTGAAGCTATCCGGGAAGGGGTAATGTATTGTTTTGCCAATAACTTGCAGTTCGACAGAATTGCATATCTCGATGCCGATGGCGCAACTTCACTTGAGGAGTGCCAGTCAATAAGCCAGTATATAAATGAAAGTGTGATATTTGCATTCGGGTCAAGAATACTGAAGATTGACAGCAACATTGTAAGAAAGCACTATCGTCACATAATTGGCAGGATTCTGGCTACGGTTATTTCCGGTCAGCTGAAAATTCACGTATACGATACTCAATGCGGATGTAAGGTATTCAGGTCGGACCTCGCCAAAAATGTTTTCAACGAAAAGTTTATTTCAAAATGGCTGTTTGATGTTGAAATATTTCACAGGATAATCAGACAGTACGGAAAAGAAAAAATGCAGCAGATCTGTCGCGAAATACCTTTACAAAACTGGATAGACACTGCCAATTCTAAAGTCAGCTTTGCTTATTCTTTCAGGATTTGGTATGACGTACTCAGAATAAGAAGGAAATACAGATGAAATACAACCTTAAAAGTATACTTCAACATCGCCATTTTTATCTCTGGGCATGTCTTGCAATTATTCTGTTAAGACTTATACTTAACGCCTTCGTTCCTTTAATGGATAAGACAGAGGCAAGATATGCCGAGATAGCCAGGATTATGGTTGAGACAAATAACTGGGTTACGCCCCAGATTGATTATGGAGTCCCATTCTGGGCAAAACCTGTTTTATCAACCTGGTTATCAGCATTAAGCATGAAGGTATTGGGTGTCAATGAATTTGCTGTCAGACTGCCTTCGCTTCTCCTTAGCTTACTGATGGTGTTCATGGTGAACAGGTTTGCCGGAAAGAAAGAAGTGCCTTTTTACTTCGCAGGTTTTGTAATCATAACCTTACCGGAATTTTTGTTACATATGGGAGTTGTCTCCACAGACATAACATTGTCATTAAGTGTGGCGATGATAATGCTGTCTTTTTGGAAGTCAGTCAGTGAGAATCAAAAATCTGTCTGGAATTATCTGTTTTTTGCCGGCATCGGTCTTGGCATGCTGGCTAAAGGCCCGATTGCACTGATCTTAACCTTCCCTCCTCTCTTCATCTGGATTGTCTGGTTTAAGGAATATAAAAAGGTATTAAGGGCAATGCCATGGCTCACAGGTTCTCTGCTGGCTATTCTTATAGCTGTACCATGGTACTGGATGGCAGAGATAAAATCACCTGGCTTTCTGAACTATTTCATTATTGGCGAACATTTTAAACGTTTCTTTGATTCCGGATGGAATGGTGACCTGTATGGTTTCCCCAAGCAGATGCCATATGGCATAATCTGGCTTTTCCTTGTTGCAGGAACTCTTCCTTGGATTATCACAGTCGTCAACAGGACATGGATAAACAGGTCTGATATATTAAAGAATAAGTGGATCGGTTTCTTATTGTTGTGGTTATTATGGACACCTCTGTTCTTCACCGTATCAAAAAGCCTGATCCACACCTATGTTCTTCCGGTAATGATACCAGTGGCGTTGCTTGTAACATACTGGTGGGCCGATATAAGAAATAAGGCTGCGCTTGTGTATACAAGCCTGATACTACCATCCGTGTTTCTGATCGTATTTTTTGCCGGAATGACCGGCAACCGAATTGAGCAATACAGTAATACTGATAAGTATCTCATATTAAATCAATCCGATACTGAAATTACTGATTTGTATTATCTTAATAAAAAGAGTTATTCAAGTCAGTTTTATAGTCGCGGTAAGGTAAGACCTTTGTCGCAGGCAGAACTGACTGAAAAGTTGAACGGACAAGGGCCTTTCAGGATTATCATTCTGAATAAACATCTGAAAAAGCTGGGTGAAAACGAAACGGGAAAGCTTCGGCTTATTGATTCAAATTATAACAGGGGATTATATGAATTTCGAAACTGAAAATCAAGAATTAAGCAAAGATGAGTTTGAAATACTCACTTCCATGAATTAGGTTAATGCAAACAATACAGGACCCTGAGGCTGCCTTGCCTCAGGGTCTTTTTTTACAGGGGATAAACTCCGATATATACCAGTCCGGATTTCAGAATCAGATTACCTGTGCGGCAGGTTCCGCCGGAAGGCTGGGCTCCGGCAGGTAAAATAAGAATGAAACTAAGCATCAAAACAATTATTACACGGAAAAAACAAGTTAACTTTAACGAATGGTCAGGATTTATATCTGTACTGTTTAAAATTATGCCTTTTGCATGAAATTATTAAACTACTGTAGCGGCTAAATAAACTTATCAGAACAATAGGTCAGCGACGTTGTTTGACTTTAAGAACCATACTATTAAACAAAATGAGCTATACACTTGAACCCGGTCAAAAAGCTATTGATTTCAGTCTGCCCTCAACGGAAGGCCGCGATTACAGCTTGTCTGATTTTGATGATTACCCTTACCTGGTGCTGTTTTTTACCTGCAACCATTGTCCCTACGTCATTGGCTCCGATGAGGTGACCCGTGCCACAGCAGAAAAATACCGTCCTGCAGGGGTGGTCTTTGTCGGCATAAACTCAAATAGTGAACACACATATGAGGAAGACAGCTTCCCGAACATGGTGGCGCGAATGGAAAAATATAAGTTCCCCTGGAAATACCTTTATGATGCTGACCAGTCTCTGGCAAGGGAATACGGTGCACTGAAAACGCCCCATTTTTTCGTCTTCAATAAAGAGAGAGAACTTGTTTATACCGGCAGAGGTGTTGATTCACCGCGAGATACCTCCCGCATGACCGTAAATGATCTTGACAGTGCGCTCAGCGAACTGACTTCGGGGAAACCTGTAACGGTAGCTAAAACCAATCCCATCGGGTGCAATATCAAATGGGAAGGAAAAGATGCTCACTGGATGCCACCGGAAGCCTGTGACCTGGTATGAACCCTGTCATGGTAAGTTCCATTATCACATCGGCAAGGGAAAAAGCCGGAAACCTGTGGCTTGAGATCTTATCGCGCCGGAGGAAGAGCCGGATACGCCGGCAGACTGATCCGGCCACCTTCAGCCATCTTAAACCTTCTGTTACGGTTAATTGCAAATGGTATGGTACGAGCTACGGTGGTTTTTATGTCATTCCGGAGCTGCTTAGTGAATCTTCCATCGTTTATTCATTTGGAACAGGCAGGGACATCTCATTTGATACTGCCTGCATCAGAAGGCACGGATCAGTGGTCCATGCTTTTGACCCTACCCCGAAGTCGATAGAGTGGATACAAAGCCGGAAGCTTCCCGGGAAATTCCACTTCCACCCTTATGGAATAAGTGCTTCGGTAAGCGGGCCGGCTGAATTTTTTCTTCCCGTTAACCCAAGAGCCATTTCCGGAAGCATGGTGAAGCATAAAGAGGTTGATACCGCAAAGTCAGTAAAAGTTTTGATGAAGACATTTGAAGATATCACCCGTGAGCTTAATCACACCCATATTGACGTTCTTAAGATGGATATTGAAGGGTCTGAATATGAGGTTATTGACACCATCCTTGCATCTCCTGTCACAGTAGACCAGATCCTTGTGGAGTTTCACGACCGTGATTTCAGCCTTTCAGAACCCAGGTCGAAAGAGGCAGTTAAAAAACTCACTGAAAAGGATTTCCTGATCTACGGCTGTTCCGGATCATATGAAGAACTTTCCCTCATACACAAAAGCAAAATCAGGCCGTAAATGTGTGCAAATATCCGAAACTGAATATAAGCAAGTGATAATCCCATATGAGTGCAACAATAATTGATATCAGAGATCTGACAAAAATCTATGGGAAGGACAGAGGGATTGAGGGCGTTAATCTTGAGGTGGAGGAAGGTGAGATATTCGGATTCATTGGTCCAAACGGCTCAGGCAAATCAACCACTATCAGGGTTTTGCTGAACCTGATATTCCCAAGTGCCGGCAATGCAAAGATAATGGGTTTAGACGTGGTCAGAGATTCAAAAAAGATCAGGTCGCGCACCGGGTATGTTCCTTCTGATGCAAACCTGTATCGACATATGGATATAGGTGAATTTCTTGACTATTGCCTTGGCTTTTATCAGACCCATGAACGGCGAAAAAAGGATTTCAGAGCTTACTGAATTATTTGAGCTTGACCGGAAGAGGAAGATCTCTGATCTGTCGATGGGGAACCGCAAGAAGGTTTCCATTATTCAAAGTCTCCTGCATAATCCGGAACTCCTTATCCTTGATGAACCGACCATGGGTCTCGATCCGCTGATGCAGGCAAGGTTCTTTGAACTGCTCAGAACAGAGAACCGGAAAGGAATGACAGTCTTTTTTTCATCGCACACACTGAGTGAAGTGCAGCTGTTGTGCAGGCGCGTAGCCATCATCAAGGAAGGAAGGATCATCAGGGTAGAGGATATTGAAACTCTGAGGAAGAGACAACTCAGAAAAATAAGTATTGAATTTGACGGGCAGACAGACAAGGAGTTTACTGGCCTTCAGGGTATAGAAGATATACCTCTCATTACCGGCAGTACAATGCAGTTTATGTACTCCGGCGATATCAATGACCTAATCGCAAAACTCAGAGGCACGAAAATAATCGATATGACAATCGAGGAGCCATCCCTGGAAGAAATATTCATGCATTACTACAATTAATTCAGAATTGGCCAAATGAATAAAAACCTTTTTCTGAGAGAATTGAAAGGAAATGCATTCAGCCTGCTGATCTGGACTATCGTCATTACGACACTGATATCGGTAACAATGTCGGTATACGGGACTTTCCTGGAAAACAATTCAAAGATCCTGGCAATGATCAGTATACTGCCTGAAGGTGCATTGCAGTTCAAGGGAATTTCGAACATTGACGATCTGTTTTCGGTATTGGGCTTTTATACCGCCAATAATGTGATTTATATGCTGGTGCTTGGCAGCATTTATGCAATCGTACTATCATCAAATATCCTGCTCAAAGAAGAATACAATAAAACCGCAGAATTCCTTCTTACCTGGCCACTGACACGCAGCGAGGTCTTTAATAGCAAAGCGGCAGTTGTCTTTCTGAATGTGGTTTTACTGAACCTGGTCACTGCCCTGGCTGGTTTTATCAGCATGGAGATCGCTCAGAGAGAACCTTACAGTGTAAATGCTTTTCTTATACTGTCACTCTATACCCTGTTGCTGAATCTTTTCTTCGGAGCAGTTGGATTATTCATGTCAACCCTGGTAAAAAGGGCTAAGCCGATAACCACGCTCAGTATAGGCCTGGTGCTAATTCTCTATTTTATTCATACTCTCTCAAAAATAACTGACAGTCTTTCAAAATTAGGCTATATAAGTCCATTCAAATATGTCAATGTTGATACCTTAAATCCTGAATACAGGCTTGAATTCCGGAATTTGCTATATTTCACTGCAGTATCACTGCTTCTGATTTTTTTGTCTTACCGGTTATATAAGCGTAAGGACGTATATTTATAACTTAAGAAATTGGAGTTTTAAGCAGATGTAATGGCTTTTTCACTGCGGATGCCAGAAGCAATTGCCTTGTTAAAGTTAACAATTTAACTTGAAAATGGTAGAAAAATATTCATCATCTCCATGGCGGTAACAGCATTAATATCATTCCCTGTCTTTGCACAGGACTATTCAAAAAGTCTCTTCGACGGGCAGCTCGGATGTTGGGGCTTGCAAACTAAAAGGAGACCTGATCTACAATCCATCAGACCAGGACTATGTTATTTCCGGATCAGGCGACAACATCTGGTTCACCAGCGACCAGTTCCATTTTGCATGGAAGAAGCTGAAAGGAGATTTTATCCTGACAGCTGATGTTCAGTTCTCCGGTGAGGGCAGTCACCTGCACCGCAAGGCCGGATGGATGATACGTCAGAGCCTTGATCCTGGTTCGGCACACATCAGCGCTACCGTGCATGGAGACGGACTTACGTCACTGCAATACCGTCCGGCTCAGGAGCGGAGATGTCAGAAAGGAAATCGCTGGTGGCAGTGTCACCTGATGTGATACAGCTGGAACGAAAGGGGAATAAATTCACTTGTCATGTGCTGTCAGGGAGTAATCTTTTTGACACTGTCATGATCACTGACCCTGCATTGACCGGGGAGGTTTACGCCGGGCTGTTCATCTGCTCTCACGACAATAATGTGGTTGAAAAAGCGCGATTTAGTAATGTACGCATCACCGTACCTGCAAAGGATGACTTTGTGCCTTACAGGGATTTTATCGGCAGCAACCTGGAAGTTATGGATGTTGAGACCGGAATGAGGAAGGTAATTTACCAGTCGCCCGCATCGATCCAGGCACCCAACTGGTCTGTAGACGGCAAGTATCTCATTTACAACGGCGACGGCCTGCTTTATAAATTTGACCTTGAGAAGGGAGAACCGGAAGCAATAAACAGCGGTTTCGCCACAAGCAATAACAATGATCATGTTCTGTCATTCGACGGAAAGATGCTGGGCATCAGCCATCACGTTGCTGAAGAGGAAGGCAAATCCATCATCTTTACCCTGCCGGTTGAAGGCGGCACACCCAAAAGAATCACATCGCTCGGTCCCTCCTATCTTCACGGATGGTCTCCCGACGGGAAGTACCTGACCTACACTGCTGGACGGAACGAGAATTTCGACATTTATAAAATATCCGTCAAAAAGAAGAAGGAGATCAGGCTGACGGATGCTTCCGGACTGGATGACGGCCCGGAATATTCACCTGACGGAAAGTACATTTACTTCAACTCAGCCAGAACCGGCACCATGCAGATCTGGAGGATGAAGGCCGACGGATCGACAACAGGAACAGATGACTTTTGATGAGTACAACGACTGGTTCCCGCATGTTTCACCTGACGGGAAGTGGATCGTGTTCCTCTCTTTCCCTCCGGAAATAAAGGCTGATGATCATCCCTTCTATAAACATGTGTATATCAGGCTGATGCCCGTCGATGGCGGGACACCCAGGGTCATCGCTTATCTTTATGGAGGACAGGGTACAATCAACGTTCCAAGCTGGTCACCTGACAGTAAAAGAATAGCTTTTGTCAGCACTCGGACCTCGAATTGCCCTGATGGCCGGGAAACTAAAAGTATATTTGTACAGTTTGACAACCAAGCTGGTGACACTGGAGTAAGACGTACTGCCGGCTAAGATGAACAGATGAAAACCTATAAGCATTTCTTGTAATGTGCAGGTATTATGTCAGCCCTTTTATCATGTAATCAACATGACGATATGATCCTGGAAAGTCCGGGAGGGGATATCCGAGTAACCTGGATGTTATCAATGAAGGGAAGGCTGTTTTTCTCTGTTTCTTACCGTGAGCTTCCGGTGATTGAGAACTTCATCGCTCGGAATCATCAGGGAAGATGGTGATTTTTCCTCAGGGATGAAACTGGTTTCAGTTTCCGGAGTGACAACCGTTCAGGAAAGATTACTCCCTCTGTACGGTAAGACGAAAGAAGCCAGATTACGAAGCCAACCAGGCGAGTTTTCCACCTTTCAAATGCGGCAGGCGGACAAGATGGATGTGATTTTCCAGGTGTCAGATGACGGCGTCGCATTTTGTTACTCTTTTCCCGGGGTACTCTGATGAGGTAAAAAAGATTACTTCCGAAATGACAGGCTTCAATTTTGTCGCGGGAACCACAGGCTGGATCCAGCCGCGTGCAGCATCAAAGTCAGGATGGAATCAGTGTAACCCGTCATATGAGGAGCATTATCTTGAAGAAGTCCTCCTTGACAGTATCATCCTGATAATAACGGCTGGGTCTTTCCCGGCGTTGTTCCATACGAAAAACTGCTGGGTAAATCTGACCGAGAGCTGGCCTGACCGTAATTATTGCGGCAGCCATCTTAACAAGGGTAAGGGAGCACTGTGAGATGGTCATTGCATTTCCTGAACCAACGGAAGGATTCACCGGCGGTGCAGTGTATCCGCAGTCAACCCTGCCCTGGACCACCCCATGGCGCATTATAACTATGGGCAGTACTCCCGGGGTAATTGTTGAATCAACGCATGGCACTGACCTTGCCAGACCGTCTGTAGATGGCGACTTCTCGTATGTCACGCCGGGAAGGGCCTCATGGAGCTGGGCATTGATGAAAGATGCTTCGGTGAATTACGAGGTGCAGAAAGACTTTATCAATTACGCTTCAGAGATGGGATGGGAATACTGCCTTGTGGATGTCAACTGGGATACGACAATAGGATGGGACAAACTGGCTGAACTGTCACGCCTGGCAGCTGAGAAGAATGTAGGCCTGATAGTCTGGTACAACTCGGCCGGCGACTGGAATACCGTGCCTTACCACCCCAAGGACAAACTGCTGACACATGAAAGCAGGGAGGCTGGAATTCACCAGGCTTGAACAGATGGGTATCAAAGGCATCAAGGTCGATTTCTTCGGAGGCGACGGACAATCGATGATGGATTATTACCAGGATATCCTTGCAGATGCACATAAGCATCATCTTGTGGTGAACTGCCATGGCTCAACATTGCCGAGAGGCCTGCACCGCACCTGGCCCAACCTGGTATCAATGGAGGCTATACGAGGCCTCGAATACGCAACATTTGACCAGGAGAGTGCAGATAAGGTCCCGTCAAAAGCAACCACACTGGCATTCATACGCAATGCTTTCGACCCGATGGATTTCACACCGGTATGCTTTACTGCCTATGACAATTTCGAAAGGGTGACAGGCAACGGTGCTGAGCTGGCCATGGCAGTTCTGTTTCTTGTCAGGAGTGCAGCATTATGCAGAGACACCACGTGGAATGGCCGTGATGCCGGATTATGTAAGAAACATGATGAGTGCAATACCGGTTTCGTGGGATGAGACAAGATTCATTGACGGCTTCCCCGGAAAATTCCTGGTGATAGCAAGACGAACAGGTGACGTGTGGTACGTGGCAGGCATCAATGCAGGCAAAGAGCCAATGGAACTGAACTAAAGCTTCCGTTCATTGATCAGGCAAATGGCATTCTTATTACGGAAGCCGATACCCCAAGATCATTTGCACATAAGAAAAATGACTCTTGAAGGGGAAAAGTCAGCAACGGTTACCCTCAGATCCTAACGGTGGATTTGTCATGAGATTTGATCCGTCAGAAAGCAATTAAACCTGAAAATGAATAAAAAATACTGTTATTCTGCTGATTATAATCTTATTACTGTTGTCCGGATGCGACTCCGGCCATAAAACAACACATGGAAATATGTAATGTGGTACGACACTCCTGCAGGGGAATGGACCGAAGCTCTTCCCATAGGCAACGGCCGGCTCGGGGGAATGCTTTTCGGGAACCCTGCTGCTGAAAGATTACAGGTTAACGAAGAGTCGCTCTGGGGCGGGATGAATATTCCCAACAACAATCCCGGAGCTCTTGCACACATGCCTGAAATACGCAAGCTGATTCTTGACGGCAGGATACCCGAGGCTTTTGATCTTTCGGAAAAATACGTTGCCGGCATACCCGGAAAGATCAGGTCATACCAGACACTCGGAGAGATTTGCTTTCAATTTGCCGACACCGACCGGCAAGATCACCGACTACCGCCGGGAGCTTAATCTCAGGACCGGCATTGCTAAAGTAAGTTTCAAGAGGGACGGAAACAAAATAGAGTACGAGGTTTACTCATCGGCACCGGATAATGTACTGGTCATTTCGATGCGATCGAAGAAGGAAGGTGGCCTTGACATGTCAATCTCACTGCAGCGGCAGCAGGATGCTGTCATCAGTGTCATGGACGGCCGCATAGACATGGAGGGACAGGTGATTGACAGTGACGACCCGGCCCTGGGGCCGGGCGGAGCTCACATGAAGTTCTTTGCCTCCCTCCTTCCAACAGCATACGACGGTAAGCTGACACATGACAATAAATCACTGAAATATACCGGAGGAACCGAGCTGGTAATGTTCTTCAATGCAGCTACTGATTATAATGTTGACAGTCTGAATTTCGACCGCACGATCGATCCGCGAAGGAAGTGCACCGATGCCATCAGCACAGCTTCCTGGAAATCATTTGAGCGTCTGAAGAAAAGTCATATCGATGAACACTCTTCAATGTTTGACAGGGTCAGCCTGCAAATTGGAAATGACAACAAAGCTGATACCATACCCACTGACGAGCGTCTCAGGAGGTTCCAGGCAGGCGGAGATGACCCGGGACTCGATCGCACTCTATTTTCAGTACGGACGATACCTGCTGATGGGCTCGTCGCAGACATCCTGCACAGCTCCCTGCGAACCTCCAGGGTATCTGGAACAAGGATTACTTGGCTCCGTGGGGCTCTGACTACCATGTCAACATCAACCTGCAGATGAATTACTGGCCCGCGGAGGTATGCAATCTCAGCGAGACTGTCGATCCGGTGGTAACATTTCATGGAAGAGCTTACAGTTCCGGGAAGTGTCACTGCCCGTGAGATGTACGGTGCGAAGGGATGGACAATGCATCATACCACGGATGTATTCGGCAAGACGGCCGTGATAGACGGCGTTTACTGGGGCATGTTCCCGCTGGGAGGAGCATGGATGACACTGCCTCTGTGGGAACACTATGAGTTCACAAATGACACCTCCTATCCTGCGTGAGAGAGCTTACCCGGTCATGAAGGGAGCAGCCGACTTTATCAGGACTTTTCTTTTCACAGATAAAGAGGGGTATCTTGTTACAGCTCCTACTTACTCACCGGAAAACAGTTATATCGATCCGGTCTCCGGTAAAGAATTCAAGCTTACCTATGCCCCGACAATGGATAACCAGATCATACGGGAGGTTCTCACAAACTGCCAGAAAGCTGCTCAGATACTTAACACTGACACCGGATGGGCTGACAGCCTTCAGCAGACGCTGGACAAGCTCCCTCCTGTCAGGATTGCTTCCAACGGCACTATAATGGAGTGGATCAGAGGAATATGAAGAGGCTGAGCCCGGTCACAGGCACATGTCGCATCTCTTCGGGCTGCACCCGGGCACGCAGATCACACCGGATACACCTGATCTCTATGCCGCAGCACGTAAAACGCTTGAACACCGGTTAGAGAACGGCGGCGGACATACCGGCTGGAGCAGGGCATGGATCATCAATTTCTATGCCCGCCTCCATGACGGAAATGAGAGTTACAAACACCTCAGGCTGCTGCTTGAAAAATCGACCCTGCCAAATCTCTTTGACAACCACCCGCCATTCCAGATTGACGGAAACTTCGGCGGCACGGCAGGCATAGCCGAGATGCTGCTGCAGAGTCAAAACGGTGTGGTGAACATACTGCCTGCCCTGCCTGATGCCTGGCCTGCAGGGCTCTGTGACAGGATTGAAAGCCAGGGGTAATTTTGAAGTTGACATTGAATGGGAAGCAAGGAGAATGAAAGGAAGTCGTGATCAGGTCTTTCTCCGGAGCGCCTCTGACATTGGTCTGCCGAGGTAATAAGGTTTTCATGGAGACAGTAAAGGTGTCAACGTACAGGTTTGATAAAGAATTGAAATGGATAAAGTAATTCTTGTTTATTGCACTTAGCCTGCCCGTCATTTACCTTTCAAAACGGACCCTTTTTGATATAAAAAGTCACGGTTTCCCGCGTTTTTTCAGCTGGGAATGCATTATCGCACTCATCGTGGCAAACTACAAATTCTGGTTTGTTGAGCCGCTTGTCGGTAAAACAGGTCATTTCGTGGTTACTGCTTGCGATTTCTGTTTACATGGTGATCGCAGGTGTCTTGCTTCTCAGAAGAGCCCGTAAACCCGGAATAGTAAGGGTAGATGATAAGCTCTTTAAATTTGAGAAGACCACAGAGCTTGTAACTACCGGAATCTTTAAGTATGTAAGGCATCCGCTCTACTCGTTCACTGCTGTTTCTTACCTGGGGTATATTACTTCAAGCACCCGACAGTCATCATGACTTTAGTGGCCCTGCTCTCATCGGTCCTTCTCTGGTTTACTGCAGTGGGAGACGAAAAGGAGTGTATTGCTTATTTCGGCGACAGCTACAGGGACTATATGAAAGCGAACAAAAAGATTTATACCTTTTGTTATCTGAAATAAGATCAGTACAGCATCCTTACCCGTATTGTTCCTTCAATTGACCGCAGTTCCCTGATGATGCTGCTGTCAAGCGTGCTCTCGGTGTCAATTATCACATAGCCTACTTCAGCGTCAGTCTGAAGATATTCAGCATGCAATGTTTATTCCTTTGGAAGTGAACACATAGTTCACCTCTTTCAGCACCCCCGGTTCATTCTTATGAATATGGAGGAACCGTTGGGCATTGCAGTTAGGCTGAAGGGATATCTGCACAAAGTTCGTGGCGCCGATCGTGTCTCCGGTGTCGCTGTACCTCACCAGCTTCTCAGCCACTTCAGTGCCAATGTTTTCCTGGGCTTCGGTGGTGCTCCCTCCCACATGAGGCGACAGTATGACATTTTCAAACATGCGCAGGTCCGAGACAAACGTATCTCCGCTTGAAGCCGGTTCATCAGGAAAGACATCAAGAGCAGCTCCCAGGATATGCTCTTCCCTGAGGGCAGATACCAGGGCAGGGATGTTGACCACCGAACCCCTTGACGCATTGATAAGGCATGACCCTTTCCTCATCAGGCTGATCTCCTTTTTACCTATCATGTCCCGCGTCAGCGGTGTCTCGGGAACATGGAGAGTGACAACATGAGCAACAGACAGACAGTTCGGCAAGAGAGCCACAGGCGACTGCCTTGCCAAGGCTGAGCTTCTTCACAATATCATAATAATAGACATTCATGCCAAGAGCTTCTGCCAGAATCGATACCTGTGATCCAATATGACCGTATCCTATTATACCCAAGGTTCTTACCCCGTACTTCGATATGAATTACTTGCTGATTTAAGCCATTTGCCCATGTGAGCCGCAGCATTCTTTGCCGGAATATTACGCATGAGAAGGATGCATTCGGCAATGACAAGCTCCGCTACCGAGCGTGTGTTGGAAAAAGGAGCATTAAAAACCGGGATGCCCCTGAGCCTGGCAGCACGACCGTCAACCTGGTTGGTGCCAATACTGAAGCAGCCAATTGCGAAGAGCTTGTCAGCCATGCTCAGCACTTCTTCGGTAATCTCAGTTCGTGAGCGGATCCCGATAATATTTATATTCTTTATTTTATCCTTCAGCGCAGCATCATCAAGTGAACCTGAACAGGTTTCAATATTTGTGTATCCGTTGGCTGTGAAGAATTCAACTGCACTTTGATGAATTCCTTCCAGTAACAGAACTTTAATCTTGTTCTTATCAAGTGAAAACTTCTGAGACATCGATGAATGAATTTAAGAGATACCGCCAGATTGATGCCGGAAACAAACCAGGCTGGAAATGTAATCAAAAGTGTCACTCATTATGTGAGAGTTGATTTAATGTTAATAAATTAGCAATATGTTTGAGTGGCTAAGACACTGGCGCTACGGTGACCAGTATGGTTATGAAACTTTCTTCAGAAAGCAGGACAAAAGAACTGTTGGCAAGCCAGGTATCATCCTGGCTGACCTGGGAATGCCCGAAGCCTATGATGCTGAGTTCTATACCAAATTCATGGGTCATGTTTTTGCATATTCCCTGCCTCTCTTTCTTCATAAGCTCATTCTGGCTGACAGGGGTATAGCATTGATTGATCCGTCTAATCCTCTTGCCCGGGAACCGTTCAGTCCCAGCCAGCTGATTGACATGTATGGCTCATTTGTAAACAAGGCAGGTATTCCGTACATAAACTGCAAAGTAAAATGGTGCCCACCCGGAATGAAAAGGAACCCTTCAGACCATGGATATTTTCTTTATACCGCAGATGGCAGGGGCGGCGCCCCCGAGGTATGCCAGAAGACGGCTGCAAAAGTCGCCGGCTGGTACTACGGACATCTCCTTCCTGAGAAAAAAGTAGCATGGGAGCATCAGTGCAGGTGCATCTATGATGAAACAGTTGCGGTACTCAGGAGCGAATTTCCGGGGACAGAATTTTGCCATGCACGTTATACCTATGAGGAATCAGTACTGCAGGCGGTGGAGGAGCTCCTGTCAAAAGGATGCGAGACTATCATTTATCAATGTTTCTGTAATCCTGTTTACTCTGACTTCGAGGACTATGCTTATGCCCTGCCGATGGTTCACCGTCTAGTCGGTAAAAGAGCAAAAGTCATCTGTGCCGATCAGCCTGGCAGTCAGCCGGCGATGCGTGAGGCCTATGTGCAGATCGTGCGTGACCGGTTGATGCAAATCCCTGGCAATCAGAGCATCCTGCTTATCCTCTCAAAGCATGGTCATCCTTTCAGAAAAGATACTATGGATTCAAGGGGGGCTGAGTATCGTGTGCCCCTTGAGACAGGGATGAAGCGAGCCCTTGATCAATGGGGAGGAAGATGGAATCTGGTCTGGAGCCAGGATGAATATGCGGATGAATACTGGGATCCCCGTAACAGGAAAATTTCAACCTATTCAGCTTACCGAAAAGCTATCGATGAGGGATACGATTATACTATTGAGGTGCCAACCGACTTCATAGCGGAGAACACTGACCTGATGGTCCTTCATGCATTGAAAAAGTTCACGGCGTTCAAAGTGTATGACCCCTTTGCACCTATTCCTTACACGAATTGGGAAGAACCTCTTGTAAGAACCTTCCAGGAAGGAAAAACAACTGGAATTTATACTGGCTGCCCGGTTGGCAGGTATCGCCACCATGTGGTCGAAGCAGTCAGCGCTTCCATATCAGAAATTCTGAAGAATGCATAATTAAAGTCGGAAAATATATGACATGTAATAATATAAAACAGCCGAAATGAAAATACTGCTTACCGGGGCGACCGGGTATATCGCTAAAAGACTTCTGCCGGTGCTGCTTGCAGAGGGACATCATGTTGTGTGCTGCGTCAGGGATGCTAAAAGATTTAAAACCTCCGGATTAAGAAATGATAACCTGGAAGTAATTGAGGTTAACTTCCTCGAAAGGTCAACACTTGAACGAATCCCTGAAGATATTGATGCCGCATACTATCTCATCCATTCAATGTCAGCCTCAACGGCCGATTTTGATTCAATGGAAAAGACGTCTGCAGTTAACTTCAGGGACAGGATCAATAATACACAGGTCAGACAGGTTATCTATCTGAGCGGAATCGTCAACACCGACAAGTTGTCAAAGCACCTGGCATCTCGCAAGGCTGTGGAGGAGGAACTGACCGGGGGCAAATATCATCTCACAACCCTCAGGGCAGGAATAATTCTTGGTTCAGGCAGCGCCTCCTTTGAAATAATCAGGGATCTTGTTGAAAAACTTCCTGTCATGGTTGCTCCCCGGTGGCTGAATACCAAATCGCAGCCTATTGCTATTCAGAACGTCATTGAATATCTCAGCGGCGTGTTGCTCAGGGAAAGTACATTCGATAAAAGCTTTGATATCGGCGGTCCGGATATTATGACTTACAAAGAGATGCTCCTGAGATTTGCGGCAGTAAGAAATCTCAGACGCAGGGTGTATGTCGTTCCGGTAATGACACCCAAGCTTTCTTCATACTGGCTCTATTTTGTCACATCAACATCTTACAAGCTTGCCATCAATCTTGTTGACAGCATGAAAGTTGAGGTCATCTGCCGTGAAAACGATCTCCAGCAGCAACTGAAAATCAAGCTGTTGAGTTTTGACGAAGCCGTCAGGGTGGCATTTGAAAAAATCGAAAATCACAATGTAACATCAAGCTGGACCGATGCCCTGTCGACCGCCACTCTTGAAAAAGGGATTTCAGACCTGATTAAAGTCCCTGAATACGGTTGCCTTTTTGACAGAAGATCCAAAACAATTACTGATGAAGAACTGGTTCTGAACAGACTGTGGTCCATCGGCGGTAAGACAGGCTGGTATTATGCCAACTGGCTGTGGGGAATAAGGGGTTTTATGGATAAACTGAACGGCGGGGTAGGCCTTCGCAGGGGCAGAAAGAATGATACCCAGATCGAACCAGGCGATGCACTCGATTTCTGGAGAGTGCTTGTTGCTGACAGAACAGCGAAGAGACTCCTGCTCTATGCGGAGATGAAACTTCCGGGAGAGGCATGGCTTGAGTTTAAGATCGAAAATAACACGCTTATCCAGACAGCCACTTTCAGGCCGCTAGGTCTGAAGGGCAGACTGTACTGGTACTCTGTGATGCCATTTCATGAACTGGTGTTCAGAGGAATGATTAATCGTATAACTGCTTGAAATTATCAGATCAAATATTATTTTTGTTTAATGTGAAAGCCATTATGTTCTGCTGTTAATGCCTCAGCAGGGCAAATCCGGACAGTTAACCACAGATAATGGTACACGGAATGAAGCACCAGCCATCAATAAAAAGACTGAGAGCAGGGCTCAAGTCGGACGAGACAGGTAACAAGGCTAATTCGCTGATATTTCTTCACAGATACGGTTTTAATATCCCACTTACTTTTCTTGTCAGCACATATGCTCATGACAGATTCCTTAAGGAGGGTGCGGATTTTCTTGATGAGCTCAGAAATGAGGTATCCGCTCTCCCCGATAAAGTTTATGCTGTCCGCTCTTCAACAACTGCTGAAGATTCTCCGGAGTATAGTTTTGCCGGGCAGTTTCAGACCCTGATTAACATAAGCGGCACTGAAAAAATTCTTGAAGCGATAAAGACTGTCTGGGCATCTGCCTCATTGTTGAATGATAACGAATATCTAAAGAGAACCAGGATCTCCTCGCTCAGATGCGCAGTCATAATTCAGGAAATGATACCCGCCGTACTGGCCGGCGTCAGCTTCAGCCGCAATCCCGTTACAAACCAGAATGAGATAGTTATTGAAGCTGTTGAGGGTGCCGGTGAGGATCTGGTGCAGAAGGGCTACACCCCTCTGCGATGGAGGATCAGAAAGGACTTAATCTTTGAAGGGAACGGCCAATACCCTCTCTTTTCAGTCATCAGGCAGGTATCGGCAGACACAGCCCGGCTCAGACGTTACTATGGCAATCATATTGACATAGAATGGGTGTATGACGGGAAACAGCTCTATTATCTGCAGCTGCGCCAGATAACAGGCAGAAAGGAGATGCAGATCTATTCGAACAAGATGGCCAAGGAGATGCTGCCCGGTCAGATCAAGCCGCTGGTATGGTCTGTCAACATCCCGATGGTGAACGGCACCTGGATACAACTGCTTGAAGAGATTACCGGACCCCTGGAAATAAAACCTGAAGATCTGGTAAAACAATTCTACTATCAAATGTACCTCAACACTGCCGCACTGGGGAAAATATTCAGTGAGTTCGGAATGTCAGCTGACAGCCTTGAGCAGCTCATGATCAGAGATGAAAAGTCAAGCCATTCGTTCAAACCCGGTCTGAAAACCCTGAGGCATACATTCAGGATAATTAAGTTCGTGGCTGCAAAGATGCGTTTTGAAAAGATATTCCTGGCTGAATACTCTGAGCTTAAAGCGAAATCCACCTTTTATGATGGAATGCTGAGAAAAGATTTGTCCATTGACTCTTATCCTGAAATCTATTCGATGCTTTTTAATACCGGAAAGAGGCTGGCATATCTGAATATAGTGGCGCCGATGCTGATGACAATGCACCACAAGAGACTGAAGAGCAAACTGAAAGAGCTTCATCTTGATTATGACAAGATTGATTTCAGACCAGATTTCCCTGAATTGACATCCTTCTCCCCTGTTCCGCTCATTGACAGTATAAGGAAAGAGATCGGGAAGCTGCCGCCTGTGATCAGAGAGCAATGCACAACTCTTGAAAAGCTCAGATCCTTCAGGGAAGCAGACAACATAAGCAGCAGTATTGACAGGTTAATTAAGGATTTCGGCCATCTCAGCGAAAGCGGCAATGATTTTTCATATCCCAAATGGGAAGAGGATCACGAAATGGTTTTCCATTTAATCAGGTCATCTTCTGAACATGAATCAAAATCAGAACTTGACAGCCTTGATAAAATCCGCCGGAGAGGTGTAAAGATCGCTCCTTCCTTGTATAAGAGCTATATGAAAGCCGGCAGATACAAAGTGTATCGCGAACAGATCAGCTCTTTATATATTTACGGTTACGGCCTTTTCCGAAGGCTCTTCCTGTACCTGGGAAAGGAGTTTGCCGCCAGGCGGATCATCAATAACGAAAATGACATCTTTTACCTGAAAAAAGAGGAAATAGACAGCATCCTTGAGAATTTTTCCAAGCCTGACATTACCTGTTATAATGATGTTATACAACAGCGGAAGTCAGAGATGGAAGAGACAAAAGACATCGTACTTCCTCCGGTTATCTATGGTGATGACGCTCCACTCCCTGCAAATGACAAGTCTAAGAATCATTCCGGGACAGGGACTTCTCCGGGAACCTACACGGGGAAGACAAGGGTGGTGAAAAGCATCAGTGATTTCGATGCCGTCACCAATGGTGATGTTCTGCTTATCCCCTTTTCAGATGTGAGCTGGACCCCGGTGCTGGCCAGGGCCGGTGCAATTGTCTCAGAAACAGGCGGAATGCTCTCACACTGTTCTATCATAGCCAGGGAGATGGGGATACCTGCACTTGTTTCCGTACCTAACGCATGCATTATAGGTAACGGAATGAAAGTTACAGTCAACGGATCAAATGGAATATTAACCCTGCACGATTATGAATGAGGTAACAGCATTTCTTGAAAGCCACCCGCTGCTGCTTGTCCTTATTTGCAGCCTGATCGGCTACCTGCTTGGATCAATCTCCTTTGCCAGAATTGTATATCGTAACGTGACGAAGGGCAAGGATCTTGAATTCTACTCTGAACCGATTGAAGGCACTGATGAAAAATTCGATTCTGACTTTGTAAGCGCAACACTCGTTAATAAACGGATAGGCGCAAAGTACGGCTGCCTGACCTCACTTGCAGATATGCTCAAAGTCGCACTGCCCACTCTGATCGCAAAACTTGCTTTCACATCAGAACCGTATTTTCTTATCATCCCCATTTTTGGAATACTTGGCCACTACCTACCTGTGTATCATAACTTTATCGGAGGAAGGGGTGAGACAATCATGATGGGTGCAATGTTTGTTGTGAATTGGCTCGGAACGATCATCGTCTTTGCTGTCTCAACCATTCTGGGATTTGTCACCGGCAGTGTGATAGTGCTCCGTTATGCAGGCTATTTCCTGATGATATTCTGGCTTTGGCATCACTATGGTGACTACCGTTACGGTCTGTTTATGTTCATTCTGTACGGGCTTTTTTGGTTTTCCATGCGAAAGGAAATCGCTTTGCTGATTACGCTTCGTAAAAAAGGGCTATGGAATGATACCAACGAGCAGCTTTCAGAAAAGATGTATATGGGAAGAGATATTGGAAGAGCTATTGACAATTACAGCATTCCGTCCCTGTACAAAAAGCTCAAAGCAGGTAAAAAATCGCACTGAAACAGATGAAAAGAATTGTCCCGGTCCTTCTGTTATTCCTGTTGTGCAGCTCTCAGCACATTACAGCACAAAAAGCCGGTATCAGCCTTGATAACCAGATCAGTACCTGGCTGGGAATGAATTATGTCGACAAGGTCTACTGGCAGGCAGGCGCCAGATATATACCGACATTAAACCCCTTCCTGAATCTCAACAAGAAAAGCAAAATTGATGCTGAACTTTCTCTCAATACTTACGGTAACCTGCTATTCACCGAAGCAGACTATGACACTGTTCTTTATGACCTGAAACCTTATCGTCTATGGCTCAGATATTCTGCATCAAACCTGGAAATAAGGGCCGGGCTTCAAAAGATTACCTTCGGTTCTGCAACGATTATGAGACCGCTGATGTGGTTTGACAATATTGACGTGAGGGACCCGCTCCAGCTCACGGAAGGTGTCTATTCCCTGCTCGGACGCTATTATTTCAATAATAATATAAATATCTGGCTGTGGACCCTTTACGGAAACAAAAACAAAAAAGGATGGGAAGTTGTCCCCTCTGTTTATGAAATACCCGAGTTTGGCGGGAGACTGCAGCTTCCTGTGCCGAAAGGTGAAATGGGTTTTAGTTACCATCACCGGATTGCTGATTATTCAGAATTGTATGCCGGCAACCCCCTTATCACCGAAACAGATTTTTCAGAACAGATGATAGGTCTTGACGGCAAATGGGATATCGGACCCGGTATATGGTTCGAGGGAGTCGTAAAACTGAATGATAAGGATAATCAGACTCTAAACAGGTGGGAGACATATTACACAATAGGCATCGACTATACCTTTGCTATCGGCAACGGACTTAACGTTGCTTCCGAGTTTTTTCATTATTCGAACAATATCGATGATGAACAGCTGAGGGCCACACAGAACTTCTCAACACTGTCGCTGAACTACCCTCTCTTTCTTTCTCACAGTCTGTCATGCCTTGTATATTACAACTGGGACGCGGAGGAATGGTACAGGATGTTAAACCTCCAGCTTAAGTACAATTATGTAAGTTTGAACCTTATGGCATTCTGGAATCCCGATAAATTTACAATATTCACCGGAGAAAGCGACAGCAATACCTTCGCCGGGAAAGGGTTTCAGCTTATGCTTGTTGTTGACATATAAGTTAAATATCACACAAATGGATAGCGAAAAGATCATCACAATTGAAGGCCTTAAGAAGCATTTCCCGATGGGCAGCGGAACATTCACCGCGCTGAACGGCATTGATCTGAATTTTGGCCGGGGTGAATTTGCCGGCATTATCGGCCCGAGTGGTTCGGGAAAGACAACCCTACTGAACATAATAGGTTCGCTTGACGTGCCGTCAGAGGGAAAAGCAGTGATCCTGAATCAGTCAGTCGGAAGCCTGAGCCCGGCAGCCTCTGCCTCACTGCGCAAAACGCAGCTTGGTTTTATTTTCCAGACATATAATCTCTTCCAGGTGTACACCGTATTTGAAAATGTGGAATTTCCTCTCCTGCTGCAGGGAATAGAAACGTCAAAGAGAAAACAGATGGTGCTCGACGCGCTTGAATGGGTCGGCCTGACGGATAAAATCAAGTCCCGCCCGGCCCAGCTCTCCGGCGGGGAGTGCCAGAGGGTGGCAATCGCCCGGGCCATGGTCAAGAAACCTGCTGTTGTCCTGGCTGATGAGCCGACAGCTAACCTTGACGCTGCCAACTCGCATCATATACTTAAAACCATGGAGAAGCTCAACCGCGAGCTTAATACAACTTTCATTTTTGCAACCCATGATGAAAAGGTGATCAGCTATGTCAGAAGGAAAATCTACCTCGCAGACGGCAGAGTGGCAAAAGATGAGATAATTGAAAAAAACTGAGCGGAGGACAAGAATATGCTCGCTTTTAAACTTGCACTGAGAAACCTCCTGGGAGCAGGATTACGCACATGGCTTAATGTCATAGTACTTTCCTTCTCATTTATAATCATCATTTGGACCAAAGGACTGCTGGAAGGATGGGACCGGCAGGCAAAGAATGATATGATCAGCTGGGAGGTGGCAGGAGGTCAGTACTGGCACCAAAACTATGACCCCTATGATCCTTTCACTCTTTCTGACAGCCACGGACCGGTGCCGCAGGAATTATCGACCCGGGTAAGTGATTCTTCTGTTATCCCCGTACTTATCACCCAGGGAACCATTTATCCTCAGGGAAGAATGCACTCCGTGATTATCAAAGGCATTGCGCCGGAACAGAAAGTTGTAGAGCTGCCGACTGCAATGATGAAGGCTGAGGAAGGAGAGATACCTGCAATTATTGGCAAGGCGATGGCTCAGAGTACAGGATTAAAGGTAGATGATTATGTCACGCTCAGATGGAGAGACAGGAACGGGACTTTTGATGCCACAGAGATCAGGATTGCTCACGTTTTTGAAACAACTGTACCTACAGCTGATGTTGGCCAGGTGTGGCTTCCTGTTGAAGATCTGCGCAAGATGATGCTGATGCCGGGAGAGGCGACTTTATTCATTGCATCTGAAGACCTTGCCGGTGCTCCTGTAACGACGGAGTGGATCTATAAAGACCAGAAAACTCTGCTGTCTGACCTGGAGAAGATAATCAAATCAAAAAGCGCGGTTGGCGTTATTATCTGGGGCATTATGCTTCTGATGGCCATGCTTGCAGTATTTGATACTCAGGTTTTGTCAATCTTCAGAAGACAGAAGGAGATAGGGACCTATGTGGCCCTCGGAATGACAAGAGGCCAGGTTGTGGGATTGTTCACACTGGAAGGAGCCATGCATTCAGTGCTTGCAGCTCTGGTAGGAGCCGTCTATGGGATCCCTCTTTTGATGCTTCAGTCTGCCAGGGGAGTCAAAATACCTCTGAGCAGCAGCGACTTCGGAATATCCATGGCTGAGAGGCTGTACCCGGTATACAGCCTGGCGCTTATTACAGGAACTGTTGCCATCGTGTTCCTCGTAACAACCCTTGTCAGTTACTGGCCGTCACGAAAAATAGCTAAAATGAATCCAACAGAAGCGTTGAGAGGGAGGATACAATGATCAGATTTCTCTTTAAAGGACTCATCAGGGACAAGCACAGAAGCCTTATCCCGTTTCTCGTTACCGCTTCGGGAGTAATGCTTACTGTTATATTCCACGCATGGATGACAGGAGTAATTGGCAACAGTATTGAGTTTAATGCACGCTTTTCTGCCGGGCATGTTAAAATCATGACCAGGGCGTACGCCGAAAATGCCACCCAATCACCTAACGATCTTGCCATCCTGGGAACTGACACACTCACAGGCATAATAGCATCTAAATGGCCGGAGATGGAGTTTGCAGAGCGTATTTACTTCGCCGGCATTGTTGACGTACCCGATCAGTCGGGGGAGACAAAAGCACAGGGACCCGCTATGGGCTTCGGGATTGACATGCTGTCAGGCAGTATGGCTGAAACGAACCGCCTCAATATCCCTTCATCGCTTAAGACCGGCAGGCTGCCGGAGAAAAATGATGAAGTCCTTCTGAGCAAAGAATTCGCTGATAAGCTGGGCCTCAATCCCGGTGACAAGATAACACTTGTGGGCTCAAGCATGTATGGTGAACTTACAATGCATAATTTCATTCTGAGCGGTACTGTGGAATTCGGTACCACGGCTCTTGACAGGGGTACCATCATCGCAGATATTGAAGATGTCAGAGAGGCACTTAATATGTATGATGCCTCTGGCGAAATACTCGGATTCTTCCGCGCAGGAACATATGATGATGAACAGGCCAGGGCAATAACAACAAGCTTCAACCAATTGTTTTCATTTGAATCAGATGAGTTCTCTCCTGTAATGAGGAGTCTGTCACAGGACAAAACAATGGGATTCCTGGTTGAATACTCCGGTAAGCTGCAGGGCCTGCTGGTTGCTGTTTTTATTATTTCCATGTCGCTCATACTGTGGAATGCAGGCCTTCTCGGAGGACTGAGAAGATACGGGGAGTTCGGAATGCGGCTGGCAATCGGTGAAGAAAAAGGTCATGTTTACAGGACAATGATGATGGAATCTTTCCTGATCGGATTGTTCGGATCAATTGCAGGTGTCGCCGGCGGGATTATAGTGGCATTGTATCTCCAAAATCACGGAGTTGACCTGGGCTTTATGATGAAGAATGCTTCCATTATGATGCCCCGCGTGTTCAGAGCACATATTACTCCTGAAACATGGTATATTGGTTTAATCCCAGGTTTCGTTTCAACACAGCTTGGCACTATGCTTGCAGGTATCGGTATTTATAAACGCCAGACCGCACAACTTTTTAAAGAACTTGAGGCATGAAAAAACTGATTTTCACTTTTATATTGATACTGACCGGGTTCAGCGCTGTCAATGCGCAATACCCCGATGGAAAAGCCATACTGCTGAAAATTGACCAGAACCTTTCATCGGAGAACCGCATCTTTCTTTCATCCATGATAATTCACGGACGGAGAAGCACACATACTGTGAAAATGAAAACATGGACTGCCGGTGAGAAGAGATCATTCACTGAGTATCTTTTTCCGGCACGCGAGCAGGGAACCAAGATGCTGAAGCTTGAAGACCAGATGTGGATCTACTCTCCGGAAGCCGACCGGATAATTCAGATCGCCGGGCACATGCTGCGCCAGTCGGTAATGGGTTCTGATCTCTCCTATGAGGACCTCATGGAAGACAGCAGGCTGACAGACCGTTACAACGCAGAAGTGACCGGGACAGAAACTGTTGACGGACGAATCTGCTGGGTTGTTGACCTTAAGGCTTTCGTGCCTGAGATTGCATACCAGGGAATGAAAATATGGGTAGACCAGGATCGGAATATTCCTCTTCGCGAAGAGATGTACGCCAAAAGCGGAACACTGCTTAAACGGACCGAACTTTCAAATGTTGAACTCATAAACAAGCGGTGGTACCCGAAAAAGATCCTCTTCAAGGATATGCTTAAAGAAGGAATGGGTACTGAGCTGATTGTTGAAGATATTCAGTTCAATGTGCCTATCGCTGACCACATCTTTTCAAAGGCCAGCCTCAAGAAATAGCAAGGGGCATAGAGCAAGGAGCAAGGAGCAAGGAGTAAAGGGCAAGGAGCCAGACAAGGAACCCTCCTTTGCCAAGGCTTCGGAGGACAAGGCAAGGAACATTATTGTTTTTTGTCAACCGGTGCTGAAAGTGGCTTTGACTGAATATAGGTTACTGAACTGTCAGTACTAAGGGTCAGGTCAAAGCAGACACCTTCCTCCGTCTCACCCTTAAGAAAATATGCCAGCCACGGGATAAGATACCTGGTCAGAATACGAAGCTGCTCCTCCCCGCTGATGCCAGGTGTGCAGCGTGCCATCTTTTCTCCCGTTATACACTTTGGATGACTGACACCCATCTGACAATGTGTGCCTCCGGTAATCAGTATATATGTTTTATCAGGACTGGCGGAAGCGTTGTATAAAGGAACCTGATGCTTTTCTGCCGGTGTAATGCAGTCATTGCTGCCGGCAATGATGAGAGTGGGAGCTGTCACTGAGGCTGCTGCCCTGATGGAAGAAGTTCTGGTCTCAAGTGGCGCCAGGCCAACAACTGCGTCGATGTCCGTATTCATTTCTGCCCCGAGAAACAGTGAACCCCCTCCCATGCTGTGACCCATCAGGCACTTTGCAGTATCAATGCGGTTATACAAAAAGAACGAACTGTCAGTCCCAAGCCTGCTGATCTCATCCAATGCGAAACATAAATCTTCACCAAGAGTTTTATGAGACGGAAACAACCCGTCCTCACTGTTCGGAAATACCAATATATATCCCTGTGGTACAAGAATATCGACAATATGCTGATACCAGACTCCCGACAGAAGATAACCATGGCCAAAACATATAAGCGGATACTTTTCATTATTCCGCACTGTATTTGAACTGCTGTCTCCAATGTTCATTTCAGGATAAAAGATCTCCACGGGTATTTTCCGGTTTCTGCGTGAGGTATCCTTAAGAGTAATTGAAGAGTGGCCTGCATTGTAACCCTGCGAGGCAATATCCGCGCAGAAAAGCATCGCAGCAATTAGAAATAATCCTCTCATAAGTTCATTTACCCGCCTAATTTAGCCAATAAAATATCCGTTTGAAAGTCATACCTTCTGATTTCAATATTTTACTTGTCAAAATGATCGTTACATTTGATTGAATTTACATAAACCATGAAAATTGCTGTTACCGGCGCTTCAGGGCATGTGGGCGCCAACCTGTGCAGATTGCTGATTGACCAGGGTCATGAGGTTAAAGCTCTGATACACAATAGCACAAAAGGCATTGAGGATCTTGGTCTCGAATTTGTTCACGGTGAAATTAACAGTGAAGCTGATCTCAGAAAACTCTGTTCAGGCTGTGAAATAGTATTTCATCTTGCGGCTTGCATCAGCATCAGGAAAAACGATAATAATTGCCGGAAAATAAATACAGACAGTTGTGTTACCCTGCTCAAAGCAGCAAAGGCTGAAGGGGTCAGAAAAATAATTCATTTCAGTTCAATACATGCCTATGACCAGGAGCCTCTTGACATTGAACTGGATGAAACACGAAGCCTTGCCCTGGAAGGCGGGGCATCATATGAAAGATCAAAAGCTCTGGGGCAGAAGATAATGATTGAGGCATCATCACCCGGGCTTGAGGTGGTTGTGCTTAAATCCGACAGCAATAATAGGACCTAATGATTTTCAGCCATCCCTGCTCGGTAATGCAATCATCAGGTTCTTCAAAGGCCAGAACCCGAGCCTGCTGCCCGGTGGATATAACTGGGTTGACGTCAGGGATGTATGCACTGCCGCAATAAATGCCATAGAACTGGGTGTTCCGGGAGAAAGTTATTTACTTGGAGGAAGCTGGCAAAGCCTGAAGACAATGGCTGCAACAATTGAAAAACTTGGAGGTCATAAAGCTCCGTGGCTATGTCTGCCGATGTCAATAGCGTATCTTGGCGCGATATTTCTGAACCTCCATGCCACCGTCACAAAGAGTGTTCCGTTATATACTGCAATGTCGCTTGAAACACTGAAGCAAGGACACAGGAATATCTCAAGCAGAAAGGCGACGAAGGCTCTTGGCTTCTCACCACGTCCTTTTGAAGAGACCATGGCAGATACATTAAACTGGTTTAAGGAAAACAAATATATCTAATGGATAAACCAACTTTCGATCTCCTGGTATGGATATGGACAGTCATTGCCCTTATCATCTTCCTCGTTCTTCTGTTCGTGACAGCTCCTTACGGGAGGCACTCGAACAAAAACTGGGGAATCAACCATCCCCGACAGGATCGGATGGTTCATCATGGAAGTCCCGGCCCTGATAGTTTTCCTTTCTTTTATTTTTACCGGAACTGCTGAGAAAACAGTGACAGTCTGGATCATAGCACTCTTTATATGTTGCTCACTATCTCAACAGGGCTGTGATCTTTCCCTGGCGGATACGGGTCACCGGCAAGCAGATGCCTCTGATGATAGCGCTCATGGCTGTCTTCTTCAATTTGGTTAATGCCGGCTTCCTTGGTTACTATGCAGGTTCAATTACATACCCATTTTACAACAGGCTGGCTAAGAGATCCGCGCTTCATCGCCGGGCTGATTATCTTTATTACAGGAATGGCAATAAACATCTCCTCCGATGAGAAGCTGATCCACCTCAGGAAGAAAAGAAACGGTGACTACCAGATACCGCGCGGAGGATACTTCGAAAAGGTCTCATGTCCGAACTTCTTCGGAGAGATAATCGAATGGGGCGGATACGCCATCCTTTGCTGGTCTCTGCCGGCGTTTTCCTTTTTCATCTGGACCTTCTGCAACCTGGTGCCGCGTGCACTTGCACATCACAAATGGTACAAGAGCCGGTTTGCCGATTATCCTAAGGAGACGAAAAGCCATTTTTCCTTATATTTTGTAAATTTAACGGTACATAATTTCAATCGTGAAAAACTTTGAGTTCAGAGTTACCAGTCCAGGTTTTTATGGCTTGCCGTTTTCGCCGTGGCAATGGGCTTCCTGGAAGGTATTGTTGTTATTTACCTCCGGGAATTATATTATCCTCAGGGATTTGATTTTCCGCTTAAGCTGATGTCGCCTGAGCTGGTCCGTATCGAATGGATCAGGGAGATCTCGACACTGATCATGCTGGCGGCAGTGGGCATCATCGCAGGCAGAAACAATCTCCAGAGACTACTGTATTTCCTTGTTTGCATTCGGAGTCTGGGACATCTTTTATTACGTCGCTCTGAAGCATCTGATTGGCTGGCCGGCTTCCCTCCTCACCTGGGATCTGCTTTTCCTGATTCCATGGTCATGGCTGGGACCTGTTCTGGCTCCGGTAATATGTTCGCGTGACAATGATTTTCGATGGCAGTGTTGATAATCAGGAAGAGAGGAAAAAGGTTTTCCAGTTAAACCACAGCCGATTGACTGGATACTGATTATCAGCGGTGCTGCAATTATCTTCTACACCTTTCTGATTGATTATCTGAAACTGATCATCGACAGCGGCGTACTTGCCTCAGAGAAACTCACCTGATGCAAGGGACCAGTTGCATTAAAATGATAACAAATTATGTTCCGGACAGCGTATAACTGGCTGCTCTTCGTAACCGGAGAATTGATTATTATTGCCACTACACTGAAAATACTAATTCAAACATAATAAAAGATGAAAAGAACTACTTTATTCCTTACGCTATGATTATCATATTGCTGTTGCCTGACAGGTTGCGGACCGAGAAAAGAAAAATTCCGCAGAGATGACAGATCCGTATCTCTGGCTTGAGGAGGTCGATGGAGAGAAAGCTCTCGACTGGGCAAGAGCACAGAATAAGATCTCGGATGAGGCCTTTACCAGCCTGCCTCTGTTCACTGAACTAAGAGACAGGTTCCTGACTGTTTTTAATGACAAGGAAAGGGTGATTTATCCTGACATGGTTGGTAACTATGTATATAATCTGTGGCAGGACGAAAAGAATGAACGCGGTCTCTGGAGGAGAATGTCAAAAGAAGATTATCTGGATGCGAAAAATGACTGGGAGGTTGTGCTTGACCTAGACAAGCTGTCAGCAGAGGAAAACAGAAAATGGGTGTTTGCGCGGAGCCAGCCTGGCTGGGTCCGGAGTATAACCTCTGCCTGCTTTACCTCTCTGACGGAGGTAAGGACGAAAGTGTCATCAGGGAATTCGATGTATCAAAAAAAACATTTGTGACTGGCGGCTTCACTGTCAGTGAGAGCAAGGGCAGCGCCACATGGATTGATAAGGACAATATTCTTGTGGCAACAAATTACGGACCCGGCACGGTGACCACCTCGGGGTATCCAACGACTGTAAAACTGTGGAAAAGGGGCGATGATCCGGCCGGGGCAGAAACACTGCTTGAAACAGACACCACCACGATGGGTGTTTTTGTCAACGGCATGAACGTAGACGGAAAACAATACACCTTCATAGATGTACAGTAAAGGTTTTTATGAGACAGACATTTACCTGTATACTGCTGAAGGACTACGCAAGATAGAGGTTCCGTCAGATGTGGAGTATAAAGGAATGCACGGAGACGAAATGCTCCTTTATCTTCAGTCAGACTGGGAAACTGAAAATGAAACTTACAAATCCGGAACCTTAGTCAGCTATGATCTTACGGTTTCCTTTCCGGCAAAACAACAGTAAGAACTATCTATCAGCCTGAGGAACGGGCAAGCTTTGCTCAGTTTTGTCAGCAAAAGATTTCGTAGTTGTTTCCACGATGGAGAATGTGCAGAGCAAATTGAAGATTTTTCGCGACTGAAGGTGATAAAATGGATGGAGAGGCTGTACCTGTACCTGAATTCGGAACAGTCATCGCTTGTCAGTTCAGATGACCAGTCGGATGACTATTTCTTTGCTTTCAGTAATCCCGTGACACCATCAACACTTTACTATGGTGACGGTGAAAAAATCACAGCTATTAGGAAGCAGAAAGACTATTTTGATGCTTCCGGTCTGATTGTAGAACAGTCTGAGGCAGTTTCGAAAGACGGCACTATAATTCCATACTTCATTGTTCACCCGAAAGATATGGTTTATGACGGTAAAAATCCGACACTGATATATGGTTATGGAGGATTCAATATTTCCGAACAACCATGGTACAGTTCAGTCACCGGCATAGGATGGCTGGAGCAGGGCGGAGTTTATGTCATTGCCAATATCCGTGGCGGAGGTGAATTCGGTCCTGCATGGCACCATGCGGCACTGAAAGAAAAACGTCAGAATGCGTACGACGATTTCTTTGCCGTTGCTGAAGATGTTATTAGCCAAAAGATAACCTCGCCTGAGTACATGGGTGCTTTCGGGTGGAGCAACGGAGGGCTGCTGGCAGGTGTAGCGCTGACTCAGAGACCTGATCTGTATAATGCAGTGGTAATTGGTGCGCCTCTTCTTGATATGAAACGCTACTCCCACATGCTTGCAGGTGCCAGCTGGATGGATGAGTACGGAGATCCTGACAAGCCTGAGGATTGGGCTTTTATAAGCAAGTATTCACCATACCAGAATCTGAGCAAGAAGACAAAATACCCCGAGCCGCTCTTCATAACCTCAACCAGGGATGACAGGGTACACCCCGGTCATGCCCGGAAGATGGCGGCAAAAATGATTGATATGGGTCACCCGGTTTACTACCATGAGACGATAGAGGGTGGTCACGGCGCTGCTTCCACCAATGCACAGGAGGCTGACATGTGGGCTCTGATCTATTCCTACCTCAATAAAAAGCTGATTATCAAGTAAAAGTCTTAAAATAAGAAGACTGCCGGCTTGGGGCCCGGCAGTCTCCGGCAATAAAACGGACTTATATAAAGAAAGAAAGAAGTTTTTATGTCCTGAACCTTGTCCTTAACTTACAAGGCAAAAATATTTTGCAATTATGAAGATTTAATGAAGTTGGAGAAAAATTGTCTTATGGTTTGCCTGCCCGGATGGCTGAAAACTAAAATACTTTGTACTGAAATATATGATATGTCCCAAGGTGAAATAAAATTTTATACATTTATGGAGCCTGATTGATTGATTTATCATATAACTAACCTAAATACCTGAATTATGACCAGTTCAAAACTAACAGCAGGTTTTCTCCTTGGATTGTTGCTGCTCATTTCTTCGTGCGGCGGCGGAAAAACCAGGGAGGCCAAGGGTGAACCCGCAGCAGCGACAACCACAATTGAATTGACAATCGGAGGAATGACCTGCACGGGATGCGAGAATACAATTCAAACAAATCTGGGTAAAGTACCCGGTATAATTTCAGTTACCGCATCACACCTCAAGGGAAATGCCATCATCGAGTATGAGCCCGGCAAAGTTGACACTCTCAAAATAAAAGAGGTGGTTGATGGAGTGGGTTATACTGCCCTCAAAGTCTCTCCTGCAGAGACGACGGTTGCCGACTGATTTTATGCTGGTTACTTTTTATTTTCACCTCAATTAATCCGTTATGTCAAAGGAGAAGCAGGAGAAGAATGATGGAAAGCCTGATCTGGATAAGGTAATCGAGACGTCGAGACGTGATTTTATCCGTAAGGTCACCATCGCCGGGGCAGTGACAGTCACAGGCGCTGCAGCCGTATATTCCGGTCACCGTTTTGAAAAGGGAAAACACCGGGAAGGAATGGTCAGGGTGCTTACTGAGGACAACCGGCTTGTTGAGATACCCATTGAGCAGATGAAGGATTTCAAGCCTGATCTGAAGATGCTGCAGAGCCGGGGCCGTGAGGGCATCAGCGGCCGGAGGTGGGTCATGGTGATCGATCTTTCAAGATGCAGGAATGCGAGGAAATGTGTGGAGGCATGCCAGAGTGCACATCATCTTCGCCCTTATGAGTATCACATCAACACGCTGGTAATGCAGGAGTCTGTCAATACACCAGCCTATTTCATGCCAAAACAATGCCAGCACTGTGACAACCCGCCATGTGTTTCTGTCTGTCCCGTTGATGCCACCTTCAAGAGGCAGGATGGCATCGTGCTTATCGACAACGAGCGTTGCATAGGGTGCCGGTTTTGCATTGCAGCCTGCCCCTACTCGGCCAGGATCTTTCACTGGCAGGAGCCTTCGATGGCGGAGGCTGACAAGGAACTGGAGTATGATGTGGAGCTGAACGTGCCCCATAAGAAGGGAACGGTGACCAAGTGCCTCTTCAGTGCCGACAGGCTCCGTGAAGGAATACTCCCCTACTGCGTCACGGCCTGCCCCAACGGGGTGTATTATTTCGGTGATGAGAACGAAAATGCAGTCACCAACGGCACCACAAAAGAAACGGTACGTCTGAGCGAGCTGCTGGAACAGAACGGGGCATACAGGCTCATGCCCGAGCTTGGAACAAAACCGAGGATATACTACCTGCCGCCCAAGAACAGGCTGTTCGACTTCGAAAGGGGTGAAAGCAAAGAGTTTAAGGAAGAAACGATTTAAACAAGCAACATTATGGCTGAAACCCGTTTCAACACTCCTGAAGAACAGAGGAAAATTGATTCCATAGCTGCGGATATTTTACGAAATGTGAGAATAAACAAGGGTTTTATACTCTGGATGGGATTTCTTATCACCCTTCTGGCCCTGTGTCTCCTGGCTTATATTATTCAGCTGAAAAAAGGGCTTGGGGTTACCGGCCTGCGTGACTTCACCAGCTGGGGCATGTATATCGCCAACTTCGTTTTCTTTGTGGCGACCAGCCTTGTGGGCATGCTGATCAGCTCAGTACTTGGGATGATTGGCTACCAATGGGTCAAACCTATTTCACGAATTGCCGAAATTATTGCCATTGCTTTTGCCGCCGTAGCCGGACTGGTGATCGTATCTGACATGGGGCGCCCTGACAGACTGCCCTACGTGTTTATGTACGGACGCGTTCAGTCACCAATTCTATGGGACGTGACCGTGGTGACCACTTATTTTGTGCTCAGCCTGCTGCTCTGGTTCTTTCCGCTCATACCTGACCTTGCCATTTCAAAGAGCAGGATGAACGGAAGACCGGCATTCCTTGTGAAGGCGTATGAGATTCTTTCATTCAGATGGGAGCACCATGAGGCACAGTACAAAATAATGAAACAGGCTGTACGGATACTTCTGATACTCATCATCCCGACGGCATTTGCCATTCACACGGTGACATCATGGCTCTTTGCCGTAACACCCCGGACAGGATGGGACAGTACTATCTTCGGGCCCTACTTCATTTCAGGCGCCTTCGTTTCAGGTACGGCAGCGGTGATTATTGCAATGTATTTCTTCAGGGTAAACTACAGGCTCGAAAAGTACCTCACCGGAGATCATTTCGAAAAGATAGGCAGGGTACTGGTTCTTGTGTCAATAGTTTATCTGTACTTTAACCTGAATGAGTTCCTCGTTCCCGGTTACAAGCTGAAGACCGGCGATGCAATCCACCTCCGTGAGCTGTTTACCGGTCACTACGCTCCTCTTTTCTGGGGCATTCAGATCCTGGGATTAATAGTGCCGATTATCCTGCTGCTGTTCAGGAAAATACGCAGGCCGTTGCCCATGCTGGTCATTTCTTTGGTTGTGCTGTGTGCTTCATGGCTCAAGAGGCTTATCATCGTCATCCCTCCGCAGGCCCATCCGAACCTGCCGATACAGAATGTTCCACCCGAATGGATCGTTTATAAACCCACACTTATTGAGTCCGCCGTAACCCTTGCTTCAATACTGCTTGTACTGATCATCGTGACCATTCTTTCAAAGCTGTTCCCTGTGATACCTATCTGGGAGATGGCTGAAGACGATAGTAAAAAATCCATTAACATCGAAAACCGGTAACAACGCTTGAATATGAAGAGTGTCATTACGCTTATCTGGTGCCTGATCCTGTTTCCGTCCTTTACCTGGGGCCAGGAGTGGATAGTACCGGAAGAGAGAAGAGGAAGGCTGAGTACTTTCCCATTTACTGATGAGACACGAAAAGAGGGAGAGAAACTCTATACCGTAAATTGTTTGTCATGCCACGGTAACCCGGGAAAAGGAAACTACCTGGCCCTGGTGCCTGTGCCCGGTGACCCTGCCACAGAAAAGATCCAGAGAAACAGCGACGGAGAGATCTTTCATAAAGTTTCTGTGGGAAAAGGACAGATGCCTTCGTTCCGTAGTGTTCTCACCACGGATGACATCTGGAAGACAGTCTCATATATCAGGAGCTTCAACAAAAGCTATGTTCAGCAGGTCATGCAGGTCATCACCTCATCAGCCTATCCCGGGGCAGTGATAAGCATGAAAATAGCATATAACGCCGCGGAACATGCCCTGACGGTTATGGCCCGGGCGGCGGATGAAGAGAAGACTGTACCGGTTACCGGAGCCGGGGTAAAACTTTTTGCTTCACGTTATTTCGGCAAGCTGCCCCTGGATGAGGAGAAAATAACCGACAGCAAGGGCAATGCAACCTTCACGATTCCGGCTGACATTCCAGGCGATACAGCCGGCAATGTCAGCATCAGTGCAAGGTTTACAGATGAAGAGGTATTTGGTGTCGTTTCAAAAGATACTGTCATTAAAGCTGGTGTAATAACCGTTCCTGTAAGCCTGGTGGCGGAAAGAGCCATGTGGAACAATGTAAGAAAAGCCCCTGTATGGATCATCCTGACCTATACACTGGGTGTTCTTGCTGTATGGGGATTTATCTTCCTGGTTATGATGAAACTGCGTGATATATATACTATTGGCAGTGCCCTCAGAGGTAAACTTGATGACACCACTGAACCGGAGACAAGCCACAAACAAGCAGAAATATGAAAAACCTTGCACCAATCGGCAGGATCCTCTTCGCCCTGCCATTTGCGATATTCGGGATCAACCATTTCCTGATGATGGATTACTATGTTGGAATGCTGACCTCATTCATACCACTGGGGGGATATACAATAATTCTGACGGGGCTGATACTCATAGCCGTGAGTATAAGCATCATCACCAAGAAGTTCGTCAGGCTATCAACACTGGTGCTTGCAGGGCTCTTGCTGATTTTTATTCTTACAATCCATATACCCCATCTGATTAACGGGGCCGACAGACCCCTGATCCTTATCGCCTTGCTGAAGGATATCTCGCTGATGGGTGGCTCACTGATGATAGCAGGCATGTCTTCAGACGATAAAAAACAAATAACAGATAAATGAAAATGAAACACTGGTTGCAGCAATACTGTTGCTTTCCATCCTTCCGCTGATCACAGCACAGGATATAAAGAAAGCTGATTATCAGTTCAAGGATGTGGAGATTGGTGTAATCGAACACCTCGGTGACACAATCCCGCTTGACCTCTGGTTTTTCAATGAGGAAAACGAGAAGGTTACTCTGAGAGAGCTGATTGACAAACCTGTAATATTGTGTCTGGTCTATTTTGACTGTCCCAATATATGCAGCCCACTGATGGACGGCGTTGCCGATGTGGTAAGCAAAATGGACATGAGCATAGGAGATGATTACAAGATCATCACCATCAGCTTCAACACAAGCGACACTCCCGAAAAAGCCAGGGAGAAGAAAGTGAACTTCGTGCAGCGTATCAGCAAGGAGCACCAGAAAGACTGGATCTACCTTACCGGAACACAGGAGAATATCACAGCAATAACTGAAGCTGTCGGGTATAAATACAAACCGCAGGGACTTGACTTCGCTCATCCTGCCGTGATAGCCATACTCAGTCCTGCCGGAAAGATAACACGGTACCTTTACGGCATCACCTATCTTCCCTTTGATGTCAAGATGGCAATCATCGAAGCTCAGAAAGGTATAGCCCGCCCAACTTCCAACCGGATCCTGGAATATTGTTTCGGATATAATCCTGCCAGCAAGACCTATACGCTGCAGGTCACGAGGATAGTTGGGGTAATAACAATATTCCTGGCACTGGTGATACTTGTTTTTCTGCTTATCAGGCGAAGGAAAAAATAAAAACAGGCATATATGGCAAATGAAACTCAGGTAAGCTACCTGGAATACCAGGGCAGGCACAAAGGGATATGGTCATGGCTGCTAAGCACCGATCACAAGCGTATCGGGCTGATGTACCTCTATGCCGTCATTGTCTTCTTTTTTGTGGCTGCCGTCCTCGGTGTGCTCATGCGCATAGAACTGATAGCTCCGGGCCGCACTATCATGGAACCGCAGACTTACAACGGTCTCTTCACGATCCACGGCATCATAATGATATTTGTGATCGTCATCCCGGGCCTGGCGACCGTTTTCGGCAACTTTTTCCTGCCCATCCTTATCGGGGCCAAAGACGTCGCTTTTCCAAAGCTGAATTTGTTCTCGTGGTATCTGTATATCATCGGGGCCCTATTGGGAGTGCTTTCCCAGTTCCTGGGTAACGGGCCGCCTGATACAGGCTGGACCTTCTATGTGCCTTACAGCGTGGAGTCGTCAACCAGCGTCATCTGGGCCCTTACTGCCGCTTTCATTCTTGGCTTCTCCTCCATTCTTACAGGGCTTAACTTCATTGTGACAATTCACCGGATGCGCGCACCGGGAATGAAATGGATGCGTATGCCTCTCTTTCCCTGGGCGCTCTATGCCACTGCATGGATACAGGTTCTCGCCACCCCCATTGTAGGGATAACCCTCCTTATGGTTATTGCAGAGAGAGTGCTGAATATCGGTTTCTTCGACCCTGCCCTCGGAGGTGACCCGGTGCTGTTCCAGCATCTTTTCTGGATATATTCTCACCCTGCAGTTTACATAATGATATTGCCCGCCATGGGTGTCGTCACTGAGATATTCCCAACCTTCAGCCAGAAACCGGTGTTCGGCTACGGCGCCATAGTACTCTCAAGCCTTGCCATTGCCTTTGTCGGATACTTTGTGTGGGGACATCATATGTTCACATCAGGCATGAGCTACAACGCCAGGTGGTTCTTCTCATTCCTCACATTCATTGTGGCAGTACCCAGCGCAATAAAAGTATTTAATTGGATATCAACGATGTACGGAGGGTCAATAGACCTTAAACCTCCCCTGCTGTACGCCATATCATTTATTTTTCTCTTTATGATAGGCGGTTTCACAGGACTGGTTCTGGGATCACTTGCAACCAATGTGCAGGCACACGACACTGCATTTGTGGTGGCCCACTTTCACTACATCATCTTCGGGGGCATGGGCTTTGCCTTCTTTGCTGCAATACACTACTGGTTCCCTAAAATGTACGGGAGGATGTACAACAATAAGGTGGCAAACATTGCCTGGGGCTTCAACTTCGTTGGGTTTAACCTTCTCTACTTCCCTCAGTTTATCATCGGGTTGCAGGGAATGCCAAGACGCTCATATGACTACCTTCCACAGTTCCAGACCGGACACTTCCTTTCAACGATCGGAGCTTTCGTGCTTTTTGCCGGGCTTATTCTCATGGTCGTATAACCTTCTGGCAGCCAGGCGGCGGGGAGCCATCGCTCCTGCCAATCCATGGCATGGGGTCACGCTGGAATGGAAGATACCTTCACCCCCTCCCCATGAAAACTTTGAAGAGATACCTGAGATAACATCAAGGCCTTATCTTTTCGGTAAGAAGGAAGAAACCAAATAGAAGGACTATCTATGGCAGTTCATCATACCCATACGGAGCATACCGACAGTGAGACAGGCAAACTGGGAATGTGGATCTTCCTGTTCACAGAGCTTTTCCTTTTCGGGGGACTGTTCCTTGTATACGCCATTTTCAGGGCCAGATACTCTGCTGAATTTCACATTGCAGCCGGCGAGCTGAATGCTTACATCGGAACCATGAATACTGTATTCCTGCTTGTAAGCAGTATGACAGCAGCCATGGCGCTGACTGCAATGCAAAAAGGTGACAGGCGGCTGACCCTGTTGCTGCTGACGGTTACTATTATCCTGGCATCACTGTTTATGCTGAACAAGTACTTCGAGTGGTCGCATAAGTTTGAGTACGGCATCTATCCCGGCTCACCGGTACTGAAGAATATGTCACACGGTGAACTCCTGTTCTTCGGCCTCTACTACATGATGACCGGCCTCCATGCCCTGCACGTACTGATTGGAATGGTGCTGCTCTCAATAAATGTGGTCAGGGTACGGGCAGGCACGGTCAACAGCACACGATTCCTGATGCTTGAGAACAGCGCCCTTTACTGGCACCTGGTTGACCTGATATGGATTTTCCTGTTTCCTCTCCTTTACCTTATAACCTGAGCAAGCCATGAAACACGACGAAACACATATATCATCATATTCATCCCTGGCAATTGTACTGACTATTTTGCTGGTACTGACCACTATTTCAGTCCTGGCCACAGGTTTTCACCTCGGACCTTTTACCGTTGTCCTGGCGCTTTTAATTGCATGTACAAAGGTTTTTATTGTGATTACACAGTTTATGCATCTCAGGTTTGAGAACCTGTTTTTAAAGCTGGCAGTAACAGGAGTGTTCGTGCTATTTGCGCTGGTTGTTATCATTACATTCGTTGATTATTATTTCAGATAAAAAGGATAATTATGTTTACAGGAGCATCAAATCTGGCAGAGGGTGTAGACAAGGCATTCCTGTTCATCTTTATAATTTCCTTCATTTTCATCATAGGGATAACGGCCTTCATTATCTACACCGTGATTCATTTTAACCGGAAAAAAGGGAAAGAAGCCAGGCAATTCACGGGCAGCATGAAGCTGGAGATCTTATGGACGGTGGTTCCCCTTGTGCTGGTGATGTTAATGTTCTGGGTTGGGTGGAAAGCCTTTGCACCGATGCGTAAGGTGCCGGCTGATGCAATGGTCATCAAGGCCATTGGTCGCATGTGGGAGTGGGAATTCATTTACGGCGACAGCCTGAAGTCGAGGGAACTCGTACTGCCGATCAATAAGCCTGTGAAGCTCGAACTGATCTCGGAAGACGTCAATCACAGCCTGTTTATTCCGGCATTCAGGGTCAAGGAGGATGTGGTTCCCGGATATGACAACTACCTGTGGTTCACCCCCAATTATATCGGTGATTATGAGATCCTCTGCACAGAGTATTGCGGGTTGTTGCATTCGGCCATGACATCGAAGACACGTATTGTTGAACAGGAGGAATTCGACAGGTGGTATGAAGAGCTTGCAGCAGCAGCATTTATTCCTGAGCCTGAAGGACTGAAACTGCTCAGAAATACAGGATGCCTGGCATGTCACTCGCTTGACGCCTCAAAGCTGGTCGGACCGTCATTCGCGGGTTTGTACGGTTCACAACGTACTGTTATTTCAGGAAACACAGAAACGACAGTAACAGCGGATGATGCATATATAACCAGTTCGATATACAATCCCAATGATGTCATTGTGGCCGGATATGCAAAGAACCTTATGCAATCATACAGCGAATTGCTTGTCAGAGGCTGACATAACTGTCATCACCGGGTATCTGAAGACACTCAGCCAGGATGCCAGATAAAAAATCATTTGCAGCGATGGTCGCAGAGCTCATAAAATGGAAGCTCTCACTGGCAGTCGTTTTCTCAGCAGCTACCGGCTACCTGCTTTCCTCCGGAGGAGCTGACGGTGGCCTGTTGGTGGTGGCAGCAGGCGTCTTTCTCCTGTCATCCGGCGCTTCAGCGCTTAACCAGTACACAGAGAGGCGCATTGATGCCATTATGGACAGGACTGCAGGCAGGCCTCTGCCTTCGGGACAGATGACACCCTTCACTGCTGTTGCTGTCGCCATTGTGCTGCTTGTATCCGGCAGCCTCGTGCTCGGCTTCGTAGGCCTTATGCCATTATTCCTTGGCCTGTTAAATGTGCTACTGTATAATGTCATCTACACAGGCCTAAAGAAACGGACTACCCTGGCCATTGTCCCCGGGGCGCTGGTTGGAGCCATCCCTCCTCTTATCGGGTATACAGCGGCGGGAGGTGTAATGACCGATACAGTAATCCTGCTTTTCTCTTTATTTATGTTCCTCTGGCAGATGCCTCATTTCTGGCTGCTTCTGGTCAGGTACGGCAGTGAATACGAAAAAGCGGGCATAAAAACCCTGTACAGCACAATGGATGCTGAAAAGATAAAACGCCTGGTATTGGTTTGGATCATTGCATCATCACTGGCGCTCTGGATCCTTGGCGGCATTTTCATGCCCCTGCCGGCTTATGCCATCGTATCGCTGCTGGGCTTCAATATTGCATTTATTCTTTTATTCCGGAAGATCCTGAACCTCCCCGAAACCGGGCAAAGGTCGAAATATGCCTTTATCCTGATAAATTCCTTTTCGATCCTGGTGATGATTATTCTCATCACCGTTTCATTATTCGGTCTCTAATTTTTAAATCGAAACATATGAAGAATATTCTCTCAACTATGCTGGCGTTGCTGATGGTCATTTCAGCTTACTCACAGCCAATCACATCTCCTGAAATAGACAGCCTGGTCAACCTGACAATGAAGGTCTTTAACGTACCCGGTATTGCAGTTGCAGTTGTGAAGGATGACAAGGTGATCCATATGAAGGGCTACGGCGTCAGCTCGATAGCCACCGGAAAGAAGACGGATGAAAACACCCTCTTTGCCATCGCATCAAATTCCAAGGCATTCACCTCGGCTGCACTGGGCATTCTGGTCGATGAAGGGAAGCTGACATGGAGCACAAAGGTCATTGACATTATTCCCGAATTCAGGCTATATAACGCTTATGTGACAGAGGATTTCAATATCAAGGATTTGCTCACCCACAGGAGCGGCATGGGCCTCGGGGCCGGTGATCTGATGATGTGGCCCGACTTCGGCATCATTTTCAAGACAGGATATCATTAATAACCTCAGGTATCTCAAACAGACCTCATCATTCCGGACAAAATACGATTATGATAATCTCCTTTATGTTGTCGCGGGAGTGGTTGTTGAAAGAGTGTCAGGAACCACCTGGGAAGAATTCATCGAGGAAAGGATCATGCAGCCTCTGGGCATGACAATGTCGGCCGCATCGATCAACAGGCTTAAGGACAAGACAAATATCATTGATGCTCACGTGCCTGTTGACGGAGTCCTTCAGGTTGTAGCAAAACATGAAAGTGATGTGCATAATCCTGCCGGCGGAATATTCAGCAGCGTGGCTGACATGAGCAAATGGGCCATCATGCAGATGAACAACGGCAAATACGGCAATAACCTTGAGAAACAAATCTTTTCAGAGGACGTGCATACCGAGATGTGGACCCCGCAGACAATCATACCCGTCAGAGGCCGTACAACCTATAACACGCATTTTTCAGGCTACGGACTGGGGTGGGGACTGATTGATGCCAGCGGGTACCTGCAGGCATCTCATACAGGAATGCTAATGGGTATAGTGACACAGGTGACGCTCATCCCCGAACTTAAACTTGGAATAATTGTGTTTACAAACCAGCAGGAAGGCGCTGCCTTCACAGCAATTACCAATACAATCAAGGACAGTTACTTCGGGATAAAAGGCGTCGACAGGGTCAAGGAGTATAACGAACGGGTTCAGCGGAACCGGGCTGAGGCAAAGGAAGTCACTGACTTGGTTTGGGCAAAAATTGATGAACAGATGAAGAAAGGAACAACAAACATGAATCCTGACAGGTTTGCAGGCACCTACACTGACAAATGGTTCGGTGACATCATAATCACATCAGGTAACGGGAAGCTCAGGTTCAATTCAGTTAAATCACCCAGGCTGCGCGGAGATATGCTCTATTATACGGGCAACACCTATATTGTCAAATGGGATGACAGAGCCCTTGATGCCGATGCATTTGCTGTTTTCGCCCTTGATAAAGACGGTAAACCATCCTCGATAACGATGGAAGCCATCTCCCCGCTGACCGATTTCAGCTTTGACTTTCAGGATCTGCATTTCACTAAAAAAGAAACAAAAAATCCGTGACCGACATGCCAAAAGAAAAGATGCGACAGTGAAGCCAGGCCTGTGGATACTTCATAAAAATAATACCGAAATGAAGAAGAAATTCCTGTTAGCGATCACCATTATGATAATTTCTTCAGCGCTGGTCAACAGTCAGTCATTCTTCACTCCTGATGACCACTTGCTTAACGGCTTTACAAGGAAGCTGTCAGGCCTTGATTTTGAGTATCATTCATGTATTCCCGGACTTCGTGAGAGCATTCTTGTCAGAGCTACCAGCGGCAGGGACATGATGGAGTGGGAGACGTCACGTGTACCAGAACAAATTACGGAAAAGTACGCCACGTTTGTCTGGATAGCAGCCCTCGGGTCAAGCCCCGGATCAGCAAGAATGGATCTTTCTATCAATGGCAGGCAGAGCTTCTCGTTTTACACCGATACCCGTGCTGAGTGGGATGAAACCAGTGAGGACGGCACATCATTAAGTTTCAGGTCCATTATGACTGACCAGCATGGTGACCACCACGGATACATGATACTGCGCATTCCGTCCGGCTTGGTTCCTAAAGTTCAGCCACTGAGGCTAAGAGTGACAGGGAGTGCAGCAAACCTCAGTTCCTGGTACATGACCTTCAGGAAACCTGTCGAAACAGGTGTGACACTAAATGCGTTTCCGGCAATATTAAAAAACAATGGTAATCCTCTTCAGCTTGTTGAAGCAGCCATATTCTACTTCGGCACCCAGACAGGGGCTCAGGTCTATGCCAACGGAAAGCTGATTGAGAGTACAACCCTCAACTTCGGATATAATGCTGTCAACCTTGGATTGCCGGAAGTGAAGAGAACATCTAAGGTCAAGCTGAAGGTTGTTACCGGCGACTTTACCCTTTCTGGGACTGTAACACTTGAACCGGTACGGAAATGGACGATTCGATTCATCCAGCATGCCCACACTGATATTGGCTATACACGATCACAGACAGAGATACTTGCAGAGCACCTCCGATACATTGATTACGCCCTTGATTACTGCGATGCTACTGACAGTTATCCGGACAACGCCAGGTTCCGATGGACATGTGAGGCATCATGGCCTGTTGATGAATATCTTAAATGCAGGCCTGAAGTGCAGACAGAGCGGCTGATCAGGCGAATAAAAGAAGGGCGAATTGAAGTTACGGGTATGTATTTCAACTTTGACGAAATACCTGATGAACAGATACTTGCCGCATCACTACAATCTTTGGGCAGAATCAAAGCGCAGGGTATACCTGTAACTGTGGCAATGCAGAATGATGTAAATGGCATTGGCTGGTGCCTTAATGATTTCTATGATAAGCTTGGTGTTAAGTACCTTAATATGGGTACGCACGGACACCGGGCCCTGATCTGCTTTGACAAGCCGACGATGTTCTGGTGGGAATCTCCCTCAGGAAAACGAATGCTTACCTTCAGGGCAGAGCATTACATGACCGGTAACACAGTTATGGAGATACAATCAGGTGACCTTGACAAGTTCAAGAACAACCTTCTTAACTACCTCATCCGTCTCAGTTCAAAGGGTTATCCCTATGATGAGATGGCGATCCAGCACTCAGGTTACCTTACAGACAACTCCCCTCCCTCAACTTTCATGAGTGAAATGATACTTAAGTGGAATGAAATATTCGAATGGCCGCAGCTGACAACCTCCACTGCCGGAAGTTTCTTTTCAGAAATGGAAAGAGATCACGGAAATGAATTCCCGGTGATACGCGGAGCCTGGCCTGACTGGTGGACTGATGGCTTCGGGGCATCAGCCCGTGAGGTTGCAGTTGCACGAACCAGTGCAGCCTCGCTGCTGGCGAACATGACAGGGCTGTCTATGGCTGCCATTGCTGGTCTCAGTCTTCCTGAGGAGACAGGGAGAGATATAGATATGGCAAATGAGGCACTGCTATTTTACACGGAACATACTACAGGCTATTCCGAGAGTGTTCGTGAGCCATACAGCCAGCCCACAATGGAACAGCGAGCGCTCAAAGAGTCCTATGCCTGGGAGGCTTCCCGGAGGACGGCTTCTCTTGGAGAATCAGCTTTGGGACTGCTGCAGAGTATGTTCAGAAAGGAACAGGAAGCATCTCTGATCGTTTTTAATACTCTGAACTGGAAGAGATCAGGAGCAGCAATTGTTTATATCGATCACCAGATTATTCCACGCGGCAAAAAAGCAGGGATTTATGATAATGGCGGAAATCGCTTCGCATCCCAACCGGTATCTTCCAGGTCTGACGGCACTTACTGGGCGATCTGGTTAAATGATATCCCGGCATTCGGATACAAGAAATTCCTGATAAGACCGGAAGATGAAGTATCAGTGCCAGTACCGGCACCTTCTGACAACGTTCTGGAAAACGGGTGGTACAGGATACTGACAGACAACTCCCGCGGGACGGTTAAATCGCTGTATGATAAGGAGCTTTCACTGGAGCTGGTTGATCAGGATGCACAGTACACACTTGGCGAGTTCATCCTTGAACAACTTGGCAACAGGGCACAGATGGAAAGCAAAATGCTTAACGATTTTAAAAGATCACCGCTTGATACTGTCTGGTTTGATTCAGCAACCACCGGAGAATTATGGAACAGTATCCGGTTTTACGGCGAATCAGAAACATCAATCGGTCCGCGCGGCTACTCATTTGAAATAAGACTTTACAACACGGAAAAACGGGTCGAATTGGTATGTTCGATCATCAAAAAGAGTATAACAGAACCTGAAAGCTTCTACATTGCCTTCCCCTTTGCAGTCAGAAATGGCAAACACTACACTGAAGTCGCCGGAGGCGTGATCGAAACCGGCAGGGATCAGATCAGGGGTTCGTCGAACGACTGGTACACAGTGCAAAATTTTACAGCCGTGCGCAACGATGAGATGCAGGTCGTTTTTGGATGCGGTGAGATGCCCCTGATGCAGTTCGGCGCCATAAATACAGGCAGGTATGAGGCAGGAGCTGTGCCCCAGACAACCCATCTTTATTCATGGCCTATGAACAATTACTGGGTGACCAATTTCAATGCCGACCAGCGCGGAGGGCATTCATGGACATATTACCTGACCTCATCCCGTGATAACACTGACATCACAGCTGCACGCTTCGGATGGAGTGCCAGGGTCCCTCTGCTGACACGTATAATTCCCGGTGACGGACCCGGTGATAACCTCTGGGAGGGATCATTCGTCGAGGGGTGGCCATCAAATATAATATTAATAAGTGCCAGACCTGATGAAGGGGGAAAAACCGTGATCCTCCATCTAAGAGAAACAGGAGGAGAAGACACGACGCTGGCTCTCACGAACGGCATAACCGGTCAGCGCCTAACAATAACTGAGGTGGACGTTACCGGCAAAACCGTTTCTAATTCTTCAACGAAAATAGGCGGGTTTAAGTCAAGGTTTTACAAAATCACGTTACCCTAGACCATTGTTTAACATTCAGGTAACCGTAAGCTCGCAATAAATCAATCAGGAGACAAGGAAATCTGCCGGAACCGCCGTTCCGACAACAAATGAATCCCTGGGGAGGCCTTTCAGTCCTGCGCTTGCTGCTTCCCATGGTGAGTATATTTATGACTTGCATTGTTAAAAGAGATTACAATTTACACAAAATTATCACGACGGGAAAATTATATCTTTGGGGGGCAGTTGCAACTTTTTTTAAAGCCGCCTTTTAATATGCACACAGCCTTAATCAATGCGACCTTCTTCACCAGCAGAGAGATGATAAGTGACAGGGCACTCCTTATCTCGGGTGACAGGATCACAGGATTTTCTGATTTATCATCATTGTCTCCCGATGTAAAGACTGTTGACTGCAGGGGCTTCTGGTTGCACCCGGTCATATCGATCTGCAGATTGCAGGTGGTGGCGGATATCTTTTTTCAGCCAATACCTCACCCGAGGCCCTGGAGGCCATCACAGCGGCTATCCTCAGCAGTGGTACGACCGGCTTCCTCCTGGCTCTTCCGACAAATACCGATGAAGTCATGAGCAGTGCATTCAAAACCATCAGGGAGAATCCTCACCCGGCGGTCATGGGGCTGCATCTCGAAGGTCCGTACATAAGTATCGCAAAGAGAGGCGCTCATGTCAGAGAGCTTATCAGGCGCCCGACAGTATCAGGGTTGACGGCGCTCCTTAAAGGAGGCTAGACGGCATCATTAAAATGATGACAGTGGCTCCTGAAGTATGCACCCCTGAGATAATCAGCATACTCAGGGATCATGGGGTGACTGTTGCCGCAGGCCACAGTAATGCCACCTTCAGGGAGGCCACTGACGGGTTCATCCATGGCATCGAGACAACCACGCATCTCTTTAATGCCATGTCGCCACTGCATCACCGTGACCCCGGTCTCCCGGGTGCGGTCTTCAACTCTGATAAAGCCTGTGCAAGCATCATTGCCGATGGCATTCATGTGGACTACACAGTGCTGACAATGGCCAAGAAGATCATGAAGGAGAGGCTCTTCCTGATCTCGGATGCCGTTGAAGAAAATGATCACGGTGCTTATCAGCATGTGAGACAAAATGATCGCTACACGTTGCCTGACGGAACACTCTCAGGCTCAAAGCTGACAATGCACACAGCTGTAAAAAACTGCATCACTCACGCCGGCATCTCATCTGAAGAGGCGTTAAGGATGGCCTCCCTCTACCCTGCACAGCTGATCAAGGCATCTGACCGCGGTGTTATCTCTCCAGGAGCCAGGGCCGATCTCATCGTGATGGACAGTGATCTTGACCTGAAAGGGATATTTTTTAATGAGAAAATGACATTAATAAACTGATATTATGGCACTGCTGGGAATAGACCTCGGAGGAACAAAAACAGCGTTTGCACTTGTTGACAACGCAGGCAATATTATTGCAAAAGAGACGCTTGCCATCGGCAACCGAAGGGGAACGGAGGTCGGCAATCTGATTACTGTCACTGCAGCCCTGTTGCTGGCGCAGGCAGGCAGACATGGTGACCCTGTGGAGGCAATCGGCATTTCAGTACCCGGTATAAGCCGCCAGGAAAAGGGGACAGTATGGGCGCCCAATATACCCGGATGGGATGACTACCCTCTGATGAAAGAAGTAAGAACCGTGGCTGAGCAATTGCCTGTTTTAATCGCAAGTGACAGGGCGTGCTATATCTCGGGTGAGGTATGGAAAGGAAATGCCCGCGGATGCAAGGATGCGATATACCTGGCTATAGGCACGGGAATAGGCGCGGGTATCCTGGTCAACGGGGAGGTACTCCGCGGAGCAGACAATATTGCAGGCGCCATTGGATGGATGGCGCTGAACAGACCTTTTAAGAGCAGGTATGCCGTCTGTGGCTGTTTTGAATATTATGCATCAGGTGAGGGTATTGCCAGGCAAGCAACCGAGTATCTCCAGAAACATATTGCCTACGAAGGTGAGATGAGGGCAGATGACGCAGGGAAGGTAACAACACAGGATGTCTTTTCTGCATATCATACCGGTGATTCGGTTGCCGCCGAAATAATACAGCAGGCTGTAGAGTACTGGGGTATGGCTGCAGCCAACCTTGTCAGCCTGTTCAATCCTGAAAAGATAATCTTCGGAGGCGGAGTGTTCGGACCGGCCTCAGAGCTTATTCCCGACATAAGACATGAAGCAGAGAAATGGGCTCAGCCGATAAGCATGAAAAAGGTGAGCTTTCGAAGCGTCAGCGCTGGCAGGTGATGCCGGCGTTTATGGGGCCGGTTTCCTCGCAAAGAAATTTCTTGACGATCTTAAACAGAATAAATGACCAGGGTATATAACCGCAGACCGGTCTTCTGGTCAGCATGTCTCGGCATGCTTCTCTTTGGCATTGCCCTGCTTACCCTGGGCTCCGTGCTGCCGGACCTTATGGTCAAACATTCCCTCGATGCCGTTGAGGCAGGAACGCTGTTCTCAATCATGCCCCTGGGAATAATCGGAGGGTCGCTGCTCTTCGGGCCGGTCTGCGACAGGTACGGATACAAACCCCTGCTTGTCATTTCTTCGCTGTTGATGTTTACCGGTTTTGAGGGACTGGCTCTTACAGGGACTACGGGGCTACTGATCATCTCCGTTCTGCTTATAGGGCTGGGTGGCGGAGCCATCAACGGGGCCACCAATGCCGTCGTGGCGGACATAAGCACTACCGGCAAGGGCGCTGACCTGAGCCTCCTCGGGGTGTTCTTCGGGATAGGGGCTCTGGGGATGCCGCTGTTGCTGAGCATCCTTGAGAGATCAGTTGGTTTTGAAGTTATTATATCTGCTACCGGATTCCTTGCCCTGTTGGCTGGACTTATCTTCTTCGTCGTTGTCTTCCCTCCTGCCAAGCAGTCCGGGGGCATCTCAATGAAAATGATAAAAGAGCTTCTCAGGGACAGGGTGATCCTGCTGATTGCCTCCTTCCTATTCTTCCAGAGCGCATTCGAAGGTCTCATCAACAACTGGACAACCACCTATCTTATTGACCAGCTCTCTGTTTCACAAAGCAGCGCCCTTATAGCGCTGTCATCGTATGTTGCCGGGATGACAGTCATGAGATTGGTCATCGGCAGCGTAATCAGGAATGTGCCTGAGCAGAAATTGCTTTTTACATCATTCCTGATAATATTTGTGGCGTTGGTCATCTTAAGCCTCAGCAGCTCAATAGGTATGGCAGCAGCTGCCTTTGCTCTGCTTGGGACTGGTCTCGCCGCCGGTTTTCCGACCATGCTCGGGATTGTGGGAAACAGGTATCCTGACATCTCCGGCACCGCTTTCAGCTTCGTTATGGCCGTCGCCCTCATCGGGAATATACTGGTAAACTATTCTATGGGTCAGGTGGCAGAGAACTACGGCATTAGCCACCTCACCACCTTTACATTTGCTGAGGTGGCTGTGCTTGTGATCCTCGCCCTGCTGATCTTCAGAAAATCGAAATACTATCAATATAAATCATAATATTTAGAAAGCATGTTAGCAAATGAATGGCTGAAGAATACCAGGGATGTCATGTCCCGGATTGAAGAAACGCAGATGGAGAATATTCAAAAGGCGGCTGCCGTGATGGCTGATACAATTGAGTGCGGCAGGTGGGTTCATACTTTTGGCTGCGGTCACGCCACCCTGCCCATCGAGGAGATGTATCCGCGGATCGGCGGGTTTGTAGGGTTTCATCCGATGATAGAGATCCCCCTGAGTTTCTTCACTCACATAACGGGTGAGATGGGAGTGCATCAGTTCGTCTTCCTTGAGAGGGTTGAAGGTTACGGCGTGGAGATCATGAAGGGTTACACCTTCGACAGTCGCGATACCATGTGGCTCTTCTCCCATTCCGGGATTAACAATGTGAATATTGACATAGCCCTTGAGTCGAAGAAAAAAGGAATGAAGGTTGTCGTATTTGGTTCCGCGGCAGCAGCCACTGGGAAGAAGACAAGGCACTCCTCAGGCAAGACCATTTTTGATATAGCGGATATTGTGGTTGACACCTGTGCCCCTGCTGAGGATGCTTCAGTCAGGCTTAAGAATCATCAGGACAAGATAGGTCCCGTTTCGACCATGGCCTTCGTCACATGCGTCTGGATGACGATAACAACAGTGGCTGAGATACTTGCCGACAGGGGAGTGAAGCTTTATATTCATCCTTCACATAATGTGCCGGGAGACACCACGGCAAGGGAACGGCTTGACGAGGCGCTGGCGGAGTACAAGCAGAGAATTGCCGGAGTGTAATTACCAGCAGACGCTATGAACTCACTCAACAGAACCATTGATTTCATAGAGGGCAGAAAGGCGGACAAGGTGCCCTTCCACCCCATAATGATGCGCTTTGCTGCCGCCTATGCCGGAGTGAGATACAAGGACTTCTGCCTCAGCGCCAGGCATAAATGCAGCGCTAATATTCTTTGCGCCACAGATTTTCAGTCAGACTGGGTAAATACAATGTCTGATGCTTATGCAGAGGCTGAAGCCTTTGGCACAGTGCTGTCATACCCCGAAGATGACCTGCCCAGGGTACAGCAATATGCAATAAAAGACATAAATGATATCGACCGTCTTACTGTCAGGAAAACGTCTGACCACGCCCGGATGAAAGAGCGTGTCAGTGAGCTGGAAGAGTACAGGCAACCGGCCTCAGGCGGTTTCTTCATCGCCGGATGGGTGGAGGGCCCCCTGGCAGAGTACTGCGACATAAGAGACATTAATCTTGCCCTTACAGACCTTTACGAGTATCCGCAGATGGTGCATAAAGCCCTTGATGTTATAACTGAAAGCGCTGTCAGCTTCATCACAGCACAGGTAAAGGCTGGCGCTCACTGTATAGGTATAGGCAATTCCGTTTGTTCACTTATTTCACCGGACCTTTACAGAGAATTCTGTTTCAGTCGTGAAAAGGCACTTGTAGACCATATACACGACTGCGGAGCATATGCAAAAATTCATATCTGTGGAAATATTTCGGCAATACTTAATGATGTCATCCGGACAGGCACTGATATTATTGACATTGATCACCGGACAGGTTCTGTCGCTGAGGCTTTGACACTGTTGTCAGGAAAACAGGTTTTTTCAGGCAAGAGCGACCCTGTGTCTGTCATACAGGATGGAGATGAGATCATGATCCGCGAAAGCACCCTTGCATTCTTTGAGGAAGCCGGCAGGCGTGCGATAATTTCTGCAGGCTGTGAGATTACTCCCGGGACAGGTATCGGGAATATGAAAATCTTCAGTGCCGCCACAAGGGAACTGAAACAAGGATATTAATCTGAATTAACCGGTATGGCCATGAATTTGAAAAAGGATATTGCTTTGGTTCTTTCCAGCGGGGGAGCAAGAGGATTTGCCCATATAGGCGCTATCAAAGTACTGGAACAGCAGGGATTATAACATTACTTCTGTAGCCGGCACTTCAATGGGTGCACTGGTCGGGGGAATTTATGCATCAGGACAATTGCAGCAGTTCGAAGAGTGGGTGACCACACTTGATATGATGGAAGTACTCAGGCTGACAGATATAACCATCAGCAGCAGGGGGCTGGTGAAGGGGAAAAAGATAATAGAAAAGTTAAAGGAGATTGTTCCGAAAAGTACATTGAAGATCTCCGGATACCTTACTGTGCAGTGGCCACGGACATTCACACAGGAAGAGAGAAAGTCTTTACTGAAGGGGATCTGTATGATGCCATCCGGGCTTCCATTTCTATCCCGACCTTTTTCCAGCCCTTTCAGGATAGGACGAAGCTTATTATGTTGACGGAGGGTTGGTAAACCCTGTACCCATCAACAGAATTAAACGTCATGAAAATGACCTCCTTGCAATTGTCAACGTCAATGCCGATATACCTCCTGAACCGAAAACGAAACAGGAAGAAAAACCGGTTGACAACAAATATCTGAGAAAGATCAGAAGCATTCAGGCCAAGCTGGTCAGGCGAGATTCCGGAAAGCCACAAGGACAGGATTGGTATTTTCAATCTGAGCAACCGCAGCATCGGCATAATGCTGAGGCAGATTGCTGATCTTACACTGATGAACCACCAGATAGACATAACGATTAATGTATCGAGGGAGTCTTTCGAAATTTATGACTTCTACAAGGCCGGAGAGATCATTAAGGAAGGTGAAATTGCCACTCTGAAAGCACTCAGCCTGATCAAGGCATTAAAACAGGTTTAAATCCAAGATTCTGATCGCTTTATTTGGAGTTTTTCAGGAATAACGTTACCTTTCGCTGATAACTAAACTAAATTTAGTAATGAAGAAATTTTACCTCATTTTTTGTCTGGCACTAGTGCTTCCGGCGTTGGTTTTGCGTGCTCAGAAACCAATAACCATTATGGAAGACAGCCTTCTTGTTGGCAAATACATGCACCCAGGGATCAGTGTTACGATCCCTGAAGCAAATTACGACAAGACGTTAAAGAGCTGGATAAAACAGATTGAAGCCGGCACCAAGTCAAAAGTCGTAACAGAAGACGGTATGATGACACTGTTCGGTGCAATGTTGAAAAAAATATCTCCGAATCCGGTGAATATGTACAGCAAGCTCTTCAACCAGGATACGCTCAACAAATTAATGGTCTGCATTGAGCTGAAAAAAGACGAGTACCTTGAACCGGCTTTTGGTGATGCGCAGATGATGGTAGCCAGAGATTACCTTAAAGCGTTTGCAAAGGATCAGTATATAGAATTCATCAAGGAGGAGGTAGCGGTCGAGGAAAAGAAACTAAAAGACCTGAAGGGTCAACTGACCAGCCTGGAGAACAACTATGCAAAAACCCAGAAGAAGGCCGGGTCAAGCAGATCAACAATCTCCAGTGAACAGGAAAAGCTGGCGTTGATGAACAGTCAACTCAGTCAGTTGTCCACAGATGTCAACAGGGAAAACAATAACATGATCAGTATGGATGCAGGTCCGGAAAAAGAGGCACAGGCAGCCCGGGTCAAGGAGTTGGATAAGAATAGAAAGAAATTGCAGAAAAATATCAGCAAAACGGAAAAGAAAATCAAAAAAGCTGAATCGTCAATTGCACAGGCAGATGAATCAATACCCCTGAATGAGAACGAGCAGACTGTGATGAAACAGAAGATTGATGAACAGACTGCTGTCCTCCAGAAATACATCGATAAACTTAATACTGTCAAACTTTATTAAAACATAAGTATCAGATTTTTTAACAACAACCATTTATTAACACTTAAGATCATGGAAAACCAGGAACAGAAAGAAAATTATCAGCAGAAAATTGAGTCTCAGCTTGATGAGTGGAGGGCTGACATTGACAGGCTAAGGGAAAAAGCCAAAGGTGCAAAAGAAGAAACCAAATTAAAATATCAGGAAAGCATAGATAAACTCGAGCTCAAAATGGATGAAGGGAAATCGAGGCTCAAAGACCTTAAGGAATCAGGAGCAGATGCATGGGATGCAGTAAAGGACGGTGCAGATTCAATCTGGGACACCATGAAAGCCACATTCAAGGAGGTAAAGGAAAAATTCAGGGACGACGACGACGAAGTCAAGGAATAATTGCAATTAACCTGTCAGGGAAGCCCTCAGTTTCTGAGGAATGTTATCTGTCATGAGGCTGCATTACCCGGATGAAATAAAACGGGAGTATATGTATATTGGTTGAAAACAGAGCTGTCCATCAGGTTGATCGAAGGCGTTATTCTTCAGGTAATCAATAATTTTCTGACAAACTAAAACTATTGACTATGAAAAAAGGACTTAAGATCGGAGTTTTTTTATTACTGATAGTAGTTGCCGCTCTGTTTTGGTGGCGTCATTACTTTGTATTTGGCGAAGGAGTAAAAGCGGGCGATCTGAATTACCTGGTCAGGAAAGGATACATATTCAAGACCTGGGAAGGCAAATTGATTCAGACAGGATTCAAGACACCTGCTCCGGGTGCGATGCAAAGCAATGAATTTGAATTCAGTATTGTTAATGACAGCATTGCATCAACACTTGAGAGAGCCAGTGGAAAATTTGTTGAAGTAAGGTACAAGGAATATATCAGACCCCTTCCGTGGAGAGGCATGAGCAAATATGTTGTCATTGAGATCCTCGAGATAAAGGATAACGAGACCGAGTCTATTTTGCCTTATCAGACGCTGTGATTTATCAGTTATACGTGATCTTTAAAACATGAAATACAGAATAGCTGCTATTATTCTGCCGGTTTTCCTGTTTACTGGCTGCGCTGAGCTTACAAAGATGCTGCAGACCGCGTCAACAGTGCAGGAACTCACCGAGGCTGATGTAATAACGGGACTGAAAGAAGCCCTGGTTGTGGGTGCAAAAAATGCAGCCGGAGTACTGTCATCAGAAGGCGGTTATTACAATGACCTGGCCGTGAAGATTCCCCTGCCTGATGAAGCCAAGAGCAATAATTGAAAATGTCAGTAAGATCCCTGGCGGCGAGAAGCTGATAGAGGATGTTGTACTTAGCATAAACAGGGCAGCAGAGGATGCTGCGAAGGAAGTAGCTCCGATTTTCGTCAACTCGGTGACGCAGATGACTGTTACCGATGCTTTCGGCATACTCAGGGGCGCTGACAATGCTGCGACTCAATATTTGATAAATACCACTTACAGTGAGCTCTACAACCTGTACAGGCCAAAGATAAGCGCCTCGACCAACAAAGAGATCGTCGCCGGAATTTCCGCACAGGAATCCTGGACAACACTTACGGGTAGATGGAATACCGTTGCGAACAGCATTGCAGGCAGACTGGCCGGATTTAAACCTGTTACGACCGATCTTGATGACTTCCTGACAAAGAAGGCGCTTGACGGAATGTTCCTGAAAGTGGAGGGTGAGGAACTGAAGATAAGAAAAGTAGTCTCGGCAAGAGTCACTCCTATCCTTCAGAAAGTGTTCGGAAGTCTTGATAATCAATAGAATAGTTAATAAATAAAAGTTTGTTAATGATGAAAAAAATTGTAATTGTATTTGCAGCATTCTTTACTTTTGCAGTCTTTAATAGTCAGGCACAGGATCAGGTCACTGACACAGTCTGGCGCACAGGAGGGATCTTCTCACTCAACCTGGGTCAGAGCTCGTTCACAAACTGGGCCGCCGGTGGACAAAACTCCTACAGTTTAAACGGACTGGTCAACCTGACTGCCAACTACAAGAAAGATAAGTCTGCCTGGGACAATGGCCTTATTCTCGGCTACGGCATGATGCGCTTAAAAGATGGTACCCCGGAGTGGACCAAGACCGATGACAGGATAGACTTTCAGTCAAAGTACGGCAGGAAGGCCTCAGAAAAGTGGTACTATTCTGCACTTATGAGCTTCAAGACACAGATGTCAGACGGTTATAACTATCCCGATACAGAGAATAAGATCTCAGATTTGCTTTCCCCTGCTTACCTGTTGTTCGCCCTTGGTATGGATTATAAGCCCATACCTGAATTCTCAGCTTTCCTGTCCCCGGTGACATCCAAAAATACTATTGTCACTGACCAGGGTCTTTCTGACGCCGGCGCCTTTGGTGTTGACCCGGGGAAAAAGTTCAGGGGTGAATTAGGGGCTTATGCCAACCTGGTGTATAAAAAAGATGAGATATTCAAGAATACAGGCTTTGCGACAAGGCTTGACCTCTTCTCAAATTATCTCCATAATCCGCAAAATATTGATATCAACTGGGAGACAATGCTTATTCTGAAGGTCAATGAGTTCTTATCTGCAACAGTAAACACCCTCCTGATTTATGATGATGATGTTCTCATTAAGGTTGACGAAGGCAATGAGGGCGAACCAATTATGGGTAAACGCACTCAATTCAAGGAAGTTATTGGCGTAGGCCTTACTTACAGGTTTGCGAAATTCAGGTAAGGTATCTTGTCTGTAACGGATCTTATGCTTTCTGAAACCCTATTTCTGACAGGTCAATGATCAGACTATGCTGAAACTTATCAATCACCCGCTGATTACTCACAAGTTGTCGCTTATCAGGAGAAAAGAGACAGGAACCAGGGATTTCAGACAAAACATAAGTGAGATTGCAGGCCTGATGGCCTACGAGATAACTCGTGATCTGCCACTGCGCCAGGTTACAATTGACACGCCTGTCTCTTCATGCACCACCTCGGAGCTGTCAAAGGACATTGTACTTGTTCCGGTTCTGAGGGCAGGACTTGGTATGGTTGACGGGATTACCAATCTCATACCTACGGCGAAGGTAGGCCATATCGGACTTTACCGTGACCATGAGACACTGGCTCCTACGGAGTACTTTGCGAAATTTCCGTCCAATCTTGCAGAGGCTGTGGTCATGGTTCTTGATCCCATGCTTGCCACGGGAGGCAGCGCCAGTGCAGCAATCAATGCACTTAAAAACAGAGGTGCTGCAACTATAAAGCTGGTATGTATCGTAGGTGCGCCCGAAGGTGTGGCGCTAGTGGAAAAAGACCACCCTGAAGTGGATATTTACCTGGCGGCACTTGACAGTCACCTTAACAGCAAAGGATATATTGTACCCGGTCTCGGTGACGCCGGTGACAGACTTTTCGGGACTAAATAACTGATATTTTAAACAATCGTAAAATGGGGCTCAAGAACCGGTTAATCATAATGAATTTCCTCCAGTTCTTTATCTGGGGGTCATGGCTGCTCACCATCGGTGCATACTGGTTTCAGAACAAGAACTGGTCAGGTACTGAATTCGGCGCTATTTTTTCAACCATGGGCCTTGCATCGCTTTTCATGCCGGCCATAGCAGGTATCATTGCTGACAGGTGGGTCAATGCCGAAAGGCTCTACGGTATCTTTCATATCTGCGGTGCAGTGATGCTCTCGCTCCTGCCGGCTGTAAAAAGTCCTGACACCTTTTTCTGGGTAATGCTTCTCACAATGATGTTCTATATGCCCACCATCGCGCTGGCAATTACAGTGGCATACAGTTCGATGAAGAACAAGGGTATGGACATCATCAAGGATTACCCCCCGATCAGGGTCTGGGGCACCATAGGATTTATTGTGGCATTGTGGGTTGTGAGCCTCTCCGGCTTCGAGACCTCGTCATTGCAGTTCTATGTAGCTGCGGCTGCATCATTCGGTCTGGGCATTTATGCATTCACCCTGCCCAAATGCCCTCCGCTCGGTGGAGGTCACAAGAAGAGCCTGGTTGAGACAATGGGGCTTAACGCCTTCAAGCTCTTCAGGAGCACCAAGATGGCACTCTTCTTCATTTTTGCCATGCTGCTCGGTGCAGCACTGCAACTGACCAACGCCTACGGAGACACCTTCCTGCACGATTTTGCAGATATTCCTGCTTATAAGGATCTCATTGCAGTGAAATACCCGGCAATAATAATGTCAATATCACAGATATCCGAAACGCTTTTCATTCTTACAATTCCGTTTTTTCTCAAACGGTTCGGGATAAAAAAAGTCATGCTGATGAGTATGGTAGCCTGGATCCTTCGTTTCGGGCTCTTCGGTCTCGGTAATCCCGCCGAAGGACTGTGGATGATTGTGTTGTCATGCATAATCTACGGCATGGCATTCGATTTTTTCAATATATCAGGTTCGCTCTTTGTGGAAACGCAGAGTGCACCCGAGATCAGGGCCAGTGCCCAGGGGCTGTTCATGATGATGACCAACGGCTTCGGTGCATTCCTTGGAAGCCGTATCAGCGGGATAGTCATCGATAAGTTCTTTATACTTGAGAGCGGCGCTTTTGACTGGAAGGGAATATGGTTTGCTTTTGCAGGGTACTCACTTGTAGTGGCAATACTCTTTGCCTTGCTCTTCAGGCATAAGCATGAGCCCGAGGCAGTTAAGAATATTTCACACTGACTTCAATTCTGCTGGTAAGGTGACTGGAGGCTGATCAGGGATTTATTTCAGAAGGATAAGACTGATCCCTATCACAATAATACCGCTTATCAGACCATAGATGGCAACGTGATGCTTTCCATACTTGTGGGCTGCCGGTAAAAGCTCATCGAATGATATATAAATCATTATCCCGGCCACCATCGCAAATACAAAACCCAGAATAATATCACTTTTAAACAGTGACAGGATGAAATACCCGGCCAATGCTCCCACAGGTTCGGAAAACCCTGACATGACTGACCATAACAGAGCTTTCTTCTTTGACCCGGTTGCATAATAGACAGGCACTGAAACAGCAATACCTTCAGGGATGTTATGGATGGCCACAGCCACTGCGATGCTTATACCTATTGTAACGTCAGACATTGCAGCCATGAATGTGGCTATCCCTTCAGGGAAGTTATGCACTCCGATGGCAATCGCGGTGAAGGTGCCTATCCTCATCAGCTTGCGGTCCCTGCCACCATGATAACCATGGCCCTCTTGTTTGCCTCCCTTGCATTCAGGTTTATCAGGATTGCGGCTTCCCGGATTCATCTGCTCCACCCTCTTCAGTTCATGGGGATTGCCTTCTGACGGAAGGATCTTGTCTACTACAGCTGATAAGGCTATACCGGCAATAAATGCTACGAAAGTAACCCATGCAGCAGTATCCTGACCGTAAAAAAGCTGCAGCCGCTCACCGGCCTGTGTCAGAATCTCAGTGAACGAGATAAAAATCATCACTCCGGCAGAAAAGCCAAGTGAGAAGGCCAGAAACGTTGTTTTTGTCCTTTTGGCAAAAAAGGCTATCATGCCTCCTATTCCGGTGGCAAGTCCGGCAAAAAGTGTTAAACCAAAAGCAAACAGTAAATGAGAATCGGCCATCAAGAGGCTTATTTAGATTCATTATAAACTGCAAAATTAGAATAATCAGGAAAAAAACAAAGCCTTAAATGGAATCGGTGGATAAAAAAACCTTATTTAGTAATTCCAATCAGGCAAATGAATCTTTGGGATTATTATAAAGTTCTCGGCGTCAGGCAGGGAGCAACCGATGACGAGATCAGGAAGGCATACCGGCGCAAGGCCATGGAGTACCATCCTGACCGCAATCATACGGCAGAGGCTCAGGAAATGTTTATCACCATCACCGAGGCTTACGAATATCTCACATCACACCCGAACGGACGTAATATCACGCAGGCAGAGGTCAGGAAGAATTACGAGGCCTGGGTACAGTACAGGCAGGCTGAAGCCAGGAAGAGAGCCGAAGAGTATGCAAAGACCACTTACAGTAATTTTACGAAGAGCCCTTTGTACCAGAGCACTACTGTGATTGACGGAACAATGGTTTTTCTTGGCCTTGGACTTGCCGCCACCGTAATATTCATGACGGTCTTCGGTTACTTCTACCGGCACAGGATGGCTACCAATGCGGACGAGGAGCCATCGGTCTCGCTGGCCATCATTACGCTTGCTGTCGGAATTTGTTACCTGGTGATATCGATATTCTACATGAGTTCCTGGCTGGCGCGGAGAAAGAAAAGAAAAAGAAAAAATGATGATGCAGAGAAGAAAGATCAGGAATCCGTTTGACCCCGGGCAGAATCTCTGTTTCGGATGCGGACCGGCAAATCCGGCAGGACTGAAACTCACATTCGAGGAAGATGATGAGAAGCTATATGCTGTATGGCAGCCGTCAGTTCATTTCCAGGGTTATTCAAACGTGCTTCACGGTGGAATAATTGCCACCCTGCTTGACGAAGCGGGGGCATGGTGCATCTACGTCAAGGCAGGCACGTCAGGAGTGACATCCTCAATGACCGTGAGGTATCTTAAACCTGTTTACATAAGCAAGGGTGCTGTCACCATTGATGCCTGTCTTATAAGCCGTGAAGAAAAAAGCGTCAAGCTGCTATGCCATCTATTTGACGGTGAAGGCAGGAAGTGCGCCGAAGCAGACCTTGACTATTTCATTTATCCGGAAGATGTTGCCAGGAAACGTTATTTCTACCCGGGCATGGAGGCTTTTCAAAGCAAACCCTGAGAGTTGCATTTACATCCGTGCCTGCGGGACCACACTGTGATCAGCAAATTCAGACCTGAGGTATTTGTAATAGGCGGTCACACCAATCATTGCTGCATTATCAGTGGTGTAGCGAAGCTCAGGCAGAAAGAGGTTCCACCCGCGCTTGTCTGCCTCCTTCTGTACGGCTTTTCTCAGTCCTGTGTTCGCTGATACACCGCCCGCAATCCCAATCTCTGTTATGCCTGTCTCTTTGGAGGCTTTCACAAGTTTTGCGACAAGTATTTCAATTATTGTGTGTTGCAGCGAGGCTGCGATGTCATTAATGTTCGCAGCAATAAAGTTCTCATCCTCCCTGACCCTGTCACGCAGGAAATAGAGGAAACTTGTCTTGAGGCCCGAAAAGCTGAAGTCCAGCCCTTTGATTCGCGGTTTGGCAAAGAGAAAAGCATGTGGATTACCTTCCTGTGCCAGCCTGTCAATGACCGGGCCGCCGGGGTATGGAAGCCCGGTAACTTTGGCGCATTTATCGAAAGCCTCTCCGGCAGCGTCATCAATTGTGTTTCCGATAAGCTCCATAGACAGGTGGTCATGCATCACTATCAGCTGCGTATGTCCGCCTGATACCAGCAGGCAAAGGAACGGAAATTCCGGGTGTACGGTTATCCCTGCCTGGTTCGAGTGCAAAATGCGCCATCACATGAGCCTGCAGGTGATTGACTTCGATTAGTGGCAGACCGCGGACGAGGGCAAAACCCTTGGCAAAGGAGGTGCCTACAAGCAATGACCCCAGCAGGCCCGGTCCCCTGGTGAACGCCACCGCACTGATATCGTCACGGCTTATGCCTGCTTTCGACAGTGCCTGATCGACAACGGGTATTATGTTAGCCTGGTGTGCCCTTGATGCCAGTTCCGGAACCACTCCGCCATATGCTTTATGTATATCCTGGTTGGCAATGAGATTTGAGAGCACATAACCATCACTGATAACAGCAGCAGAGGTATCATCACAGGATGATTCTATCGCCAGGATCGTTATGCCAGGTGCCATTTTTAATATGTCCTTTTTTATTAACTTCGCCTGCAGCAGGAATATCAGCAGGGATGGCCAAAATTATTAAAAAAATCGGCAGGATAATTCTCATAATCTTAACGGTGATTATTTTGATACCGGCAGTCTCCTTTTTGCTGGCACAGACCCCCAGGGTCCAGGACTTTCTTGTTAGTTATCTTACCGGGACCCTGTCAAAAAAGACCGGGGCTGAGGTCCGCATCGGAAAAGCCTCTTACACCATTTTCAACAAGGTCGTGCTTAATGACGCACTCTTTCTCGATCACAACGGCGACACCCTCCTTGCCGTACGGAAGATTGATCTGAGGCTGAGGGAGTTTAATCCATCGGCAAAAGTGTTCAGGTTTGGCAGGGCTGATCTCTATGACCCTGACTTCAGGCTGATAACAGACACGGCAGGGGTGATGAATCTTACCCGTTACATCGATGCAATTCGGAGCGACAAGGCGGGTGATACCACAAGCAGTGTGGAAGTCAGTTTTTCGAATATTGAAGTTTATAACGGCTCCTTTACACTTTTAAACAGGAATGATACGATCGGGTCACAGAATGGAAAGGTTAACTTTAAAGATCTGAGAGTAAGTGCTATAAACACAAATATCAGGGACCTCAGCGTTGTATCTGATTCAGTATCCATGAACATCAGGAACCTGGCTTTCATCGAATCCGGCGGTTTCTATTGCAAAAGGCTTAATATGAGTGCCACAGTCGGCAGTGACGGCCTCGCTTTCAGGCAGGTTGATATTCTGACAGATTCCAGTACAATTGTGGCCGAGAGGATAATTCTGCGGCCACATAGCGAGACGGGATACTCTGACTTTGTCAATAAGGTCAGGTTTAATTTTGTGTTTGAAGATTCGTGGCTCCATTCAGGCGATCTTGCACAGTTTGTGTGGCCCCTTGCAGGCGTCACCGAATTTGTCAGCCTTTCAGGCCGTGTAAGCGGCACTGTGGCAGAAATGAAAGGACGCAACATCAGAATTGAGTATGCCGGTTCAACAAGGCTGGGATTTGACTTCGATATTTCAGGACTGCCGTCTGTCAGTGACAGCTACCTCCACATAGTATTCAATGAAATGCAGACCACGGCGGAGGATCTTGAGCAGATTGGTCTGCCTGGCTCAAGAGTGATAAAGTTACCTGTGATAGCGCATGATCTTGGGTTGATTTCATACGATGGCAGTTTCACCGGCTTCACCACCGATTTCGTCAGTTTCGGTACCCTGACAACTGAAATTGGAAGCTTCAATACTGACCTGTCACTAAGGCCTGACGGAAAGGAAATGTTCAACTTCAAAGGCCTGCTAAAGGCAAAAGATGTAAACCTTGGCTATATAACACGGAACAGTGAGATGTTCGGGGACTTATCTCTTCACGGGAATGTTGAAGGTTCTATGAAGTCATTCAAGCACCTTTCAGCGAAGATCAACGGCACTGTTGACAGCGTGGAGATAAACAATTACCTCTACCGCAATATCTCTCTCGAAGGAACTTATATCGACAAGATCTGGGACGGCGCTGTTACTGTAAGGGACAAAAACATTAACATGGACATCCTTGGAAGGTTTGATATTCACAAGACCATGCCTGAGTTTGATTTCACGATGAACATCGCCCATGCTGACCTCTACAGGCTTAATCTGATTGAAAGTGATACTGTCTTCAGGGCAACAGCCCTTCTCACCGCATCTTTCAGAGGCACAGGGATAGATAACATTGACGGAGACCTGAGGCTGATAAACTCGACTTTGCAGAATTCAAACGGACGGATTAACATATATGATTTCCTTATAACCTCAGTCAGGGACAGAGGCGTACCGGTGCTTTCCCTGAAATCAGATTTTGCAGATGCAGAGGTGAGGGGTGTCTTTTCTCCTGATGATATAAAGAATACTGCCCGTTTGGTTCTCTCGGAACTCTTTCCGTCAAAGTATCCGGAGCCGTTAAATAAAACGGCGGGAGATTTGCCGGCCAGTGATTTCACTTTTGATGCGCGCATCAAAAAGATCGACAGGCTGAATGAATTCTTCGCTACCGGGCTGAGCATCGCAGAAGGAAGCCGTCTGAGCGGTCGCTTCATGTCTGAGCCTGCGGAGACCGTTGCACAGTTCAGGTCAGGGTCTGTTGAATATGCCGGGGTAAGGATGGGGAACTTGCAGCTTAACAGCTCGGTCAGCCATGACAGAATAGCCCTTTCATTAAACGCAGACACAGTTCTCCTGCCTGACAAGTCAGAGATGGAAAACTTTATTCTTGAAGCAACCGGCTACAGAGATACGATTGATCTCGGTATTAAATGGGATAATAAAGACGCTGACCGCACGCTGGGCGACATCAGGGCCAAAGGATTTTTCAGCATCAACAACCTTAACAAACCCGTCCTTGTTATTGGGGTACTCCCGGCACTTTTCAATGTCAATCATGTTGAGTGGGCGATAAGCCCGGCACGTATTGTCGTTGATTCAACCAGCGCCCATTTCGACAATCTCCTCATTAACAGCAAAACCAACTTTATCAGACTTGACGGCAGGCTTTCCCCTGATGAGGATGACAAACTGACCCTGAGCTTTGAAGGGCTTAACCTGTCATATCTTAACAATCTGATGAATAAGCCAAAACCGGAGGAGGAGAAGGGCTCAGCTGATATGACCTTTGCAGGCACCATGAAAGGGGCCGTAATCATATCAGATGTTTATGACGAGATGCTTTTTGAAAGCAGCATTGACATCAGCAACTTCATGGTGAATAATAACCGGTACGGACTTGTCAACGTAAGCAGTGAATGGGATCCACAGCAGAAAGTGGCTGTAATAAATGTCTCCAACGATTTTGAAGGATCGAAGTTTTTTAAAATCAGCGGTACCTATTCACCTGCCTCAAAGATTGCTGACATTACCGTGTCCACTTTCCGCATGCCGCTTGATATAATTAATCCTTTTGTTGAATCTTTCGCCTCTGACCTGAGAGGGGTTGGTTCAGGCACCGTTGGGATTCACGGAAGGTTCAAGCAGTTGCTTCTCAGCGGTTCAATAATGGCGGAAGATGCTTCGATGAAAGTCGACTTCCTTCAGACAAGATACAGCTTCTCTGACAGCGTCAGATTTAATCCGCGCGGCATCGAGTTCAGGAACATTAAGATTTATGATGAAAAGAGGAACCAGGGAATGGTTAACGGCACTCTCTTTCATAATTCCTTCAAGGACTTCAGGATAAACCTCGATTTTAAAGTTGACAGGATGCTGATTCTCAATACCAGGCCCAAGGATAATGAGTCCTTCTACGGTACAGCCTATGCCACCGGGTATGCAGGCATTCGGGGCGATCCAGAGAAGATCACCTTTAATATCTCTGCGAAAACGGAAGACAACACCGAGTTTTTTGTTCCCCTGAACTCATCGGCAAGCGTGAGTGAGTATCCCTATATCATTTTTGTCAACACAAAAAAGGAGGAAGAAACTGCCCTGGGAAGGGAGAATGCCTTCCTGAAAAAGGAAAAAACCAGCAAGATGGAGCTGAATTTCGATCTGGAAGTCACACCGGCAGCCGAGGTGCAGCTGATAATGGATGCCACAGCCGGAGATGTTATAAGGGGTACTGGAGCAGGGAATCTGAATATCAGCCTTAACACCAGGGGAGATCTGAAGATGGCAGGCGATTATGTCATCGAAGATGGCGATTACCTGTTCACCCTTGGTGATATTCTGAACAAACGGTTCTCTGTGCAGGAAGGAGGAACAATAACATGGAACGGCGACATTGCCGATGCCGATATCAATATAAGGGCCATCTATAAGCTCAAGGCATCACTTTATGACATTTATCCGGACGATGCATTTAAAGAGCGGATACCGGTCGAATGTCTTTTAAGTCTCTCGGAAAAGCTGCTTAACCCGGTTATTAAATTTGACATTAATCTGCCAACGGCTGATGAGGAGACGAAGGAGTACCTGAAACTGGCTATCAACACAGAAGAGGAGCTCAGCCGGCAGTTCCTATATCTTCTTGTCATGAACAGTTTCTATCCCGACCCCGAGATGTACGTTTCTTCTTCGCCAGGGTCGCAGGGTACGCCGGCGGCGGATCCCAAAGGCGCTTCAGCCATAGGTGTGACAACCACGGAGATGTTGTCAAACCAGCTGAGCAAATGGCTCTCACAGATAAGCAACGACTTCGACATAGGCTTTAACTACAGACCCGGCAATGAGATCACTCCCCAGGAAGTCGAGGTCGCCCTTTCGACCCAGCTGCTCAATGACAAGGTTGTACTTAACGGTAACGTTGACGTGGGCGGAAAGCTTTCTAACACAAAGGCAAGCACTATCAGCGGCGACTTCAACATCGATTTCAAGCTGACAGAAAAACTTCGCTTCAAGGTGTTCAACCGTTCAAATAACAACCTGTTTTATGAGACTGCCCCATATACCCAGGGATTTGGCGTGTTCTACAGACGTGATTTCGACAGACTGGAGGATCTCTTCGTACCACCGGAAGACCGTAAGAAAAAGAACTCCGCAGAGGTAAAAGATACTGATACGCAATAACATTTCAACAACGGGTCTATTTTTTCCACCGTCAGTATAATTCGGGGAATGAATGGCCGTTTTTTTCATATATTCGCGGCGATACGCCCCGTGGGGAAATTAATGTTAGACAGTAAACATATTACATAATCAATAAGGAAATGATATTAGCGAACATTTTACTGCAAGGTACTGTAGCAACCGGAGTTGAAAAGGAGATGACGATGTCACTGATTGATCTCTATTTTGCCGGTGGGTGGGTTATGCATGTGATAAGCGTACTCTCTCTCGTAGCCCTGTATATTTTTACCGAGAGGTTCCTGGTGATCAGGAAAGCCACAAAGGTTGACAATAACTTCATGAACCGCATCAAGGATTATATGTACGAAGGCAAGGTCGATGCTGCCCTGCAGCTCTGCAGGTCAACCAGCACTCCTCAGGCCAGGATGATCGAGAAAGGCATCACCCGGCTGGGAAGACCTCTGGCAGATGTCTCTGAGGCTATTGAGAATGTGGGTAAAATGGAAATTTATAAGCTTGAAAGGAGCTTTCCAACACTGGCAACCATTGCCGGCGCTGCACCGCTGCTTGGATTCTTCGGAACGGTTATCGGTATGGTTCAGGCATTCTATGAAATGTCACAGGCAGGTAACAGTCTGGATATCAGCACTCTCAGTGGAGGTATATATGTTGCCCTGCTGACCACTGTCTGGGGTCTTGATTGTGAGCATCATCAGCTACTTTGCATATAATGCCCTGGTGGTAAGGGTTGAACATGTGGTGTTCCGCCTGCAGTCGACATCTGAAGAATTCATGGATATTCTGAATGAACCGGTAAAGTAAAGTTCAATGGCAATAAGTAACAGAAACAAGGTAGGTATTGCCTTCAGCAATGCAGGAATGTCAGATATTGTCTTCCTGCTTTTGTTGTTCTTCATGCTTACCTCAACACTTGTGCAGCCTACGGCGCTCAAGGTATTGCTGCCCAAGGGAACGACACAGTCGAACGCCCGGCCGATGACGACAGTCTCCATAACCAAAGATCATCAATACTTTATTGAAGATCAACCTATTGCCCTTGAGAACCTCGAGGCTGCCCTCCAGGCCAAAGTAGGCGCAGATCCGGAAATATATATATCAGTTCATGCTGACAGGTCTGTTCCGCTTGAGTTTGTGGTTAACGTTATGAATATCGCGGCAAAGAACCAATATAAACTGATACTTGCCACAACGCCAAAATAACCAGCAACCGACCCTGACAAAAGAAAAGAAACAGGGGATGGCTGTGAGTGTGGTGATACACTTGCTGCTTGTGCTGTTTCTTATACTTGCATCATTTAAAGTAAGACCTACGATGCCTGTTGAAGTGGAGGAAGGGCTGCTTGTGAATTTCGGATTTGATGAGACCGGTGAAGGGCTTTTTGAGCCAGCACCTGTTGCAGAAGCCTTACCTTCGCCGGTTGCGGCAGGAGAGACTGTTGATGATGATGCCATTCTGACCCAGGAGTTCGAAGAAGCCCCTGAGGTTAAAAAGAAAGAACCAAGTGCGGAAGAGCTCAGGAGGCTGGAAGAGGCACGCACTGCCGAAGTGAAGAAACGCCAGGAAGCTGAGGCAGAGCGCAGGCGTATAGCAGAGGAAAATGCCGAGAGGATAAGGCGTGAGGAGGAGCAAAAGAGGCTTAACCAGATAAATGACCGCACGAGAAACGCCTTTGGAAATGCCGGTAATGTTGGAAATTCAGGCACCAGCGAAGGTATTGCCGGCGGCGAAGGTAACCAGGGTGTGGAGACAGGTTCCGTAGGCGCTACTAATTACGGTCCCGGAGGAGGAGCCGGTGACGGAGCGCCCTCATACAGGCTCGGAGACAGAAAAGTCCAGTCTCTTCCAAAGCCCAGGTATGACTATCAGACCGAGGGCGTTGTTGTCGTAGAGATATCCGTTGACAGAAACGGTACCGTCACCAAAGCGGTTGCAGGGGTCAAGGGATCAAGCACACTTGACGAAAACCTCCTAAGGGAAGCCCGTGATGCAGCGATGAAGGCAAAGTTCGACAGGAGCGATAATGCACCCCTCCTGCAGAAAGGGACCATAACCTATATTTTCAAGCTGAATTGACCGGAAGGGTCTCTTTCAGAACAGACCAATAATAAAATCTATTGCGCCGGTCAGCTTAAGGGCTGATGCCATCACTGCCACCAGCAGAATAATACGGACTACTTTGGGCCCCCAGCTGACTGCGACTTTTGAGGCAAGCCATCCGCCGGTACCCTGCCCTACCGCCAGGGTTATCCCGTACAGGTAGTTCACCTGTCCGCTGGTAATAAATACTATCAAAGCTATAAGTGTCAGCGCTGCCACTATGACCACCTTAAGTGCATTGGCCTTTGTCAGACCCAGTCCGGCACCAAGCACCAGGGCCGCAAGCAGAAAGAACCCCACGCCTGCCTGGATAAAGCCTCCGTAAATGCCAATAAAGAAAAAGATAACGGAAACCCACCACTTTCGTCTGCTGCTCATTGCGGCAGCATGTTCGCGAACCCATTTCTCGGGTTTATACAGGATAACAAAGAACATGAAGATAAGCAGCCCGCCAATGAGAAGTTCCATTATCCGCTCGTTGATCCTTACGGCAACCAGTGATCCGATAAAGGATCCTGCGACAGCAGGAATGACCATCCAGAGACTTTCCCTGGCAGTGTACAGTTTTTGCTTTTTAAAGCTCCAGCTGCTGACCGCGCTCTGAACAAAAACACCGATCCTGTTAGTACCGTTGGCGATGTTGGCCGGCAACCCCAGAAACATAAGCAAAGGAAGGGTGATAAGCGAACCGCTTCCTGCAAGAGTGTTTACAAAACCTGCAAACAAGCCTGCAGCCACAATAGCCAGAAACATATACCATTCCATCAGATGAAGTGACTATAGATGCAGGGTCTCCCTGATTGCATTCTGAAGGTTTCCGATAAGGTTTGAATCTTTTATCACATAATCAGCAACGCCTCTGCGGGCAAGCTCAAGCACCAGCTCACCGTTCTCCTGGGCAGAAAACATTATCACAGGAAGACCGGGAGCAATCCTGTGTATATCTTCGAACACTTCCATCCCGTTCTTGGGGATACAACCCTCTTTAACAAAATAGTAGTCAAGTATGATCAGATCAGGCCTGGCATCAAGGGCGGCTGTACACTCCTCACCATAGGCAAATGCTCTCACGTTATATCCCACTGCCTCCAGTCGCTTTGCTACCAGGGTTGTGACCATGGGGTCATCATCAACAACAAAGATCAGTTTTTCGTTCATGAATTACCCGGCACAGGTTTACAGGAGTACATCAGACATCTGTCTTTTCTACATTGTGAACAGCGGGTAGTCTTTCATCATCGTCTTCACGCGCTCCCCAACCGATACTATTACATTCTCATTATCAATATTACTTATCACCTCGTCGATAAGGCTCACAATGATGGCCATATCACCCTCTTTCAGTCCGCGTGTGGTGACAGCTGGCGTACCGACCCTTATGCCTGATGTCTGGAATGGTGATCGTGTATCAAACGGCACCATATTCTTATTGACAGTCACATGAGCTCTTACAAGCGTATTTTCAACTTTTTTACCCGTAATATCGGGGAATTTGGTTCTCAGGTCAATCAGCATCGAGTGATTGTCAGTTCCTCCGGAGATCACCTTATAGCCGTGGCTGATAAAGGCATCAGCCATCACTGAGGCATTCTTCTTAACCTGTTGCTGATATAGTCGGAACTCCGGCGTGAGGGCTTCACCGAAAGAGACTGCTTTGGAGGCAATCACATGTTCAAGAGGGCCTCCCTGTATGCCCGGGAATACCGCTGAATTTATCATGGCTGACATCATCTTGACCTCTCCTTTGGGTGTGGTTACTCCCCACGGGTTAGCGAAATCCTTACCCATCAGGATGATTCCTCCGCGGGGACCCCTGAGTGTTTTATGTGTTGTGGAAGTAACAATGTGTGCAAACCTGAGGGGATTGTCAAGGAGCCCGGCTGCTATCAGTCCTGCAGGGTGAGCCATGTCAATCATCAGCAGTGCGCCTATTTTGTCGGCTATCTCCCTCATCCGCCTGTAGTCCCATTCCCTGGAATATGCCGAAGCGCCGCCGACGATAAGTTTAGGTTTTTCTTTCAGCGCCACCTCTTCCATCATATCATAGTCAACCCTTCCTGTTTCCTCCTTCACTCCGTAAGATACCGGCCTGTAGAGAATTCCCGAAGAGTTGACAGGAGAGCCATGCGAGAGATGACCACCGTGTGACAGGTTGAGACCCATGAAAGTATCTCCGGGTTTCAGCACCGTTAAAAACACTGCCATGTTTGCCTGGGCGCCTGAATGCGGCTGTACGTTGGCATACTCAGCATCAAAAAGCTGCTTCAGCCTGTCTATTGCCAGCTGTTCAACCTGGTCCACAACCTCGCACCCTCCGTAATACCTTGCCCCGGGATAACCCTCGGCATACTTGTTTGTCAATACCGAACCCATAGCTTCAAGCACCTGGGGGCTGACAAAATTCTCGGAAGCAATCAGTTCAATACCGTCGGTCTGACGTTCACGTTCATGGTTGATCAGATCGAATATCACAGTGTCTCTTTTCATCTTGACTTTTTAAATTCATTTTTTTTGCCGGTTCACGGAACGGAAATCACGGCAGGGATGCTGACAAATATACTTAAATTATAACTAAAATTTTATCACTCATCCGAGAACTGCTTAAGCAGTTCCCGGTAGGCAGAGAAGATCCTTGATTTGGATATAAAACCGACATACTCCCCACGGTCGAGTACAGGCAGGTTCCATGCACCCGTTCTTTCAAAAGCCTGAAGGACGGCATCGCCTCTGTCACGTACATCAACATAGGAAGGAGGTATAGTCATGACCTCCCTGATTAATATTTTATCGTACAGCTGTTGATCGAACATCTTGTCGCGCACATCGTCAAGCAGCACCACTCCCTCCAGAACGTTGAACTCATCAACCACAGGGAAGATGTTACGGTTTGATCTGGCTATCTGCTTCACCAGGTCGCCGAGATTGCCGTCAGGGCTGACTGTCAGAAGGTCTTTTTCCACTTCTTTGGTCCAGTCGAGCAAGGTCCCGGCCGCCTTGTCCTTATCGTGGGTAATCAGCTCCCCGGTTGCTGCGAGCTGTTCGTGATATATAGAGTGCTTCTGAAAGGCTCTCGTTGTTATGTATCCAGCTGTGGCGACAACGATTAAAGGAACCAGGAGCCCGTACCCTTCAGTGATCTCCGCGATAAGGAAGATGGCAGTCAGGGGAGCATGAAGGACAGCGGCGAATACCCCTGCCATACCTGCAAGGGTGAAGCTGCTGTCAGGGAGTGACAGTCCGAAGAGGTGGTTAAAGAGATTGCTGAAGAGGAAACCGGCCACACCGCCTGTAAACAGGGTTGGTGCGACTATCCCTCCCACTCCGCCGGCGCCGTTGGTGGCAGCAGTGGCAACAACCTTGAACAACACGAGAGCTGCAAGAAGAGCCATGAAGGCCCAGTACCCGGAGGCAATATTGCCGAACAAGGTCACCCCGGTCGCACCCCCTGGCTGAGCGTTAAGGAGAGACATAACCGTCCCGTATCCTTCACCGTACAGTGCCGGGAAAAGGTATATCAGTATCCCGAGGATGATGCCGCCGGTAATCATCCGGACATAGATATTCCTGATCTTTTTAAAGAGTTTCTCGATACCCAGTGTTGCCCTGGTGAAATAGATGCCTGCAAAACCGCAGAATACTCCCAGAATAAGATAATACGGCAGGTTACGCAGAAGAAAACCCTCCTTCACCTGAAATGAAAACAGCACATCGTTGCCCATGAAGAAATAGGCCACTGTGGCTGCTGTGACCGATGAAATAAGCAAAGGCACGATGGATGACATTGTCAGGTCAAGCATCAGCACCTCGAGTGTGAAGAGGATCCCTCCGATGGGAGCTTTGAAAATGCCTGAGATGGCGCCTGCTGCACCGCACCCCAGCAATAAAGTCACATTCTTATAGTTAAGGCCGAAGTAACGGCCTATATTTGATCCTATGGAGGCACCGGTAAGCACTATAGGAGCCTCCGCACCAACAGATCCTCCAAAACCTATTGTCAGTGAGCTGGTTAAAATCGATGACCAGTTATTATGCTTTTTAATGTAGCTTTTGCGTTTTGAGATGGCAAAGAGCACACGGCTTATCCCGTGCGAGATATTGATCATGAACAAGATATTTGACAATCATCACCGTCAGGAAAATACCAACCAGCGGATAAGCAAGTGAGAGGATGCCTCCTGCTCCTTTCATAATACCCTGTGTGAACAGAACATGGGTATAATGAATGGCGTTCTTCATCACAACCGCAGCCACGGCACTGGCGAGTCCAACAGCAAAACTCAGCAGATAAAGAAGGGTTTGCTGTTCACCAAAAAAAACCTGGAGTTGTTTTATTTTCCTTGTTATCAGAGAGTTCAACCTTGACATTACTAAAGCGCCCCGATGATGATACTCACAAATATAGAATAAAATGAGGAGCAGCTGTTTATTTTGGTAAGTTTGAAATATTTTGCATTCATGATTGAATTTGAAAGACACACCCTTGCTAACGGCCTGAAGGTGATCGTGCATAACGATGACAGCACCCCGATGGTCACAACAAATCTCCTGTATGATGCCGGGTCAAGGGACGAGGATCCGGAGGCGACTGGTTTCGCTCATCTTTTTGAACATCTTATGTTTGAAGGCTCCGATAATGTTCCTGTCTTTGACACGCCGGTAATGCTCGCCGGAGGTGAGAACAATGCCTTCACCAATAATGACATTACCAATTATTATATAACACTGCCTGCCAATAATCTTGAGATCGCACTCTGGCTTGAATCAGACAGGATGGTCAGTCTCGATCTGTCTGAAAGCAGGCTGGCAACACAAAAGAGCGTGGTCACTGAAGAATTCAGGCAACGGTACCTGAACCAGCCCTACGGTGATATTTTCCTGCTACTGAGGCCTCTTGCCTATAAAGTTCACCCCTACATGTGGGCTGCGATAGGCAAGGATATCGGTCATATTGAGAAGGCTGACAGCGAAAGAGTCAGACAGTTTTACCACAGGCACTATACTCCCTCATCGGCTATTCTGAGCGTTGCCGGCACCACAAAGCCTGATGTTGTCTTCAGGATGGCAGAAAAATGGTTCGGGGATATACCGTCATCAGAAAAAATTACCAGGGTACTGCCAGAGGAGCCACAGCAAAAAGAACGCCGTGAGATCACTGTGTACCGTGATGTTCCGGCCGCCCAGCTGATAATGGCCTTTCATACCGGAGGAAGGGAAAGCCGCGACTTTTATATTCTCGATCTTCTGACTGACATCCTCTCAGGCTGTGACTCGGGTCGCTTTCCAAGCGTGCTGGTGAGGAAAAAAGAGCTTTTCAGCGATGCTGACATCTACCTGTCCGGTGAGATTGACCCGGGACTGGTCATCTTCAGCGGCAGGCTGAAAAGCGGCACTGACATCAAAAAGGCCGAAGCTGCGGTAATGCATGAGCTGAACAAACTGTCCTCTGAGCCGGTGACAGCCGCCGAGCTTGAAAAAGCGCGTAACCGCTATGAGTGCATCAGGCTGATGTCATATCTCAGCGCTTCCAACAAGGCCTTCAACCTGGCATTCCATGAGCTGATGGGTGACGCTGACGGGATAAATACTGAAATTGACAGATACATGAGTGTCACGGCCAATGAGATCGCTGACAGCTCTGCCCGCACTTTCACTCCTGAAAACTGCAGTGTAATCCATTATCTTCCTGAAGTAAAATGAACAGAAAAAACTCACAGCAACCACCTGTTATTATCACCCCTTCTGCCGGTGACACTGCGTTTGCTGAGACGGTCAGCCTGAGTAACGGTGTACCTGTATATCTTCTCGGTAAGGGCACCGTCGACCTTCTCAGGATAGAGTTTGTGGTTGATGCAGGGCAGCGGAGAGAGAAAGTGCATATGGCATCCTCCACTGCCAACGCCATGCTGACCGAGGGTACTGAAAACTATGACGCAATTACTCTCAATGATCTTATCGACAGCACCGGAGCAGTATTAAATCACTCGGCTGACAAAGAGACCGCCAGCCTGGTTGTGATCACTCTTTCAAGAAAACTCGAGGAAGTTACAGCCCTCGCTGAGGAAGTGCTTTTTCATCCCTCCTTTCCTGAAACGGAATTCAGGATGCTGATCGAAAAAAGGGTGCAGGCCTTCCTGACAGGCAGGCAGAAGACTTCGGTAATAGGGAGGGAAGAGTTTTACCGGGCCCTGTGCGGAAATAACAATCCATACGGGAGGGTCACCACCCTTGATGATTACAAGACCATCACAACCAGTGCCATTCGTGAGTTTCATTCACTTCATTACAGGCCTGACAATATTTATATTACAGTTGCCGGCCGTGACCCGGAGAAGGCATTGCCTGCACTTGAGAAGTATTTTTCAGGACACGGCACCGGAACATGGCATAAGCCGGTGATGCCTGACCTGGTGTTTGAGACAACAAAAACCGGACGCATATTTGCCGAAGTAGGCAACTCTGTGCAAAGCGCCGTAAGAATGGGATGGAAAGGCATCTCTCGCGACCATCCGGACTACCAGGGACTGCAGGTTGCCAACATGATACTGGGAGGATATTTTGGTTCGAGGCTCATGCGTAATATCAGGGAAGAGAAAGGGTTTACTTACGGGATTAATTCTGTTGTTGGAGCCTTTCACGGAATCGGATTTATTGCCATCATGACCGAGGTTGCCAACAGCTATCGCGAAGAGACGCTCACGGAAATTAAGAAGGAGATTACGGAGCTGAGCAGGAATGAGGTCGGAAAGGATGAGCTTAGCATCGTGCGGAACCATTTCATGGGCGAGATTGCACGCATGTTCGACGGGCCGTTCAACAGAGCTGAGGCTATAAGAGGCATCATTGATTATAATACCGGACATGACTATTTTGCCAGGTTTGTGGAAACAGTGAAAACAATTACTCCGGAGAAAATAAAAGAGCTGTTCAATAAGTATTTTAGTATTAACGATGCATTTGAAGTCATAGCCGGGGCAAAATGAAGCCACTGAAGATCATAGCACTATTGCTGTTAAGCATAATTCCGTTACCCCAACTGGAAGGGCAAGACCCTCCACCCCTGCCTGACCCGCCTGTTCTTGAATTTGTGACTGTAAATCCTGTTACCGGCTGGGCCCTGCTCCAATGGACTCCGTCCCCCTCCCCTGAGGTAAACTGCTATCTGGTCTACATTTACAGCAACCCTTTACTGGCTGACGTCATTGACACTGTCAGGTCAACCTCTGTTACCAATTATACACATTTTCTGTCTGACGCCCGCTATAACAGTGTATCATACGTTGTTACAGCCGTAGACTCGACAACCGCCGACCTGTCCTGGAACAAAAGTGAATTCAGCAATCCTCTGAGCACCATTTACCTTGCAGCTAAAAATGACTCATGCAAACAGCGGATCGAACTCTCATGGACACCTTACATCAATCCGGCACATCCGGCTGAAAGGTACGAGCTATGGGTCAGTGCCGGCGGAGCACCGGCAGTACTTCACGAGACTATTGCATTGACAGATACGTCATATTTCTTTGACGGCTACGGTCCTTCCATCCGATACTGTTTCTATATTACAGCCTCAGGCGCTACCGGAGGTCTCTCCACCTCCAATATGCAATGCCTCACCTCCGGCAGTGAGACAGCTCCATCATGGATCAGAACGGATGCCATTACCGTTGAAGACGGCATTCTTAAGGTCACAGGCAGCTATGACCAGGCAACTGATATGCTGGGTTATATTACCGAACGTTACAAGCCAGAATCACAGATATGGACACTGACAGGCACAGCAGCCGGATTAAACGGTATTGTTACAATCCCTGTTACCGCGGGAGACACGAGCAGCATCAACCTGTACCGCATTTCAGCCCTGAACAACTGCGGACGGGAGGTCGCCTCATCACTTCCGGCAAGAAATATTGTTCTTAAGTCATCAACATCAGGTACCCGGATTGATCTATTATGGAACAATCCGTTACCTGCCGGTGGTGCCGTCTTTTCAGCCTGGCGTGATATCGGGCAGGGGTGGGAAGAAGTAGCATCTTTGCTTTCTGACACAATATGGTCAGAGGATTACTCCATGTTTGCCTCTGCAGTTTCATCCGCATCAGTGGCTTATTATGTCACCGCCGCTGACCCTGGGGCTCCGGCCGGAGCTCCTCTTTTCCTGTCAAATATCACTCTTGTCAGGTCTACTGAGAATATCTTTATGCCAAATGCATTTACGCCTGATGATGATGGTGTGAATGACTTTTTTATTCCCGTAATGACGTTCACACCATCGAAATACGAATTCAGGATTTTCAGCCGTACAGGCGTTATGCTCTTTCACACCAGCAGCCACGGCACAGGATGGGATGGCCGGCATAATGACAAGCCAATGCCATCAGGAGTTTACCTGTGGAGCCTCAGGCTGAACACTCCCTCAGGCCGTTCTGAGCAGAGGACCGGCACCGTTACTATCCTGCCCTGAAATGACACAAAAAGAAATAATCCGATTTTAGTATCTTTGGATTCCCATTTCGGAAAAGGGCTGATGGCTAAAAAGAAGGCAAACATATTCACTGCAGATGATATCAGTCGTATCGAATCTGAATTTAAACTGCTGAGGGATAACTTATTCAGGTGTGATAAACCCGGGGACCTAGAGCTTATTGACAAGGCTTTCAAATTTGCCAACGAGGCTCATCGCGATATGTACCGCAACTCCGGCGAGCCATATATCATTCACCCGATCAATGTTGCGCGAATTGTTAACCAGGAGATGGGTCTTGGAGCCAAGTCCGTTGCAGCAGCCCTGCTGCATGATGTAGTTGAGGACACCGGTGTTCTGCTGGAGGAGATTTCCAGGGAGTTCGGACCAAAGATTGCAACCCTGATAGACGGGCTGACAAAGATCTCAGGAACGTACAACCAGGAAACCAATTCTCTTCAGGCTGAGAACTTCCGCAAGATGCTGATGACCCTGTCTGATGATATCAGGGTCATTCTCATCAAGATAGCTGACAGGCTTCATAACATGCGTACCCTTGATTCCATGCCTGAGCACAAGCGGATGAAGGTTGCCGGAGAGACCATATACCTTTATGCACCGCTGGCTCACCGGCTGGGTCTGTTTGCCATCAAGACCGAACTCGAGGATCTGAGCTTCAAGTTCAGGCACCCGCGCATCTATGATGAGATAGCCAGAAAAGTCAAGCTGGACGAGAAGAAGAACCTTTCTCTCATAAACAGGTTCAGCCTTCCCATCATTGACAGGCTTAACAACAATAACATCATCTTTGACATTTCAGGCAGGTTCAAGTCTATTTATTCCATCTGGAAGAAGATGCAGTCAAAGAACATCCCGTTCGAGGAGGTGTTTGATCTGCTGGCAGTCAGGGTAGTCTTTGAGCCTGGTCCCGAAATGAGCGAGAGGGCGCAGTGCTGGCAGATCTATTCACTGATAACGGATATTTACACTCCTAAGCCAGACAGGCTGCGCGACTGGGTGAGCAGGCCCAAATCAAACGGTTATGAAGCGCTGCACCTGACAGTCATGGGACCTGAGGGACGTTGGGTTGAAGTGCAGATACGCAGCCAGCGCATGGATGACATTGCTGAGCGTGGATTTGCCGCACACTGGAAATATAAGGGCGACACCACACAGCAGGAAAATGAGCTGGACAAGTGGCTGAAGCATATCCGTGAGATGCTTGCCAACCCGATGTCTGACCCCCACACTTTCCTCGATGAGTTCAAGATGAGCCTCTTCTCTTCGGAAATAATGGTGTTTACACCCAAGGGGCTCCTTGTCAACCTGCCCAAGGGAGCATCAGCACTCGATTTTGCCTATGAGATACACACCGATATTGGTAACAAGGCAATCGGCGCCAAGGTCAATTACAAGCTGTCACCCCTGTCGACAACACTGCAGAGCGGCGACCAGGTCGAGATCATAACCTCAAACATTGGCAAGCCTGAGAAAGAGTGGCTTGACTATGTTCATACCGCTAAAGCCAGGAATGCAATAAAAGATGTCCTCCGGGATGAATCCACTGACCGGATACAGAATGGCATAAGCATGCTTGAACAGAAGCTGAGCGAACTTGGCATTCTTCCGGATTCGGATATCATCAAGAAACTGCTCGACTACTATGACATCCTGAACAAGGATGAGCTATACTCACGGATCAGCCTGGGGCTTATCAATCTTAACGATATACGCAAGGTGCTTAAGAAGGCACCCGAAGGAAGCCTAAGGAAATACTGGAAGCTTGCTGTCGGTACCGTCGTCAAAAGAGCACCTGTGGAAAAAGGGACTACGGCTGCAACAGCGCCGATTGATAAAAGCCACCCGTACCTGCTGCGCGAAAACATTGACAATACAGGAGATTCGTACGCTATTGCGCAGTGCTGTAACCCTATTCCCGGAGATGAGGTTGTGGGTTATATTGACCACAATAACTCGATAGTGGTGCATAAACCTAAATGCCCTGCTGCCATCAAGCTGATGTCGAGCGAGGGTAACAGGATAATTCCCGTCAGGTGGACTATACATAAAATGGCTTCATTTCTGGCCAGGATAAGTATCAACGGCATTGACAGGCTCGGGCTGATCAATGAGACCACAAATATCATTTCGATGGAGCTGAATGTTAACATGCGTAACATCAACGTTTCTGTTTACAATGGTATCTTTGAGGGAACTATTGACCTGTATGTGCATCATACCCGTGACCTGAACAACCTCATCATGCAGCTGTCAAACGTAAAGGGTATTTCAAGCGTTAAGAGAATTGAAGAATTCGTTGAATGAAAGATGTTCAGCACGACACTATGAAATCAAAACAGAGTGACTAATGGTCAGTGAAGATGCAAGACCGGTAGTAAAGCAGATCTTTACAGAGTATCTGAGCAGTCACTCGATGAGAAAGACACCGGAGCGATTTGCCATCCTTGATGAAATATATTCCAGGGACGGTCATTTCGACATTGAGTTGCTTTACAATTTCATGAACGAAAAGCGCTACCGCGTATCAAGAGCGACACTTTACAACACCATTGAACTGCTGATCGACTGCAAGCTGGTTGTCAGGCATAAATTCGGCCGCAGTCAGGCGCAATATGAGAAGACATACGAGACAGGGCAGCATGATCATCTGATCGACACTGAAACGGGAGCATTGCTCGAGTTTCATGACCCCAGGATTAATGAAATAATTAAAAGCGCCTGCGCTGAGAATGATTTCATGCCTCATCATTACTCGCTTTACATCTTCGGCAAGCAATCCGGTAAGTAAATCTTCCTGCAGAAACATCTCTTCAGAACTTATCAACAAGTGATTACTTTCTGAAAATCACACTAATTAATTTGTAAATTGCTTACTGTTTTTCAAACTGGTGAAGATTAGCTATTATGAAGATTGACATATTGTTAGGGCTCCAGTGGGGTGATGAGGGAAAGGGGAAAATTGTTGATGCTTTAGCACCGGAGTATGATATTATTGCGCGTTTCCAGGGAGGCCCGAATGCGGGACATACCATTGAATTCAACAACACCAAACATGTGCTTCACCTGATCCCTTCGGGTATCTTCCACGAGGGTAAGATTAACGTTATTGGCAACGGGCTTGTACTTGATCCTGTGGTGTTCCGCCATGAGGTTGAGAGCCTGGGCCTTGACATCAGTAAAGTGATCGGGAGATTGCTTATCTCAGTCAGGGCACACCTGATACTGCCAACACACAAGCTGCTCGATGCCGCTCATGAGAGCTCTCTGGGTGAATCAAAGATAGGTTCCACCCTGAGGGGTATTGGTCCTGCCTATACTGATAAGGCTGCGCGGAGCGGTATGAGAGTGGGTGATCTTTTCAGAAAAGATTTTGCCAGCCTGTACAAGGCTCTTGTCAGCGAACATCTCAGGATGCTGAAAGGGTATGGCTACATTCAGAGCCTTAAGGAGCTTGAAGAGGAATGGTTTGATGCGGCGGAGTATCTGAAGCAGTTTAAAACCATAAACGCAGATTACTACCTCGACAGGAGTCTGAGCAATGGCAGCCGTGTACTGGCTGAAGGCGCACAGGGGACCATGCTTGACATTGATTTCGGGACTTATCCATATGTCACTTCATCAAATACCGTTGCTGCGGGAGCATGTACGGGCCTCGGGGTGGCGCCTGCGCGCACGGGAGAGGTGTTTGGGATCTTCAAGGCCTATTGCACCAGGGTAGGCAGCGGTCCGTTCCCCACCGAACTGAACGACGAGTACGGTCAGAAGATGCGTGACCTCGGCAACGAGTACGGTGCAACCACAGGCCGGCCCCGCCGCTGCGGATGGCTTGACCTGCCGGCATTGAAATATGCCATCATGGTGAACGGTGTGACACGCCTTTTCATGATGAAGGCAGATGTCCTGTCAGGCTTCGGTGAAGTAAAGGTCTGTACCTCTTACACTGTCAAAGGAGAAACAGTCACCGAACTCCCCTACTGTCTTACGGATATTGAAGCACTGAACTACCGTACCATGCCCGGCTGGAAATGTGATATCACAGGATGTCAGAAATGGGATGAACTGCCTGCTGAGCTCAGGAGTTATATTGAATATATTGAAAAAGAAACAGGGGTGCCGATAACAATTGTCTCTGTCGGACCTGACAGGTCTGCAACAATTTACCGGTAGTCTTTACTCTTTTTTATAAACCCAGGCCTCCCCGTTGATATTCTCCTGGATGCCTGCCCACCGCATTCCATGCCTCCCGCAGGCTGGCGAATGATTTTGCCGAGACCAGACGCCATCTTCCGTCCATTCATTTCAACAAGTTTCGCATCATAACCAAGATCTTTTATATGCCCAAGCCAGTCATCAGCATATGCAGGTGTCAGAAAACTGCCAACAATGACGTGGTATTTCGTGAGCTCCACTGCTTCCTGTGCGGCAATTCTGTCCAGCTCATCCTGACGTGCCTTCTCAGCTGCCGCAGCCTGTTCATTGGCAACACGTATTAGAATCAGCAACCCGGTATGCCTCCTGTTGTTTCTGAAGGGCTTCTGTCTGCCTTTTCTTCTTCCCGAAAGGATTTATGCTTTTCATGAAATCACATGAAGGGGTAAGCAGCATAATCACGGCCAGTAGTACGAGGATCAGTCTCTTCATATATGATAGTTTTTCAAGGTTATAAAAGATAAAGATAGGGGAATAGGCTTAACAAAACAATGAATTTACGATAAAGGTAACCATGCTTATGAATTCTTTCTTAAATTAGGTTGCTTTTTCAAAACCATAAAACAGAGTAATCGGATGAAATCACTGATCCAGTTTTTCGAAGAGAATGTTGAGAAGTATGCGAACAACATATATTTATGGGAAAAGCCCCAGGAAAAATATGAGGGGACCACATATCAGGAAGTGAGACGCCAGGTTCATGAGTTCGGAGCCGGGTTGATGCAGCTTGGAATAAGAAAAGGAGACCATGTCAGTCTGCTGGCCGAGGGAAGGAACAACTGGGTGATAGGCGAATTGGGAATACTGTATGCCGGAGGCGTCAATATACCGCTGTCGGTGAAACTAAACCCTGAAGAGATAAAGTTCAGGCTGATTCACTCAGAATCAAAAATGGTGATCACCTCCAGCGGTCAGGCGCCCAAGATACTAGAGGTCATAGACAAGTGCCCCGCCATCAGCAAGGTTGTGTTTATGGATCCCAGGGAGGATTATTCTGACAGTCAGATACATTTCAATGAGGTTAGGAAAATAGGGCGTGAATGGCTTGATAACCCTGTCAACAGAAAGACCTTTGAAGAGTTTACAGCATCCATTGTTCCATCAGATCCTGCAAACATTTGCTATACTTCCGGCACTACGGCTGACCCCAAAGGTATCATCCTGACACACAGCAACTACGTCACCAACGTTTACCAGGCATATACCCTGATGGATATTCCCCAGCACTACAAGACGCTGCTTATATTGCCATGGGATCACTCATTTGCCCATACAGCCGGTATCTATTCCTTCATGGGGAAAGGCGCCAGCATCGCATCGGTCAAGATAGGCAAAACACCCATGGAGAACCTGCGCAACATACCCATCTGCATGAAGGAAATCAAGCCAAATCTCCTCATGAGTGTGCCTGCCCTGGCCAAGAATTTCAGGAAAAATATTGAAAAAGGTATCAGGGAAAAAGGTAAAATGACTGAGACGCTCTTCAATACGGCATTGAAGATGGCCTACTCCTACAACAAGGAAGGGTATAATAAAGGAATGGGATTGCAGAAGATCAAAAAGCCTCTGCTTGACCTGTTTGACAGGATACTCTTCTCAAAAGTGCGGGAGGCCTTTGGCGGTGAGCTTGAGTTCTTTATTGGTGGCGGAGCCCTGCTCGATATTGAGCTGCAGAGGTTCTTTTATGCCATTGGCGTCCCCATGTTCCAGGGTTACGGATTGTCTGAAGCATCACCGATTATCTCATCCAACGGTCAGAAAAGACATAAGCTGGGATCATCAGGTTACCTGGTAAACAATATGGAGCTCAAAATATGTGATGACCACGGCAACTCACTGCCCGTGGGTGAAAAGGGCGAGATAGTCATCAAGGGAGGAAATGTCATGAGCGGCTACTGGAAGAATGAGACAGCAACCAATGAGGCAATACGCGACGGATGGCTCTATACGGGGGATATGGGATACATGTCTGAAGACGGGTTTCTCTATGTCCTGGGACGGTTCAAGAGCCTGCTGATTTCTGATGACGGAGAGAAATTCAGTCCAGAGGGCATTGAAGAAGCCATGACAGAACAGTCCAGATACATTGACCAGTGCATGCTCTATAACAACCAGAAACCCTATACAGTTGCACTGATAGTTCCCAACCAGCATGCACTCAAGCTTTATCTTGAGGAACGTAACCTGTCAGCCACAACTGAGGAAGGTAAGCGTGCCGTGCTTAACCTCATAGAGAGTGAGGTCAACGAATACCGCATCAACGGGAAATACGGGTACATGTTCCCGCACCGCTGGCTGCCGGTGGCACTGGGCATCCTCAATGAGAGCTTCAACGAAGAAAACGGCATGATGAACTCAGTGATGAAAATCGTGCGTGGCAAAATCACAACGCCAGGTCACCAGGATCTTATTGACTGGCTTTACACCCCAATGGGTAAGATCGTCTACCATGAGCGTAATATGGAAGAGGTCGAGAAGATGAAGCTCGGCTGAAAATCATAAACAATTCTTCCACATGAAATTTAAATTATTACTGGCTGTTTCGTGTTACAGCCTTAGTCACGACTTTCTGCACCGGTGATAAAAGCCCGGCGTGGCATCCGGCTGAAAATCCGCTTTTCACTGTCTGGAGTGAAGATGTTGACCCATCTGCCCCATGGCCTGAATACCCTCGTCCCGGACTGGTCAGGGACGATTGGATGAGTCTCAACGGACTGTGGGATTATTCCATCTGCGGGAAGGAACAATCGCGTCCTGCTCCCGAAGGGAAAATACTGGTCCCGTTCCCTGTTGAATCGGCTCTTTCAGGCGTAAAGATGAGAATGACAGATTCACTGGCACTCTGGTACTCCCGTGAGTTCAAGATGCCCTAAAGAGTGGCGAAGCAAACAGATTATACTGAATTTTGAGGCGTCCGACTGGGAGACATCTGTTTGGGTCGATGATAATTTTGTGATGAATCATCACGGAGGTTATGATCCCTTCACATGCAATATATCACCTTTCCTTTCAGACAGCAGGAACCACAGTCTTGTTGTCAGGGTAACTGACCCTACTGATAAAGGGAGGCAGCCGAGAGGAAAGCAGGTCTCTGACCCGGGCGGCATATGGTATACTCCCTCTTCGGGTATATGGCAGAGTGTGTGGCTTGAGCCTGCAGGCATTTCATGGGTAAGTGACCTGCGCATTATACCTGATATTGACAACGGCAGGCTGTCGGTCACAGTACTGGAAGAGCGTTGCCATGGCCCTGAGGGATGCCCTCCCATGGATATGGCTCCTTCGCTGGCCGAGGTGACTGTTTCACTTGACGGGGTCACAATCGGAACCGCCTCGGGAGAGGCAGGCAGGCCTTTAACGATTGATATTCCTGATCCGGAACTGTGGAACCCTGACAATCCTGTTCTCTATGACCTGAAGATCAGGCTCATCACCGGTGGCATAGTGACCGATGATGGTCAGCTCTTATGCAGGTATGAGGAAGGTATCGCTTGGTGTCACTGAAGACGGAATTACACGTATAATGCTGAATAACAGCTTTGTATGGCAGAACGGACCGCTTGATCAGGGCTTCTGGCCTGATGGCATCTACACTCCTCCTACTGATGAAGCGATGCAATATGACATTGAAATGCTGAAGAAGATGGGTTTCAATATGATGCGTAAGCATGTAAAGGTTGAGAACAGGAGGTTTTATTACCACACTGACCGGCTGGGCATGCTGGTCTGGCAGGATATGCCAAGCGGTGATGATTATATTGGGGGTGATGACCCCGATATTGAAAAGAGTGCAGCTGATTCTGCACAGTTCATGACAGAACTTTGCAGGATGATTGACACGAAGTTCAATAATCCGTCTGTAATCATGTGGGTAATATACAATGAGGGGTGGGGTCAGTACAACACCCCGGCTGTCACAAGATACGCCTCTGATTATGACACAACGCGCCTGGTCAACAGCGCTTCGGGGTGGACTGACCGGGGGACAGGTCACATAAGGGATGTACACAATTATCCCGATCCGGTCGCTCCTGCTGCTGAATCCGGCAGAGCCATCGTTCTTGGCGAATTCGGCGGGCTCGGCCTCCCGGTGCAGGGTCACACCTGGGAGCAGAAGAACTGGGGTTACCAGAAAATGAGTGACAGCGCTGACCTGCTGAGGAGATATGAGCAGTTTTATGCCATCGTCAGGGATCTTGTCAGCGCAAAGGGATTAAGCGCTTCAGTGTATACGCAAACCACGGATGTTGAGACAGAGACAAACGGTCTCATGACATACGACCGCAAGGTTGATAAAATGGGCTTCGAAAACGTACGCAAAGCAATGATCCCCAGGCAATAGCATGGGCATGCTGGCGAACGAAGTGAGGCAGTCCCGCGAAGCGGGAGAGCATGGAGCTGTAAATCTGCTCTTACTATACGATCAGTCGACTCTTGAAAGGCAGGAAGGTCATGAAGTCAGCATGATGCACGATATATGCTTCCGTGGTGCGCTTGACAAGATCACCTTCATGAGCGTGGGCGGCAATTATGTGACATACCTCAGGCGGCACACCACATTCCTCGGCCAGGCTGACACCTGAGAACGGATGCCTCAGATACTGCCCGTAGCTGCCCTGTATAGCCTTGCCCTGGGCGTCAAGCTCATATTCAAGCATCTTCCCGACATCGGCAAGGATAGCTCCGGCAATCAGTACATCCATGTTCACCGGAAGTTCATCTTTAAAGAACCGGTTCATCTTCTCCCCGGCACTCGCGGGCAACATGTACAACGCACCTCTTGTGATCCATGAAGGTCACCTTAAGGTCAGGTCCGCAAAGCAGGGTAAAAGGGATGCGGTTCAGGTCTTCAGCCGTCAGTACACTGCGTTCGAGTGCCAGTTCCCATGTCCGGGCTGTTTTCTCCCTGAGATCTGCATCTTTGATCCACTCCAGCTCAGGCCACAGTTTTTTTATCTCTTCTGTCATAATTGTTTCTATAAGCGTGCAATAATGGCATCTGTCATCTGTATGGTGGAGGCTGCTCCCATGGTTGACCACCTCAGGCTTGCCTGAAAGCTTCATCATATCATAGGTTCTGACCCTGCCTTCCTCGATCACCGCGGCAATAGCCTTCCTGATGCGGGCAGCAATGTCCTTTTCATCAACATATTCGAGCATCATGCATGCTGATTCGATCATAGCAATGGGGTTAACGATGGGAATGCTGTAACCGGCATATTTCGGTGCTGATCCGTGTGTAGGTTCGAAGACGCCGATGCCATCCTCCGAGAACTGGGCGCTGCAGGCAAAGCCCAGCCCGCCAATCAGTCCTGCAAATGCGTCGGAGGCAATATCACCAAACATATTGCTGGCAACGATGACACCGTAATCCTCGGGATTCTTGGTGAGCCACATCATCTGCGCGTCGATATTGGTGTTATTCAGCTGTATGGCCGGAAACTCGTTCTTCTGTATTGCCTTGGCTATCTTCCACATGAGGCCTGATGTCTCACGTATTACATTGGGTTTTTCACAGACCGTCACTGATTTGTATCCGTATTTTACGGCATGTTCAAAGGCAGCTCTGACAATGCGTTCGGTATACTTCCTTGTCAGGATACGCGTTGATACCGCCAGCTCTTCCTTCGGGCACCATCCGAAATTTTCCCGGAATTTGGGGTGTGTCATCAGGGCATCATACACCTGCTGGGGAGGGTTTGACCACTCAACACCTCCGTAGAGCCCTTCGGTGTTCTGGCGGAATATCACCACGTCTACCATCGGTTCTTCAGGATTGCCATCCTTTCCACGACGAATGAAGTTGAGGGGATTACCCTTGTAACTGCGGCACGGTCTGACACAGATATCAAGGCCAAAATGCTGTCTCAGGCCTACGATGGGGCTGCTGTAAGTAAAGCCCTTGCCCTGCAGTGCCGGAGAGAGCTCAGCTGCCGCTTCATCCTTCGGCTTGGAGGTTATTGCACCAAAGAGCGCTATCTTATGCTCAGCGATCAGGTCAATCGTACGCTGAGGCAGGGGATTGCCTTCCCTGCACCAGAAATCCCATCCGATGTCACCATAGACATATTCTGCATCAAAACCCGCCGCGTCAAGAACGCGTACGGCCTCTTTCAGTACCACGGCGCCTATTCCGTCACCCGGCAGGGCCACAATCATTCGTTTAGCCATTTCCTGAGATTTATGTTTATTTTATTACTGATCGCGTAAAAATATAGTTTTTATTGTGTTAAAAAAAAGACTTTCAGCAGATAAAATCTCATGATGGTTGCTAAGGAAAAAAACTATATTTGCCGCTTCACTGGATTCAGTGAAGTTTTAAAACAAAAGATGCATGGTTCAACTGGGGGAAATAAAACCAAGAAAACTGTGGGGCTACTTTGAAGAGATCTGCAGAATTCCGAGGCTATCCAAGAACGAAGAAAAGATAAGGGCATACCTGCTTGATTTTGCTGAGAAGCATAACCTTGAGGCCAGGGAAGACAGTGTCGGCAATATTCTTATTGTGAGGCAAGCCTATCCGGGCAAGGAGCGTGTCAAAACCGTGGTCCTGCAGAGTCATCTTGACATGGTGGGGGAGAAAAATGCATCACACCCTCATGACTGGAAGGTGGATCCTATTATCCCTTTTGTCGATGGGAAGTGGGTATGTGCCAGCGGCACAACTCTCGGTGCAGACGACGGGGTTGGTATTGCCGCACAGATGGCAGTGCTTACCGAGCCATCCCTGCAGTGCGGACGCATTGAATGCCTGTTCACCGTTGATGAGGAATCAGGGATGACAGGTGCTATCAACCTGAAACCTGACTTTTTTACCGGCCGCATACTGCTCAACCTCGACTCTGAAGATGAGGGCATTCTCTTCATTGGATGTGCAGGAGGAATAGATACACAGGCAATGCTTGCGTATGTGCCTGAGAAGGTGCCGGCGGGTCACAAGGCAATGAATATCTCGGTTACCGGCCTCCACGGCGGTCATTCGGGTGACGAGATACACAAGGGCTACGGAAATTCCATAAAAATCATTTCCAGACTGTTACAGGATCTTGAGAAGAAATACAACATACAGATCAGTAATTTCACCGGTGGCAACCTGAGAAACGCCATCCCGAGGGAAGCATTTCTCACGATCACATTCAATCCAGCGCATGAAGAGCTTATCCTTGCCGATACAGCGACATACAACACGCTGGTGCGTGACGAGTACGGCGCTCTTGAGCCTGATCTGAAGGTCGCTGCCACACCTGCAGACATGCCGTCTGCAGTGATCGATGGTCAGACACAGCACAAGCTGCTGAATGCGTTAAGCCTTGTTCCTCACGGTGTGCTGGGCTGGTCAAAAGAGATACCTGACCTGGTTGAGACATCGAGCAACCTGGCTACCATACGCCTGACTGATGACCAGATGATCCATGTTGTTACCACCCAGCGGAGCTCGTCTGACGAGGCAAGGCACTATGCTGCCATGAAGGCCGAGGCAAGCTTCGACCTTGCAGGTGCCAGGGTGACACATTCAGACGGTTACCCCGGGTGGAAGCCGAACATGAACTCTGCCATACTCCGGCTCATGATTGATTCATACCGCAAGCTGTTCGGAAAGGTGCCCCAGGTCAAAGCAATCCACGCAGGACTTGAATGCGGTCTGATACTTGAAAAATACAAAGGCATTGATATGATCTCCTTCGGCCCTACAATCAGGGGAGCACATACTCCCGAGGAAAGGATTGAGATCGAAACGGTACAGATGTTCTGGGATCTGCTGATGGATGTTCTCAGGCATATACCTGAGGAAGGTTCCTAATCGTATTCTTCAAAATCATCGGGAGGAGCTCCGCATACCGGGCATGCCCATCCTGACGGCAGGTCTTCAAATGGTGTTCCGGCCTCTACGCCGGCATGTTCATCGCCTACTTCGGGGTCATAGATATAACCGCAAACCGGACATTTGTATCTCATCATTTTAACAGCGTTTAATTCTTTACTTTTCTGACGGCGTCAATCACTGTCCCGTCAACCCATTTTATTGCAGCTACTACCTTGTCGTCAAATGCTGCCTTCTCAGGTCTTCCGCAAATTTTTTCCGCAGTATCCTTAAGCTCTTCAATGGTTACCAGGGGCAGTCCCTTGCCTCTGACCGAGTCAATCAGGTCCTGTCTCCGCGGGTTGATGGCAATCCCCCTCTCGGTAACGATGACGTCTATCAGTTCACCGGGGCCGCACAGTGTTGTTACACGGTCAACGATGACAGGTATCCTGTCGCGGAAGAGCGGAACGGGTATGATCACGTTACGGGCATGGAGGCAGTTCTGCCACCCTCCTATGCCGTGAAGAAGGAGCCCGTCAGAGTGGGTCACCACATTACCGTTGAATCCTGTGTCAATCTCCGTTGCACCCAGGATCATAATATCCATCATGGTGGTCAGGTTACCCTTTGAATGGTAGTTATATGCATTGAATACCGGGTAAGGTATATGATTTGGATTTTGCTCTATCGATCTTACTGCCTCCAGATCAAACGCCTGGGCATCAAGGATATATCCCATCTGACCCTCTTCCAGCATCTGCACCATATATTTTGTGCTGCCTCCGAAGCCGAAACGGAACTTCCATCCCCTTTTCCTGAGCATTTCATGCACATATACTGCGATGGCGAGGCTTGTCCCTCCTGCCCCCGCCTGCATGGTGGCGCCGTCATGCATGAGACCGGATTTCTCAAGGAATGATGCTGTCAGTTCGGCAATAAGCAGTCTGTCAGGACTTTTGGTTATCTGTGTGGTTCCGGAAACGATCTTTTCAGGTATACCTATCTTGTCAACCACAACCACATAATCAACGTAGTTGCCTTCAATTTCCATGGGGAAGCACGGCAGGTCAACCAGGTTATCAGTGACCACAATGACCTTGTCAGCATAGAGGTAGTCAGTCTTGGCATATCCCAGCACTCCCGTGGATGATGGTCCGCCGGTACCTTTGGCGTTACCGTATGCGTCGGCTGCGGGTGCCGCCAGCACTGCAATATCTATTTTCACCTCGCCGTCCTGGATAGCCTGCACCCTGCCGCCGTGTGACCGCAGCACCGCCATTCCCTTCATCCTGCCTTCAGAAACGAACCTGCCTAACGGTCCGTTCATGCTGCCTTCGATGCGATTGACAGTCCCGTTCTCGAGGTGTTCAATCACAGGGTCATTGCATGGGAAGGATGCTGAAGGGAGCCAGACAAGGTCTTTGATGCCCATGGAGGCTGCAATATCAAATATCTGATTGCTGACCAGGTCACCGTCACGAAGGTGATGATGTGTTGAAACGGTCATCCCGTCACGCAGACCGCAGAGCTCAAGAGCCTCTTTGAGAGATTTCACGACCTTGTTGTTATCCTCAGGATAATCAATGCATGTCGGTATCGGCGGAGCATATTTCCTTCCGTCGGGCCGGTGTTTACCCACGCCTTTAAAAGGGACTGCCTCTCTCCCGTTAACCTCATCCGGAACCATGCGTCCGGCAGCATTCTTAACCATTTTCATGACCAGGTCTGCATTTAAATTATTCTGTAACCTCTTCTTCGCTCCATTTGTCAGACAATAATCCCAGCCTTACTGCAAGGCTTATTGTCTTTTCTGCCCTTGCCACCACGGGCGGATCGATCATTTTTGAGCCCAGGGCAACAACACCAAGGCCTTTGTCAAGGGCATCACGGTAAGCGAGAACTATTTTCTTTGCTTTTTCAATCTCATCCGGGGCCGGAGAAAATCCTTCCCTTATGACTGCTATCTGCCGCGGGTGAATGCATCCCATCCCTTCGAAGCCCATGGCTTTTGATGTCAGAACATTCTTAAGCAGCCCTTCCATGTCACCCACATCTGAAAATACAGAGTCAATAGGCTGAATGCCGGCAGCCTTCGCGGCAACAACAATCCGGTTGCGGGCATAAAGAGATTCACTGCCTTCCTTTGTTCGCTGCACGCCAAGATCAGCCGTATAATCCTCAAGCCCTATTGCCAGCGCAACAACATTTTTTGTGGCAGTGGCAATCTCATAGGCCCTCTCGACGCCTGCGGCGCTCTCGATGATAGGCATGAGGAAGACCGTTTCGGGCTGACCTTCCCTCTTTTTTATTTCTTTTATTTTTTCGTCAAAGGCCCTGAGTGTTTCAGCATTCTCACATTTAGGGACAAGGACGAGATGCACATTGTGAGGAATGACAAATTCAAGGTCAGCCAGGCCTCGTTCACCCTGATTGATACGTATCATTCTCTCTGCACCGTAAAAATTCACCGACCGAAGGGCATTTCTTACAAGTATCCTTGCCTCATCCTTCTTCTCCGGGGCAACAAAATCTTCGAGGTCAAGAATTATACCGTCAGGTGAATGAAGGCCAGCATTCAGGAACATACCCGGATTATTACCGGGGAGGTACAGTCTTGAAAAGCGAAACCTGTCCCTTGATGTGGTATAATTGTTTTCAGCAATCATTTCCGGCAGGAAGGACCTGGTGGTACCGGTAAGAGCCCTTACGGCTGCCTCCACCCTTGCTGCAATAACAAACGGGAGGGCCCCGGTGTCGTTGACTGAGAGCCTGGCGTTCGTGACGCCGAAATTTCTGAGGAGATCACGGCATTGCATTTCGATGGCTTTGCCGTACATCCCCTTTACCTTTGATTTTATACTGAGCTCATGGCCTCCCGAACCGGTTATCTCAAGGGTCACCTCAATATCCGATCTGACCCTGGGTCCGGCATTGCCGGTCACACTCTGTGTCATCTCTGCTGTTTTTGGATTTTTTTTCGTCGTTTGGTCTAATGCTCCTACCGGAGTTCAACCAGTACTTCATCCTGGTTGACCGTTTGTCCGGGGGTGATTTTGACTGTAGCAACCGTCCCCGGGTTCTCTGCCTTGATAGCGTTCTCCATCTTCATGGTTTCGAGGGTACAAAGGCTCTGTCCTTTCACCACCTCATCACCCGGTTTAACCAGTACCTGCACGATAATTCCCGGCAGCGGAGCCTTTACCTGCACGGCAGGGCCATCGCTTTTCCCGGCCTGTGCCGGTGATCCGCCATCCCTCGGCTTTGAATGTGCAGTCGGAACCTGTACCGGTTTGAGCTTCGGCGGTTCCCTGATAAGCTCTACGTTGTAGGCTGTACCATTAACTTCAATTTTTGTAAGGTTACCTTCCGTATCCAGCACGTCAACTTTATACAGGTTTCCGTTTATCGTGAATTTGTACTCTTTCATTTGCCTTTCCTTTGATGCAATAATTTGTTCTTACAGGTTTCTCATGTGATAGAGCTTCGAGCTCCATGGTGAATATAATTTGGAGATGCGTTTTATGGTCACCACCCCGCTTTCAACATCATGCATCTCACCAAAATGCAGGTATAAGGCCATGGCAACAGCAGCAGATATCTCTCCTGAATCGGCTTTCGGAGCTTCGTCTTTTACTGCCTGCTTCCCCCTGAAAAGATTTCTCAGACCCTTTTTCTCTTCCATATCAATACTTATTACAGAGGGATATTGTTATGTTTTTTCATCGGACGCGGATCCTTCTTCGTTGACAGGGTATTCAATGCCCTGATGATCCTGAATCTCGTATTTCTTGGTTCAATTACATCGTCAAGATAACCGTATCTTGCTGCTTCATAAGGATTTGCAAATTTAGAACGGTATTCTTCCTCCTTCTCTGCTACGTATTTCTTCCGCTCTGCCGGATCGGCAATCTCGCTTATTGTTCTTCCTTCGAGGACCTCAATAGCGCCCTGGGGGCCCATCACAGCTATCTCAGCTGTCGGCCAGGCGTAATTAAGATCACCCCTGAGCTGTTTTGAAGACATAACGCAATGGGCGCCTCCATACGATTTGCGAAGCGTAACAGTCACTTTCGGTACGTTGGCCTCGCCGTAAGCAAACATCAGCTTGGCCCCGTGGATAATAATACCACCGTATTCCTGGACTGAGCCCGGCATAAATCCCGGCACATCAACAAAAGTCACGATAGGGATATTGAACGCGTCGCAGAACCGGATAAACCGGGCAGCTTTGCGTGATGACTCAATATCAAGCACTCCTGAAAGGTATGCAGGCTGATTGGCCACAATACCTACCGGCATGCCGTCAAATTTTGCAAATCCCACCACAATATTCCTTGCATAAGCTTCGTGCACCTCAAGAAAATCTCCATAGTCAACGACTCTTACTATAACATCCTTGACGTCATAAGGCTGGTTTGCACTCTCGGGTATGATGTCATTGAGATCATTTTCAAACCTGCCGTCAGGATCATCACATTCAGTCTGCGGAGGCTCCTCGAGGTTATTCTGAGGCATGAAGGAGAGAAGTTTTCTGATGAGCATCAAACCATCTTCTTCCTCATCTACCGTAAAATGTGCCACGCCCGATTTTGTGGCATGCATATCCGCTCCTCCCAGTTCTTCGATTGTGATATCTTCACCTGTAACGGATTTTGCCACCTTGGGTCCTGTGACGAACATGTAACTGCTTTTGCGGGCCATGATAGTAAAGTCGGTAAGAGCAGGTGAGTAGACAGCGCCACCGGCACACGGGCCGAAGATGGCTGATATCTGGGGTATCACACCGGAGGCAAGGATATTACGCTCAAAAATCTCAGCATAACCTGCAAGGCTGCGGACACCCTCCTGTATTCTGGCGCCGCCTGAGTCGTTTATGCCGATGATCGGTGCTCCCACTTTCATGGCCTGATCCATGATCTTGCATATTTTTTGTGCATAAGTCTCTGAGAGCGAGCCGCCAAAGACTGTAAAGTCCTGGGCAAACACAAACACTATCCGTCCGTCAATGGTTCCGTGACCTGTAATCACACCGTCAGAGAGAAACTTCTTATCGGCCAGGCCAAAGTCCTCTGTACGGTGTGTAACGAACATATCGTATTCCTCGAAGCTCCCTTCGTCAAGGAGCATAGTTATACGCTCTCTGGCCGTCAGTTTGCCCTTTGAGTGCTGATCTTCAATACGTTTATCACCGCCACCCTTACGTGCTTTCTCCCTGAAATCAAGGAGTTGTTTAATTCTTTCCTGGCTATTCATCTAATCTTATAGTTTATTTATTATCCTCTGTTTTTGTCTTCGCAAAGCTCTGTGAGAACGCCAAAGGTTGACTTTGGATGGAGGAAAGCAATGCTCAGTCCTTCAGCTCCCGCGACGCGGTGACGCGTCAATAAGCCTGACACCTGCAGCTTCGGCTTCCTTAAGCCTCTCTTCTATATTCTCAACGGCATACGCAATATGATGTATCCCTTCTCCCCTTTTCTCAATGAATTTGCCAACCGGTCCTTCCGGATCGGTTGATTCCAGTAACTCAATCTTGGTCTGGCCAACCATAAAAAAGGCAGTCTTTACTTTCTGGTCGGCAACTTCCTCTATACTGTAACATTTCAGGCCAAGAACCTTTTCATAAAAGGGATGGCATCTGAAAGCGAATTTACTGCAATTCCGATATGCTCAATGTGTGTTGGTCTCATATAAGTAAATATTTATTTGCCAATGGAAATGATTGCGCAAAGTAATCGTATTTAACACTGCCTCAAAAGATAAATATCATGTTTTAGGGTTTTTAACCAACATTTCAACAGGCTCCCGGGAAAGAGAAAATTATTCTTTACATCGCCTGTCTGCTAAATGACAGCATATGTCAGGATCTACGGGGATATCAGAAAGGAAAATCAGCCGGAGCGGATTCCAGCACCTTCGATTTAGGTTTGCTGGCAGCCTCGTGCAGCGGGTTTCCGTCAACAAAGATAGCCTTGAACGGCTTTGTCGGGCACGCATGTTCGCAGGCGCCGCAACCGATGCATATTTCATCATCTACTTCAGGAATGAGAAGCTTGCCTTCATAGGGCTTCATGTCACATGCCTTTGTGGGGCAATGTTCAGAACAGGCCCCGCAATTGGTTTTCTCAGTCTCAACAATACAATTATCCTTGATGAAAACGGCCTTGCCTATCTGTGTCAGCTTTTTGGCCTCAAGCATAAGGGGCATGATGGCGCCGGTAGGACAAATATCTGTGCAGAGGGTGCATTCGTAATTGCAGAAGCCTTTGTGAAAATCCATCCTTGGCTGCATTATACCCGCCACACCGTACTCGCTCACTGATGGTTGCAGGACGCTGGTGGGGCAGGCAGAGACACAGAGGGAACATGCGGTGCATCTTGCAGTGAATGATTCTATGCCTGTTGATCCGGGAGGTGAAACAGGGTACAGCCTGTCTTCCTTTACCGTTGAATCTTTGGTTGGAACAATGATTGTATCCTGTGCGCTGACAATCCGGGAACCGCCCGCAAGCAAAAGCAGAGATCCTGTAATAAAATTACGCCGCGAAGCATCAGGATCATCCGACGGCTTAGCGGACTTAATCCTGACAAGACCGTATGACATCGCCTTCTCACTGCAAGATTTCGATGCAATTGAAGCAGTTGACGCACCTGCTTGTATCAATATGCTTGTTCAGAAAATCGATGCATGATGATTTGCATGCCATTGCACATCTTCCGCACCGGCTGCATTTGTCCTCATCAAATCTTATCCTGAAAAGGGATATCTTGCTGAGGAAACCAAGAAATGTTCCCACAGGGCAAACTGTGTTGCAGTAAAGCCTGCCGTGCTTGAATGCTAAAAATCCGATCAGCAGCAGGAACGCCGGCGGGAATTGCATAAGCAGCAAGCTCGTAGGCCTTAATGTCAACCTTGAAGAGGGTATAAATGTCAAATTTCCCGAAAAGCGAAGCCAGAAGATTGTTTACCACTAGCACAACCGGCTTGGCAAAATAGGTCATAAATCTGCCGAAGGTACTGTAAGGGTCAAGAATTGTAAGCACATACACCCCGCCAAGGAGCAGTATACCCGCCGTAAGAACAAGGATAAAGTACCTGAGGATTGTATATGGTTTCTTATAGGCGTACTTGCGGAATCGTCTCTTAAACATCCCTCCTATCCTGCTTATCACGTCCTGGGAGATACCCAGAGGGCATAGGAATGAGCAGTATGTTCTTCCGGTAAGCAGGGTCAGAGCCAATCACGATAATAAATCCTGTTGCTGTCACAACGCCTGCAATGACGAACTTCAGCAGTGAGGGAATGAACTGAAGGTAAAGGAGCGGCCCGAAGAATTTCTCAGGCACAATTCCCCTGAAATCAATAAACAGAACGGAAAGCAGCAGCAGAACAATGACAGAAAAGACTATACGGATATGTTTAAGGGCTGAAGACCTCATGAACTCCTACATTTTAATTCTGTGGATGTTCAGTGTTGTGAGGTCAATCTTTCCAGACGCCCATAGCTGAAGCAATTGCCAGGTGTTCAATTTTGGAAGGCTCCAGTCCCATCATTTTTGCACCAGCAGCATCAAGTGCCACCGCAGTCAGTTGAAAGCAGGAGTGACTTCATGTTTGAAATGTCATCCTTTGAGACACCCCTTGGGCCGTTGCGCATCATGACATTATACGCATCCATGATGTTCAGATTTGGTTTTTTGGAATAGAGGGCATAATCTGCTATGCACTGGTTAAGATCATTGCTGTGCCAGTAGCCGCGGTCCCAAACGACGCCCATCATATTCTTCAATGCACCGGTTATCCTGGTGGAGCTATGGTGTTTCAGGACAGGAATATTGATGAAGACATCGCTGTCAAGAACCATTTCATGCACTTTTGCCTTTGTAAGCTTCTTACTGTTAGGCAAGGCAACCTCCTGGTAATAGCTCTCTGCATTACCCGGCACGATCTTCCCGCCGGCACTCTTCACCGCCGCTTCAATACCCGAGTTTTTATAGCATCTCATCCAGTCGTCACATGTATGGTCGAAGACATATACTTCTTTGGCACCTGCCCTGAGGCAATGTTCAATAACACGTTTAACGAGTGCGGGATTGGTGTTTCCGCCTTTTTCAGGTACCACATCCCATCCTATATTTGGTTTGACCAGTACTTTTTGTCCCTTGCTGACGAAAGAGCCCATCCCTCCAAGAGCCTGGATACCCATATCAAACATCTCTGCCGGCTCGCCGTTCATTACCGCAATAAGGTCATAGCTCGGGCCGGGAGGAATTGGTTTGCCTGCCAAAACCCTCTGATATCCGCCAAAACTCATGAGGGCTCCTGCGGCCATACCGGCTCCAAGAGAACTGCGCAAAAAATTTCTTCTTTTCATTACCTTCTGTCTGAAATCTTACCCTAAAAAGCGAAGGTGCAAAATAAACATTTTTTTTAATATATCGCGGCCGTATTCTTATATTAGCGGCCTGAGAGCACTGCCATGCCGCCTTGATAGCAGTGATGGCTTAATTGTTAAAAAAACTAAAATAATGAAGATCCTCTATTACGATTGCTTTTCAGGAATAAGCGGTGACATGAACCTGGGCGCCATGCTCGATCTGGGCGTAAGCAGTGATAGTCTTATCAGCGGTCTGGAAAAGCTTAATGTCGGCGGATGGAAGCTGGATATTACCCGTGACCAGAGGCACGGTATTGCGGGTACAAGGGTGACGGTGATCATTGACAGGTATCACTGCCGGGCACGAGCATGAACACCATGATGGTCATGAGCATCACAGCGGGCACAGACACTTGTCTGATATTGAAAAGATCATTACCGGCAGCTCCCTGCCCCCAGAGGTTGCCGCGCTGTCAATGAAGATTTTCACACTATTGCCGGGGCTGAAGCAGCGGTGCATAATAAGCCTGTCGGAGGAGATCCATTTTCATGAAGTAGGCGCCGTGGATTCCATTATTGATATTGTTGGAGCAGCAATATGCTTCACTGAGCTTGGTGTTGATAAGGTATATGTCTCTGATATTGAGCTCGGAAGCGGGATGGTCAGATGCGAACACGGTCTTTTGCCGGTGCCGGCGCCAGCAACAGCACGAATCATCGCAGGTTTTCCGGTACATACCGGTGGCGTTGACTTCGAAGCCACAACTCCCACCGGTGCAGCCATCCTCGCCGCTCTGGCCGAACCCGCACCGGCGGCACTGAGATATACCATCAGAACGACAGGCTATGGCATTGGCCAGAAGAACAATCCCGCCAGGCCGAACATTCTGAGAGTTTATCTCGGCGAGACAGATGAGAATATAATGACGGGTCACCAGGCCTATATCGCTGAGTGCAATGTTGACGATATGAACCCCGAGCTGTCGGAGTATATCTCTTCCAGACTGTTTGGTGCCGGTGCAGGTGATGTGTGGTTCACCCCGGTGATAATGAAAAAGGGCCGGCCGGCATTAACCATAAGCGTTATTTGCGAAGAACACCAGATCGGAGCCATCAGGGACATACTGTTCAGTGAATCAACTACCATCGGACTGAGGCTCCACCCGTTCATGAAAGAGACCCTTCACCGTGAGTTTGAGGAGATTGATACACGCTTCGGGAAGGTAGTCATAAAGAAATCGTTTTTCAATGGCCGGCTTGTCTCTGTAAAGCCTGAGGCTGACCGTTGTGCTGCCATTGCTGCAGAGACCGGGCTGCCCATGAAACGCGTCATGCAGGAAGTAACCGCCCTGGCTGCTAAAGAATATGACACCCCACGATAAATTAATTAAGCTCAGAACAATCCTTTCTGACTCCGGGGCAGCTGCCATCGCACTCTCCGGAGGCACCGACAGCACTTACCTGGTGAGTGTTGCCTCAGGTATCAGCGGGCTCAGGATAATTGCTGTTACGGTCAGTACCCCATATATGTTTTTATCAGAGGTGGAAGAGGCTGCAGCGTTCTGTGCCAGGCACGGAATTATGCACAGGGTAATCAAAATGGATATACCGGAAAGGGTCCGTGGGAATCCCCCTGACCGGTGTTACCTCTGTAAGACCGAGGTGATGCGGGCGATAAGGAGCGCTGCCTGGGAAGCAGGAATTTCAATCATATTTGACGGCACCAATGCTGATGATGTCAATGATTACCGGCCCGGCATGAGGGCTCTTGAGGAGCATAAAGTGCGAAGCCCGCTGCTGGAGGCTGGTCTTACCAAAAATGATATCAGGGTGCTTGCCCGTGAAGCAGGTCTGGATGTTGGCGACAAACCATCCAATGCATGTCTGCTGACGCGATTTCCCACATGACACTGCAATACTTCCCGGCTGACCTCCGGAAGGCTGAAGATGCCGAGATATTCCTTGCCGGACTGGGCTTAAAAGGGTCACGTATAAGAGTGCACGGCGATCTGGTGCGCATTGAGTGCAGCAAGGATCTCTTCCCTGTAATAATGGAAGAAACAATGAGAGAAAAAATAATTACTGCTTTCAAAAAAATGGGTTACAAATACCTGACTGTTGATATCGAGGGTTATCGCAGTGGTAGTATGAACAAAAAATATTCAGAATAATGAACGCCGGAGAACTGGAAACCATACTAAAAAGCATTAGTGACGGATCATTAAGCGTAAATGAGGCTCTGGAGAAGCTTCACGATTTTCCGTACACTGACCTTGGTTTTGCAAGGATAGACCATCACCGTGAGTTGCGGACCGGGTACCCGGAGATAGTATACTGTGCAGGCAAAACACCCGAGCAGGTAAGGGCAATTTTTTCTGTGATGGAGGAGCACGGGAACAATATCATGGGCACCCGTGCCGGCAGGGAGATGTTTGATTATATCAGTCCATTTTTCCCCGATGCCATGTATTTTGAAACCGCCCGAATTATCAGTATTAAAAAGCATGATATTGTACCTCCCGCTACCAGGATTGCGGTCATCACGGCAGGCACATCAGACATACCTGTTGCTGAGGAAGCTGCCATCACAGCCGAACTGCTCGGGAATAATGTCGTGAGGATTTATGATGCCGGAGTAGCTGGCATTCACAGGCTTGTTGACAAGCTCCCCGAGATTCGCGAATGCAGGGTGGCAATAGTCATTGCCGGTATGGAGGGAGCCCTGGCAAGTGTGGTCGGCGGGTTGGTGAATATGCCGGTCATTGCAGTGCCTACAAGTGTGGGTTATGGCGCTTCATTTGAAGGCCTGTCAGCCCTGCTTGCCATGCTGACCTGTTGCGCCGCAGGGGTGACAGTGGTAAATATTGACAACGGCTTCGGAGCAGGGTTTTCGGCCAGCAGAATAAACAGGCTCTAGAATGAAATGGCACATGAAGTATTATTATCCACAGCCTATTTCCCGCCGGCAGAATATTTTTTCCTTATTGCGCACAGCAGCAAGGTTTTAATCGAAAAATGGGAGAATTATCACAAGCAGACTTACCGTAACCGCTGCCTTATACTCGGGGCCAACGGCCCGCTGATGCTGACAGTCCCTGTACTGCGTGGTTCTTTCCACAAGACACCGTTAAGGGACCTGAAGATTGACAACAGCCGCCGCTGGCGCGAACTGCATCTCAGGGGCATAACCTCGGCTTATGCCACGGCTCCGTTTTATGAATTCTATTTTGATGCCATCAGTACTGTGATCAGGAAACCGTTCAGCTTCCTCATTGACCTTAATGCGGAGGCTCTGTCAGCAGTGACAGAGGCGATAGGCATTACCACGGAAACAGCTTTTACAGAGGAGTATCTGCCCGAAGGTACCCAGGTGGAAGATTACAGGTACCGTCTGTCACCCAAAAAACCGACGCAGGTAGAACGTTTCCATGAATATGCCATATATGCAGGTCTTTGCCGAAAGGTTCGGATTCGTCTCCAGGGTTAAGTGTTATTGACGTGCTGCTCAATAACGGACCAGGGACCGGAGCATTGTTGCTGGGGTCCCTGTCGCTATAATCAGTACAGGAATAATTCGTCAGAACTTCAGACCAATAGTTCCTGTTAAGATTTTATCATGATTGTATATACTTACAGGTTCAAGCCATGGATCGGGATACATCAGATAATTCTCATAATTGATAAGGCCTGAAAACGACAGGTCGATAAAGAATTTGTTCTGCCGGTATCCTATTCCAGCGCTATAGCCGTTGTAATCTGTATCCTCATTGATGGAACCGCTTTTATATGCAGATCCGTAATACTGGTAACCTCCCCTGATGTATGTGGGCCCGAACCGTATTTCAGCTCCAACCCTGAAATTGCTGGCGCCTTTCAGCTCGTACCTTATTTCCTCATTTTCATCATAAAAATCGTAGCCGTCAGCGCCGTGTTCAAATTTTGCATTGGAATAATCAACATACTCATAGTCAGCACTTATAAGTCCTACAGTACCTATCTGAAATGCTATGCCTGTGTTAATCCTGTAGGGGGTATTCAATTCGTAATGGTAAATATTGGGATCCATTTCAGTGATGCCTTCGAAATCATCGCCGGGATCATTCGGTGTGTCAAGATTTAAATATGAGGAAAGATTACTGAAATAATACTCATCTATATTATAATAGGTAGGGGTGGCGAAGCTGAAGCCGATGCGTATCATCTCCACAGGTCTGAATATTGCACCTATTTTGAAGTTCCATCCTGTGCCGTCAGCATCAAAATGGTCAGTATATGTAAAGTCAACAAAGTCATAAACGTTGTTTGCAGCATCGATTTCTGTATGCCTGTAATGACCTGTATAGTCCATTGAGTTGTTATTCCAAACCCTGCTCCGATGTACAGTTTATCAGCCAGGTTTGCTCCGAAAACGATAGTGTGTTCTCCGGCGTAGCCTGCGTTATCAATCGTTCTGCTGGTCTGCTGACCGTATTCCGGATCTGTCTTCGCCGTAATAGGAAAAAATTGAAGCGTAATCGGTAAAACTGTTTGAGAGGGTATCAATGAGCAATTGCTGATAAGCCATATAACCGGCAGATGTATTGTCCTCAAGCTCCCAGGTATTATATCCGGTTGCCAGGTCAGCCCAGTAATCAGCCATTGAACTTGCATCACTTATGCCGTCAATCATTATATGTGTATCGAAGTTATTTGTCCTGTTGTACGAATAGCCAAAACTTAAGCCTTTCAGTCCTGATCCGTTTCGCATTGTCATTGCAGTTACCAGGCCTATCTGGCCGAGGCTGAACTGTGAGAACTGGTAATCATTGTTGTATCCGCCAAAATTAGAATTGTTGTCTTTAAAGTTCACCTGTGTCGACACTGTAAACTCAGTTGATCTGAAGACAGCTATACCGGCCGGATTAAGTGATATTGCAGTCAGGTCTCCGCCCAGGGCTGTAAATGCTCCGCCCATGCCAGTCGAAGCGTGCTGTGCCCTGGTAAAACAGTTTGGAATATCTGAGGGCATCATCTAGGTTCTGCGCTGACAAACTAAGTGGCAGGAGCAAAACAGCTGCTATTATGATTAATCTCTTTTTCATCTTTTCTGTCTGTTTAAGTATACGAATCCCTGCTGTTCCGGTCTTTCAGGAACACAACTGTCAATGTTATTTGAATATTAGTTATCTCCTGCTTCCGCCGCCGCCGCTGTGTGACGAGGAGGATGATGAGCTGCCTGATGACGATGAGCCTGAGCTACTGCTTCCGCCGCTGTAGCCACCCGAGCTGCCGAGCTGCTGCTTCTGCTGCCGCCTGAGTAGGAAGAAGAGCCGCTGCTTCTGCTGCTGCCGCCTGAGTAGGAAGAGCAGCTGCTGCTGCTGCCTGAGCTGCCCGAACTGCTGCGGGAAGGAGCTGAATACTGCACAGATGACGATGACGATCTTGAGGCGCCGAATACCCTGATGAACTGCTTCCGCTGCTGCTTCTCGTAGTTGTGCTCCTGTTGTAGTTGGTAGGTACCCTGGACCGATTCAGAGGTGCGGCTGTTGTTGTAGGACGGTTTTGAATTCATCCTGGGACTGTTGTAACTTGGGGTATATGTCCTGTCAGTGGTCTGATACTGAGGTTTGTTGACACTCTGAGTCTGTGACTGTGTTCTGGTCTGTGTACCGGCCTGTGTTCTGGTCTGCGTGCCGACTGTGTTCTGGTCTGTGTACCGGCCTGCGTTCTGGTCTGCGTACCGGCCTGTGTACCGGTCTGCGGGGCTGACTTTGTCCCGACCTGTCCGCTTACCCCTGAAGGATCGCGGCGGGTGTAACCCTGTCCGGTTGTCAGGCCGCTGTTCGGCACTGATGATGACCTGTTGTATGTGCCTTTCTCAGCTGCAGATACCGTTCTCCTGGCTGCGGGGTCTGTTCCGGCCGTTGCAGCTGATGCTGCCGCTGATGCTGACCCGGTTCTTCTTGAGTAGCTGCTTTCTGTGGGGTTAGCTGATTTGATTCTGCCATCACCCGTGGTGGTATATGATCCTCTGGTGGAAGTACTGTAGCCTCCCCTGCGTGACACATTGTTAATATCGCCATCATTGTAATAAGGGGGGTAAGCACTGCTGTAGTAGGGCGGATAGCCACCATAACCATAGTATGGGTAACAGCAACCATAACCATAACCCCAGTAAGGATCGTAGTAGCCACCGTAACCGTACCCGTAATAAGGATAATACGGAGAGTAACCGCCGTAACCGTATCCGTAGTAAGGGTAACCCCAGCCGAAGCCTATTCCGAAACCGTACCCGAATGACATGTTAAATGAAAAAGGACTGTAATAATCCCAGTAAGGATAGAAACCGTCATTGAAGAGGTAAATCCTTTCTGCAGCGCTTGCACCGTAATAGTTGTTCACTACCGCTGCGTCAGCGCCTGTTCCGGAAAGGTATGATTCTGTTGGTACATAGTCGTCAGCGATCAGCGTGTCGCCGGCAAGCATGTTATCATAGTACTGGTCAGTTGTTCCGGCAGGAGCAGCAGTCTGCACTGCGACAACCGGCTCATCAGATGGACTGTAATACAGATCATCTTCAACTGTTCCGGTGTAAAGCTGTGATGTACACGAGCTTGCTGCCACCAGGATGACCGGGATTATGTACCTGAATTTTTTCATTTTACGCTCCTCTATTGATATACTAAATATAATACAAATTTCGTACCAAAAATTAAGAGCTCCCTTCTGGTTACCTTCTGCTTCTTTGATGAAGAACCGGTTTTCTCTGATTCAGTGCCAGTAGAGGATGATGTTTCGGCAGCCTCCACCTCACCTGGCTGGCTTTTCCTGACAGCCGACTGTACGGTGGTGGAAGAGCTGCTTGCCGGGCTCTGCCGCATTGTTGTCTCCTTTACCTGTTTATTGGTTCTTACTACGGTCTGCGTTTGCTGGCGGGGCTCTGTTGGCTCGGTGATCCTTACGACGCTGGCAGGCTTGTTAACTTCAGTGGTGCTCCGCCTTGCAGGGGTCTCATTTGCCGGGCTACCGGTGCTGACAGCAGGTGTTTCTGCATTGTTCCCGGCAGCGGCACCCGGAGGGGTCTCCGGAGCTGCACCGGTTGTTGTACGCGTAGTTGTGCCTGTCGTTGTACGCGTAGCTGTGCCGGTTGTTGTGCGCGGATTTGTACCGGTTGTTGTGCCTCTCTGGTCTCCCCGCGGGACTGTTGTTTCATTCACCTTCATGCTACCGGGAGTTTCTGTCTCCTGAGATTTGGCACCATCAGTTACCGGAACACCTCTGCGGTCGTGCCCGGAAAAGGTACCGCTGCCGCTTTTAGCCTGTCCGTCACCAGTCTGTGGTGACCCGGCATTGCTGCGCGGAGCTGTTGACTGAGACCCGGAATTTCTTCGGGTGGAAACCGGATAACCTGATCTGTGGCCGGAATCGTAAGGGTTTGAAGGATAATAACCAGAATTGTTAGAATTGTTATTGTGGCTGGTATTGTTGTGACTGTCTTCCGGGCCGTAGGGATAGTAATGATGGTCGTATCTGTTGTAGGGATTATAGGTATTCCAGTCCGGATAATACCAGTTATTCCACGCCGTAGGGTAATGATAGTATGGCCTTCCGAGATAATAGTTGATGCCGAAGCTCGCGCCGGGAGCATACCATGAGTTCCATCCGTAACCCATCCAGGGATCGTAATCCCACCATGGATCATAGCCCCACCAGTAAGATCCTCCGAAGCCGCTAGTCCAGTTGTACCTCGAGACGCTCCCGCCGTAATAGTACCAGTCGTCATAGATTGATACCCCCCATGTATAAGGTGTGTAGTGATACCAGTAGGTCTCGGTGAAGAGAGGTGAATAAAAATCAAATGCGACATATGAATTATGGAACCTGTTTATACGCGAGGCGTACTCATAACCGGTCACGTATAATAATTGTTCACCACAATCTGCTGGCTGCCATAACCGTTGCCTCCTTCGCCGTGAATTTTGCCGGCGTCTTCTGCCAGTAACGCAAAGGCAAACGCCATCGTGAACACAGTTGTAAGCAAAATTTTTGTCTTCATTGTATGCCTTCCGGTTTGGTTCGTAAGTTTTGCCTATTTTTACGCAATCTTTTTTTTGCTAATTAATATAATTCAAATACTATACCAAACTAATGGCCAAGTTTCTTACTAACAGGGAGGAAAATTATTCACAATGGTACAATGATCTTGTGATCAAGGCTGATCTTGCCGAGAACTCAGTGGTGAGGGGATGCATGGTAATCAAACCGTACGGTTACGCCATCTGGGAAAAGATACAGGCAGAGCTTGACAGGAAGTTCAAGGCTACCGGGCATGTAAATGCATATTTCCCGCTGTTTATTCCCAAGTCGTTCTTCAGCAAGGAAGCTTCTCATGTGGAAGGCTTTGCGAAGGAATGTGCGGTTGTGACGCACTACCGTCTCAAGCACTCGCCCGATGGCAAGGGCATCATTGTAGACCCGGATGCGAAGCTTGAGGAAGAACTGATTGTCAGACCCACCTCCGAGACAATTATCTGGAACACCTATAAAGACTGGATACACTCTTATCGTGACCTCCCCCTGCTGATCAACCAGTGGGCAAATGTGGTCAGGTGGGAAATGCGGACACGGCTGTTTCTGCGCACGACGGAATTTCTCTGGCAGGAGGGCCATACGGCTCATTCCACCAGGGAAGAGGCAGAGGAAGAAGCAAAAAGGATGCTGGGAGTGTATGCTGATTTCGCGGAGAATTATATGGCCCTTCCGGTGATCAGGGGCGTGAAGACAGACAGTGAGAAATTTGCCGGAGCCATTGACACATATACAATTGAAGCCCTGATGCAGGATGGCAAAGCCCTGCAGGGAGGGACAAGCCATTTTCTCGGCCAGAACTTTGCAAAAGCATTTGACGTACAGTTCACCAACCAGGAGGGCAAGCTTGATTATGTATGGGCCACATCATGGGGGGTGACAACGCGGCTCATCGGTGCCCTTATCATGGCACATGCCGATAATAACGGGCTGGTACTGCCACCCAGGCTTGCCCCGATACAGGTTGTGATTATTCCTATTTACAAGGGTAATGACCAGCTGGGCAGTATCTCCGGCATTGCAATGGACCTGAAAGGCCAGCTTGAGAAAGCAGGACTGTCTGTAAAATATGATGACCGGGATACTCAGAAACCAGGGTTCAAATTCGCAGATTATGAGCTGAAGGGTGTACCTGTAAGACTTGCCATCGGCCCCCGTGATGCTGAAAACGGTACGGTGGAAGTAGCGAGGCGCGATACCCTCACCAAGGAAACAATCAGCCGTGACAACGTGGTCACATACGTCACCGGACTGATGGACGAGATACATAATAATATCTACAGGAAAGCAGTTGATTTCAGAACCGAAAACACTTACACTGCTGACAGCTGGGATGAGTTCCGTGATATCATTGAGAACAAGGGGGGCTTCGTAATGGCACACTGGGATGGCACCGGCGAAACCGAGGAGCAGATCAAAAATCTGACAAAAGCAACTATCAGGGCAATACCCTTCGATACTTCGCTGAAGAGGGCAAATGCATTCTGACCGGTAAACCCTCTCACGGAGAAGTCCTCTTTGCACGCGCATACTGATTTTTTATACTTAAATTGACGCCGTTCCGTTAATTGAAGGGTGTTTTGCAATAGTTAATAAAACACTATTTTAGTGGATTAAGTAACTATACTTGCCATGGCAGATGATCCGACACAGAGAAAGATGATGATAGTCGATATCCTGAAGAACAAATCAGTACTGAAGACAAAGGTATTTGACAACACTGCAGAAGCATTTATGATGGTTAAGGAGATACTGAAAAATCTCTCCAGGGAGGTCAACCTCAACCTGTCAGACGTGGATCAGAGGATACGAATGGAATATACTGACAGAAGCACATTTGATGCCCAGCTCAGAGTAGCCGCCGATATGCTTCTTTTCAGCATGCACTCGAACGTATTCCAGTTTGACCGCGAACACCCGGCATGGAAGACTGCCTATATCCAGAAGAACAAGTACAATGCCTACAGCGGTATCATACATATCTACAACTTCCTGGCAGATTCATTCAAATACTCAAGGCTCGATGACCTCGGGTACCTCATCGCCCGCATCTTCATAAACCACGAGAATCAGTACTTCGTGGAAGGCAAGAGACAGATGGGCATGCTCTTCACCAACTATGGAAATGAGGAATTCAGCAAGGAGTTCACTTCAGAAAATTGTTTACACGGCCATAAACTACTCCCTGGAGTTCGATCTGTTGGTGCCGCCGTACGATACAATAAAGATCGCTTCGGTGGGTCAGGCAGAGTCAAAAATACAGCATTCAAGACTGATTACAGGAAAAAGACTCGGATTTCAGTTTAACTCCGACGATGTCCTGGAAGACAATTCAAAGCAGCTGTGAACCGATGCGTCAATAATAGTCTCTTCCCCGGATCATTAATTATTATTTGCCTTCTTCTCGCAGGCTCTGAGCTGCAGGTAACCGCACAGGAAGGCCCGCCCGGATACAGTTACCGCGTGCATTTTACGACACCATCAGGGTAAGGTCTGAAAAGCGGAAAATTACAAGTCTTCTGTACGATATGCTGTTCGTCGCACCACCTGCTGCCGGAAATTCAAGGGAGAAGATGAAAAGCACATCCCGGTATGATGAATTCGAAGGCAAGGTGATCAGGAACAGGAAAGTGATAAGGCTTAATGCCTTCGGTACTGACATCGATAATCCTCTTGAATCTGATCAGTCAAAAGCAGACAAGCTGCTCAATTCGACCTATGCCAAGACCCGCCCGTTCGTGCTTAATCAGTACCTGGTGTTTCGAGACAGGGAGATACAATATCATCACTTGAGATGGCAGACAATGAAAGGCTGCTGAGGGAATTGCCATTCGTTGAAGATGCACGCATCATTATCGTTCCGGTAGATAGCAACCTGGTGGATGTCGCGGTGATAGTGCGGGAAAACTACCCGTACGGCTTTGGCTTCCAGTTCGACGGTATACCCAAGGGGATGGTGAAACTCTATGATAAAAACTTTGCAGGGCTCGGGCACGAACTTGCTCTGACAGTCCCGTATAACTTTGATGAATATGCATATCCGGGTTTCGGAATAAAATATGCTGTCAGGAATATTGCACGGACCTTCTCGGATCTTGAACTCGACTTCTCTGACGGTCTCGGGCTCAACAAAAATGGGAGGGGTTTTCAGGAGAAGCTTTACCACCTCAGAGACCAAATACGCATGGTCAGCATCGATAAGACTGAGCTACACCTCCGAAGACCTTGACACTATGGCTCACCCCGGAACCTCTGCGCTTCATATACCATGATTACTGGGGAGCGAGGTCATTCATGCTGGACCGTGAAAGCGTCACAAGGCTTATTTTTTCAGCCAGATACAACAGTAACAATGTTTTCAGGAGACCGGAAATAGATGATAATTCCTACTACCGCCTCCAGAGCTATCAACTGATCACAGGCAGTCTTGCCATCTCGTCACAAAGATTTATCAACACCTCATTGATTTACAGTTATGGCCGGACCGAGGATATTCCTTACGGGTATATGCTTGAGCTGATGGGCGGAAGGGAATTAAATGAGTTCAAGTACAGAAATTATGCAGGGTTGAAAGCATCATTCGGGAATGTTTTTACCAGGTTCGGATATATATACGGTGGCTGTCAGCTTCTCGACCTTTTATAACCAGGGGAACACTGAACAGGGTCTGTTCGAGACCAGGTTAAAATACTTCACTCCTCTCATAAAGGCCGGCGAATCAAAGATCCGCACATTCGTTAATCTTTATTATATCAGGGGATTCAACAGGTATTCGGACGAATACCTGTACCTGCGCAACAATGATTTAATAAGGGGTTTCAGGAATGATTCAATTCCGGCGACAACAGGATTATTGCCACCTTCGAGCCCGTCCTTTTCACTGCCAAGCCACGTCTTGGATTCAGGTTCGCCATTTTCGCCTTTGCTGATGCCGGATTTCTTATCAGGGGAGCAATGAACTCCGGAGATTTCAATCACATCTCAGTCCTGGGTGCCGGTGTACGAATCAGAAATGACCGGCTTGTTCTCAACACGGTACAAATCAGGCTGGCCTGGTATCCTAACCTGCCGGCCTATTCTGCAATCGTCATGGATTACGGTTGACGGGATAGTACGACTTAAGCCTCCCGGTTTCGAGCCGGACCCGCCGGGTGTGATTACTTACCAGTGACCGGTTACAGCAAACGTCCCTTTTTGACATGGCAGTAGACCAATATACTTTCTGATTCTTACCTTTGCACAAGTAAAAGAGATGTACCAGAGGTTTATTGAATATTCAGAGCAGCAACGACTGTTTACAGAAGGCACCAGGGTATTGCTTGCAGTCAGCGGAGGCATAGATTCGATGGTGATGGCCTTTCTTTTCAGGGAGGCAGGTACAGACCACGCAATTGCCCACTGCAACTTCTCTCTCAGGGGCGTGGAATCTGACGGTGATGAGAAGTTCGTGATCAGCTACGCAAAAAAGAGAAAAACTGAGTGCTATACCACCAGGTTCGATACTATGGGATATGCAGCCTCAAAGCACATCTCGGTTCAGATGGCTGCGCGGGAACTGCGCTACAACTGGTTTGACAGCCTTATTGAAAAGGAAGGCTTTGATGCAGTGGCTGTGGCACATAACCTCAATGACAACATAGAAACCTTTTTTATAAACCTGCTCAGGGGCACCGGGCTCAACGGGTTAACAGGCATGAGCCCCCGGCACAACAATATCATCAGACCACTGCTTTTCGCCACACGCAATGAGATTGACCGCTTTTGCTGCCGGTGAAAAAATAAAATTCCGTGAGGACAGTTCAAATGCGGAGGTTAAATATACCAGGAACAGAATAAGAATCAGGGTATTACCGGAGATTGAGAAGGTAAATACATACTCCGTGGCTGCCATTGCCGAAACAATGAATCACCTTAATTCCTCTGCGAAGCTGGTTGATATTTATATTGAAAGACTTCACTCGGATATTTTCAGACCGGCAGGTGACGGCTATGAAGCTGATGTCAGTGACCTGAGATCACTTATACCTGCTGCTCCGCATATCTTTGAGCTTTTCAGGAGGTACGGGCTTTCATCACAGCAGACTGAAGAGATGATCGCTCTTTTCGATTCATCGCCGGGACAGGTATATCTTAACGTCCACCCACCGTTTGCTCCGTGACAGGAACAGGATCCTCATCTCCGCCCAGAAATGATGAGCAGTCACCTTCACGTGTTTTTTCCTCAATAGATGAGATGCGACTGTCAGGTCTCTTCTCCGATCTGCGCATCACCGGACCATCAGATGATCCGCTTCCGCGATAGCAGGCTGACTGCGTGTATTGATCTGTGCACTGGTTGATTTTCCCGTTACCGTCAGACACTGGGAGCCGGGTGACAGGTTTGCACCGCTGGGTATGTCACAGCTTAAAAAAATAAGTGATTTCCTCATAGACCTGAAAGTCCCTGTGACAGAAAAGGAGAAAGTGCTTCTGCTCCTTTCCGGTAACAAAGTGATGTGGGTCATGGGTTACCGGATTGATGACCGGTTCAGGATAACTGAAAAAACAGAACGCATACTGATTATGACTTTGTAAGTAGTCTCAATCTGCGCCGGCTCTGCTTTAATCTTCCAGTTATCTCTCTCTTTGTCCGTTTATGCCCTTATCTATCATGAGCAGGTCAGCGAGGCCTATCGCTACGGCAGATTCAAGGATCACTGGTATCCTCCTTGCAATGCAGGCGTCATGCCTGCCGGTGATCTCCAGCTCAGTCATCTCGCCCTTCTCCTTGTTGAATGTCTTCTGAGATACACCGGTGCTGGCTGCAGGTTTGACTGACACTCTCATTACCAGATCGTTGCCATTGGTTATTCCTCCATTGATTCCACCGGCATTGTTTGTCGAAGTCCTGCCCCGTGCATCGATAAAAGGGTCATTGTTCAGTGAACCGTAGCTTCTTGACGAGGCAAATCCGGCGCCAAACTCAACACCGTTCACAGCAGGTATACCGAAAGCTATCTGCCCGAGAGCAGCCTCCACAGAGAGAAAAGACGGCTCTCCGAGTCCCTTTGGAACGTTTCTGACCACACATTCAACAACACCTCCCACAGTGTCATTTGTCTCCATCGCCCTGGCAATAGCTGCTGCAGGGTCTTTATCTCCTCCTGCTTCAATAAGGTTAGCTGTGATGATGGCCGGAGAGATTATCTTTCTTGCGAAGTATCCTGCGGTCACCAGTCCCCATGTCAGGCGGCCTGAGAAATGCCCACCGCCACGCATATCACTGAAACCCTTGTATTTATATCCTGCAGTGAAATCGGCATGACCCGGTCTTGGGATGCTTGAGAACTGTTCATAATCGCCCGGAGCGGGTGTCATTGTTCCTGGTGCAGATTACAAGAGGCGAGCCGGTGGTAAAATTGTTGTAAATACCGCTGACGATTTCCGGCTCGTCGGATTCTTTGCGCATGGTGGTGCCGGGTACCATACCCTTGCGGCGCGAGAGATCAGCCATCAGCTCCTCACGCCAGTAAGGCAGACCGGCAGGACAGCCGTCAATAACCACTCCTACGGATGAGCCGTGTGACTCACCGAATATTGAAACCCTGAAAACAACTCCAAGTGTGTTCATCTCCCTGTTATTTCTGTTTGACTTCCATTCTATCTTCACTGTAATACCTGACAAAGGCATCGATCTCCGACACGGGCAATTTCCTTATAACAGCCTTGCCCAAAGAGCGCAGGAGCACGAAGCTGACAGAGCCGTTCCGGCTTTTTTTATCCCTTGATATCATGCTGACTGCATTACCGGGCAGTGCATGCTCTCCGGGAAAGCCTGCCTGTTCGAGAACCTTTTCAAAAATACGCAGCTCAGACAGCGGCAGCTCATTCGATCCATACCGACAGTCTTGAAGCGATCAGCATCCCCTCCATCACCGCAATACCATGAGGCAGGTGGTATGCCGTCTCAAGGACATGGCCGAAAGTGTGTCCGAAATTGAGCAGTCTCCTCATTCCTTTCTCAAGAGGATCATGCCTGACAATGCCTGCTTTTATCTTAACAGCCCTGTAAATCAGATCTTCAAGCATTAACGGATCACGGTCATAAATACGGTCGAGCGATGACGAAATATCAAAGAAGAGATCCCTGTCGCGAATGATGGCATTCTTGATCAGCTCGCCCACTCCTGACTGAAACTCATCATCAGGAAGTGTCGAGAGTAACCTGTGGTCACACAGTACAAACTCAGGCTGCCTGAAAGTACCAATGATATTTTTGTATGCTCCAAGGTTTACACCTGTCTTCCCTCCTGTGCTTGCATCGACCTGTGAAAGGAGTGTTGTGGAGACAAAGCCGTGCCGTACGCCTCTCATATAAACCGAAGCCACCATCCCCGCTATGTCACAGACCACTCCCCCGCCGAAGCCCAGGATGAATGCTGACCTGTCTGCTCCTGCTTCAAGCAGCCTGGTGCACAGGTCACCTATGACCGTCAGCGTCTTGCTCTCTTCTCCGGGCTGCACGGTCAGAACACCTCCCTGCCGGGAACCTGTCACCGTATAATCCCCTGACATTCGTGTCAGTGATTATGAAAATCCTGCTGCCTGAAGGAAGCAATTTCGTGAAGATCGTGCAGATCACCTCCTGTAATGATCAGTGAACTGTATTGAATCAATGTTTATCTTAAGACGCTGCATAGGGGCGAAAAATAATAAATAGGATCATTGAATTACCATGATTTTATTCACCTAAGGAACCATTTTCGTCTAAAATATAAAAAAATATTACTTTCAACCCGTAATAACCGATTATCAGGTGAAGATAAAAGAAAGGTACAGGGGTGTGCTGGAATGGTTTGAAAAGAGCATGCCGGTTGCGGAGACAGAACTGAGCTACATGTGATCCTTTCCAGCTCATTGTTGCAGTGATTTTATCAGCCCAGTGTACTGACAAGCGGGTAAACATGATCACACCGGCCCTGTTTGAGAAATTTCCCGATGCCGCGAACAATGGCCCAGGCTACGCAGGAAGATATCATTGAGATCATAAAAAGCTGTTCATATCCGAATAATAAGGCCAGGCACCTCAAGGGCATGGCAGAGATGATCGTCAGTCGTTTTGGCGGGGCCGTTCCTTCGGAAATCGATGAGCTGAGGGAGCTTCCGGGGGTAGGACGCAAGACTGCCAATGTCGTTGCCTCGGTAGTATGGAACAAGCCTGTTATTGCAGTTGACACACATATTTTCAGGGTTGCCAGGCGTATCGGATTAACCCCCGGTGCCAGGAATCCGCTGGAGGTCGAGCTGAGACTGACAAGAGAGATACCCGGCGGATAAAAGGCCGCTGGCCCACCACTGGTTGCTGCTGCACGGACGATATATATGCACTGCCCGTAATCCTGCATGCAGCACCTGCGGTATATCAATATGGTGTTCCTACTTTAAAAAACATAAATGAAATGCAATATTATGAACCCTGTAAGGTTTAATAATTGTGTCAGATTTAACTACTTTGCCAGCTTTAATTCTGCTTCAATCCGGATATATTGAACGATTTAGATAGGTACTCAGATGGAAAACCGCAAAGAGAAAAGAAAGGAGACTGATCCTTCACCCGCTTTTCTGGATTCCCTAAAACATCTGACAGATATTCCTCGAGCTGGCTTTCAATTCGACAAACCAGCTTATCACCCTCAGCAATATTGAGACGCTGGAATACATTGAGGTTAACCAGGCATTCCTTGACACCACCGGCTACAAAAGGGAAGAGATCATCGGCAGGACCTCGGAAGATATCCAGCTGTATGTTGACCTGGTACAGGGACGGAAATACCTGAGGCTGCTTATGCGTCTTAAGAGGGTAAGCGATCTGGAGATCAGGCTTCGTATGCGTTCAGGTGAGGAACGGACTTTCCTTTTCAGCGCCCGGACCTTCTTCTTCGGTGACAGCATCTACCTGATCACTTACTATAATGATATAAGCACGCTGAATGACGGGTATGCCAGGGCTGAATCAGAGAAGATCCTGAAGGAAATCTTTGATTCGATGAGCAGTTATGTCATGATCCTGAGGCGTTCTGACGACGATAAATTCTATATCATTGATTTTAACTTCCGTGCAGAGGAGGTTGAGCAACTCGACCACGATGATGTTCTCGGCAGGGAGGTCAGCGAGACACATCTGGGTGAGCATAAAGCCCTGCTTACACTGCTTGAGAATATTCAGAGAAGAGTAGGATCATTTAAAATTCCTGTCTCAGACGACGGAACGGATGATAACGGATATTATATCGGCCTCCTTCTTTCCTCAGGTGATATTGTGGTGACATGGGAAGCAGGTCAGCATCAGAAAGAGAGGGAAAATGAGATACTGAAGCAGGGGATAGTCTTTGAGACCTTTGCCGAGCTTCTGCCGGAGATGATCATGGAGATTGACACCAAGGGGCATGTCACCTTCATGAACACCCAGGGAATGATCACTCTCGGGTTTGACAACAATGATCTGACGAAAGGGGTATCGCTCCCTGAGCTGTTCATGAACGAAGACCTTGACAGGCTGATGAGGGAACTTTCCGATCTTACAAAGCCCGGGCAGATCACCTTCGATGAGTATTACCTTGTAAACAAACAGAAACGCAGGGTCTCGGTGCTCTTTCATGCCGGACCTATAGTCATAAGGAACAGGGTCACGGGTTACAGATGTGTTCTTACCGATGTGAGCAAGCACAAGGATTATGAGCAGAAGCTCTCAACGGAGAAGGCAATGCTCGAACACCTTATTGATGCTGCTCCTGAGGCTATTGTACTTACGGATTTCGACGGACAGATTTTACGGATCAACAAGGGATTCACCAAACTCTTCGGGTATGAAGCCGAAGAGGTGCAGAACAGGATGATAGACGATCTGATCGTCCCTGATGAGCTCAGGGAGGAAGCAATAAAGGTCGATGAGATAGCTCTGGCACAGGGTACGGAGGCTATGGAGACCGTAAGGAGGGACAAGCAGGGAAACAAAATCAATGTTTCTCTTATCGCATCATCGGTGATCTCCAATGACCAGACGATAGCCTTCCTGGGGATCTACCGCGATATCAGCCGTGAGATCAAGAGCCGCCTGATGCAGGAGATCCAGTATAACATCTCCACTGTCGCACTGCAGGATTCGGACATCTTTGACATCTACCCTACTATTGTCAAGGAAATCAGTAAGTTATGGAATGTAAACAACTTTTTTATTGCTCTTTACAACCATGAGAAAGATACGCTGACCTTCCCGTTCTTTGCTGATGAGCTTGACCATTTCAAGGAGACCGATGCAAAAAACACACTTACGGGATGGGTCATCAAGAACAACAAGGCTGTCCTGCTTGATGAAAATGACATCCTCAAAATAGAAAAAACAGGAGCCATAAGCCTGGTGGGTTCGCCCTGCAAGATATGGATGGGTGTCCCTCTGAAGATGGATGATGAAGTCATTGGTGCCATCTGTCTTCAGGATTACAAGAAGGTTGACGCATTCAACAACGATGACCTCCAGGTGTTCGAGTTCATTGCAAACCAGATAGTGCTCACACTGCAACGCCGAAGGATGCTTGACAACCTCATCACCGCACGCAAGCGCGCTGAGGAGGCTGCTTTTTCAAAGCAGCAGTTCATGTCGACGATGAGCCACGAGATAAGAACACCCCTTAATGAGGTGATAGGCATCACCAACCTGCTGTACCAGAGTAATCCCCGTGAGGACCAGATGGAATTCATAAATACGCTGCGCTTCTCGGCTAATCACCTGATGACCCTGGTCAATGATATCCTTGACTATAATAAAATGGAGGCCGGCAAGATCGTCTTCGAAAAGACAGAGTTCGATCTTACCAGCATGCTGGAAGATATCAAGCGATCATACAGCCACCACGCCAAAGGAAAAAGGAATTTCATTTGCGGTCGAGAAATCGGCTGATCTCCCTGCATCGCTTATTGGTGATCCGGTCAGGCTGAACCAGATCATTACCAACCTCCTTTCCAATGCAATGAAGTTCACCTCCAGGGGAGGGATCTCACTTGGTGCAGCTGTCAAAGAAAAGTCTGACGGCAAGGCCGTCCTGGAATTTTCCGTCACTGATACAGGCATTGGTATTGCAAAGGATAAGCTGGAAGAGATTTTCGAAAGTTATGCTCAGGCTTCACCTGACACCACCCGCAAGTACGGCGGCACCGGACTTGGCCTGGCTATCTGCAAGCGTCTCGTTGACCTGCAGGACGGAAGTTTAAGTGTATCGAGCGAGCCGGACAAAGGGTCCGTATTCAGGTTCTCAATTGAATACGGTCTGCCCGCCACAGATGCCAGGATAACTGACAAGAGCTCTGCTGAAACGATGAAAGGACTGGTCGGGAAGAAAATCCTGGTCGCCGAGGACAATAAAATAAACTTCTTTGTCGCCAACAAGTTCCTCGAAAGCTGGGGTGTGATTGTCACTCATGTTGAGAACGGAAGCCTTGCCCTTGATGAAGTAAACAAAACCCAGTATGACCTTATCCTCATGGATCTTCACATGCCTGTGATGGACGGGATAGAGGCGACGCGCATCATACGCAGTTCGGCTGACAAGAAGATAAACAGCATGCCTATCGTTGCACTGACGGCTGCAGTGATGTCAGAGGCACACGACAAGATTGAAAATCTTGCTATCAATGATTATGTGCTGAAGCCCTTCAAACCGAAGGATCTGTATGACAGGATTGCGAAACACGTAAGGTGACGCGCTCCGGCTGACATTTACTATCTTATACAGTATTTGCTCAGGTACTTGGTGGCCTCTTTGCTTCCCTGTGCCTTCGCTTTGCGGAGGTAGTGGCAGGCATCTTCAGTCTTTCCACTGTTTATCAGGGCAATGCCGAGATTGAGATTTACGCTGGCATTTTCAGGGTCGAGATCGAGGCTCATTGTATAATCTTCTGCTGCCTTATCCCATGTGCGTGCTGCAAGCCATGCGTCACCCCGTATGCTGAATGCCTTTGCCTCACCCGGGTGTTTCTCGATGTTCATATTCAGGTAAGGGAGTGCTTCATATATCGCTCCCTCTTCCGCATAGGTTCTGCCGATAAGGCCAAGAGCTTCAGAATTCTCAGGATCAAGATTCGAGATAGGTTTCCAGGTCATCTTTTGCAGCATCACGGTCGCCTGCTTTGACAAGCATTGCAGCTCTTTTCAGAAAGAGCTGCGGATCAGGATGCTTAGCACCGATCAGTTTTCCATATATCATTGCCGCTGCGTAATAGCTGCCTTCACCGGCCCGCGCTTCTGCCAGGGCGGTAAGGTATGGTACTGGTGCACCGGGACCGGCTGCAAGCGGTTCAAGAAGCGCTGCGGCATCACGGTACAGGCCCCTGGCTGTCAGTATCCTTGCCTCGCAATAGTCTGTGACTGGCATGTCTGAATACTCTGCTGACAGTTGGCGCCACACTTCTCCGGCAAGATCCGTATTTCCGATCTTAAGGTAATGGTCTATCTCCCAGCTTTTCCTTTCATAACCTTTGTACCACTCTTTTTTCCAGAGGCTCTTCCACTCAGCTGACGATTGAATTGATCCGAAAGATTTGTCAAGCATTATCTCGGGCTCGCTCTTCCTGTACTGTGATTTAAGGTGTGTTTCCAGGTAGGAAACGGTTGCCCTTGCATCGCCGCCGGCAGCAGCACACCTGGCGAGTCCGTACAGACCCGATCCCTGATTAATGCTCTCGGCAGCCATATAATCCTTTTTCGCTTCAGCCACCTTACCTGACCTGAGGTATGACATCTCCTCTGAGAAGCAAGAGCGCTGGGTCAGAAGCAGTGTTTATCAAACCGGTCAGAACCATGGCAGCTTCATCATTTTTACCGCCGTCTGACAATACAACAGCCCTGAGCATCTCTTCATACCTGTCCTGTCCGGCAATCAGCTGCGAGGCCAGTAATATGATCAGAACAACAACACTTTTTTTCATTCCGTTTTACTTTTTAGCTTCCACTACTGCAGGGCCCGCTCCTTTTTCCGTGAGCACATGAACAAAACCGTTCAGATGGAACTGTTCCGGTCCCGGAGATTCTGTTTTCAAACACTTCGCAGTCATAATAATACACACCTGCAGGCACTACTTTCCCCTTATATGTTCCATCCCAGTTCAGTTTTGGTTCCTGTGTGCTGAAAACGAGCACCCCAGCCCTGTTGAAGATCCGGAATTCCACTTTCTCAACCAGCGCTGAGGTCTTGGCAACGAGCCAGTCATTGAAATCGTCACCGTTGGGGGTGAATACATTAGGGATCTCATAGAAATTACATGAGTCAACGCATATCATCGTTGACAGATCACTTTCGTTTCCTACCTCATCCAGGGTTGATATTGCGTAACACCCGGCGACATAGTCAGGAAGGTTATGGATATATTTATGAATATCCCTGTCCTCAATTGTGACAAGCAGTTCAAGTTCCTCATCACTGGTCTGCTTATAATAGAGCTTATAGGCAGCCACATCTTCATAGCACAGCGGGTCGGTGATCGTCCAGCGAACAGTGTTGTAGAGACTGTCACACTGCGATGACACCGTAAGTTCAGGTGTACATGGAGGCTCATTGTCGACGGGTGTGATGCAGGTTCTCTGAGACAGGTTGAACAGGTTCTTTGGTGTGTCCACTCCCTGGTAGCCACCGGTGGAAACCACGTAATAGCAATACTCGGTCCCGTTGACAAGGTTATCATCGACAAATGTCAGCTGACCGGAGGTCCCTCCTATCAGCACCCATGTGGTGCCGTCGAACCGGTAGAAATCATAAGCGGTGTTGATCCAGGGACGTTGCGCTTCAGTTCAAACCTGACTTTCCTGTCCCCGGGCGAAGCGTCGGCAAAGAGTGATGATGCAATTCCCGGATCACCAATCAGGAAGCGGTTGCCGGACTCGTTATTGTACAGCTCAATCTTATATATCCAGCCATTATCAAGAGTGTTGATCAGGGTGTCAATATAGACGGTATCATTCAGATCAGCGGTAGGCAGGGTATGAATGAGCTGGTAATTCGAACCGGTGATACCCTCAGCCCTGTAAATCAGATATTCATAGGGCCCGTTTGCAGGTATGGTATCCAGGTGAAGGGGCTTCTGCCACGCTAGGGTCAGCGATCCGTTTGTTGAAGATGTATTACGGATAGAAACATTTGTTATCAGCGGCAAGCCTTTTATGAGCGATGTTACGATCTCATTTGAAGGTTTGCTTTCAGTACCGTTGGGATAAACTGCAACAATTCTGTAGGCATATTCAGTACCGGCTTCAAGGCCTGCGCCGCCGTTGGTGTCTGTAAATGACACAGTGCTAGAGCCGGAGACATACCCTACCTTTACAAATCCTGACGACGGAGGAATGCCGTCATAGCAGGGGTCAACCGTCAGGGAGGATGCTGCCTTCCCGGCGGTAGATGCTGAATCCGGCAATATCAGGGGTACCGTAGTTTTCCCATGTCAGCTGAACAAAATTACCCTGCGGAACCACATCGGTCAGCTACAGGCGACGGACCCAGCACCTTGATACTCATGTTGTCAATATCAACCAGCTGCAGCTCTTCGTTATTATCTTCTGCTTTAATGATGATATCATAAGGCTGGTGCCTTACGCTGCTGTGACAGGGTACCCATTGCAGTCGCGCAGTGGTAAGCCCGGGAGCGGAACCGATAGTGGTGAATGTTGCTGTGCACGAACCTGATGTAAATATTCCTGAGGTTGCTATAAGTGCTATAGAATCAGCATCTTCATCCGTTGCTGAAATATCAATGGAGACAGTCTCACCGACCTCTACACACAGGTCGGTTAGCGGGGCTGTGACGGGCGGATTATTGTCGGTTTCATATACTTCAATCTGCATGTCCCTGACCACAACTCCTATCTTTATCCCTCCCGCGCCATTCCTGTATCTCCATGGCAGCATTATATATGCCAATGGTAGTAGGTGTGTCCCACACCAGGTCTCCGGAGATTGAATCAACATAAAACTTGCTTGGAGGCAGGAGGAAGAGTGTAATTCGTGATCGGCTTGCCATCCTCCTTTGTACATACGGTCAGCTTGTAGGAGAGGCTGTCACCGTCAGGGTCAAAGGCAGCAGGATTATGAATGAATATATTCCCGAGGGCAGCCTTGTCATATGGCGGATTTAAAAGCACCGGGGTGCTGTTTCTGCCAATGGAACTGTTTACAATAAGTATGGTGGAAATGGAAAACACAACGTTGACAGAATTTGGGATATTTTCCACTCCGTAATTCCGGTTTGGATCCTGCACAACAATTCTGTATATGCCAGGTCCCGGGATATGTATGCTGTGATACATAAACATTCTTCTTGTAATTGTTCGGGAGGAAGGTCTCTGAAATCCTGGCTACGTTTGTGATGGAGTTATCGCCCCATTCAACATCAAGTGTAGGGCCTGTCAGCTTTACTGAGTGTATATGTGAATGTGGTGACTGTAACCTCAAAAGTCAGGTCAGAGATCTGGGTGTAGGTTATCTCTCCGGCACGGTTATGCGTGGCGCTGGCAGAAGCCATGACCAGAAACAGTAGTAAAAATGCTGACGCAATTTTTCTTGTCATCTCAATCCCCTTTCATTTTACCTGGTAATTCTTCAATGTATCAGCAGCGGTGAACTTGTATCCGTCTTCAATGCCATTAAAACTGAACAGCAGCATGTTGGCCTGATCATCATAAAGCCGTGTCATGATCCGGTTGATCACGGTAACGTTTTTTACCGCCCGGCTGCCGCTGTTGCTTCAAGGTTAAACCTGTGCTCGATGCCGTCGGTTTCCGATTTCAGTAATGTCATCTTCAGCTGTTTTCCGTCCTCAATTATTAAAATTTTGTCTGTCAGATATTTACAGTATAATCTCCTGTCTCGCTCCCTTGTGATCTGCTCACTTTCCGTGTTCCACAGTTTGATGTCTGCATCAAGGTCGTCGGACCATACTTTAACAAAAACAGAGTAAACCTGGTTCATACTGTCATAGTCAATACCTGTGAGTGACACATGCACAGGATGCAGAAAAATCAATATAGCGAGTGATAATATTTTCATGCCGGCATACAGGATATTTCACAGCAAAAATCAAGCCATCAGATCGCTTTCGCTTATTCTGACCCTCTCCTTCAGGTATTCAACGGTTCCGACTTCAATGAATGAGAATCCGGCAGCTCTTGAAAAGTTGCCGGCAAGCACCACAATAATGTCATTGTCATCAAGATCGTGCTTGCTGAGCAGGTCCCTGAGAGCAACACGGATGAACTCATCAACAGATTGTTTCTTTTCAATATACACAGGAACAACACCATATGACAGTGCAAGCTCTCTCATTGTGCGGTATGAATAGCACAGGGCAACGATCGGTTTGATTCCCCTGAAGCCAGCCATATTTCTTATCGCAGTTCCGTTTACAGTATCGGCCAGCAGGGCCCTGGCATTTATTCTTATTGAGGTTTTCACGGCAACTTTTGCCAGGTAAGCTGATACCTCGCCGCTGAGTGATCCGGCAGGCATCTCAATATACTCGTCTTTCTCACCTTCAATCTCAATGGCTATTTTTGCCATGGTCCTTACAGACTCGAGCGGAAATTTTCCCGCGGCCGTCTCACCGCTCAGCATCAGGGCATCAGTCTGGCTGTAAGACCGCGTTTGCAACATCACTCACCTCGGCCCGTGTCGGACGGGGGTTTGTGATCATTGAGTGAAGCATCTGTGTTGCCACAATGACAGGTTTGCGTTTCGTGATGCATTTTTCAATGATTGTCCGCTGAATACCGGGTATTCTCTCAAAGGGTACCTCGATGGCAAGATCGCCACGGGCCACCATGATACCGTAAGAGTGATCCATGATCTCATCAAGATTGTCCACCCCCTGCTGATTTTCAATCTTTGCTATGATCTTGATCTTGCTTCCATGCTTGTCAAGCAGTTGCTGAACAGCAAGGACATCTTCCTTTGATCTAACAAATGAGTGTGCAATGAACTCAACGTCAAGTTTTACTGCCAGGTCAATAAAGGTAAGGTCACGTTCACTCACTGAAGGAAGGTTGATCCTGACCTGTGGTATGTTAACAGTCTTTCTTGAGCCGAGTACCCCGTCATTTTCAATCCTTCCCACAAGCATGTCACCTTCACTTCCGGTAATTTTTATCTCAAGCTCACCGTCATCGATAAGTATGTAGTTTCCTTCCGGAACATGCATTGCTATATCCCTGTAATTAAGGTTAATGACTCCGGATGATGTTTTTTCATCTGAATTGCCGGCAATCTTTACACTCTGACCTTTAATGAATTTCAGAGGCTCATCGCAGACAGTAGTTCGTATCTCCGGTCCCTTGGTATCGATCAGGATAGCAATTTTATCGGATACAGCCCGGGCATTGGTGACGATTTTTGTCACACCTTCGGGATCGAGGTGTGCGGAGTTAATCCGCACAACATCCATGCCGGCTTCAAAAAGCTGCCGGAGAAAATCAGGATCACAGTTTTTATCAGAGATAGTGGCAACTATCTTCGTCCGTTTTTTCAGAATGCCTTTCTTCATTATGCTGTTATTTCTTTAATATCTCAATGAGTGCTTCCACTGCCAGCCGGTAACCGTCAAGGCCAAGACCCATGATCGTTCCGCGGCAATACCGTCCTGGTCAGGCTCGTATGACGGAACTCCTCTCTTGAAAGCAGGTTTGAAATGTGCACTTCAATGACAGGGATATTCACAGCAGCAATGGCATCTGCTATCGCCACAGAGGTATGGGTATAACCTCCGGGGTTGATGATCAGGCCGTCTGAACGCATGCCGGCAGTCTGTACCATTGTGACAATCTCACCTTCAACATTTGACTGCGAGTAATTAAATGAGACTGCCGGGAACCTGGCTTCAATTTCTTTAAGACAGGCTTCAAATCCCCTGTTTCCGTAAATCTCCGGGTTCCCTTGTACCAAGAAGGTTCAGATTAGGCCCGTTTATGATCTCTATCTTCATAGCATTATTACAGACCACTGGTTATGACCTGATATGCAAAAATAAAGAAATGACCGGATTTATGACTGTTATGTAATATGATATAACTTTGAGACGGTTCATATGAGATCATGACAAGAGCATGGGCGGAAGCAGTGAAAGGGTTCGGGAGTTACCTCAGGATTGAGAGGTCACTCTCATCAAACAGTGTCGGGGCTTATCTGAATGATGTACGCAAGCTCAGTGATTATATCTCATGAAAACAGGAATGACCCAAGTCCTTCAGATCTTACATATCAGGATCTGAGCGATTTTATTGCTTTCACTGCCGGGGGCCACGATTCTGCACGCACTCAGGCCAGGCTCATCTCAGGCATCAGGTCGTTCTGCCGGTACCTGCTTATTGAAAAGATCATCACCGATGACCCTTCAGCCCTGCTCGAATCGCCCAGGACAGGTATGAAACTACCGGAAGTACTGTCTGTGAACGAGATAGACATGATGTTAAATGCCATAGACCTGAGTACTCCGGAGGGGCACAGGAATAAGGCCATCATTGAGACAATGTACAGCTGCGGACTGCGTGTCTCGGAGCTGGTGAACATGAGGCTGACCGACATACATCGCAATGAAGGCTTCGTGGTCGTCACAGGCAAGGGCAACAAGCAGACGGCTGGTGCCGGTCGGTTCTGTTGCCCTGAGGGAGATCGATAACTACCTCGCCCGGAGAATGACGATGACTGTCATCACTGACCAGAACATCCTCTTCCTTAACCGCAGGGGAAAGAGATTATCAAGGGTAATGGTATTCACAATAATTAAGAGACTGGCAGACGCGGCCGGAATAAAGAAGACAATCAGTCCTCATACGCTCCGTCACTCTTTTGCCACACACCTTGTTGAAGGCGGAGCAGATCTCAGGGCCGTGCAGGAGATGCTGGGCCATGAATCGATCACCACCACCGAGATATATACTCATATTGACCGGAGCTACCTGAGAGACACCCTGCTGATGTACCATCCGAGATCAAAACATAAAGAAAAAGGTGTTTCATAATATCCACATTTATTTTAATTTTGCGGTTCTGAAAAACAATTCATTAATTAATATAATCTGATAGACTATGTCAAAAGTTAAGCGTGTTTATTCCTTCGGCAAAAAGATAGCTGAGGGCGGGGCAGACATGAAAAATCTGCTTGGCGGCAAAGGAGCCAACCTGGCTGAGATGTGCCTCCTGGGCCTCCCGGTACCGGCAGGTTTCACCATCACCACCGATGTTTGTACCGAGTATTATGAGAACAACTGTCAGTTGCCCGCAGAGCTGATGCCTGAAGTATGGGAAGCAATGAGCCAAGGCAGAACAAGCCATGGGAATGAAATACGGTGACAGGGATAATGCTCTTCTGGTCTCATGCCGTTCAGGCGCCCGCAGCTCAATGCCCGGAATGATGGACACAGTCCTGAATGTCGGCCTCTGCTCGGCAACAATCCCCGGACTGATCAAGAAAACAAATAATCCCCGTTTCGTATGGGATTCCTATCGCCGTCTCATCATGATGTACGCTGATGTGGTTATGGAGAAGGCAGAAGGTATTGAGCCGACAGACGGAAAAGGTATACGCAAGCAGCTTGATGAGATGCTCGATGAGTACAAGCACGCAAAGGGATACAAGTCAGATACTGACCTTTCCGCCGATGATCTCAAGTCTCTTGCAGAGGAATTCAAGAAGAAAGTAAAAAAATCTCTTGGCAGCGAATTCCCGGATGATGCCCGTCAGCAGCTGGAAGGCGGTATCAAGGCGGTTTTCAAGAGCTGGAATGGCAAGAAAGCTGTCTCCTACCGTCGTATTGAAGGAATTCCGGATGCATGGGGAACAGCTGTTAACGTTCAGGCAATGGTATTCGGTAACATGGGTGATTCATCAGCCACCGGTGTCGCATTCACACGTAACCCGGCAACAGGTGAGAATCTCTTCTATGGTGAGTGGCTGGTAAATGCCCAGGGCGAAGATGTCGTGGCAGGAATCCGCACCCCCAATCCTCTCAATGATGCTACCAAGAACGAGCAGAACAAACACCTGCACTCAATGCAGGAAGCTATGCCCGGAACATACAAGGAACTCAGCGATATCCGCGATATCCTCGAGAAAGCTTTTCATGACATGCTTGATATCGAGTTTACCATCCAGGAAGGTGTTCTTTACATGCTTCAGTGCCGTGTCGGAAAACGTACCGGTACTGCTGCCCTGAACATGGCCATGGATATGCTTGCCGAGGGCCTCATTGATGAGAAGAAGGCTGTTCTCAGGGTTGACCCTGTTCAGCTGGACGAGCTGCTCCATCCTATCTGTGATCCGGCTGTGGAAAAGACTGTAACACCTATCGTCAAAGGTCTTCCCGCCGGTCCCGGCGCTGCAGTAGGAAAAGTTGTATTCACGGCTGAAGATGCAGTTGCATGGAACCGCAAAGGTGAAAAGGTTATCCTCGTTCGCGAAGAGACCAATCCGGAAGATGTGGAAGGCATGCGTGCTGCCGAAGGTATTCTCACCGCACGCGGCGGCATGACCTCACATGCTGCCCTTGTGGCACGCGGATGGGGCAAATGCTGCATCGTCGGTGCAGGAGCACTTCATGTTGACCTCGCAGGCAGGAAGGTAAAAATCGCCGGAACAGAACATCACATTCAAAGAAGGTGACGTCCTCACCCTGAACGGGACAAAAGGCTGTGTATACAGCGGAGCTCTCAAACTCATGGATGCAACTGAGAACCCAAGGTTCCAGCAATTCATGAAGATTGTTGACTCCTGCCGCACAATGGGTGTCCGTACCAACGCCGATAACCCTGATGATGCAAGAGTGGCTCGCGAGTTCGGTGCCGAAGGTATCGGTCTCTTCCGTACGGAGCACATGTTCTACGGCAAAGGATCAGAGAAGCCTCTCTTCCTTCTCCGCAAGATGATCCTCAGCGAAGGCGAGAAAGAACGCAGGGTTGCTCTGGAAGAGCTGTTCCCGTTCGTCAAGAAAGATATGAAAGGCACACTTGAAGCCATGAACGGCCTGCCGGTAACCTTCCGTCTCCTTGACCCTCCGCTTCATGAGTTTGTTCCGCAGGGAATAGAAAAACAGACTGAGCTGGCAAAGGCACTCGGAATATCTGTTGAGGCAATAGCCAAACGCGGTGAGGCTCTGCATGAGTTTAACCCGATGATGGGGCATCGCGGAGTACGCCTGGGCGTAACCTACCCGGAGGTATCAGAGATGCAGATCAGGGCAATGTTTGAAGCTACAGCCGAGTTGCTGAAGGAAGGTAAGAACCCGATACCTGAGTTAATGGTACCGGTCACCTGCGATGTGTCTGAACTGGATGTCACGAAGAAGATCTATGACAGGGTCCATGACGAAGTATGCAAAAAGTTCGGCCTCAGCAAGATCGAAAACAAGTACGGCACCATGATTGAGATACCGCGTGCCTGTCTGCTCGCCGACAAAATGGCGAAGACAGCCGAGTTCTTCTCGTTCGGAACGAACGACCTGACGCAGATGACATTCGGTTTCAGCCGTGATGATATCGGAGGCTTCCTGAATGAATATCTGGATAAGAAGATGCTTGCTGCTGACCCGTTCCAGACAATTGATCAGGACGGCGTCGGACAGCTTATAACCATGGCAGTACAGAAGGGCCGTGCCACAACTCCCAAGCTGAAAGTAGGCATCTGCGGTGAACAGGGCGGTGACCCGGCATCAGTGGAGTTCTGTTTTAAGAACGGACTCAACTATGTCAGCTGCTCGCCTTTCAGGGTGCCGATAGCACGCCTCGCCGCTGCACAGGCATCACTTAAGTTCGGTAAAAAGTAAATTGTTGGTCTGATTTGCGATTTGCGATTGAAAAGAAAATCTAAAATCGACAATCTAAAATCGAAAATAATAAAGAGCTGCTCCGGCAGCTTTTTTTTGGCCTTCTTTGACTTATCCCTGTAAACATTACGGAGGAGGAGGGTATTCATACCGGGCTGACATTTGTCACAATCCGGAATAACTTAATATTGTTAACTTTATCACCACTACCTAAATACCTGTTATGAAATCAAAAGAAATGCTCAGCCCGTATGGTATCACGGATGTAAAGGAATTAATTTACAATCCGTCTTTCGAACAGCTCTTTGCCGAGGAGACATCACCGGCAGTTGAAGGTTATGAAAAAGGAACCGTTACGAAGTACCGGCGCGGTGGCTGTTGATACGGGTATTTTCACAGGCAGGTCGCCCAGGGATAAGTATATTGTACGTGATGCCAAGACTGAGAAGACAGTATGGTGGAAATCGGAAACAGCAACTGTATCTGATAACAAACCTGTCACCGCAGAAGCCTGGGATCACTGTAAGAAGATCAGCAGCAAGGCAGCTCTCCGGAAAGAAACTCTTTGTCGTTGACTGCTTCAGTGGTGCCAATGCCAATACCGGCTGAATGTGAGGTTCGTCATGGAAGTGGCATGGCAGGCACATTTCGTTAAGAACATGTTCATACGGCCATCAGAAGAGGAGCTCAAATCATTCAAGCCTGATTTTGTTGTACTGATGGCATCGAAAACCACCAATCCTGAGTACAAACAGTTCGGAATGAATTCCGAGAACTTCGTCCTGTTCAATCTCACCGAGAACATGGCTCTTGTCGGAGGCACATGGTACGGCGGCGAAATGAAGAAAGGCATCTTCTCGGTGATGAACTACTACCTTCCCCTGAGAGGCATCGCCTCAATGCATTGCTCTGCCAATGTAGGGAAGAATAAAGATGTGGCTATCTTCTTCGGCCTGTCAGGAACAGGCAAGACTACGCTGTCAACAGATCCTGACAGGGCTCTGATAGGTGACGATGAGCACGGGTGGGATGACGCCGGCATCTTCAACTTTGAGGGAGGGTGTTATGCCAAGTGCATAAACCTCAGTCCCGATAATGAGCCTGACATCTACAAGGCTATCCGCCGTGACGCCCTGCTCGAGAATGTCGTAGTCAGCGAAAATGGAGATATAGACTTCTCCAGCAAGCAAAAACGGAGAACACGAGGGTATCATACCCGATCTATCATATTGACAATATTGTTCGACCGGTCTCAAAAGCCGGCCATGCAACCACGGTGATCTTTCTGACGGCTGATGCCTTCGGCGTCCTGCCTCCTGTAGCCAGGCTGACTGAGGAGCAGACACGGTATTATTTCCTCAGCGGTTATACGGCCAAGGTTGCCGGAACCGAACGGGGAATTGTAGAGCCTCTCCCCTCTTTTTCAGCCTGTTTCGGCGCTGCCTTTCTCATGCTTGATCCGATCATTTATGCACATGAGCTGACACGTAAGATGAAAGCGCACAATGCCAACGCATGGCTCGTGAACACCGGATGGACGGGAGGTCCGTACGGTACCGGCAAACGTATTGATCTGCCCTCAACCACGGAATATCATCGACGCCATCCTGAATAGGACACTTGACAATGTACAGTTTGTCAACCTGCCGGTTTTCAACCTGAGCATTCCTGTCGGCAATCGCAGGTGTGCCTGACAGGACTGCTTGATCCGCGCAAGTCATGGGGCAGCAGTGAGAAATGGGACATAGGCTGCGAAAGACCTGGCAGGGAAATTCATCAGGAACTTCGGTAAATTCACTTCGAACACTGAAACTGCAAAACTTGTATCTTCGGGTCCGGAGTTGTAACAAAACATAAATGGTAATATACCTTGCTATTCTGGCTTTGATCCTCTCTTACCTGGCCGGATCCATACCTTCAGCGGTGTGGGCAGGCAGGATGTTTCACGGTATTGACATCAGGGAACACGGCAGCGGAAATGCAGGCGCCACAAACACTGTCAGGGTGCTGGGATGGAAGACCGGTATCCCTGTTCTTAGTCTTTGACCTTGCCAAGGGATGGCTTGCCGCTTCCCTCCCGGTCTTTCTCAATGCTGCCCCCGACGGATCACAGCAGATGACTGGTGCTGAAGATAGTCTGCGGCCTGGCAGCAATCATCGGTCATGTCTTCCCGGTCTTTGCAGGCTTCCGCGGCGGCAAGGGCGTGGCAACAACCTTCGGCGTGCTTCTGGCCCTCCATCCTGCTGCTGACCCTGACATGTGCCGGCATATTCCTGGTGGTGCTTGCTGATAAGCAATTATGTTTCACTCAGTTCAATGACTGCAGGAGTAATGTTCCCGGTGCTGCTCATGACCGTTTTCCCGACACCCTCGCTGTTGCTGAAGATCTTCTCCGTGTTAATCGCCATAGCCCTGGTCGTAACCCACAGGAAGAACATCGGAAGACTTATCAGGGGTGAAGAGAAGAAATTAATAAAGTGGAAGAAAAGCTAAATTATACTAATTTTATAGTCCTGTAAACAATCTAAAAACTTAAATAAAACTGAAATGGAAGGTATAAAAGGAACACGCACGGAGAAGAATCTCCTGAAGGCATTTGCAGGTGAATCACAGGCAAAGAACCGGTATGAATTTGCAGCCAAGGTTGCAAAGGAGGAAGGATACGAACAGATAGCTGCCATTTTTCTTGAGACAGCAATGCAGGAACAGCAGCATGCAAAACGCTTCTTCAGTTTTCTTGAAGGCGGCATGCTCGAGATAACAGCATCATATCCTGCAGGCAAGACCCTGACTACCGGTGATAACCTGGCTGCTGCTGCCGCAGGTGAGCATGAAGAATGGTCAGAGCTGTACCCGGCATTTGCAAAGGATAGCCGAGGAAGAAGGTTTCAAGGAGATTGCCACGGCATTCAAGGCCATCTCATCAGCCGAGAAGGTTCATGAAGAAAGATACAGGAAGCTCCTTGCCAATGTCATGGGCAACAAGGTGTTCGAACGCGGATGAAAAGGTCTTCTGGTACTGCCGTAAATGCGGGTATGTTCATTTCGGCACCAAGCCGTTGAAAAACTGTCCGGCATGTCTCCATCCTCTCTCATACAGTGAGATCTACGCCGAGAACTATTGATTAGCAACTCTGACAGGAAATGATTGACAGCCGGGCGATGCTCGAAGTGATGAGCGTCAGACAGAGTGATAGAAGATACCTCGATAAGCCGGTTGAAAAGGAAAAGATTGACAGGATAGCTGAGGCTGGCAGGCTTTCACCGTCGGCATGCAACGGACAGCCATGGAAGTTCATCGTGGTGGATGATCCTGTCATGCGTCTCAAGGTAGCCGGTGCGACAGAGTCGACAAGTGCTGAATATGAACATTTTCGTTCGCCAGGCTCCTGTCCTGATCGTCATTGTAAGGGAGAAATCTAACATTTCACCTCAAGGGCAGGAGACCTGATAAAGAAGCAAGGATTATTCACTGATCGACATCGGCATTGCGACAGCATCAATGGTTTACCAGGCTTTCGCGGAAGGACTTGGTACATGTATTATTGGCTGGTTCGACGAGAGTAAGATCATGAAAATCCTTGGAATACCAAAATCAAAAAAGGTTGAGCTTGTACTGTCGGTGGGGTACACTGAAAATACGATCAGGAAGAAATCACGCAAACCTGCCGGAGGAGGTGATCTCGTTCAATAAATATTAGAAAAAAGCTGCTCAGGCAGCTTTTTTTATTTGCGATTGCGATTGAGACTTGCGACTTGCGATTGCAATTATGCATTTATTATACAGAGTTTTCCCAGTGCCTCTTTGATTCTTCTTACCGCCTCAGTTATCTTATCGTCGGAGGTTGCATAGGAAATCCTGATGCAGTCTGATGCGCCGAAGGCAGTGCCGCTGACCATGGCCACCCTGGCTTCACTGAGCAGGAAGAATGTGATGTCATCTGCATTCGTCATCATCTTGCCTTCATAGCTCTTTCCCATGAATGAACTTACGTCAGGCATTACATAGAATGCCCCCTGCGGCACCCTGACCTTCAGTCCGGGTACATCATTCAGCAGACCGCATATCAGATCGCGGCGGCGAAGAAATGCTTCGCGCATTTTTGACCTGGAGTCGCTTTTGGACGTTATCGCTGCAAGAGCAGCCCTCTGTGCAATGGAACATACTCCGGATGTGAACTGGCCCTGCAGCTTGTTGCATGCCTTCGCCAGCCATAGACGGAGCTCCCATGTAACCTATCCTCCATCCTGTCATTGCATATCCCTTTGGAAACACCGTTGACGGTGACAACCCTGTCAGCAATGGATGTGAATGTTGCAAGGCTTATATGTGCTCCTGTAAAAGTGATGTGCTCATAGATCTCGTCAGAGACTACCAGAACCTGCGGATGCTTTTCAATCACCTTCACCAGTGCTGCCATCTCTTCCCGTGTATATACCATTCCCGTGGGATTGGACGGGGAGTTAAAGATCAGCACCCTGGTCTTCGGGGTTATGGCTTTCTCCAGCTGACCGGGAGTGACCTTAAAATCACTGTCTATACTGGTTTGAATTATAACCGGCTTGCCTTCTGCAAAAGGTTATATGATCGAGGTAGCTGACCCAGTACGGAGCAAGGAGTATGACCTCATCACCCGGGTCCACCACGGAAATAAGAATGTTTATCAGCGTATGCTTGCCTCCGGCGGAGACGATGATCTGTTCAGGCGAATAATCAAGGCCGTTTTCCTCCTTGAATTTGCGTGAGATGGCCTGCCTGAGGTCGGCGTAGCCCGGTACAGGCGGATAGAATGAAAAGTTATCGTCAATAGCCTTCTTGGCTGCTTCCTTGATGTCATCAGGGGTAAAGAAATCAGGCTCCCCGAGGCTGAGGCTTATCACATCTATGCCCTGCTCCTTCAGTTCACGGCTCTTCTGCGCCATGGCCAGTGTCTGGGATACCGACAGCGACTGTACTCTCCTTGAAATATGCTCCATAATTATTTGTTATTATTTACTTACCGGTGTGAACAGTCCAAATGTAATTGTTAAAAGTGAAAAAGAAAAGGGTTTATAACACTCCGCTCTGACGTTTATCTGCTCAATGATAAAAATGATTAATTTGCATGCCTTAACCGGCTAAAAGCACAAGAGACATGGAAACCTTTTTCGATATACTGAAGATAACGCTCCCGGCGCTGCTGGTGATGATCACCGCCTGGCTGGTAATAAGACACATGCTGCAGGATGATCAGGACAGGAGGCGACAGGACCTGTCTGCTTCAGACTGTCAAGACCATTACTCCCATTAAGCTGCAGGCTTATGAGAGGGTCGTTCTTTTTCTCGAGCGCATTTCAACCGAATCGCTCATCATGCGCACCGGCAAGCCCGAGATGACCGCACAGCAGCTTCATTCAGCCATGATAGGCAACATCAGAAGTGAGTATGAGCATAACCTCTCACAGCAGATCTATATGAGCAATGAAGCATGGGAGATGGTCAAGAATGCGAAAGGAACTGTTGTCAGGATCATAAACAGCATAGCAACAAAGCTTCCTCCCACTGCCACCGGTGAAGAACTGTCACGGCTTCTGATCGAGGAGGTAATGGATATGGATACGGAGCCGTGCCGTGCTGCACTGAACTATGTAAAGGCAGAGCTGGCGCGTTACATGATGTGACGATGCATTGTAATAAACGATAGAGGCCGGTCTCGAGACCGGCCTCTACAGCATGGTGATAGAAAATTATTCTGTTTAAAGAAGAGATGATGCTTCGTCTTACAAACGTGCTCAGGGCTTCGCCCTTGAGCATGTTATTTGCCAGCAAGGCAAGGTCAACCAACTGACGTACAGACTGATGATCGGTACCGAAGCCTGTCAGCAAGGTTTTCCTCTTCTCCTCGAGCTGCTTTAAATCGCCCTTCAGTTTTTCCAGGTCATCCTTTTCAAACTGTCGATATTTCCTCAGGTTTCTTTTTGCCGTGTTCCTTCTCCATGAAATCAATCTCGACCTTTGTCTTTTCAATGCCGGCTCCGTTCTTCCTGAGCTCATCGGCATGCTCCTTTTCAAGTTCATCTGCCAGCGAGGTCACCAGCGGGTGATTGGTGTTCAGCACAAAGTCATAGCTGTCAGGCATCTCACCGTAGAATGAATATCCTCCGCCAAACTGTGACATATCCTTCATCCTCCTCATGAACTCACTCTGTGTGATGATGAGCGGCAGGTCCTTTCTCATCAAGGTTCTCAGCCCTGACCTGGTAATGCGTTTTGTCACTGTCAGTCACCTGGCTGCGGAATACCTGTGCCAGGTCGTCAGACTGCTTATTTGGTGAGCCTTGAAGCATGCTTCTCCTCTTTCCTGATGAGGTTCTCGACTGACATCGCTGTCAACCCTTAAGTACCTTGAAGTCTGATCCTTTGATTCAAGAGTATTGATAAGGTGGGTGTCAAGCTGACCGTCAAGCACTATCACATCATATCCCTTCTCCGTGGCCTTTGATATATATGTGTGCTGGGCTACAGGATCAGTGGTGTAAAGATGTATGAGGGCCTTGTCCTTGTCAGTCTGGTTCTCCTTTATGAACTTATCATATTCTTCAAGCGTAAAGTACTTGCCGGCCGTGTTCTTGTAGAGCGCGAATTTTGAAACCTTCTCAAAGAACTTTTCCTCGGTGATCATTCCGTACTCAATGAAGAGCTTAAGGTCATCCCATTTCTTTTCGAAGTTCTCCCTGTCTTTTTTGAAGATGTCTGCCAGTCGGTCTGCTACCTTTTTGGTTATATGGCTTGAAATCTTCTTAACATTGGAATCGCTCTGCAGGTAGCTTCTTGAGACGTTGAGGGGTATATCGGGAGAATTGATCACCCCGTGAAGCAATGTC
>CAVTAA010000007.1:0-104241 GCA_963732575.1 uncultured Bacteroidales bacterium
ACGGATTTTGATTATTTCCATTTATACCCGATCAACGGCCAATACAGCCAATGGATCGACGACAAGCTGACCGTGAAGCATCTTCTTTAGCCGTTTTCACAGTACCTGCCGGAATACTACTTCCACATTTTCGGCGGTGAAATCCTGCGCCTGATGGACTGCCCTGAGGGTTTTGAATCCACAATCCAGGGCATTATTGGCCTGCTCAAAGCGAAAGGATCCCTGGCGGTCAAGTTGACCGCGGGATCATTTGCCATAGGCTTTCAAAAGCTGGCCTATGCAGACAGCAGCTATTCTCTTAACGGGGAGCCATCATCTGAAAAAGATGTGGAGAAACTCCTCTCTGAATGGCTGAAAATGGGAAATAAACAGTATTTATTTACCGAGTATTTGCAGGCACACAGTGATTTAAGAAAATACTGGGATGGAGCCCCGTGTACCTTACGGCTTATGGTCAAAAGGGAAAAGAACCAGTCTCCGATGATAATCCTTTCATTTATTCATTTTGCCACCAAAAAATCGGGGGTATGCAACGTTCCCTACGGGGTCTCCTGTATCGTGGATGTGAATACCGGGGTCTTCTCGGACGGTCAAGATCGCGGACCAACCGAATTGGTCGAACGTATATGCCACCCGGATACAAACATACTGCTGGAAGGGAAACTGCCCCATTGGGAGTTGATTACACAAAAAATTATTGAGATCAGCAGCTACCTCCCGCAGTTAAGATACATGGGATATGACATCATCATCACTGAAGAGGGTTTCAAAATTATCGAAATCAATTCCCATTCGTCCATCGATTATTTCCAGGCATACCAGCCTTTCCTGCTGGGCGAATTGACCAGAGACTTTTTCATGGGGCTGCTGGAGGAAATGAAGCATAAATAGATCGACTGTTATCATTTAGCCGGACGGTGGACTGCTAATCCCGGCAGCCAGCCCGTTTCCTATCAATAAGGCAGCGAAATTTAAATGTGCTTGATTCGACTTCATCCGGGGTGTTCCCGGATGAAGTCACTTTGCGTCGTCCTAAAAGGTGAAGGAGGGAAGGCTTAATTGCTTCCAAAATCCCGCAGATGCGGGTAAAATTCACCCCGTTCAGCACCCCTAAAAACCTGCACAACACAAAAAAAACAATGTCTGCAACCCTGGAAGTCTTCTACACCTCCCTGCTGCCCATCTTCGCCGTGGTGGCTCTCTCGGCCGTGGCGGCGCGCTGGATCAAAATTGATACCAGCATGCTCTCGCGCATCACCATTTACCTGTTTTCCCCTTTCCTTATCCTGGGCAGTATCGCCAGCTCGGACCTGGCGCAAAGTGAAGTGGCTGCCATCTCCGCCATGGCCATCCTTTCGGGGCTGATTATGGTGGCGCTGGGGTGGACGATTGCCCGCCTGATGCATTTTGACCGCAAACTGGAAGGCGCATTCATCCTGAGTGTGTTCATGGGCAACACCGGCGGCATCGGGCTGCCGCTGATAGCATTCGCCTACGGTGAAGCCGGACTGCAGCGCGGGGTGCTCTTTTTTGCGGTTTCAGCGGTGATCACCAACACCTTCGGCATCTACCTGGCCTCGCGCAGTGCCTCATCGGTGAAAACCTCCATCCGCAATGTGGTCATTTCGCCGCTCCCCTACGTCACCATCCTGGCGCTGGCAATCAACTTTTACAAAATTGCACTGCCCCTGCCCGTTGAACGCGTGGCCGCCATCCTGGGTCCGGCTTCGATCCCCTGCATGCTGGTCATCCTGGGGGCTCAGATCGCCGAGATGAAGCTGGACGGCAAATTTGGAGCGGTCGCCCTGGCTTCCGGTATCCGCCTTGTGGCGGCTCCGCTGGTGGGTTTCGGGCTGGCTGCCCTGCTGGGCGTGGAGGGGCTGGCCAAACAGGCTTCCATTATCGAAATAAGCACGCCTGCCGCCATGCTCAGCGCCGTGTATGCCACCGAGTACGGCAGCGACAGCCAGTTTGCCACGGCGGTGGTGCTGGTCAGCTCCCTGGCAAGCACCTTTACCTTGAGCTACCTGCTGACCATCCTGTAGGCGAGCCGTCTGCCCGCACCAACAGCCCTATGCTTAAACATAAAACCCATCTTTGGGATTATGATAGTACTATTCAAAAAGCGCATCCCCCCATCCCGCCCATAGCGTGAAGCCATCCATGGAATACTCTGAAGATCCTCTGGACAGCAAAACCTCGCTGCCGGCATTTTTCCGGAAAATCCTGGCACCACGCCTGGTTACCAGTTTCCTGGTGCTGCTGGGCATCACCCTGTTAAGCCTGCTGGGTTTATACCTTGAGCAGCAGGGCAGGTCCGGGGCGCCGGCCGGCTTCATCCAGTCAGTCATCAACACCACCCGGTTAACCGGGGAATACCTGTTTGCCCACCCCCGCGAGTACCTGTGGCATAAATACCAGGTTTCTTCCATTCAACTGATCGCCCGCCTGTTTTTCAACAGCACGGTATTAATCACCCTCTCGCTGGGGTTTGCCGCCATCCTGGGGGTATCGCTGGGCGTCCTGGCAGCCTACTATCGAAAAAGAAACCTCTCGCCGCTGATATTGACCGTTTCCATTATCGGCATCTCCACCCCCAGCTTCCTGCTGGCAATGCTTTTCTGGAACCTGAACAGCGCCATTTACCGCGCATTCGACCTGGAAAAGGCACTTCTCCCGGCCACCGGTTTCGGGCTGGATGTTCACCTGATCCTGCCCGGGCTGGTTCTGGCCACCCGCCCGCTGGCCCAGATCATGCAGATCACCTACGTGGCTGTTTCCGAAATACTTGAAAAGGATTTCATGCGCGTGGCGAAAGCAAGGGGACTGACCCAGTACCTGCTGATTGTCCGGCATGCCCTGCGCAACGTGGGCAATCCCATCCTGACCACCCTTTCCACCTCGCTGCGCTATTCCCTGGCAAGCCTGGCAGTTGTGGAGACTTTCTTCAACTGGCCGGGGATCGGGCAAGCCCTGGTGCAGGCCATCGAAAACCAGATGCCCTTCCTGGTCACCGATTTAATCGTCTCCCTGGGGCTGCTGTTTATCCTGATCCATTTTTGCCTGGAAATTATCCAGCCAATCGTGGATCCGCGCCTGCGGGAGCTGGATAAGAACGAATATCAAATAAACACGGTTGATTTCCGCTGGCAGTGGAGCATCATTGCCGACCCGTTCAGGGAGCTGTTACGCAAAGTCACGGCTCCCGTGAATGCCTTTTTTGAGCGTCTTTCAAACAAGGCCACAGCCAGCCGGAAGGGCAGCAGCAGTCCCGCCCGGTCACAGGACGAAATCACCAAACCGCTGCGCATCCTGGCCCTGCTTCAGCCAGCCCTTCCAACAGGGGAGAACGCCGCAGAAGATACCCGGCAAATCAGGCTTCCTGCGGCAATTGTGGAAGATACACAGCCCACCCGCATCACCAAACAAGGCGCCCAGCCCCCCAAAGGTGGGCGCAAAATCCGGCTGGCTTTTCCCTGGCCCACCCGCCGCACCTGGCGATTGGTGCTGACGGCTTTTTCCAACCGTCCTTTATGGGTCGGATCGGTGCTGCTGCTGGTCCTGGCCAGCGTGGTTTTCTTCGGGGACACCCTGACATCCGCCAACCCATTTGAGACCCACGGGGTGATGATGGTGGAGGGTAAAATCGGCAGCCCGCCTTACCCGCCTTCACCTGTTTTCCCGTGGGGCAGCGACGCCATCGGGCGTGATATCCAGGCGCTGGTCCTGAACGGGGCTAAAACAACTCTCAGCCTGACCATCCTGGGGATGATGGCACGCATGCTGCTGGGTACGAGTTTGGGATTCGCGGCAGGCTGGTGGAGCGGCAGCTGGCTGGACAGGTTTATCAGCGCCACGATTGCCGTCTGGGCAGCCTTTCCGGCAACCATCTTCGCCATGGTTTTGATCCTGGGGCTGGGCATCCAGAACGGGATGTCCGTTTTCATCATCGCCATCTGTGTAATCGGTTGGGGCGAGATCACCCAGTATATCCGGTCCCAGGTGATGTACTACAAACCACAGCTGTTCATCGAAGCTGCTTATTCGGTAGGCGCCGGGTCCAGGCATATCCTTTCCAGTCATATCCTGCCCAATTTACTGCCGTCCATCCTGGTGATTGCCGCCCTGGAGTGCGGCAGCATCCTCATGCTGCTTGCCGAACTCGGCTTCCTGAATATCTTCCTGGGGGGCGGTTTCAAGGCAGCCATTGCCGAGGGCAGCCGCATGCAGGCCATCTACTATTATTTTTCGGATATCCCGGAGTGGGGAGCCCTGCTGGCCAATATCCGCAACTGGTGGCGCAGCTATCCCTGGCTGGCCTGGTACCCGGGTGTCTTTTTCTTCGTGGCGATCTTTGCCTTCAACATCTTCGGGGAAGGCCTGCGGCGTTTTATGGATGAAACCCGCTTCAGCCTGCGCCTGCTGTTCAACCGCTATGTCGCCGTGGCGGGAGTTGCCTTCCTGCTGCTGGGCGGGGTGCTCTACCGCTCGGGTTCGCCGCTGGACGTGTACACCTCCCAGGCACGCCAGTTTTCGGCACAAAATGCGATGCGGGACATTGCCGAACTCTCCAGTGCGCAGTACCAGGGGCGGGAGAGCGGCACCGAAGGCTACGACCTGGCGGCTGAAACCATTGCCCGCCGCATGGAAGAGGTTGGCCTATTGCCGGGCGGGCAGCAGAACACGTATATCCAGGAGAACAAAGCCATCCAGGCGCACCTCAACACCATTCCCATCCTGGATGTGCACTGGGATGCCAGCCAAACGCCTGAATCCCTGGTCTACCGGCAGGATTTTATGGAGAACAGCGAAATCCTTTTCCGCTACAGCGAAGGGGAAGGGCCAGTCACCGGTCTGGCGGCGGGACCCGGCGGGGGTGATTCCGACACCTCACCGGTGCGGTCCCCAAACAGCGGCCTGGCTGACAAGGTCATCATCGTGCTTGAGGAAGATTTTGAACGCATGACCACACCAGTGACCGCTGGCATCCTGGTAGTGGCCGGGGACAGCGAAGCCATGCAGCAAAAAGACCTTTACCCCAGTTCTGCTCTCTTCCTTGGTCGTTTTCAAAGCAGCGGACCGGTATTCTTTATCACGCCGGAAACAGCAGACAGGCTGCTTGCTACAGCAGGCAGCTCAATATCCGATTTGAAAAACCTGGGCAATAGCCTGGCGCCATACACAACCGGACTAACGGAGGAGGGGGTAAAGGTCTCACTGGAAATCAGCGGACCTGAGAAATGGACACCTGAATCGCTGTACAATGTGATCGGCTACATACCCGGAAGCGGGGCGGAACTGAAAGACAGCTCCGGGGTCAACCTGGATCATAAGGTGATCGTGGTCGGCGCTTACTATGACGGGCTGGGCACCGGGCCGGACGGCAGCCTCTACCCCGGAGCAAACGATAATGCCAGCAGCGTGGCTGCCATGCTGGAACTGGCCCGCTTGATTAAGGAGGGAGCCTACCAACCCAAGAAGACGATTGTCTTCACCGCCTGGTCCGGGGGTGAACGCGGGGAAGGGTTGAGTGTTTCCAATATCATGAATGCCAAGACGGGATTTGCTTCGCTGGATGTGGAGGCAGTCATCGAGCTGAGCGGCGCAGGCGGCGGGGAAGGCGATGGCATCGCCATCCACCCGGTCAGCAGCTACCGCCTGTCCACCCTCTTCCAGGATGCCGCCGCTAAACTGGGGGTGCCAGCCACCACCCGCGGGCGTTCCCCCCATTATGGAGAGGATCCGCCCATCGGCTTTGGCGGGCGATCCGCCATGACCGCTTTTGTGAGCTGGGACGGATCAGACCTGTATGCGCATACCGCCGGGGATACCCTGGAAAAAATTGAAGCGGATGAACTGCAGAAAATTGGTGAAACAACCGCCCTGGTGCTGACACTGCTCGGCCGTGAGACGGAATACTGACAGAGGGATTATCATTGTGACCGACGAATATCAAGCTGAAATAAACCGCCTGATTGACGACCTGCAGAGCAGCGATCCAAGGACTGTACAGGCTGCAATCGCAAAAATTTCCAGGATAGGACCTGCGGACTCCGGTATAGCCAGGGCAGTCATTTCTTCCCTGGCAAGCCTGCTGAAGCACGGCGGTCCTGGGGCGAGCAGGCAGGGCAGCAATGCGGAAGTGCGCATGCGCGCCTGCTGGGCGCTGGGCCAGATCGGGTATAAAGCACCGCAGGACATCCTGCCTGCCATCAATCCCCTGGCAGAGTGCCTCACGGACAAGGATGCCTCCGTGCGTGCCAACGCCGTCTGGGCTCTGGGCCGCATCGGACGGGTGAATCCGCAGGCGGTGCAGCCCATCCTGCCAGCCATGATGTGCAGCGCTGCTGATCCGGAAGTACAGGTGCGCAGCAATTTCTTATCCGCCTGCGAGAATCTTGCCGCAGACCAACCGGAATGGCTGCTGCCGTATCTTCCCGTATTCATCAAGCTCCTGGATGATGAAGATACACGCAGCATACGCCGCCAGGCACCTGAAGTATTCCGGATCATTGCCAAAAAGAGGCCGGAAATGCTGGGGGAGGCATCCGCCACACTGGAAAGCATGCTGGATGACCAGGATGAAATCGTCCGCCTGAATGCCAGCCGGGCTTTCAACGCCATTCAAAACAGCCCCCAACCTGATAGCAGTGGGTAATCCGCTATAATTAAGTCAATCATAACGCAATAAACGGTTTTTCTTTCCACGAGCAAGAGGGAGGTGACCCGATGACAGTACCCACACAGGTTATCAAAAGAAACGGGGAAATTGTAGCTTTCAATGCGGAGCGCATCACCAATGCCATTTACCGCGCCGCAGTTGCTGTCGGCGGGCGCGACCGTGCCACCGCCGAAAATTTATGCGCCCAGGTGGTAGCCCTTTTGGATGAGAAATGTGCCCCGGATACCATCCCCACGGTTGAAGAAATCCAGGACCTGGTTGAAAAAGTGCTCATTGAAAACGGGCATGCCCGGGTTGCCAAAGCATATATCCTCTACCGCGATGAACGCAATCGAAAACGCCTGGAACGGGCCAGGCGCGCCTCCCTGCCTTCCGGGACCGTCCCGTGGGCAAAGATCTGGCAAATCCTGAACTGGGCAGTGGAGCATAACCTGCATACCATTGCCGGCTTAAATGAGCGCATCCAGCGGGGTGAATACGGCGAGATCATTGCCGAGACGGACATGCTCTACAAGGAGGACCTGGAAAACGCCGCCGCCCTGATCGGCGAACGGCTTGCCCGGCTGCGGGTGGTGATCATCGCCGGCCCTTCATCCTCCGGAAAAACCACCACCACCATTAAAATCGGCCAGCACCTGGCCCGCTTGAAGAAAAAGCTGGTCATCATCAACATGGATAACTACTTCTTCGACCTGGCCCTGCACCCCAGGGATGAATTTGGCGATTACGATTTCGAGACCCCCCAGGCGCTTGACCTGGAATTGATCAGCACCCATCTCCAGCAGCTGGTGGCCGGGGAGGAAGTGCGCATTCCCCGCTATGACTTCAAAACCGGGCAGCGCACCAGCGATGTCTTCTCGCTGAAACTGGGCAAAAACGAGATTTTGCTGATTGACAGCCTGCACGGCCTGTATCCCGGCATGACCGGTGCCATCCCCGATGAGCAGAAGTTCCGCCTGTACCTGGAGCCGCTGCTGCAGATGAAGGACAATGACGGGGTGTTTATACGCTGGACAGACCTGCGCCTGATGCGGCGCATGCTGCGCGACGCCTCCCACCGCGCCTACGACCCGCGCCAGACCCTGGAGCACTGGCATTATGTGCGCACGAGTGAGATGCGCAATATCCTGCCCCAAATCAACAGCGCTGACTACATCATTAACAGCGGGCTGCCCTACGAGCTGCCGGTTTTCCGGGCGCGCCTGCTGAATTCCTTTGCTTTGTGGGAGAAGGATTACCATGATGATCCGCTCAGACTGGACGCCTTTACCCGGGCGGAACGTGTGCACCGCATACTGGAGCAGGTCCTGCCGGTTGAGGATGAATCCGCCATCCCGTCCGACTCCCTGCTGCGCGAGTTTATCGGCGGCAGCAGCCTGAAATACTGATTCCAATCGGGGGATAGTCGCTGACGGATTGGATCCGGATGCCTGTCCCCGTTATAAATGGGGGTTATTCTCCGTCCGGGAGGATGATTGGCTTGCCGGTGTGCGGGTGTTGGAGGATGGATAGGCTGGCCTGGTATGCTCCGCTCAGGTTTGGCAGGGTAAGCACTTCCTCCGGCGTCCCGCAGGCCTGCACAATTCCATCCACCAGCAAGGCTGCCCGGTCGGCATAGGATGATACCAGGTTGAGGTCATGCATGGCCATGATCACAGCCAGCCCCTGCTGGTCTGCCAGGCGGCGAACCAGCCGCAAAAATTCAATCTGGTGGTGTAAATCGAGATGGTTGGTCGGTTCATCCAGGAGCAGAACCGGCGTAGACTGTGCCAGGGCACGTGCCAGCAGCACGCGCTGCTGTTCTCCCCCGGACAACTCAGCCACATGGCGCTGAGCCAGGTCCAAAGTGAAGGTTTGCTCCATTGCCCGAACTGCCAGCCTGTAATCCTCCTTGCCGGCTTTCCCCAACCAGTCAATATGCGGGGTGCGGCCAAGCAGGACGGTCTGTTCAACGGTAAAAGCACCGCCCAGCTGGCGCGCCTGCGGTACAACCGCCAGGATGCGGGCACGCTGCATGCTGGTGAGATGGATGAGGTCGACGCCTTTGTAGCGTATTTGCCCGCTTTGAATTTTGATGACCCCGCTGGCTGCACGGATCAGGGTGGATTTTCCGGCACCGTTAGGCCCGATTAAACCCAGCACCTCTCCCCCGCTGACATCCAGGGAGACATCCCGCAAGACAGTTTTTTCACCATAAGCAACAGTCAACCGGTCAATATTCAGCATGACTACCAAAAAACCTCCGTCTTGGCCCGGCGCAGGATCCACATAAAGAACGGCGCCCCGGCAAGTGCAGTGACAATTCCCACCGGAAGCGACTGCGGCGCCATCAGCACACGCGCCAGCATATCGGCTGCCAGCAGGGCGCTTGCCCCTCCGAGGATCGATAGCGGGATCAACCGGCGGTAATCCGGACCCCACAGGATGCGCATTAAATGGGGAATAATCAGCCCGATAAAACCGATCACCCCTGAAAAAGCCACTGCGGCGGCGGTGGTCAGCGAGGCTGTCACCAGCACGAACAGCTTGGCGCGCTCCACTGACAGGCCTAACTGCCCGGCTTCCTCCTCCCCGAACTGCAGCACGTTGAGCAGGTGCCCGGAGAGCGCCAGCAAAACCATTCCCACCACCATGTAGGGCAGCACCGCCAACAGCGGCGTCCATCCCGCCATGGCCGATCCGCCCAGCAGGAAAGAGATGGCACGGTGCAGCTCCCCCTCGGAGCGGATCATCAGGAAAGAGGTCAGCGCCGAGGTAAAAGATCCCACCGCCACCCCCGCCAGGATCAGCGTGGTCAGCGGCACAATGTTCCCAATGCGCGCCAGCCCGTAAACCACGAAAACCGTCAGCGTTCCGCCTACAAACGCCGCCAGCGGGATGAGCGATAAACCAGAAAAGCTGTCCGGAAAATGGAGGGTCATCGCCAGCACGGCTCCCAGACCCGCCCCGGAGGCAACCCCAATTAAAAACGGATCCGCCAGCGGATTGCGGAAAAGACCCTGGAAAGCGGCCCCGCTGCTGGCCAGGGCTGCCCCGGTCAAGGCCACCAGGATGGTGTGCGGCAGGCGCATCTCCCACAGGATGGTGGCATAATACTGCGGCCAATCTGCAGATATCGAAACTCCCGCCAGCCTGGCTGCCAGCATCCTGCCCAGGGTGGCAGGGGGGATAAACACCGCCCCCAGGCCTACGCTCATCACCAGGGCCGCCAGCAGGATCACCAGCAGAAGCGGGTAGGGGGCGATTTTATTCTTTAACAAGGCCGGGGTCCTCTGTCATTCAAACACCTCAGGGTGCAGGATGCGGGCAAGCTCCTGGAAACCCTGTACCAGGCGCGGCCCCGGCACGCTCAGCAGGTTGGAGTCAAACGGAACCACACGCCCATTCTGCACGGCGGCAACCTGCTGCCATCCCGGGCGTGCGGCCACCATCTGGGGCGTTACCCCCCACTCTGCATCCGCCAGGATGATCACGTCCGGGTTCTGGGCAATGATTTCCTCGGCGCTGATCTGCGTCCAATCGCCAGCCACCGCCCGGCCGATATTCTCCCCGCCGGCCTGCTCGATCACCCCGTCAATAAAGGTGCCGCCACCGGCTGTCCACGGATTCTGCGGGTCGGTGGCATCCAGTTCATAGAATACTTTGGGGGTCGTCTTTTTCCCTGCCAGGCTGAGCTTGACCGATCCCTCCAGTTCCCTGAGGGAGTTAACCAGTGCCAGGGCATTGGTTTGCGTTCCTGTCAGCTTTGCCAGCTCTTCCAGGCTGCGGTACAGGTCCTCAAAGGTATCCGGGTTGGCAACAATATAAACCGGCATGCCCAGCTCTTCCATGCGCTGGATTGTCTCTGCATTGAGGATCTCCCCGGCAATCACCAGGTCCGGTTCAAATCCTATGACCGCTTCCAGGGGGATGCTGCCCGGCGAGATGGCAATGCTGGGCAGTTCCTGCGCCGCCGGCGGGTTGGTGGAGTAGTCATCGCGCGCCACCAGCAGATGCTGGGCTCCGATGGCGAACAGGCTCTCCGTCACCGATGGTGAAAGGGATACGATGCGCTCCGGCAGCCTGTCCAGCTGCAGCGTGCGCCCCAAACCGTCGGTAACCTCAATGGCCCCGTTCCCGGCTGCTGCCTGATCCGTTAAAGGCATGCCTGCGCATGCCGCCAGCAGCAAGGCAATCAGGGTGATGAAAATGGCGGTTATATTCTTTTTCATATACTACTCCTCTTAATAAAAAATCCCTGCCTTACGGCAGGGTGTGTGACCTGAGGGGAGAATCCGGTGACGACACTACCCATCCGCGGGGCTGTGTTCATCTTTGGCTGGCGGGGTCGACCTGGCTTGCAGCCCAAGGGGGCCGCTTACAGTTGCGGGACAGCACCGGCATTGCACCGGTTTCGCCTTCAAGCCGCCCAGGAAAGGGCAGCTCACCAGCCGCAGAAGTGTATTTAATTGATCAGCTTCATTCTACCCGGGAAGGATCATTCCGTCAAACTGGCTGGCAGGGCGATTTTCATTGACCCATGATTTGCCTTTTGGTATAATTGACTTTCCACGGCCCATTAGCTCAATGGTAGAGCAACTGACTCTTAATCAGCAGGTTACAGGTTCGAGTCCTGTATGGGTCATGTTTTTATTTAAACAACCTAATCCGCACTAGCAACGCGTCGCAGGTTCGAGTCCTGTATGGGTCACAAAAACACCATATGTGGTAGTTAATTCCTTCCTTATACCCTATATATAGGGGTAAGGAAGGAATTATTTTAATGACTCAATAATAGCAAGACCAACTGACTTTCCTTAAATTATTTGAAGGGACTGAGTTTTATGGTGTTAATAGTTTATATCTGAACGTTATTCTAGGGGATTATCAAAAAGAACAATCCAATATTACCAAGACACATTAAATCAATTTGGCGGGTGGCTAAAAGGAGTGGGGGTTGTCAACACAGAAGAAATGACTCCAGAAATTATAAGGCAATATTTAATCCCCCTTTCATCAATTGGTCACAAGGCCGGCTGTATTAATGCCCATTACCGTTCAATTAAGGCATTTCTTAACTGGTATTGGGATGAATTTGAACCGGAAGGTAAAAATCCAATCAAGAAAGTACACAGCCCCAAGGTATCAATTAAACCATTACCCGGTGTGAGTATTGAACACCTCCAGAGAATGATTCAGACGAGTAACCATCCCCGTGATAAAGCCATTCTAGCCTGTCTGGTTGATTCGGGTTGTAGGACCAGTGAATTTTTGTCCATAAATATTGAGGACATTGATTTATTAGATGGCATGGTAAGAAATTGGAAGGGCAAAGGAAACAAATTCCGGATTATATACATAGGGAAAGGAAGTCGAAAGTTGCTTCAATAAAACCATCCAGGAAAAATTTTCCCTTTTCCTGCTATCCTTTTCTCCTCCCTGTCCAAAATATAGTGTAAACCTACACATCTTATGTTACAAATACCAATACATCACCCACGCCGTAAGAACGTCTCATCTGTGATGTATTATTGTCATCTTCAAAACAATATCGGGGGGTAAATGGTAGAAACATCAATCAGGTCAGTCATGGATTAGTATTGTTGGAAATATTTCCCTGATGATGTCGAAAGAATGAACGATTAAAAATGGCAGGCAAACCATCCAACCCAAGTTTCACCACAGCAATGAATAATCAATATAAATCCATAATTAACCGTTTTTGGTCTTCAAAGACACTCACTATGGTGATTCTTGCTTTCATCGTCGGTGCAGGTGCAGGATTGGGGACAATCGTTTTTATTCGGATGATTGAATTTTTCAATACCCTCTTTTTCAAGGATGGAAAGCTCATACCTCTGCCAGGGGGTACTTATGTGATTTTATTACCCATTCTTGGTGGTTTAATCGTTGGACCGCTCATCCACTTCCTGGCACCCGAAGCTAAGGGACACGGGGTTCCCGAAGTATTAACCGCCATAGCCACAAAAGGAGGGCGGATTCGGCCTGTTGTCGTATTGGTCAAAGCACTTGGATCAGCAATCACTATTGGCTCAGGAGGATCGGTAGGCCGGGAAGGTCCGATTGTTCAAATTGGGGCTGCACTTGGTTCAACGATTGGGCAGATTTTTCAAATTAAGCGAAAGGCGGACTATCACCCTGGTTGCATCAGGAGCTGCTGCTGGAATAGCAGCCACTTTTAATGCCCCGATCGCTGGGGTCATGTTTGCAGTTGAGGTCTTGCTCGGGGATTTTGGAATTACAAACCTCAGCACGATGGTGATTTCGGCCGTAACCGCCAGTGTGGTCAGCCAGGCTGTTCTCGGGGATTTTCCCGCCTTTACGGTCCCGGCTTATAAACTAAACAGCCCCTGGGAACTTCCGCTCTATTTAGGTTTGGGAGTGGTGGCTGGTCTGGGGGCGATGGTTTTTGTGAAAACACTCTATTTCATGGAGGATGTATTTGATCACTGGAAATTTCCTCCCTATCTTAAACCTGCAGTAGGAGGTCTTGGACTGGGATTGTTAGGCTTTTTTATTCCAAGGGTATTTGGGACGGGATTTGACACGATTCCACAGTGTATTAACTGGGGGCATTGGTTTATGCTTCTCATCGTCTTGATTTTTGGGAAAATATTAGCAACCTCACTGACTTTAGGAGCAGGCTCATCAGGAGGTGTTTTTGCACCTGCACTGTTTATTGGAGCCGTATTGGGGGGTGCTTATGGGCAAATCGCGCAATTGGTTTTTCCCGGTTTACCTGCTTCAAGCGGAGCTTACGCAATGGTAGGTATGGCGGCTGTATTTGCTGGCGCCGCCCGTGCGCCGATTCACAGCGATTATTATTCTTTTTGAGATGACCCAGGATTACCAGATCATTTTGCCGCTTATGGCTGCAACCGTTGTCAGCACAATTATTGCACAGCGGCTCGAACCCGAAAGCATCTATACCCTGAAACTAAAGCTACGCGGCATTGTGACTCCCAGAAGAAGGATGTAAATCTTTTACAGGCCATCCTGGTCGAAGATGTCATGACACCGGCCAGTGAAATGATCACAGTAACACCGTGACATTTCACTCCGGCGAATTGGCGCATTTGTTTCAAGAAACCTCCCATCATGGTTTTGTTGTAATGAAGAACGACGAGTTATATGGAATGGTTACGTTGTCAGATCTGGAGGAAGCCATTACAAACAATAACATGGAAGCGACAGTTGAAGAAATTTGCACGAAAAACATCTTAACAGCCTACCCTGACGAAACCCTGGACGATGTATTGGGTCATTTTGGTGACCTGGATGTGGGACGGGTCCCGGTGGTAGACCGAGGAAATCCCCGAAAGGTGCTGGGTATTATTGAGACGTGGGGATATTGTTCATGCCTTGTCAAGTTCTTTGGCTGACAAGCATAAAATTATTCATCACATGGATCGGTTGAAGATGGAAGGTGTACGTCCATGCGGAGCTTACCGAACTATATATATCTGGAGAAGACTTTGCTTGCGGGAAACGCCTTAAAGAAGTTAACATCCCGGAAGATTGTGTAATTGTCTCAATTCAACGGGGAAAACAGGTGGTTGTTCCCCGAGGTTTGACACAACTTCTATTAGGAGATCGGGTGATTGCTCTGGTTGGAGCAGGATCGTTGGAGCGTTGATACGAGCTTTGCGTGAAGGAGAAAAAAGCACAAGAAGAAAAGACGGAATGAAAATTAGACCAAAATAGGATGTCTGCCGGGACCACAAATTTAGCCCATTCACCGATTGGGTTCACGGTGCGGCTTAGGTGGTATCCAGTTGATTACATTAGATCTTCCGCACGTTTAGCGGTGTAAATGCCACAATCGGGATTACCCCTGTCAAAAAGCGCACGTCATCTTCACTGCCATCGGTTCGGTAGCCGAGAATTCCGGCCAGTGTGCGTAAGGCAACGGGGTGGCGGCGGTTGTAATCGAGCATGACTTCGGTGGCTTGTGCCAGGGCAGGCTCTCGGCGCAAGGCGACCATACGCTTTCGCCCCACCTGGATCGTAATCTGGGTGGGTCATCACATTTTATACCAGTCGGACTTTTCGCCAAAACCAGAAGCCACCACATAAGCGCCTGTCTCGTGTTGTGGTGTACCACTTCCAACACCGCCTGGCGCGGTTGACCCGATTTACGCCCGATATGGTTGAGCAGCACGAAGCGCCTACCCAATAATCCACCCAACCCCAGGCGATAGAACCAGATCGGCGCACGCCAACCCAGGCGCGCCAGGCCGCGTGGGGGTTGTACATCTTTGATTTTTTCAACCACGGTTAGCTCCTTTTCGGCCAGAAGGCCCCGGTACGCTTGCAGTATTCGGCGTAGGCATCCCCATAGCGCAACAGCAAGTCCAGGTCCTCGGTATAGCACATCATGATAAAGATGGGGAAATAGATGAACGAGAATAGAATCAGGAAAGGTGAGTGCAGTAGCAGGGCAATCACCGGAAATAGGAACCACTCTCCCACCGCTTGCGGATGCCGGATCTTCGCGTAAATCCACCGTACATGGTATGCTCCTTTTTGGGCAACAACGTCTCCTCGCCGGCGTGCTTTACCCCAATCAACATTAAGGCTAGAGCGGGGATTGCGATGAATACCGCAATTACCGCCGAGATCCACCATGCCCAAGGGAATTTGTCAGGAAGCGGAGTTTGCAGCGGGTAAAAGTAGTAGATGACATAATTAATCGTAATGATCAATTCAAAGACCGAAGCTGCAATCCGGTCACGCCCGCAGCGAGTGTAAGCTGTCGGGCCAAGCACCTTTTCCAGCGTTGCTGGGTTAACACTTCGCATATAGTAGTATAAGAGGAGCAAAGTAGCAAATAGTAAAAAGGTAAAATTAATCCAGGCAATCATTAAATTTCTCCCTTACTTTTGGCATTTATCCCGTCAAAACCCCTTAAAAAGGGTCAAAAAGTGAATTAATAGGGAAAAGCGGTGTGGTAAATTATAGTTTTTCTCTTATTATATGAAGGAGTTGGTGGTAATCGTGCTTATTACATACAGGCGATGTGGATTTCCAGTTCCAAACCCTGATCGATTTTCACTTTACCTTTGTTCCTTATTTGTACCAACTTCATTCCAAGCCTTATTCATAATCGGAGTGTTGTAGTAAAAATTGTGCCCCCGCCTTATCCACTCCATTGAAGGGGCTGGCACAGCTCATACAACAAGTACACATCAGGCATCCCATCAAGACCGCCAACCCGGTCACGATAATGACAAACGTCACCAGCAGCAACTCTTACATCTCAGCCACCATGAACGCCAGCGAATAGCCTCCGATCAGGATTAACCCGGTAAAGAAAACAATATTCTCTCTTGGCGTCATTGGGCCAGGGCGGAATTTCCACGGTTTGGGTCAGCCGTAAGTGGCCCAGCATAGTATGGATTTGCTTCCCGGTTCAGCTTGATGTGGGCAGTGGGTGCACATCAAGCGAACATCGACGAAACCAAAAGAGCTTATCGCCAATCCGATCCCAGGAAGTAGCAGCCAAGCATTTAGCCAGGCGATTCCAACTTGCCTAATTTACTTGATAACCTTTTGATCTTCCCATCCACGATAGGTCATCAAACTCATTAAAGTGTCCACGGAAGATACGATAGTACATCAATTCCTCTTTCGTGTTCAATTTCCAACCATTATGCAAGGATCGCTCCTTGGCAAAATCAGCATCGCTGATTTGTTCCTCGGCATGCATAGCTAATAATTCTTGTACACCCGCTCCTTGCCAGAACTTGGATTTCCTACGATTAATAATGACATCAGGCAAATCATTAATTACAGCTTGGCGTAAAATCCACTTTTCCACCCCGTTGTGAATTTTATATTTGGTTGGAATGCGCAGTGCATAATCTACAACAGCGGGGTCAAGAAAGCATACATGTGCCACCGTACCATGCGCTGACGCACAACGATCCACCCTCTGCAGAGCAGTATTATGTAAACCTGAGGTAATATTTATTAATTCTTCAGCTAACTCGGTTGGATCGATTAATTTAAGATATTCATATCCAGCAAACAATTCGTCTGCCCCTTCACCTGAAAATACTGAGGGAACAAACTCGGCTGCCAGCCGAGCAACAAGATAATTCAAGATGCTGGAACGTACCAGCCAGGCGTCAAACGATTCCAGGTGGTAGATGACTTCAGGCAGTACAGAAAGCAAATCGTCGATCTGGATGAGGACCTCGTGATGTTCTGATTGTATGTAATTGGCAGCAATCCGGGCATACTCAATATCCGGAGATCCAGGTATCCCAACGGCAAATGTATGAAATGGATGGGAATATCGTCGAGCCAGCGATGCCATGATGCTGGAATCTAATCCACCCGACAGCCATGCACCCACATTCCCAGTACTGGCGTGGCTTTCTACAGCAGACTCCAACCTTCGATGCAACCCTTGTGCTATTTTTTCCGATGGACTTTTTATCTCGGGCAATTGATGGAGTTGAGAGTATGTTGTAAAGTAATGGCCATCAAATGTATGCCCGGGTGGTATTTCATATACATCCTGGGTGACTACCAACAATCCTTTAACCTCAGAAGCAAAACATAGGAATCCATCCTTCGTCCAACCGTAATATAGCGGAGTCACTCCCAAAGGATCGCGCTTCAGCAATAAATGGTCATCCTGGACAAGAACGGAATTTCCAAAGACTTCATCACTCCAATTTGTTTTTGATTGTTTCTGTACTTTAGATATAGCTGTATGATTATTGTTCCACGTAGCCCCAAGGGTAACAAACGGGGTTTCCAGGATTTTAGTTGTATTTCCACGGTGAGCGATCTTATCAAGCATATGCTTAACGCCTGTCCGATTACCCGGTTTAGCAATTCCTACAATTCCAGACATATCAATACTCCTCTAAACATCCATATTTTTGAAGTTACAATTTATTCATATCATTCACAAACGGATACCTTCATTGACATAATTAGTCAATTCGCCAACACTCAAACCCGAAATCCCTAGCTTATCCACCGTGCGGCCACGACGCCAGTAATCGGTGCGGTGAACGATGCAAGCGAGACGGATGATGCTGTCCATACCTCGCACAGATACCCCATAATGCTGTCCCAATGAGGCGATGGGTACCAGGCTCATTGGCACATCCTCGAAGATGTACCGGTGCTTTAATGTACTGGGGGCTTTGATGCCATAATACCCGGGCTGGTTATGTATAGCTTCGTGTAAATCTTCACCGGTGGTGTCATAAGCCATTTCGAGCCATTCAATAGCAGTTCGGGCACGCAATCCCAAAGACGAGGCAACGGTCACACGCTCCCTATCTAATACTTCCAGAACACGAGCAACAGAAGGGGTTACGCCATCGATATAGAACTGGTAATCACCATGCGTGGCTTCGATCCAGCCAGCGTTGAGGAGGGTCAACGCAGGGTGAAAAATAGCACCCATATTATTCAAACCAGTCTGCAGCACATTTCCCCCATCAATAAACTGAGGATATGCCTCGTTTATCTTATTCAACACTTCATCTGTATATATGGCAGGCAAAGCTGCCAGGGGTACCGCTTCCTTGATCCGGAATATGCGGGCTTGAGCAGGCCCATCAGACCGCGACGCATAAATAAAAGTTTCAGCCTCGGCAATTTTCACATCTGCGGTGCACCCAGCATCGCGCAGAACTTTTTCGAATTCCAGTGCCCCACAGGTACGACCTGGATGCAAAATTAATATTTGCCCATTTTTGACATACGGTGCAACGATTTTCGCAATACTGGCATGGGCTGACGATGGCACAACCAGCATAATCATCTTGGCTTTTAGTAGAGCTCTTCAATATCTGATGTTACTAAAGATAATTTTGCATAACCGTGTGGTCCACCTTCGTAGCTTTCCAGATCTATACCTCCGCGTTTTTTGATAATCTCGATATGCTCAAATGTACGATTCCATAGGACGACAGGAAAACCCATTAACGATAGGTGAGCAGCCATAGATTTGCCACCATGTCCGGCCCCGATTACAGTGTAATTATCTTGAGAATTCATAATATTTGTTCCTATTCCTCTAGTTTGCAGTATCCAAAGAAATAATCCTCAGGCATCGGACTATTCTGCTATGGATGTACGATGGTTTGGTGTATAAATGATCGGATTCGGATTATTGCGCCGTTTGACCATCATGACGGTCACCTCTGCCCTCTGAGCAATTTGGGTGGGGATGTTCCCTATGAACAAATTCTTGAGTAAAGGTTCACGTGTCGCTCCAATAACGATCAGGTCACATCCGGACTGGTTATCCCGAGGGGACGCTCTTTTCATAATTGTCTCAACCACATCGTTCCCATTTTCTATAACGGTTTCGATGTTATTGTATGAAATCCCGGTTAACGATTCGCGAAAAGTTTGCTCTGCCCTTACGTGATAGCTGATGTGTGCATTCATCGGGATAATATGCAATAAAATCACATTTGCTGGTTCTTCCTCAGCGACAGCTGCCATGGTCACTGCCAACCTGACGGCAAGGTGACTATTCGGTCCACCAGAGACTGGTACTAGTATCGTGCGTAAAGGACAATATTTGCGATAACGAACCACTGCGAGATCAGCGGGCGGGTCTTTCACAATTGGATCAGTACCGAACCAAATAATCGCCCATTTGTCTTTGTATATCCAGGCCAGGCCATGAGGATACAGATCTGATGCGTTTTCTTCTACAGTTTTTCGTACTGCCTCAGCGACATTACGTCCTAACCGGATGATGGTATGTACCGGTACATTACGTATTTTTGCTTGTTGGATAACATTCTCTAATATTGGACGTCCCTCTTTGAGCATCCATCGCCCATCGCTTAACGTCATTTGTGGCGGGATTTGCATTACATTCAGGGCTACTACCTCTCCCTGGTTAACTTGAGCTAATATTGCCCCAATTCTTCCCATTACGCGGGCTTGCTCTTGTGTAGTCACCGGCACTATGACGGAGTAGTCACGCGATACCAGAACCTCCTCCATAAGTATCTCTTTGTGTTTCTCCATTACCTCAAGATGGGCAAAATATATGTAATACACAAGGAGCCCAATGATTAACCAGGCTGATGCAACAATCCATGCCTCCTTGCTGAACTTGACTAAAGTTATTGCCAGAACTCCTTGTGAAATCAGGCCAATGATGGGGATTATTGGAAACCAAGGTGTTATAAAGCCACGGTTTAATCCGGGCATTTTATGGCGCAGAGCCATGACTGTGAGATTGACCTGGAAAAACAAGAGCAGAAACATGATATCTGCAGCTACAGCCACAGCTTCGATAGGCAGGGAGTAGGCAATCACTAGCATCAACCCTCCTGATGCCAATACTGCCAAGTGGGGAGTGTGACGACTTGGGTGAATACGAGCGAAGAATGCTGGCAAGTTGTGGTCACGACCCATTGCAAATGACACGCGAGATGAAGAATAAGTTGTAGCATTAAGTGCCGACATGGTCGAAACTAAACCACTTAAAAGCAGCACAATCCCACCGATTCCCCATGGGAAGATTTGCCGAGCTACTTCAACCACGGCAATCTCCTTTTTCTCTCCAAGGTATACATAAGGTTGCGTCCCAGGCGGTGGATTGACAGCACCGATGGCTGTGATTCCGATTAGAAGATAAATGGTTACAGCAATACCAATTGCCAGGAAAATCCCACGTGGTACATTCCGATGCGGTTCTATGACTTCTTCTCCTGATTGAGCAATGATTTCGTACCCTTCAAAGGCAATAAAAGTTACCCCCATAGCAATAAGTACTCCAACCGGACCGTTTGGCATAAAATCTTCAAAAAAGCGCGCTTGCCAACCACTGGCACGAGTCATGGCGATCAAACCGAACAGACTGAACAGAACGAGGATGACAATTTTTGTCATCGTGACAATATTCCCGATGAGCCCGGCTTCGGAAGCGCCGCGGTAATTGACGGTGGTGAAAACCAGGATAATCATAGTCATCCATACCATCGTCATTTGTGGTATCGAAAGACCAAATATAGGTAGACCGGTAGAATACCAGATCTCGGTGGCAAACCGTCCAAAACCTAAAGCATATAGACTACCAGCAGCAACATGTGCAAACCAGCTCATCCAACCTGCAAGGAATCCATGAGTATTTCCCAGCCCCTCTTTCACCCATAGGTATCCACCACCCGCCTCAGGAAAGGCGGACCCAAGCTCTGCGTAGGCCATTGCGGTAAATAGTGCAACAATACCATTCAAGAGAAATACCAATACCAATGCCGGTCCGGCCACTCCTGCAGCTATACCAGTAAGAACAAAGACGCCTGCACCAATCATTCCTCCCACACCGATCATGGTGATAGTAAACAAACCTAATGTTCGGCTTAGAGTGACTGACTCAGGAATTTGATTGTTAGGATGATTGTTTGTTATTTGATGATTCATAATAATCGGCGAGCCTCATCAACCGGTTGACCTTTGGCATCCACTACCCGGCACGCTCCCTCCACGATACGCGTTATCACTTGACCACGGCCAAAGGGGTTATTCTTCAGCTTGTGGGGCATCGAGAATGCCAGTAGTAATAGATTTTGCTAGAATCGCAGGATCGATGAACGGTGCGCTATGAGTTGTTGGAGCAAGGCGGCTAATAGCATTCAAGGTAACATAGGTTTCGGTGATTAGTTCTTTTTTTCGCGCTTGAATCTTTGGGTCAGCGGTCATATCGGGTTGCCCGTTCATGGCATTTTCAATGCTGCGCCTGGCCAGCTTACACGATTCAATCACATCTTCTGCAGTAGCAGCGTGATGGGCTTCGGTATATCCAACAACATGCACAATATGGGGCTGGAGCGCCATCTGCAGGTAAGTACTGGAGGCCAGGTGAGATCGGGCAGCATCAGGGTCTAACGGGTAACTCAAGAGACCAGTGCGGGTTTCACGCCAAATCCGGAAATCAGGGCCTGCCAATGATCCAATCAACTCCAAAATTGCTAACATTTTAGCTAAGTCCATCGCGTCAGAAGTGCCCGGTGGACTATTGAACATCAGCTGGGCAATGTAATCTTTGACCCCAAAAGCACGGGCATTATATGCCGCAAGATATGCTGATACGACGTAAACAACATCAGGTGCATCGCGCATACCCCAATGGTGGGGCTCATTCAACTCAACAGGGATGTTCCGTATCCCATAAAATGACATGACCTGCTGGTGTGCTCGGATAGAGCCTTCCAAATCCCAAGGACCGCGGCCATCCATTTGGTTGAACCAGAAAAGAGGGATAGCACACCAGGCAATATTGATAGATTCAATGTACATCTTTGCCAGCCGAATAAAGTCATCCGTACCGGAATAGGTCCTCAACAAGGGATAATTTCCGCATCGGCTAGCGTTAAACAGACTGCAGTAATCTTCCGCGGTCCGCACAGGAACCCCTCCAGCACCCTTACGGAATAGATCCTGCCGTTCCGGGTGGAAGAAATTTTCCTGGGCGTCCTGATCAATCCCCAGAGAAATTACATCCAGTACTTTAGCGTCAGCTATTTGTTCAATTCCGTCACGGGTAGCTTTAAATGATGGCAGGCCAAAATGGTGACGAATTATCGGTAACGGTGATTTCCATTTAATTCGGTCAATAGTGTTCTGCGGATAATCGGTTTTTCCCGGGGTTTCAGCTCCCTGCCCCTTAAGTATGCAAGTGTAGCTTCGGCCGGTTCACTGCCATCAAATACTTGCTCAAAGAATCCTAACTTTGCGGCACGTTCTGCCACAGGGGGTGTGCCTCCAAAGGCAAAACGTACCCCGGCTTCATGCAATTCGCTGGCAAACTCTGCAAATTGACCCAAAAGGTGTTCCCCTGTTTCTGGGGTCAGACGGTAGGATATTCCCACCAGGTCAGCTTTTTCATCCCGAGCCGCTTCAAGAATACGTTCAAACGAGACTGCCGGGCCAAGAAAAACTGTTCGCCAGCCGGCAGCTTCCGCCAGGCGTAGAAAATTGCTAATTCCAGCCACATGGACACATTCACCCAATGCAGCTGCAATAACAGTTTTTGGCATCATTACCACCTTTCATAAAAAAATTGGGCTGCGAGTAGTTCTGGTATATATTCAGCCCGATCCATAAATTCGAGGTTATCTCTTAAGATGGGTCAAACTTCCCAGTTGACTCCCGAATTTGTAACTTCGGCTCGATAACCATAAAGCGTTCTCCAAGGGTTTTTCCGGTTATTTCAGCCAGGACCATATTTACTAATTGACGGGCGATATCGTAAAGTGGTTGATCTAAGGTTGTTAATGTAGGTTGCGAATAATTTGAATCCTGGACACCATCAAAACCTGTAACGGCAAGGTCCGTACCAACAATACGTCCTGCGTCATGTGCAGCACGCAGCACACCAAATGCTGTTTCATCATTGATACACATTATTGCATCCGGGGGATCTGGAGTAGATAAGAGCCGTTTGGCAGACTGGTAACCACCTGCGACGGTCAAATCTGCTGATGCAACCAGGGTGGGATCAAAAGTTATCTGATTTAATTTGAGGCCTTGCAAGTATCCATATAAACGATCTTCATGGATAGTTTAACTGGGATGAACCTCCGATGAATGCCGGCCGGCGAAAACCTCGCTCTACCAGGTGGGTAACCAGCATAGCCATGCTGGCTCTGCATTCCACCTGGATAGATGGGTAATTGCCCGTGTCAAGGGAACGTTCAAGTGTAACGAAAGGCAAGTTTTGTGATAAGAGGAAGCGGACGCGCCAGTCTGATTGCCGGAGACGGGTGAGAATAAATCCGTCTACTTTACGGGAGTGTGCCCAGCGCTGGTAAGCTTGTTGCTCAGCCTCTTGGCCAGAGGACGCCGAGGAAATGAGCAAATCGTAGCCTTGATTAGCTACCTCATCGCCCAGGCCAGATATAAACTCCGAAAAGAATGGATCAGAAAAGCGCGGCGTACTGGCTGGCAAGATGCATCCAATGGTATCGGTACGCTTCCGGCGCAACTGCCGTGCTGCGCTTTCTGGAGTGTATCCCATTTCATGAGCCTCTTTTATAACCCTTTGGCGCGTCACTTCAGCGACATCACCATAGCCATCAAGAGCACGAGATACAGTCGTTATTGATAAACTAAGTTTTTTGGCAACATCTTTTAATTGAAACGCTCATTAAATCCTCTCTGATGCCTTACCAAAACGTTTTGGAAGCATTATTGAATAATACCCAAAATCGTTTTGGATGTCAATAGGATTTAATCAAACTATAAACTGAGGCTTGTAGGTTTACAATACATATTGGACAGATGAGGAGAAAAGGATAGCAGGAAAAGGATAAATCCGTTATTGTTATAGCGCTCAAACCAAACAAAACGGAGGTTCACAATTCCTGCTATGAATAAGATAACACAAGATATGAAATATAGGAACTCGATTGTCAAATATGCCAAAACAATGGAGTATCACGAGCAGCACGCAAGTACAACAAAACGCAGATCATATATCTATTTTTGGCTGAGAAGATATGATGGGAGCATTAGAATCTCTGGGAAGTGATTCACGCAGGCCCCGACATCATCCAAGCCAGCAGAATCTACAGAGATCAAGCTGGTAGCTGATGATGCGGAGACAGTAACCCAAAGCTTGGATTGATGGAGTTCTGGTTCAAATTGAGGGGATCGAGGGTATCAACGACATTATGTCAGTCTCTTTCGGGTCATGATACGAATGGGATTGTTTATCAGGGAAGAACACCACAAACGAATACACACCAAAACCTTATGAAAAGATGAGCATACCAGGAGAACGGATCCAGATGGATGTGAAATAGGTCCCTAGAGAGTGTATTGTTGGGGAGAATGGCCGAAGATATTATCAATACACAGCCATCGATGAATATAGCCGCTTACGATACCTGGGAGCATTTGAGGAGGCTAACACCTATACTTCGTGCATATTCATCTGAGAGATGCCATCTGCTGGTATGCCAGGCGAGGGATCAAGATCGAGTGTGTACAAACGGATAATGGGTTTGAATTCACAAAACGTTTGCTGAAGAACCGAAGACGACGATAATCTGACTTTGTTTGAACAGTTTTGCAGCGGTTTAGGCATTCGACATAAATTTATCAGACCTTATACACCCCGCCATAATGGGAAGGTCGAAAGGAGCCACCGGGAAGATCAGAAACGATTGTATGACATAGGCCAGATTCTTCTCTTTTGATGATTTTAGAAACAACTGAAGAAGACATAACCAGCGCTCTAACAATATCCCGATGCGTCCTCTAGGTTTCTATTTCTCCTAGACAGTTCTTACTTAACACTGTCCAATATGTTTGACAATCCTACAATTTAATCAAACTATAAACTGAGGCTATAGTTCCGTTTTTATGAATCTTACTTTACGGCCGGATGATCAAATATTCAGCAGGTATCCATCCCGTCTGATTTAAGATATTCTTTACCTCGATCCACTCACGTTCGTTGACAGTTTGACGTTGATAAAGGATTAATACAGGCGTATCCTCGGGAAGCCAAGTGATGCTCTTCCCCCCCGGCAATTCCCGTAGGTATAAGCCCAGGCCACCTGGGGTGGTAATATAGGCCATTACTGGCGTTGGAGTCGAAGTAGGTGTTGAAGTCATTGTACTGGTTGCAACAGGTGTTGAAGTCGTTGTGGGTATAGTGGTAGGTGTGTTCGATGGCGTGAGGCTTGGACCGGGAGTGAAAGTTGGGGTCAGCGTGACAGTCGGGGTTTTTGTGGGAGGATCAAGTGGATCCAGTTTAGTGGTGGGTATGATAATCACCTGAATTGCAATCGTACGCTGCAGTCGGGTCGCAATTGATTTTTGCAAATCAACCACTTGTTGGTAATTGGGTTGCCGGGAAGTGCGAACCGTGATATTAAGGTGTATTGTTGAGTTACTGGTGTCAATGCCGATATCTACCAATTGAGCATCGGGAAGTGCTAAAAGCTCTACCTCAACAGCTGTACGTATTTCCTGTAATTGATGAGTTTGCTCACCAATACGTAGCGTCAAGACCACGAGGGGTATTGCTGTAAATAATACCATGGCAGCAGAAAACAACATGCTGTGAGGGACGTGATGCCATGTGTTTTCGAGGTGAATCGGTCGGAATCCAAGAGCAGCAAAGACGAGGATGCCGGCGAAAGAAATACAAGCCAGGTTGGTAAAAAACAATAATCCTGCGCCAAATGCTATCCTCGAATCACCAAGTGAGATACCGATTCCAGCAGTACACACTGGAGGCATGAGGGCTGTTGCTATGGCTACACCCGGCAGAGCAGCCGAAAGTCGCGGCTGTGCAAGAGCGTAAGCTGCTGCAGCGCCACCAGCCAAGGCTATTCCCAGGTCGAAAGGTGTGGGTCGTGTGCGGGCCAATACTTCTTGGGGTACCTCTAATAGCATATCAAATGGTAATATCTGGGCTACCCAGCCGAGGGTAAAGGAGAGGAAAATTGCCAGTAGAACTCCTTCACTTAAAGCTATAACAGCATTGCGGAACATGCGTTGCTCGCCAGCCAGCGAAGCTAATGATAGACCTAAGATTGGCGACATGAGTGGAGCAACAAGCATGGCACCAATGATGACCGCCGAGGAATTGGTTAGCAAGCCAAATGTGGCAATACTGCATGAAAGAATGACCAGCAAGAAATAATCGAAACCGGGAGAGGAAGCTTGCTCCAATTCAATTAAAACTTCTCTCCGACGTTCTAGGGGCAACGGAATAAAAGATCGAACGCATTTTGTTCATTAATCATCTTGCAACAGGTGATAATGCGAATATATTAATATATCGGAAATTTTATCATTAAGACTGTCAACTTTCATGACCCACCGCTTCATCCTCACTTCGTCTTGTCCTTCTTATTACCTTCGTCATTTAGAATATCCAGCCATCCCAATTCATCATCTCAGATCCTCGATTTACTACATTGTTAGGGGCGTTAACCTTCCCATTGTATTTTTGTTTCTAAGAAAAAGTTCATGGTTGAGCAGTGAGAAATGACATTGAGATACCTAACGTGGGTCATATGACCGTAGTCCAGGTAAAACAGATAATTTGATCGATTCTACAAATTGGTGAGAAAGCCCTTCATCAGAGCTTTCTCCATTATTATTTATGACAACCGGATTGTTGCTGCTGATGGTTTCAATCTGGACAGAAATTTCTTCCAATTTCCGGTACAAATCAGCCAGGCCCTCATCCGATTCATTTTTGCCATTTGTATCCAATTTCAACAGGGCTTCTGCCAAAATCTGGCGTATAGAAAAACCCTTACCCTTCCAGGCCTGCATCACCAGGATTGCAGAAGCCTCGCGAGGGTTGTCCGGATCCAGCCGAAAGCTGATCACCTCACTCATAGTACGTTCAATGCCTCATACAAGACGCCATAGTTTCATGCCACCGCGAATATTCGCCAAATGTAGTTGGCTGATTTCGTCCGCAAGGATCACATGCTGGTGATTGAGGATGGGCAGCAGGTACTTATGCATCAATGCACATCCCCCACCTGTCAGAATGATGAAATCCCAGCTCAAAGCACCGCCAGCCAACCGCTGGTATGTATCCCCTATCCGATTGAGCAGAAGATTCATGGCTTCCTTCACTTCTTGTTCGCAGGGGTACTTATGGCCGCCGCCTTCAAACACCCCGGTCATGATAGCCTTCCGGATTCGTTCCGGCGGCAGATTAGGTGTGTTCTTCACCGCCTGGAGATTATGGGCTCTAAAGCTTTCCTCAAAATCAGTAACCACATTTTGAATACCCAGGGACACACTCCGCACCAGGCTGTAATCTATCTCACCACCTGGATTAACAGCCACCCAATCGGTGGTGAAACCGCCCACATCGATCACCAGAGCCCTGCCATCCTTGATCTCACACCTGAGATAATGCTGGCCGTCCTCGGTAAGCAGGGCGTTCATCAAACCGCCCACAGGTTCATCAAATGTGTTGGCGTAAGTAACCCGGAAGGTCCGCTCCCCTTTATGAGACTCTACAACCCAATCCCCCATCACCGCCTTCATCAGATCATCACGGAACTTCATGTCGCCGGGAGGATGGCTGGCAAAAATTTTCACCTCACGGCTTTTGTCATATAAGCGGGCCAACACCGAGGCTGCGAAGATACCCAGGTAATCGCGGGTGTAGCGTGCCGACCCCGTTCTCTGGACCTGCACACCATGTCTCTCCGCACTTGCTCCAACCACATAGGGCTGGCCATTCACCCGGATGTAATCCTCTGATGGACCTGCAGACCCGGCCCGGTCTAAAATGGTCCGAAATTCTGTATCACTCAAGAGCCTTAATGCATGTGGAAAAGCAATCTCACCGGATTCACGCCTGGCGATTTTTGCTTTAATAATGGAATTTCCTGCATCCAGAACCAGTACACTCATTTTTTCCTCCAATCTCGTTATAGAACATTGTTTATTTACATTTGTAAACGACCTGTGTTTACATCCGTATACAAGGCGAGTTTTGTTAGCAAAAACTCTCTCATTCAATCATGGATGTTTGGGGAGAATGCTTTGCACCGAAACGCCGATCATTCGAAGCATTTACGGATGTGAGGTAGTTGGCAAGGGAGTGCAGTTTGATCAGCCAGATCTGGCCAACCCGAACGCCAGCCAATCTACCATTCCTTAGAAGGCGTCTGAGGTATTGACTGTTGTATCCAGTGATAATTACAGCTGCAGATATTGTGAGAAATTCTTCTTTGAGGACCCCGTCGATTTGTGGGGTGGATGAATCAATTTCGTTTAATGTTAGCATCCCGTCCAACCTTTTCCCAGTTGATGGGCAGCTCACTCATCAGGCTTCGTTGGTCGAAGCGCAGCATTTCCATGAACTGCCCACTGTCTAAAAGTTGTTCGGAACAGGTCCCCTTTGGGTCACTTTTGTTTTAACGAACGCTTAATCAGCACTTCCTCCGATCCCAAAAGGGATTTGCTGTGCATCCCAAGTAGGACTAGCTTCGCGTCGTCGCAAGGTTCCCTGTAGAAGCATCTTGGGCTGGCTGGGGACCAATGGGAGTCCCCAACCTAATAGAGCGGGGCGACCAATGGGAGGGTGCAAAAAATATCAATTCCGGGTAATATTTTTGCATTTTCAACTGGTGATCCCCTCTGCCAGGTTCATTGCGGTTCATTCGCTTCCGAATCTTTCATGATTTGCGATTTGCGTTTGCGGCGCACCAACCAGGCAGCCAATCCCATAAGTGCAATCAATAATACCAGGCAGGGAGAGCAATACAGCAAGCCTTCCAACGCCCAACCCGCACAATCACCCTGCCCGCCGCTGTGCCCGGGCAGGCAGCATCGCAGCTCGCGATATCCCTTTGCACTCCAATTTTAACTGGATCTCCTCATAACCTTGCGGGCACTCCACTTCAGGGGAGCGTCCCAATATTTCCCAGCCCTCCGGCAAGGTGCAGATCACGCATTCGTCGCCGCGCATGACATTAGCGCACTGCCGCGTTGTATGGTTTACCGCCACTTCCGGGGGCATGGGCGCACCAATACCTGAACCAAAGGAAAATACAGCGATCAAACCTGCCATGCAAACCACCATTATCATAAACAACCCGGTTTTGAACATATCCACTTCTCCTTGTTAGAGTCAATCTCTAAGCTATTCCTCCTGGATATCAAGTAAACCTGGGAACTCATTTTCTAATGTAACATCTGGATTAACACTATATTAGCACTCAGCCAGGCTCGTTTCAATCTCTTTAGAGAGTTGCCATTCTTGTGGGATGAGGTCTCCATTTATTGGTTCGATCCATGGGCTTTTCGCCATATCGTCCTGATTTCCTGCGTTTAGACGGGTGAGTCCGGCGAATTCTGTGAGTGGGGCGACGACACGGAGCTAGCCCCGGTTGGGACCACAGGAAGTGGACATGTTTCGATTTTAAATATAAAAAGCAGGTTGGGTTGATGGGAGACTTCCTTATTTAAGCTGAGATGATGTGTCTGAAAAAAGGTTGATAAGCAGTACCCTTTGCCACTGCCCCCTTCAACCCAATCCCGCCCTGCCTATCATCCTGACGATGCTGTTTTTCCATTGGATAGATCCATACCATATGGTGACTTGACTGCTCAGCGCTTCAGTCACCGGGGAATCCTTCCCCAGAAAAATCCCCGCCATCCCTCTCGTAAGAAATAAATCAGAAACCCTGTGCTCTCTTCTTCTCTTCGAGCCGCCGGGTGAAGAATGCCCCGGCGTTTTCATCTTTGAAAACCGGGAAATACCCCTGCATATAGCTCAGCCCGGGGAGGGAATTGATCTCGATGATCTTAAAACCGTCATTGGTGATGATAATATCCATGCCCATCAGGCGGAGTTGGGGAAGGAATTTACAAATTTCCAGTATTTTGGCGCTGATCAGCAGCCCAGTTGGGCAGCACCCCCTCCAACAACACATCTGTATCAGGGTGGCGGCTTATCTGGATCAATTTCCCGTCCACCAGCATGTCAGGGTTATAAAAGCGCCCGGTCTGGAAGTCTACAAGGCAGCCCACCGAGTTGGATGCCGCGTTGGTGGTCATGCCCGATTTGCAGGTTGGAAACAGGATATCGGCGAACATGACCTTCGCATCCGCGTTGAGCTCTCGAATTAAATCGATCCTTAACACGCTGGCAGTCTGCGGACAAATTTTCTGCAGTTCGTTGTGGCTCTGCAGATACTCACTGATGATGTATTCTGTTTCTGTACTTCTCAGAAGGCTGGCCAATAATTCTTCAACACCTTCCCTGGTGGCAGGCTCACCGTTGATGGAATACTCCCCCTGCTCATGAGCCAGCTTGCAAAATCCTTTTCCGTATTCAGCTGCTGTCAATTTTACCGCCAGGCTTCCTTTGGCGTGCAGCAGTTTGATGACATCCCGGATCGAATTCTGGTATCCTGCCGGGCAGTCCATCAGCCGCAGGATTTCACCATGGTATATGTGGTAATAATACTCGGGAGGTATTCGGAAAATGGCTGGAGGATGTATTTGAAGGTTAACTTATCATCGATCCAGCGGCTGTAAGCACCATTGATGGGATGCAGCCAATAATAATCAAAATCAGAAAGATAATCCAAGTAATTATCGTCGTTTAAACCATATAATTTGATCGAATCTGAAAAGAAACCCCTTTTCTGTGCCCACAGCTTTTGGGAAAGCGTGGTCTTTTTATTCCTGAATATGTCCTCGAATCCTTTATCAAGGACAGTTGAAGCCGAATAGGAAGAGTAACCCAATTCTCTTAATCTCCTGAGAATCAGTTTACGGGGAATATTTTTTAGAAAACCAATGATTTTCAATTATTTCGCCAACCAATGACAAATTCAGATGGATCAGGTATCGCCGGTATTTATTTGCCAGGGATTAATAGCGTATTCCTGCCAATTAGATTAATGGTAAGCATCCGTAGTAAATAATGAAACCCGGATATATTACCACAGTCAATTCGTAATTTTACTTCCATCCTTTTTAATAAGCTAAGTTACCGTTCAAATTTTTTTATTGCAGGAGATTGGACTGTCTGCAGGTTAGGCTTTCTTTTCTTCCAGCAGCATTTTGAAGAATGCTTTGCTTCTTTCATCCTTTAATAAGGGTTGGTAATATTGAATTAATTCTATACCCTGGTGTGAATTAATCTCAATAATTTTAAAGCCATCGTCCGTAACAATCAGGTCGGGAGTTGATCCAGCGCCTGCCGGACGATCTCGTTTGACTGCCGCAGCTCTTTCACGCGCACCATATAGCGATCCCAGACGTCGCCGACTGTGCCGGTCGGAATATCAAATTTGAAGCGGTCATAAATTGAATACGGATCGTCGCGTCGCAAGTCCCAGTCGACACCGGCCGCTCGCAGCACCGGACCGGAAGCGCCGTAATCAAGGCACACCTGCTTGTTGACGATGCCGACATTCTTTGTGCGCGCCAGGAAAATCGGATTCTCGGTCAGCAGCGCCTCGTAGTCGTCGACGCGATGCTGGAAAGTATCGACGAACTTGCGCGCCAATGGCAAGAACTGTTCCGGAATATCTTGCGACACTCCGCCGACTCTGATGTAATTATAGGTCAGCCGCTGACCGCAGGTCATTTCGAAGAGATCCATAATCATCTCGCGCTCACGCAGACAGTACAGAAACGGCGTGATCGCGCCCAGATCGAGCGAGAAAGTGCCGAGGAAAATCAGATGCGAAGCAATGCGGTTAAGCTCCAGCATGATCACGCGCAGATATTCCGCGCGCTCCGGCACTTCAATGGCAGCGATACGCTCGGCTGCCAGACAGAAGACTTCCTCGGTCGCCATCGACGTGACATATTCGAAACGATCAAGCAGCGGAATGACACTGCGGGTAGGTGCGGTTTTCGCAGATCTTTTCAATGGCGCGATGGAGATAGCCGATATGTGGCTCGGCATTCTTGATGATTTCGCCGTCCATTCGCAGAAGCAATCTGAGCACACCGTGCGTTGACGGGTGCTGCGGCCCCATGTTGACTTCAAATTCTTCGGTATATCCGGCATGGGGTTCTCTCGTCCACCAATCTCCGGCATCTTTACGAAGTTCCTGCCTGTCCAGTCGCGCAACATCGGATGTCCTTCATCCCAGTCATCGGGAAGCAGGAATTGCGTTAGATTCGGATGTCCGACGAACTCGACGCCAAACAATTCCCAGATCTCCCGCTCAAACCAGTTGGCGCCTCTGATTCACGGTACTGATCGTATCGATTTTACCCCCTGTGCGGTCAACTTTGGTGCGCACGGTGAGTTTGTGCTTGTATTCTATCGAAGAGATGAAATAGACGATATCAATATTCGTCGTCGTATCGACGCCGGATATGGATGACAGATACGCCATCTTGAGATCAGGATGCGTCGCAATGAACTCAAAGAACGCTACTACGATCTTCGGATCAATCTGTACCGCCGTCTGCATCGGATTCAGCTCGATCGCTTCAACTTGGGAGGGAAACTTCTCGATGAGCAGTTTGATGATGGTCCCGCTATCAGCCACGCTTATCGCTGCTCCAATCCTGCAACTTCTCGTGCTTGATCTTCTCCTGCAGCTTGATACACGCTTCCATCAGCGACTCCGGTCGCGGCGGACATCCGGGAAGATACACATCTACCGGAATAATCAGGTCCACTCCCTTGAGCACCGCATACGAATCATAGTAGAACGGGCCGCCGTTGCAGGCGCATCCCCCCATGGCGATCACATAACGCGGCTCGGCCATCTGCTCGTACAGGCGTTTCACCCGAGGCGCCATCTTATAAGTAATCGTGCCGGCGACAAACATCAGGTCAGCCTGGCGTGGCGAAGCGCGGAAAAACATGCCGAATCGGTCAAAATCATAGCGCGAAGCCCCGGTGCACATCATTTCGATTGCACAACACGCGGTGCCAAATAGCAGATACCACATCGAAGACGCGCGCGAAATGTTCAGCACCTTCTCCAATGATGTGGCAACAATCGCGCCGCCGGGAATCTTCTCGGCGATCACTGGTACTCTCGAAATTATACCCATTTGAGCATTCCCTTCTTCCAAGCCCAGAGCAAACCGATCAAGAGGATGCCGACAAAGATCAGCATCTCGATCAATGCAAACAGCCCCAGCGACTTGTAGGCAACCGCCCAGGGAAAGAGGAACACGGCTTCGACGTCGAAAATCACGAAAATCAGCGCGAAGATATAAAATCGGGGATTAAACTGAATCCATGCCGAACCGATTGACGGTTCGCCGCACTCGTAGTTCCGCAGTTTCTCGTCCGACGGTCTCTGCGGGCGAATAAAGCGGGCAATCCAGACCGTGGCGATCACAAACACCAGTCCGAGCAACATGAAGATACCGACTGGCGCAAAACTATTAAGACTCATCAGGTCAACTCCATCGACGGCGGCTTGTGATTTCCTTCACAAGCGCTTACCGCCCAATCACCTATCAAGTCGCCCAATTAAGGAACCAACCCGGAATAGTCAAGTCCTTTTTGAAAAATAGATGTACTTAGATAGACCCGATTTTCCCATTTATCGGACAGTCGCCAAGTTAGTATGCGCTAACTTCATGACTAGAGGATGGTTATACGTGCGCGGCAGTCGTCTTCGCCTGCCGCGTTCACCGCACCGTCAGGAATCCTTTCCTGACGGCATATATCTGCTGTTGTCATTCCCGCGCAGGCGGGAATCCAGAACTTCCCGCGCAGCGTACGCCCGTGTGCCACGTCGCAACGCCACTCTACTTGCACCCCGCACACGGCGCAGCTCCGCCCGAGAAGATGTAGGCAATCAGATACACGGCATCTGCGATGTTGATATCACTGCTGCAGTCAATATCTCCCTGCACGATTGGCCGTGGCGCAGGCCCACCCGAAAAGATGTAATTGATAAGAAATACGACGTCCGCAATGTCGATCGCTGCATCACTGTTTGCATCCCCACAGGCAAATAGAACCTCTCCCCGGTTGGGAACATGCAGGGAGTCACTGAAGCTGCCGGTCATACTTGAATCCACGATCACGAGTAGTGAATCATTGTTCAATCTCCAATCTGGTACAACCACGTGCGACGAGTTACCGCCAATCGCTACACTGTCATGAAAAAACACGGTGTCAACGGTGGGACTGGCGATCTCAACTCTAATGCTATAAACAGAGGATGCCCCGTAATTGTCAATTCTAAGCCCTGATTCACTGGTAACACCTGGTCGTTATCACCTTTCCACTCATCGAAATAGTCTCTTATCCGCTGTTCCTGGTTAACCATTGGAAGGGTCTTTATTTCATCAATGACCGTCCGCAGCCGGCTGATCTTCATTTTCTTACTGCCGTCACCGCCAAACTGGTCAGGGTATCCGTCGGTAAAGAGATAGACGCTATCACCTTCCCTGAGATGGTACTCCTGGTCATCATAAAACTTCTCGGAGACTGACTCACCACCTACAGCTGAGCGGTTGCCCCTTACATATTGTTGTTCTCCGTCAATTACAAGTATGACGGGTCTCATGGCTGAGGCAAAGACCAGGTGTCTCGTTTTTATATTGAATTCACAAACAATGATGTCCATACCGTCGTTTGAGGCTTCCAGCTCCTGGTTCTGGTTCAGGGTTGAGAATATCTGGCGGTCAAGTTCATGGAGTATCTGTGACGGTCTTGTGATCTTTTTCACTGTAATAATATCCTGCAGAAGAGCCGTTCCTATCATCGACATGAATGCTCCGGGCACACCATGCCCGGTTGAGTCAGAGCAAACAACAACAAATCTGTCCTTGTCTATCCAGTCGAACCAGAAAAAGTCACCGCTGACAATATCTCTCGGAAGGAAGAATACGAAAGCCTCTTTAAAAACCGTTCCCAGTCTTGCTGTATCAGGCAAAACACTGCTCTGGATACGCCTGGCATACTTTATACTCTCAGTGATATCAAGGTTCTTCTGGGCAAGCTCCTCCTTCTGTGCATAGACTTCCGAAGTGCGCTTCTGCAGTTCTTCTTCCAGAAATTCCCGTTGCTTTCTGTGAGCACGTTCACGAAGGTAGATGATCAGGTAAACAATGGCAGCGGCCAGGGCAATGACAGAGAGGATAAACCACCAGCTTCTGGTAAAAGGCTTTTGAACCACCAGTTCGAATGAGGCTGTTGTGACATTCTCTGCATCATCGCGTGTGAGAGCTTCCACAATGAACTTATAATGACCTTCGGTCAGTTTATATGTTACCGATCTGTCTGTTGTCAGCTCCCCCCACTCTTCATCGAAGTTTTCCAGCCTGGTCCGGTAAACAACATTTAACGGATCGCGCAGTGAAATGCCTGCATAGTTGATCCTGACAGTATATGATGCCTTGTGCGGCAGGATGTAAGATTCGCGGTACGGGATACTCAGTATTGCCAATGACCACTGATAATATTCCTGCCTGGGGAGGGGTAGTTACTTTATGTTCCATTGCAGGAATATAAGTCCAGATACCCTCCGTGGTACCCACATAAACCGAGCCGTCATGTGTCTCGGCCATCGCATTGGCTATGCAGTCGCCGCTGAAGCCGAACTCACTGCTGAAAGACCTGGCTGATCCTGTGGCAGGGTTGATGATTGAGAAGCCCTTTTCATGGCCCGTCCAGACGCGGCCATCAGAAGCTATGAGAGTACTGTAACAAAAATTTGAGAGCATCCCGTCGGCTGTGGTGAAATTGAGCAGAGTATCGCCTGTAAAATAAAACAACCCGTTGCCGTTAGTCCCGGCACTGATTTTCCCGTCCCGGGAGTCGGAGATGCTCAGTATCCTGTTGCGCATTACACCCTCAAGCACCAGGCCCTCAGTCCTGACCCCGCCTGTGATATGGATATAGCAGAGCTTATCAGTTTCGGTTGCAACCAGTACCTCTCCTGGCCTTGTTAACAACCAGTTGTGAAACATTATTATGAGGAAGCATTTCCCATGTGGTGTATGCTGCCTTTTGTTTTCCCGTCTCCCTGTCGAGGAGCAAAACACCGTTAAGTGTTGCAATCCAGATATTGTCTGCATCTATGGCAACTGAGTTGATGCGGTTCTGTCCCGGGTTCATGGAGCGGTAGAACTGTTTTACGTCACCCTTGCCGTTCATCAGCCACAGACCGTCACTGATTGTTCCAATCCAGATATTTCCGCTTTCATCAATATTCCAGGAGACAATACCTGACCCTCCAGTCTTCCTGTTCAGGTCACGCCAGTTTGAAAAACTGCCGGTAACCGGATCGAAGTCATACAGTCCGTTCCTGTTACCCAGAATGACCTTCCCTCCTGATTCGCCGATAAAGTTTATCTCTTTGTTGACTGGCGGTGCAAAGAACGAGAAGGCATTGGTTGTCACTGCAGCAAGGCCGCGGTTGAAGAGGCCGATCCACAGGTTCTCTTCACGGTCCCTGAAGATTGTTTTAATATCATTTTCAGGCAGGCCTGAAAGCATGTTATATGACGCTTGTGGGTTCAGGGAAGAAAAATCTTCATTGAATTCAGCCCTGATCACTCCAGCCTCGCGTGTTGCAACGAGCAGTGTCCGTCCGGGTCCGGCAACCAGTTCAGGTATGCGCAGGCCCTCAAACGCAGGGTGAGCAATAGCCGAAGCCGTCATGATTCCATTCTCCCGCTTAATCAGGAAAAGACCGGCACCGTCTGTACCTGCAGCCCAGTGGTTGTCATCTATCTTTCTGACTGTCTGCACCCATGTATATTCAAGCTCGGGGAATGAGTATGTTATGGCTGCCTTGTCGCCTGTAATCATGCACAGATGAAGGTTATCCTGCGTGGCAACAATGATGGAGTCCCTTCCTGCAAAAGAGATGTCAAAGACGACAAGCCCTTCCGGAAAATCTGTTTTACTTATTTTTTCACCTGTTCCTGCATCGGAAACATAAACTCCCTGTGTCTGGGTTACTATCCATATTCTGCCGTCAGGCCCTTCGGTTATGCGGTTAATTTTGTCAGCCTGTATTTCACTTTTTCTTACAGCAATGCCTCCGTTGTTCCAGGTAAAGAGCGACCCGTCTGTCATACCGATCCACATGGTTCCTTTTTTGTCACAATGGAGTGCGTTGGGGTATGCTTCCGCGAGGGTGTCAGCCAGCAGCATGGGATGGAATTCAAATCCATCGTACCTGAACAGGCCTGACTCAAGCCCTACCCACAGAAACCCGCCGTGATCCTGTTCTATCACGCTGAGGTAATCGCCCGGCAAGCCGGTGTTCTGATCGTAGGTCTTGTAACTGTATGTCTGTGCTTGTGCCTGAAACGGGATCAGCAGCTGCAACAGGCTTAAAGAGAGTGCTGTAACGAAGATACTTATGCTCCTGACCATGCTTATTTCTTGGGTCTGACCGTTATCCTTGGCTTATATACCGGTACGCCACCAATTGGTGCGCTGAAAAATTGCAGGTTCTCGCCGTACTGGTTCTCGACGGTCATAACCACGTTGTTGTTTCTCACCAGGTCGCCTCTTCTCTTATAGAACCTGAAGTCAAGAGACTTGCCGATCTCTGCATCAAGGATGGGCATCCGGTCATCTACCCACTGGTCTTCGCCTGAAAGTGGCATGGACTGGCCTTTACGTTCAACGGATACTACAACAAATTCGCCGTCGTTGTCCCAGTCGAAGTTTCTTTGTTTGATGTAAATGCATCCGCTGTCAATATACGGGTAGATGTGAGAGACGAATGAGGTGTCATTGTTGTTCCACATCCTGAATGTGTATTCATAGGTGAATGCATTGGCTCCTTCGATAGGCACATTGGCGTCTGGTCTGCGGGAAAGTGCATATCTGTATAGATTGCCGTCATCACCCGATACGCCGTCACATATAATTTTGAATACGTTGCTTGAAAACTTGGGGTAATACTCGCCGTCGGCAGGATTGAACGGGCCGAAGGTAAACCATCTCTCATCAAGCTTGTTATCCATCCCGAAGGTCCTTGTGGCAAGCATGGTGCCGCTCTTGTAGTTGCCTGAGGGGTCAATTCCCTTTGCCTGAGGGTCAGTATAACATCCTTTGCCGCCAAAAATGGTGTACACCATCCGGGTATTCCAGAAATTGTTAAGCTCATCTGTCTTGCCGCCGATATCAGCGTCATAAATCCTTATGTAGAAAGGATCCTTGAAATCTTTCGGGATAGTAAAGAAAAATGTCTGCGAGAAGTCATCATCACCCCAGGAGGTCTCTCCTCCCTGCCTGCCGAAAGTTATCAGGTATGGAATATTCTCATCCGGGCCCGGGACTTCCTGGCTGTTGACTCCTGCAGGCAGGCACAGCAGAAACAAAAGGACAACAATGTGTATATACCGGTTTTCTCTCATTTTTTCCGTGGCAAAATAATCAATTTCCGTTAGGGGTAACCTCGATGTCCTTGCATACACATACCTCACGCACAACACCTCCCGCTCCCGGTTTAGAACTAACTATTAATTGTATATTATATTTTCCGGGCAGTGAATAAATCTTTGATACCTCAAGCCCCGAAGAAACAGTTTCATCTCCGAAATTCCAGTAATACCTTTCTATATCCATTCCCGGGAGGTTTGATTCACCGGCATCAAGTACAAGGTTTTCCCCGGCCATGATCTTGTCAGGCGAAGCAATAACAGGCTGTTCAATATTCGTTATCTCCAGTTCATAAGATGCCTGGCGCTTTTCAATACCCCCTGTAATAAGATTAACTATGTCCAGGCTGACGTCATAGATCCCCGGCCCGTTGTAACAGTGTTCAGCTGTCACTCCTTCAGCCTTTGTACCGTCTCCGAAGTTCCACTCCCACCTGAACCTGACATCCATAGTATCATTTTTCAGTGCATTCTCCTCAATGAATTCATAGCAATAGTTGTTCTTCCTGAGTGTATCGCAGACAGACCAGCGAATGATTGTGTTGGCGAACCTGTATATATCATCACTGTACTTGCGGCGGTTTGAAGCGAAATATCCTTCCTGGCCGCCCTGGACAGCATAATAAGCGAAGTCATCGGCCTCTGAATTGACAGGATTGTCAAGCACTACCGGCTTGGTCCATGAACCATAAGCCAGTGTTGTGAACCAGATATCAAGTCCGCCGGGACCTCCGGGGCGGTCAGAGGCAAAATAAAGTCTTCCCGAGCTGTGCAGGAAGGGGTTGATCTCGGCATCGGCAGTGTTGACTTTATCGCCGAGGTTAACCGGGCTGGACCATTTGCCGTCTATACTCTCACACATGTAAATGTCATATTTCCCTACGGTGCCCGGCATATCAGAGCAGAAAAACAGGTACTTTCCGTCTGATGAGACAAAAGGATAAGAGAGGTTACTGGCAGGGTTATTGTATTCAAAAGGTTGAATATTTGTCCATTGCGATCCGTTGCGTGTTGCAGTGAATATGCCCAGTTTGTTTGGTTCATTCTTTTTGGGCTTTCTGTCTGCAATGTAATTCCTTGTGAAATAGAGTGTTTTGCCATCGGATGAAACCGATGCGGGTCCTATGTTGGTATCCTTCCCGAGGTTGGGTGCAAAGCGTACCGGCTTTCCGGGCTCACCATTCGCGTCAAAGGGTGCAAAATAGAGTTCGTAAAGCCTGACACCCTCAAGATTCTTTTTTGTCAGGAAAGGATTGACCTTCCTGTTCGAGCAGAAAAGTATTCCGTCACTTAGTATTACGGGAGCCATTTCATCAGAACCCGACGAGACGGCTGACACGGGATAAACCTCAAAAGAACCTTTTGCCTGGCCGTACAGGCTTGAGGAACAGATCAGAAGAACTGTGAATATTAATGCGGTATATGTGATATGCCTCTTCATTTATCAGAAATACCTTGGTGAAGTTGCACTTACAGAGAATTCAAATTCATACCTCAGTGATACCTCATGGGTGCCGGAGGTGTAGTTATTCAGATGACCAAGCTGATAATCGAACGAATAACCCACCTTAAGCTGCGGGGTTACCTGCAGGTCAAGAAGGGCGACAGCAGCCTTCTCAGCAATCCTGTACGATCCTCCTATCCATACCAGATCAGCAATTATCAGATTTGCATTCAGGTCAACTTCCAGCGGCTCAGACATCGAATACCTGAGTAGCATTGAGGGTTTGACCTTAAACAGGTCACTAAAGCGTATCAGGGCACCGGCAGAAAAATAGGTTTTGAACATGCTGAAGTTGGCAGAGACCTTTGAATTCGTCCAGCTCGTCACTCTGGTATGTCAGAATTGACGGCACTGAAAGCCCTGCAAAATATTTGTCTGTATAATAATAGAATCCCACGCCAAAATTCGGAAGAGGCGGATACTCGATGTTGTCCATCAGCAGCGGGTCAGGCGGATTTCCGTCAGGAAACTTAAGGTCATTGAAATTGATAGTGGAGAAATCAACTCCTCCCTTTGCCCCCATTGAGAGTTTGCCTCCGCCCAGTTGCACGCTGTAGGCATAGAACCCGTAGATGCCTACATCTTTTGTCACTCCGTAAGTGTTGTATTCGGCAATGAGACCGAGAGCCACTTTCTCCTTCTTATTTATCGGGCTGTGCAGGGACAGGTTCTGGAACTGAGGTGCACCAACAATTTTTGCCCACTGCTTGCGGTACGAAAGATTGGCGCTGAGAGCGCCGCGTGTGCCGGCATATGCCGGGTTTATTACGAGACCGTTGGTGAGATACTGGCTGGTGATAGGCGTCTGCTGTGCTGATACCACCGTCTGAAGGAGAACAGTAAATGCAAATACTATGTATATACTCCGCTTCATCTTATCTTCTCAGAATTAGGAAGCCGCTGATATGAGCAACATAATCAGGGATGGTCAGGTCGACAGCTCCGTTGATGGTCAGCAGGAAGTAATAAGTACCTTCAGGAACCTCATCGCCGTTAAGATTGAGACCGGTCCATGCGTTCAAGGGATCATCACTCCTGTAATCTTCCGTCCTGTAAACGACCGCTCCGCCAGTATTTATTATTACGAGTTCATTGCGCGTAAATTCCAATCCTTCGATATTGAAATAATCATTTATCCCGTCGTTATTGGGGGTCACTCCCTGGGGAATGGTCAGATCAGGAACAGAAAGAATTACCTCCTCGGGTTCAGCGATACATGTATTGTTAGTGACACTGAATTCAAATATATTCTGGCCGAACCCGAGTTGCCGGACAACAGTATTTCCAACACTGGCATCTTCAAATTCAGGTTTTCCGTCTCCTGAGACATAGCTCCAGACAGATGTTCCCGTTCCGTCAAAACTACCTTCCATGTTAGCTGCAAGCTGGTAGGGTAACAATTCCCTGTCAGGGCCGGCAGTGATGTTCAGTGGCATGATATCAACACTGACAGTGACAACAGGCGATACAGACGAACAGCAGTTGTTTTCGCCTGAAAAGACATTGCGTCTGAACTGTGTCGTTCCGTCAAGCATAGGTGGCTGATAGTTTGCCGTGGTATTTGTTCCCGTGGCGTTTACCCAGTCGGGAGAGGAGGCATCCTTTTTCTCCCAGAGGTACCTGTAGATGCCATCGCCACCACCCGGAGCGTTGCCTGTCAGCAAGGCGGGTGTGGTGGTATTGCATACTGTCTGGTCGGCAGTAACAGTGTTGCCTGTAATAAGCGGCAGAACAGTGATCCTGAAGGTCGAGTTCTCAGCGCATACACCCGAGACGACTGTTCTCCTGAACCATGTGGTCGATGTAAGTGTCCCGGGCTGATAGGTCTGGGTTGTCACAGCCAGATTCGTGAAATTAACATTGTCAGTCGATGATGCCCATGTGTATGCATATGTACCAAGCCCCCCGGCCGGCACACCTGTCAGCGGAGCCGGCGTAGTTCCGGTACATATTGTATCATGCTCCTGCGGGGCAATACCGATCTGAAAACCGGTGATTTCAGGATCGACGGTGATCATGATGTCATTGCTTGTGCTTGTGCAGACAGATGAGTTTACTACGCGTCTGTACCATGTGCTTACTGTCAGTGCAGGGCCTGGCAGATCTTCTGTGGTGACACCGGAGATTTCATAAAATGTGGTGCCGTTAATGCTGTTCCGCCACTGGTAGGTATAGGTGCCCGCACCGGCGCCGTTTGCAGGAACCGAGCCATCAAGAGTTGCAGGGGCCGAGCCTTCGCATATTGTCTGGGCAGCCCCGATTGTATTGTTTGAAATTGATGGATGACATATCAGCTGTACTGAAGCACTGGTTGACTGGCAGGTGTTGTTCAGACCGCTGTAGACGGTTCTTCTGTACCAGGTAGTTGACGGGGCGTCGTTCTGCGGGTCATAATTAATACTGCTGTTGGGTGCCGTGGCAGATGCCCATGCGGAGTTATTAGGACTGCTTTCCCAGCGATAGGTATAGACAGGCGAGGCTCCTCCTCCGGGTGTATCACCGGTGAGGTTGACGAATGAAGCGCCCTGGCAGATCGTCTGGTCAGCCTGAATGTTGTTTCCTGTAATTGATGGCAGAATGGTTATCAGCACCCGCGGGCTGATGTCAGTACATGCCCCGGAGTTAATAATTCTGTGATAGTATGTGGTAGCCGTTAAAGCCTGAGGGTCGTATTTCGGGCTTGTGTTGGCTCCGGCAGCGTCAGTCCACGTCGTGTTATCAGGGCTCTGCTCCCATGTATAAAAATAGAGTCCTGTACCACCTCCCGGACCAGTGTTCAGGGGGTAAAGCTCCTCGGGGTTCTGGTTATAGCAGAGTGTTGTATCCGCTCCGATGATATTACCTGTTATAAGCGGATGGACAATTATCTGAACGGGTAAGCTGATATCGGTTATTCCGCCGCCGTCATTCACTACCCTCCTGAACCAGAGCGTATTGATCTCTGCATCAGTTGGGGTATAATCTATTCCCGTTCCGGTCACGTCTGCCCAGGTCAGGTTATTATAGCTTCTCTGCCACTGGTAGGTATAAGTTCCGCTGCCACCCGTAGGCTGTGTGCCGGTAAGTCTCGGCGGCACCATGCCTTCACATATGGAATCGAGTTGGTTCAGTGAGCGTGATGAATATACGGCATTGAAGAGAAAGCCGTTGAGCGGGAGCTTGAGATTAGTAACTATGGCACCCGGTGAACCGTCCTTGTCAGGGTCGCCGGCGCTGTGTATTCCGCTCAGTCCGCCCACCACAGTGGCAGTCCCTGGGAATGCTCCGTTGGTCCATATGAGCCCGCCGCCTCCGCCGCCTCCGGCACCGTTCTGGTTGACTGTATTCCCTCCCTTGCCGCCGTTTGCCGAAAGGACAGGATTAGTATTATAATATCTCGTGCTGATGATTACTGACCCGCCGCCGCCACCGCCTCCTGCTCCACTGTTTGCCACCGTATTGCCAGCAGGCTCACCTCCCTGTGCAGAGATCAGTCTTCCGTTTCCGACAATGCTGTCGGCAAGTATGATTACTATTCCGCCACCGTCACCACCCGCCGAGGTCGTCGGGGTGGTGAGATATACTGATGCTCCGCCGCCGCCGCCCATGAATACACCTCCGCTGACAGCTGTCGGGCTCACTGAGTATCCTCCCCTGCCTCCCGTTAATAATCCTGCACAAGACGGGACTTCCACATCACCTTCCCTGCCTGCACCGTAGTTTGAACCGCCTCCTCCACCGGAGTAGTGTCCGTTCCCTCCGCCACCGCCTGTCATGTTCACCCCCTTGCCACGGGCAAAGCCAGGATAAAGGGGTTCATTGAGCGAGGTTCTGAAAGCGATGCCATCACCTTTGTAACCTGATGCCCGGGACCAGATGCTATAAGATTCATAAGTCATTGAAATCATCTGACGTCTGACAGTACCCTGTACCCTGTGCCACCCGGCCTCCGATAAATCCCCTGCTGCTGACATTAATGTCTGCATTCAGCGTCAGTACTCCCTTTACCAGGAAAGCAAGCACCCCTCCCCTGACAGCTGCAGAATCCCAGTCCTGGCATGTCAGCTCCGAGTTCACTACCGCATTACTGTATGATCGGACTTTGATTATCTGTACTTTCCCAAGAGCATCAAAAGAATTGAGCAGGTTCCTTGTGAACGATATCCGGTTAGTACCGCCATTTATTGCTGAGATAATCAGTACTTCATAACGCCCCGGGGTTCCTACAAAGTTCTGGTAATTGCCTGGCAGAGACGCTGAAGCATTGATCCTGACACCGCTCATCTGCATGATCATGACCGTATCGCCAACGGCAAAATCAGTGACGTCATCAGCGATCACATAAGCCGGACCCACCGATGTGACCTTAGCGTATCTGTTAATGTTTCCTGTGACAAGGGATGTCTGACCCGAAAGCAATGTGCCCCCTCCGGCAACTGCTAAAAAGAGCAATAAAAAATAAAATCTAATCATTTCAGACACATTCCGGGGCATCTCTGGTATTTATTGCCTGCTAATATATTTATTTAAATCTGATAAGTAAACGCGTTTTTTTAGCTGTTAGTATCTGTGTTGCGCTCTACAGTATAGAGCAGAGGCAGCTCTACGATGAAAGATGCGCCATTATCAGGCTCCGACTCAAACCATATTGTTCCACCTGCTGTCTCTGTGTAACGCTTGGCGATGGAGAGACCAAGCCCCATACCTGAAGATTTGGTGGTAAAATTAGGGGTAAACATCCTGTTTTTCAGTTCGTCAGGTATACCAGTTCCGTTATCAGTGAACCTGACCTGTACCTTATCGTGGGTTGCAGTAAGCTTAATATTCAGAATTCCCTTTCTGCCTGCAGGTATAGCTTGTAAAGCATTCTTCAGGATATTTGAGAAGATACCGTTCAGATGCTCCCTGTCAGCCATAACCACAGCTTTGCTGATGTTTCCGCTATCGAGGGTCACAGAAACGTCTTCGGCATTTCCAAACATTTCAAGCGTGGTTTTTAGCTGTGACAGCACGTTAACTTCTGCTGGTACGGCGTCCGGCAGCCTTGCAAAGTACGAAAAGGCAGTCGCGATATTTGAAAGATTGTCAATATACTCAATCTGATTATCAGTAAAGGTCCTGAGCTTTCCCTCGAAGTCGGGAACCTCGTCATTCCACCATTTGAAAAGCTGCTGCACATTCAGCTTCATAGGTGTAAGAGGGTTCTTGATCTCATGGGCAATCTGTCTTGCCATCTCACGCCATGCCATCTCACGTTCACTGTGTGCAAGCTTGTTTGCACTGTCTTCCAGCTCGTTAATCATCAGGTTGTACTGTTCAACAAGCACACCTACCTCATCACGGCTGCCATAAACAATAGGTTTATTTTTCTTCCCGTACTTCACTGAGGCCATAGCCTGCTGAAGCATTTTAAGGGGTGATGTTAATCTTTCACTCAGGAAGACGGCGAGCCACATCATCAGGATAAGAAGAAGAAGGGTAAAATTAATCAGCGTGACAACAAGATTGGATATCTCGCCCGTAAGGAGATTCTGCATGGTAAAATACGGGATATTGATGTAGGCAAGCAGATTGTTATCCTCGTTGTAGAATGGCATATATGCAGAAAGGTATGGCAAGCTGCCAATTTTCTCTTCAGTGAGATACTCGTTCTTTTCTTTGTCGATAAGGATCCCATAGGCTTCGGGGTTGATCATGTTTCCCTCCAGCTTTTGCGAAAAGACCTCCGGCCTCGAAGTGGCAATAAGAGACCCTGATGTCGAAAAGAGGTTGATATCCGTCATAAATACATTCGAGAACTTTACCAGCAGCTGATCAAGAGATGCGTAATCACTCGTATTCCAGTTACCATCAAGACTTTTCTCTGAAGAAAGCTTATGATCAAGCTCAATGGATATGGATGTAATCTTCTCCTTTATTATCCGGGCATGATTGTCCCTGAACTGTTTGGTGCTAAGCGTTAAAGCCCCTGCCAGGATTATGAAAAAGACAATTGAAAGTACTGTGGCAAATGCCAGCTGCAATCTTCGTTTGAAAGTGTCAAGCCTCAGCAGATCTGTGGGATGAGGGATAAAAACGAGCAGAAGAATAAAGGAGAATAAAAGGACTATGATGAACAGGTATGCAAAGGTGATAACCCTGTCAACATTTGTGACACCCTTGGAAGTAATGACCAGAGTCATGTCTCCGCGGCTATAATAAAGATTTTTGTAGCCGTTGACCTTCATAAACCTGTAGTCGCCATCTGTCTTCTCCGGAACGATAATATTATCATACGGATAATCGCCGGCTCTCAGAACCAGCAAACTGTCAGAGTATTTTGCATATGAAATGTTCCTCAGTCTCGGGAAACGCTGGTGGGGTGTATTAAGCAGAAGTTCCGGGTAGCCTTCCAGATATGCTTCAATATGACTTACCATCTCAATGAAGAGACCGTTGGTCAGAGTATCTGAGTATTCATAAAAGAGCTTAGAAAAATAATATGCCCGGCCTGCCAGGTTATGAATAAACCAGAAACCTGTGCCTGTAATTGTGTCTCCCTCGTTCTTCAGTCTTTCATTAAAATAGTCAAAGCAGTTGCCTGCCGATGAACCGGTGGCTGAGATCAATAGAGGGGAATCATCGCGACAAATAACAATGTTGAGATCGTAATTCTCCCAGTAACCATTGAAATAATTTTTCTCAAGGTACCTGTAGACAGAATTGATATCTGCGTCCGAGAATTGCTGCCTGTCCATCATCAGCGCCAGCGTGGAGTCGTTCTTCAGAACAGGCCACATGTCAATGAGCATGTCTTCGGCAACCATGTCGTTGTCATTTGCAAGGGATATTGCCATGACCTTAAGATTCTGTTCTTCCTTAAGAACGGAATACTTCATAATCAGTGATGTTGAAAAGATGCCGGTCAGTGCTGCATAAAGGGCAATCAGTGAAAGCAGGGAATAGGATTTGCGCTGCCACAACAGCATTGTGAATGCCATAATAAGGATATAGACTATACCCCACAAGCTGCAATGGGTCGCAATCAGACATCCGGCCAGCATAACCAGTGCGGCAACAGCTGTGACCTGCAGGTTGACCCTGAGAGACTGCACCGCCATCATCCGGTAAGCCTTTACGAAAAAGAATAACGGGATTGACAGAAGCAGCAATATTGAAAGAAAACCGGCAAGACTCATAAAGCTGAGGTCAAGGATCTTGTAGGCTTCGAAGCTTATGGCAGAATTCAGTACAAGGTTTCTGAACAAAGCCTCACCGGCGAGAAAAAAGAAAAATCCTGCGATCAGCATTGCTCCCGGAACAAGCAACTCTCTCACACCTTCACCTTTTGAGGGCGGGTTGAATGCATCGCTTCTTAAAATGATATTCACCCCTGAAACAAGAAGCAGCCCCAGGAGGGCCATGTGGCCTACTGAGGGGATTATCCTGCCTGCTGACCACAGGAAAGGTGAAAAGAGCTCAGTGACTTTCACTGACGGTGGCAGACCGGTAAATAGAATAATAATATATACCAGAAGAAGAACTGCGAAACCGGAAGTAAGTGAAAGTGCTTTATTGATGCGATTACCGGGCCACCCGGCTGCAAGAATAATAAGACGAACAAGCAGGAACAGAAAGACGAGCCAGAAAAAAAGAGGAATAACAATAAGAAGTGTGTTGGGTTTATTCTCAGGAAATATCAAACCAAAGTGAAACTCTTTCTCGATGCCGTTAATCCTGAACCCGGACTTTGTCTCATCGAAAGTGATCTGTGTTGCAGAAGGGAGCCTGAATTGTTCAGGAAAGCCCGATCTGAGATAATCGTTCTCAATGGGATACTGCCTGTAAACCTTGATCAGTGCCAGCATACTGTAGCCCTGATATTCCCCGGGTACGGGAATGAACCAGCCATTACTGAAAAACACCGGTTTATGATTTTCAAAACCCGCCTCGTATGAAAGAGGAAAGGCAATACTGTTATCGGACCAGTATGCTATCCTGTTCTCTTTGTAAACCAGTAATGCTATACCTTCTTCAAGAGCGTCTGATCCTGTGCTGTTGTGAAAAAAGAGAGAGGGGTCATTGCTTTCCCTGAGTTGCGTTTCAATATCAGCGAGAAGGCGTTCGGCCCTAAGCTCTTTTTCAATGAGCTTTTTGTCGAGAAGCGAAGTACGGTATCTCCATTCCAGGTCGCTGAAATAGAGAAAGTCTGATAACACTGCCAGAAAAGCTGCGATCAGAGCGGCAATGAAGACTGTCCTTATGTCTTTCAGTCTGTGTGCCATAATATCATTCATGATGATAAGGATCACCGGCGATCACCGACAGCACCCTGTAAAGCTGTTCTGCGAACAATAATCGTACCAGCTGATGTGAAAAAGTGAGGTCTGAAAGTGAAAGGATATGATCAGCCCTGTCTCTGATGCTCTGATGGTAGCCCCAAGGACCACCGATGACAAAGACAATCCTTTTCTTTGGCAACATCATTGTACCTCTGATATAGGCTGCCAGAGCGATGGTCGAATAACTCTTTCCGTGCTCATCGAGGAGCACCACATGATCATCACTCTTAAGGGCAGACAACATCTTCTCTGCCTCCAGCTCCTTTACCATGCCCTCCGATCTGTTCCCCGGGTTCTTTACTTCCGGAAGGGTTACCAACTCAAAGCGGGTATACCTGGAGATTCTCTTCTCATACTCGGCAACACCCTCCCTTATCCATGCCTGATCGGTCTTTCCGGTCATCAGGAGCACCAGCTTCATTTATCCTGTTCTTTATGTTGAGTCTGACAAATATAGCAATTAAGACCTTATTAATCAGCTTGCCAAAAGGGTATAAATAAAAGTGGTTCAATTTTTGATAATATTAGTTAAATTTGCTTGTCCTTATTTGTACAGCATAAAGGAATTGAAATGAAGAAGAAGTTATTCACCACTGCTGGATTGTTGTTTATTCTGACAGTCATTCTTGCAGTTCAGGAGCAACCAAGCGTACCTGCAGGCATTTCCATTGCCTTCCGGTCAGGCAATGCTGCCGGTCTCTCCGAATACCTCAACAGCACTGTTGAGCTGGTGATTCCGGGCAAGGAGGACTTTTACAGCAAGAGTGTTGCAGAGAGTATTCTCAAGGATTTCTTTACCCGTTACCGGACACGTGAGTTTGTTATCAGACACCAGGGTGCAAAGGGTGATGCGCAGTATGCTATTGCCATCCTTGAAACCGATAAGGGACGTTTCCGTGTTTATTTTCTTCTGAAGAAAGTTGATGGCAACCCATTGATTCATCAGATACGGATCGAACCTGACAATGAGTGATAATGAGCTCCGGGCATTAATACGCCACGCACTTGATGAAGACACCGGAGAAGGTGACCATAGTTCGTTAGCCTGTATACCTGTATCTGCCAAAGGCCGAGCCAAACTCCTGATAAAAGAGAGCGGAATCATTGCAGGCCTGAGGGTGGCCACTGAGGTTTTCCGCATAGTCGATCCTTCATTGAAAATCGAGATTTTCTTCAGGGACGGAGAACGAATCAGTTTTGGTGATATAGCGCTCACAGCTGAAGGCAGCATGCATTCACTGCTGCGGTCAGAGCGTCTTGTGCTGAATATCATGCAGCGCATGAGTGGTATAGCTACAGCCACATCTCTTTATGTGGAAAAGGTCAGCGGAACAAAAGCCAGGATAACAGACACAAGGAAAACAACACCGGGAATGCGGTTTCTTGAAAAAGAGGCCGTGCGTATCGGCGGAGGGACCAACCACCGCATGGGACTGTATGATATGATCATGCTTAAGGATAACCATACTGACTTTGCCGGAGGTATAACAACAGCAATAACGCGGACAAAAGAGTACCTGAAAAAGAATAACCTGGCTCTCAGGATAGAGGTTGAGTCACGTAATCTTAAAGAGGTAAGTGAGATACTTTCTGTCTCAGGAGTTGATCGCATAATGCTTGACAATTTTACCGTACCAATGACAGTTGAGGCAGTTAAGATTATAGGCAATGCTGCCGAGACAGAATCATCCGGAGGGATCAACCTGGAAAATGTGAGGGACTACGCAATGTGCGGAGTGGATTTTATTTCCATAGGAGCCCTTACACATCATATTAAAAGCCTTGACATGAGCCTGAAGGCATACTGATCAACAGCATGAATGCCAGGGAGACCATCACTGCAAAAACAAAAAAGATCAGAAAAGCTGTTCTGCCGGGCTTTGAAGGGGCTCCGCTCGACCTGGTGATAAACCTGGCTGTAAAAGGTCTGTTTGGCCGCGGGGTGCTGGTTACAAGGGCATCATCAATTGCATTCAATATGCTGATGGCAGTGCTGCCGGCCGCTATCTTCCTCTTTACACTCATCCCCTTCATTCCTCTTCCCAATTTTCAGACCGAGCTGGTCAAACTGTTCGAAAACATCCTGCCTGAGAATGCCTATAATTTCCTTGAGGAATCTATTGTTGATGTCATCACCAACCGCAGCGGCGGACTGCTTGTGCTGATGTTCATTGCGACGATAGTCTTTTCAACCAACGGAATACATGCGCTGATGCACGCCTTTAACGTCTCGGTGCACGGCTTCGAGAGCCGGACATGGATACAGCAGAGAAAAATAGCAGTCTTCCTCCTCTTGTTCATCCTCCTGATGTTCACCATCGCAGGCGCACTAATCCTTCTCAACCGGTCGGTCGTCGACAACCTCGTTGAGATGGGGATGCTTCGTCTCAATCTTGTGTTCTACGTGCTGATGGTCACCAAATGGATACTGATCGTGGCAATGCTCTTTCTGGCTATCTCGGCATTGTACTACCTGGTTCCTGCAAAGAAGAAAGAATTCAGGTTCATATCGCCGGGATCGATACTGGCTACCGCCCTGTTCATCATTACTTCCCTGGGGTTCTCTGCATATGCCAATAACTTCGGCCAGTGGAATAAACTGTACGGCAGCATAGGAACCCTTATTGTTGTAATGATTTGGCTTTATCTGAATTCACTGGCTCTGCTTGTGGGATTCGAGCTTAACGTGAGCATCAGGACAGCCACTGCCGGGGTGCACCCGAAAGCCTGATATTTAATTCTAACCGCAGTGCAGATGCTGCTTCACCAGCTTCGCGATAGCCTCATTGTTACCGTATAGCTCCTCACTCAGTTTCTGGTCATTGTACGCCTTCAGCTTTGTTGCAATACTCTCAATCACACCTGCCGGAAAGACCCCGTCTTTCTCAAAGTGATGCCGCAGACTGAGCAGAGCCTCAGCTGAATCCCAGCATGAAGCCGGCAGTGACTCGAGCTTTTTCTTAGCCGTCTTTTCCTTCTCCTTGAAGATATTGTAATTGACATAGAGCCTGTCAGCAATCTCAAGCGCGCCCGGCATCTCAAGTCCGTGCTGTATGGCAACAGCGAGGCCTGCCATCAGCAGGTAAATATTTGCCGATCCGTCAGGTGAACGGAGCTCTACCGTCTGTCTTGAGATCTTCTCTTCGCCGCCGGCCTGTTCGGCAGGATTGGCATCATGTATCATCTGTGAAGCGCCCAGCCAGCCCAGAGGCACCCTGACCAGCACTGACCGGTTACGGTCACCCCAGCAGATATTTGTGGGAGCCTCCTGATGAGGCACCAGTCTGAGGTACGAGGTGGGAATGGTGTTACCAAAGGCCGTCAGTCCTTTGCTCAGATCAAGAATTCCAGCAATCATTTTCTTCGCCGTATCGCTTAAATGACCATCTTCGATCATCATGTTACGGCCATCTTTCTCAAGCAGCATATGGATATGCATACCCGATCCTGCTTTGCCAACCGTGATCTTGGGGGCAAAGCTGACCTCCACACCGTATTCATAACCCAGCATGCGGAGTATCCACTTTGCAATCAGTAACTGTTCAACAGCCTCATCAAGAGGTACATGGAGAAACTCTATCTCATGCTGTTCATAGTCATTACCGTCCTTAGAAAAACTTCCGACCTCTGAATGTCCGTACTTTATATGACAGCCGGCCCTGGCACAGAGCTCAAGAGCCTCAACACGGAGATCCTCGAATTTGGAGAACGGCTTTGACTGGTGATAACCCTTCTGGTCAAAGAGAGGATAGAGCTCTTCTGTTTCAGACCTCACATAGTACTCAAGCTCCCCAAGCGCCCTTATGGTATAGCCGGTGGCTTCTTTAAACCGCTTCATGGCCTTACGCAGAATATACTCGGGAGAGCTCTCAAGCGGCTTGCCCTCCGAATTATAGAATGAGCACAGGATCTCAAGGGTGGGCGACTGCGCAAAAGGATTGACAAAGGCAGTACGGTATCTGGGCATGACATACAGGTCGCTTGACCCTGCTTCAACAAAAGAAAAGAGACTGGAACCGTCAACACGCTCACCCGCAGTAAGAATGGAAGACAGGTGATCACGGCTGTAGGGTACGAAATTCAGAGACTTCAGCTTGCCGTCATCAGCTGCATACCTGAAGTTTACCATCTTTATTCCCTTTGTTTCAATAAACCGTATAATATCATCAGACGTGAACTGGTCAGCCGGTTTCCTGAGAAACTGTACCAGCTCATTGCGGCTCATAAGTATGTCATTATTCATTATTTGCTCTTTTTTGACAGCGGACAAATGTAAAAATTTAAAGATGCAAAAACCAACACCTTTATCATTATTGAGTTTCCCTGTTGATGCCAGCCGGTCCTTGTTACCGTTTTTTTCCTATTTTTGAGGCTCACGCAGAACCTGATGAAACGATTGATAATCATTGCCACCATTATAATTATGACATCCTGCAACAGGGAGGAAGGATTGAAATGGTTCTCGGAACAGAAAGCCGGTGATTACTTTAAAACAGTTGAGGGTATCTGCAACAAAGACGATGGCAGTCTCTGGGGAGAAAATCTTTATGGCCCTGTCATGTTCGTCGACAACCGCAGCCGGGAAATTTATGCAAACGTTGTTGATTCCAATGGTATTCTGAAGGCCAGGGAAGGCATCTTTACAGGATTGCTTCCAAAAGAGAGGCTCATTACCAATAATGTGATCGAGTTCGGTGGTGTCAGGTATGCAATGGTTCCGCTGCCTGAAACAGAAGACAGTTACAGGATCACAGCCCGTACTGTTCATAGCCTTTTTCACTGCTACCAGGAACGGCATGACCTTAATCCTTCAACATTCAATGCCAGGCACCTGAATGACAAAAATGCCAGGTTCTACCTGAAACTTGAATGGAAAGCCCTTATCAACGCCATCGGCGCAACAGGCGAGGACCGCAAGCAGGCCATACGCGATGCACTCATTTTCCGCGGTGCACGGCGTGAGCTCTTCCCTGAAGCCATCACCGACGAGAACAAGTTCGAAAATTATGAAGGGCTGGCAACCTTTACCTATACAAAACTCTGCACTGACGACATTGACGAGCTGCGGGAAAGGATACTGGAGTATCTTGACAGGGTATACAGGACCACCTCATATGCATCAGGATACGGTTTCGTGCATGGAGCACTTTATGCCACACTCCTCAACGACACCGGATTCGATTTCAGGCAGATACAACAGTCAGATTTTGACCTGGGCAAGGCTGCCCGTGAAGCTTACGGGGTTACACTTCCGGAAGTATGCCGTGACGTTGCCGGCTCGCTTGCCGTAAACTATGATATTCAGGCCATCACGACTGAAGAGAGTGAACGCGAGGCTATGATAAACGAACGGACAGGTAAGATTGTTAACACATTCTTTGAGAAGCCGGTGGTGACTGTGATACTGGAGAGCCCTAACTTCAGCTATGAGCCGGAGGACATAAATTCGCTGGATTCACTTGGGACTATGTATGACCGGCTGCGTGTCTCAGACAACTGGGGAAGGCTGGCTGTTGATGAAGGAGGCGCCCTGCTGGCTAATGATCTGCGTACCCTGCTGATAAGTGCCAGGGACATTGTGATTGACCGTAATCATATATCCGGTGCCGGATGGCACCTGGTACTCAATGACGGATGGCAGGCAGTGGCGGATGACAACGGCAGCTATGCCGTAAGAAAACAGTAACCCTGACAGATTATTTCTTCCCAAGCAACGCGAGACTTTCTTTAAGCGTTGCAATCTTGGCCCTGGCGTCAGCCTCTTTCTTTCTTTCAAGATCAATCACTTTCTCCGGGGCGTTGGCAACAAACTTCTCATTTGAAAGCTTCGTTACGACTGCGGCGAGAAAACCTTCAGTATAAGTGAGTTCCTCCTGCATCTTCCTTATCTCTTCGTCATGATCAACCCCTTCCCCGAAGGGTACGAAAAACTCTGAGGTGTGTATCCTGAAAGATACCGCTCCTTCAACTTTACCTTCGACGATACGAATCTCCGTGAGATTGCACATGCGTTTGATAACCTCATCAAATTCTTCACCCGTTGATCCGGCTGCTGCACAGAGAACAAGTGGATCACGGGTCGGAATATTGTTTTCTTTTCTGATTGTACGTACCGCACTCACAATTTCACGGGCTGTGTCGAAGCGGCTCAGCATGGCAGCATCAAAATTCTCTGCCTCAGGCATTCTTTCAATCATTATGCTGCTGCCGTCGGTTCTCTCACCAAGCCTCTGCCATATCTCTTCAGTGATGAATGGCATGAAGGGGTGAATGATCTTCATCAGGGCTTCGAAGATACGCAGTGATTCACTGTGGGTCTTGCCGTCCATCGGCTTTCCGTAGGCTGGTTTGATTATTTCAAGATACCATCCTGAAAAGTCATCCCAGAATAGCTTATAGGTCTGCATCAGTGCATCGGAGATGCGGTAGCGCGAAAAACTGTCATCTATCTCGGCCAGTGTCCTGTTGATAATTGCATCCATCCATCTTACTGCCGCTTCTGCGGCAGGCGGCTGAGGAATGCTGTCATCAGTGTCCATGGTGATGACCAGCCGGAAAGCATTCCATATCTTGTTTGCGAAATTGCGCCCCTGCTCAGGCAGAGATGTCATCATATAGAAGATCGTTGCCGGCCGGAGAGCATAGAAGCATACCTATTCTGACACCGTCAGCTCCGTACTTTTCCATCAGGGTGATGGGATCGGGAGAATTACCCAGCGATTTTGACATCTTCCTCTTCTGTTTGTCACGCACCAGTCCGGTAAGGTATACATCCCTGAAAGGTTCCCTGCCACGGTACTCATAACCGGCGATGATCATCCGTGCAACCCAGAAAAAGAGTATTTCGGGTGCTGTGATGAGGACATTGGACGGATAGTAGTATTTTATGTCTTCGTTGTCCGGTTCATTGATCCCGTTAAAGCATGTCAGAGGCCAGAGCCATGATGAGAACCATGTATCGAGCACATCTTCATCCTGCCTCATGTCAGAGAGTGAAAGATCATCCCTGCCGCTTTTCAGGCGTGCCTTGATGAGCGCCTCCTCTGCAGTCTCAGCGACGACAAACTCATTATTATTATAATAGAAGGCAGGTATGCGGTGACCCCACCACAACTGCCTGCTGATGCACCAGTCGTGAACGTTCTCCATCCAGTGCCTGTAAGTATTCTTGTACTTGTCAGGGAACAGCCTGATGGTGTCATTCATTATCGCATCAAGAGCTGGCTTTGATATCTCCTTCATGCTCAGGAACCACTGAAGCGACAGCTTAGGCTCGATCACGGCATGAGTGCGCTCTGACCTTCCCATCTTATTGATATAATCCTCGATCTTTACCAGGGCGCCTGTCCTTTGCAGCTCCTTCTCGGCCATCTCCCTTGCTTCGAAACGGTCAACACCGACAAACAGGCCTGCCCTTTCACTGATTGTTCCATCGTCATTAAAGATATCGATGGCCTCAAGGTTATGCTTAAGCCCTATCTCGTAGTCATTAATATCATGTGCAGGGGTGATCTTCAGGGAGCCTGTCCCGAACTCCGGATCGACATATGAATCAAAGATAAACGGTACCTCACGGCCTGTCATCGGTACGATTACACGCTTACCCTTCATGTGCTGGTAACGCTCGTCAGCCGGGTTGGCGCAGACGGCAGTATCTCCAAGGATGGTCTCGGGCCTGGTGGTGGCTACCATGACATAGTTATCCTCTCCCACTATCTTATACCTTACATAATACAGTTTTGACTTTTCCTCGGTGTATATTACCTCCTCGTCTGACACAGCGGTACGTGCCTGCGGGTCCCAGTTAACCATACGCACTCCCCTGTATATCAGGCCCTTGTCATATAGATCTATGAACACCTTTATCACTGAGCGGTACCTCTCGTCATCCATGGTGAAGAGGGTGCGTTCCCAGTCGCACGATGCTCCCAGCCTTTTCAGCTGTTCCAGTATGATACCTCCGTGCTTGTTCGTCCATTCCCATGCATGATCAAGAAAAGCCTCACGTGTGAGGTCTTTCTTTTCAATGCCCTCACTCCTGAGTTTGGCAACAACTTTTGCTTCGGTGGCTATGCTTGCATGATCAGTGCCGGGGACCCAGCAGGCATTGAAGCCCAGCATGCGCGCACGCCTGATAAGAACATCCTGCGTGGTGTTGTTGAGCATGTGGCCCATGTGCAGCACACCGGTGACATTAGGCGGGGGGATGACTATTGTATAAGGCTCCCTGCTGTCAGGCACACTGTGGAAAAAGCCCTTTTCCATCCAGTAACTGTACCACCTGTTCTCAGCTGCTCCGGGTTCATATTTTGAAGGTATATCCTGCATAATTTGCGATTTGCGATTTGCGATTTGCGATTTGCGATTTAATAACGCATGCATCGCCATCAGTAAGGCCACAAAATTAACATTTTGTTGCCATTTCGGAAAAACGACCTTTTCTTATGCCTTAAATCATATTTGAATAGTGTGAATTTGAATACATTTGCGCTTCGTTAAGACAAGGTAATTAATATAAAATACAGCCATGCCAAAGATCTCTGAGAAAGCAGGAAAAATGCCTGCATCGCCAATACGCAAGCTCGTTCCTTATGCCGAGGAAGCCAAGCGCAAGGGCAGAAAAGTGTACCATCTGAATATCGGACAGCCTGATATCCGCACTCCGGAGATTGCTTTAAATGCTCTCAGGAACATGGATCTGAAAGTCATTGAATACACTCATTCGGCAGGCAATGAATCATACCGCCGCAAGCTGGTGGACAACTACCGGAAATTTGGCGTGGAAATAACCCACGAACAGATCATTGTCACCACAGGAGGATCGGAAGCAGTTCTTTTCGCATTCATGGCGTGCCTTAACCCTGGTGAAGAGGTGATCACCTTCGAACCGTTCTACGCCAACTATAATGGCTTTGCCACGGCTGCAGGAGTTACTATTGTTCCCGTAACTACTTATATTGAGAATGATTTCGCTCTGCCATCCATCAGTGAGATTGAAAAGAAGATCACTCCGAGGACAAGAGCTATTCTGGTATGCAATCCCAATAACCCCACAGGTTCGCTTTATTCGCGCAATGAGCTGATGCAGCTGCGCGATATTGTAAAGAAACATGATCTCTTCCTCTTATCTGATGAGGTTTACAGGGAGTTCAGCTACGGCGAGGAACATTTCTCGGCCATGGAGCTCGAGGGTGTTGATGAGAACGTTATCCTGCTTGACTTTGTTTCCAAGCGTTACAGTATGTGCGGGGTGCGCATCGGTGCGCTGATAACGCGTAACAGGGATGTACTGACCGCCGTACTCAAATTCGGACAGGCGCGTCTTTGTCCGCCTGAGCTGGGACAGATTGTTGCCGAAGCAGCCATCGAAACACCCAAAGAATACTTCGATGAGGTATACAATGAATATATAGCACGCAGGGATTTCATGGTTAAAGCGCTGAACAGCATGCCCGGTGTTTACTGCCCGCTGCCCAAGGGAGCATTTTACACGGTTGTCAGGCTCCCCATTGATGACTCAGACAAGTTCGCCCAATGGCTGCTGGAGGATTTCAGTTACAATAACCAGACCGTCATGGTAGCGCCTGCAACAGGGTTTTATATCACTCCGGGTGCCGGCAGGAATGAGGTAAGAGTTGCCTACGTCCTGAAGATCGACGACCTGCGCCTTGCGATGGAGACGCTGGCAGAGGCGCTGAAGGTCTACCCTGGGAGGGTTGACTAGGAATTAAGAGTTATAAATTAAGAATTAAGAATTTGAAAGGGTTAAGATGATGAAGGATAATGTGGTAGTTGACAAGAGCTACGCCCTGGCGCTGAAGATTGTCAAGCTATCTCTTTCACTTAAAAAGAATAAAAACGAATTTGAGCTGTCGCGACAGATCCTGAAAAGCGGAACATCGATAGCAGCAAATGTGGAGGAAGCAGTCGGTGGCCAATCTGAGAAAGATTTTTTGGCAAAAATTGGAATTGCGTATAAAGAATGTCGTGAAACGATCTTCTGGTTAAAGCTTTTAAGAGATTTAGATTTAATTGAAAATCAGGAAGCTGCAAGTTTGATGCTTGATCTGGATGAATTGCTTAAAATTATAGGGTCAATAAAGAAAACCATGACCCTAAAACTCCACCCCAATTCTTAATTCATAATTCTTAATTCTTAATTTTGTTCCGATGTCAACCGGAACATTCATAGCCCGCCGCCTGATCAAAGAACGCAGCCAGGATACTGCCTTCTCACGCCCCATCAATGTTATTGCTATCATCGGTATAGCGCTTGGACTGGCAGTTATGATCCTCGCCGTCGCTATCCTTACCGGTTTCAAACAGCAGATACGCGATAAGATAGCCGGCTTCGGTGCACATATACAGGTTGTCAACTGGGACGCCAACCTGTCATACGAGACCGTCCCTATCAGCGCTGAACAGCCTTTCGTTGAAAAAATCATCAGTCACCCCGGCATAAAATCCATCCAGGTTTATGCCACCAAGGCTGGTATAATAAAAACGGAAGACAACATACAGGGAGTGGTTCTGAAGGGTATTGACAGCGATTACGACTGGAGCTTCTTCTCCTCTAACCTGACAGAAGGTGAGGTTGTAAAGGTCAGTGATACTGCCCGGACCGACAATGTGCTGATCTCAAAAAAAGTAGCCGATATGCTCGGGCTGAAACTCGGAGATTCTTTCTCGATGTTCTTTGTTCAGGATCCTCCCCGGATGCGAAAGTTCACTATTACAGGTTTATATGAAACCAGCCTTGAGGAGTTTGATAAGACTTATCTGTTCTGCGATATCGATCACATAAGACGCCTGAACGGATGGAAGGAAAACCAGGTCAGCGGTTTTGAGATATTCATTAACGATTTTGATGAGCTTGACCTTATGACGGAGGTCGTTAATGATGCGATCGGCTACCGTATGGCAGAGGATGAGGAACAGGTAAAAGTGACCAACATACAGGGCAGGTATCCGCAGATATTTGACTGGCTTGGATTCCAGGACACCAATGTTATAATTATCCTGGTTCTGATGATACTCGTCGCCGGTTTCAACATGATCTCCGGACTTCTCATTCTCATTCTCGAAAAGACAAATATGATTGGTATCCTGAAAGCAATGGGGGCTAACAACAAACTGATACGCAGTGTTTTTCTTTACCAGGCGGCATGGCTGACGGCAAAGGGGCTTTTATGGGGTAACGTCATAGGGCTGGGGCTGGCATTGCTGCAACAGAAAACGGAAATATTCGCCCTCGACCCGGCATCATACTATCTTAAGAGCGTCCCTATCAACCTCGATCCACTGCATATCATACTTCTCAACGCAGGAACCATGGCTGTAATCATTCTTATGCTTCTCATCCCGTCACAGCTTATTGCGAGGATAACTCCTGTTAAAGCGATACGATACGATTGATTATCTTGACTTTACGTGCTTAATAATATTAAGCTGCCATCATTTTAAGGGGTTTGAACGGAAATGATGTTTTTTGTTTGTGTTGTTGATTTTTTTAATCATCAAACAACAAAATGAACATATTTTTAAGCCCCTGACAAGAAAGTTTGATCATAGTAAAAGTTGCGCAAACTTTCTTCACTTCTGACATCTCCGAATCTCACAGCTTCTCCTTAACTTGCAAAAAGAACGCTGACTGAGATGACCGGGTTTGATCCAAAAAGAAATTATGAACGCACCAGGGAGGAGATAGGTTATGTCACCCGGAAAGATGCCACGCTTAATGATTATAAGCGGATCGGGTTCAAGTCAGGCCTGGAGGTTCATCAGCAGCTTAAAACACGCAGTAAGCTCTTCTGCCGCTGTCCGGCAGGCATCTATCACGGTCATGAGGAGTACGATGCCGAAGTTATCCGTCATATGAGGCCGACACTCAGTGAGATGGGTGTATACGACGGTACGGCGCTGATGGAGTTCAGAACACGCAAGGAAATAACCTACCGTATCAACAACAGGACGGCATGCACGTATGAGGTCGATGACACGCCACCCTTTTCCGATTGATCACGAAGCGCTCGAGATAGCCATCAGCATAGCCCTTGCAGCCAGAATGAACATAGTGGGCGAGGTGCACATTACCCGAAAACAGTATCTCGACGGCAGTATTCCGACAGGCTTTCAGCGTTCGGCAATTATAAGCGTTGAGGGCGAACTGCAACTGAAAAACAAAAAGGTGCGCCTGATCCAGTTAAGCCTCGAGGAGGATTCGTGCCGCGAGATCTCTGACATCGGACACAAGAGAATATACAAGACTGACCGCCTGGGTATGCCGCTGATTGAGACGGTGACCTACCCCGATTGCCTTACACCAGACGAGCTGGCCGAAGCTGCAGAATATATCCGCTTTCTCAATCGCAGCACCGGCAAGGTGCGTACCGGCATAGGCGCCGCACGTGAGGATGTTAATGTCAGCTGCGAAGGCGGAAACCGTGCGGAGATAAAGGGAGTAGCTCATATCAAATGGATACCTGAGCTGTCTCATAATGAGGCATTCAGGCAGTACGCCCTGCTGAATATCCGGAGCAGGCTGAAGAAGATCATTCCTGATCCCGGAGCATGGAAACTGAAAAGCAGGGAGATAACCGGGTGCTGAAAGCCAGTTTCATTTTGCACCGGTACGAGCAGCCCTTGACAGGGGAGAGAAAGTCATTGCGGTGAACCTTCCGGGTTGCTGCGGCATACTGTCTCACTTCACCCAGCCGGGCCTGATCTTTGCCGATGAGATCAGCGACAGGCTGAAAGTGATAGCCTGCATTGAAAAGCCTAACATGATACACTCGGAAGAGATCGGAGAACGAAACTTCAACAGCCTCTTTCCTGAAGTGGCCATATGGCTCTCTGCCTCCGAAGACGATGCACAGATCATACTGTGGGGGCCGGCAGAAGACATCCCGACCGCCCTCGAGACTGTCGATGAGCGTATCCGGCTTGCCCTGGAAGGAGTGCCCCTTGAGACACGCAAGTCCTTCGCAGACGGAACAACCATGTTCGAACGGGTGCTGCCCGGCCGCGACCGTATGTATCCTGATACTGATTCACAGCCGTTGCCGGTCACATCTGAGATGCTGGAAAGGCTGGCAAAAAACCAGCCAAAGGAGATCGCACTGCGCTTCCGGCAGATGAAAGAATGGGGCTACCGGAAGATACCTGGCATTATCTTTTAAGCAAGAACCTGGTAGCACTTATCGAGCGGGCAGGTGACGAACTGGGCTTTGACTACCGCGAGGCAGGCATTATTCTTAGGACACCGGTTTCGCAGCCTTGAAGGACGAGGAAGAGTGGCAGAAGGATTCAGTTATGAAAGACTGTATGATTTGTTTGAGTTTATAAGCAGGAAGAAAATGCTTCTGCCTGTTGCAAGGCTTATGCTTCCGGGCAGTCGTCGCAACACCTCAGCCGGACTTTGAAAAGATCCTTGCCGCGACAGGTTACAGACCCGAATCATTGCAGCAGATTAAAGCCCGGGTTAAGGAACTGGACAAGAAATTTGCCGAGATAAGTTATGACGGGAAGAGCGTATCATCCATCGACTGGATAATGGGGCAGGTACACATGAAAGCCATCGGTGACCTGCGGCTGGCAGAGGTAAGAAAAGAGATAACAGATATTCTGGAGTTTTCAGAACAGACAAGATGACGGAAGATTCTTTTCAGGGATACAAGGGCGAAGCCCTGAAGGTGCTCAGGACGTATAATGTACGTGTTTGGGGACAGGCGGATATCTGGACCACCCGTGGCCTCTTCCGCGGCACCGTGCTGCCCAGGTCTGAGAACAATGATGATCTGCATATTGTAATCAAGATAGAAAGCGGATATAATATCGGTATTGATATTACCACCATCACCAGGATGACTGAGACGGGTTACAATAAGGCCAATTACAAGATCCCCGAGAAAGCGTTCCCTTACTCTGATGACAAACCCAATGTGAAGCTCCTGGGTACCGGCGGCACCATTGCCTCGCGGCTTGACTACCGCACCGGGGCGGTAATTCCCGCTTTCTCGCCCGGCGAGCTGTACGGCGCAGTGCCTGAGCTGGCTGACGTATGCAACATACACACTGAGAAACTCTTTGGCGTCTTCAGTGAGAACATGGGTCCTGACCAGTACATGATTCTCGCCAAAGCTATCGGAAAGGAGATTGAGGAAGGTATTGACGGCATTGTGATAGGTCACGGCACTGATACTCTTCATCATACCGCTGCAGCGCTGTCATTCATGGTTCAGAAACCTCCCGTACCGATCATTCTGGTGGGGTCACAGCGATCATCCGACAGACCATCGTCAGATGCCGCACTGAACCTGATACATGCCACAACAGCAGCAGGTCACGGTGACATCGCCGAGGTGATGGTGTGCATGTTCGGTCCCACAAGTGATGAATACGGATTCCTTCACCGGGGAACCAGGGTTCGCAAGATGCACAGCTCGTACAGATCGACCTTCAGAACTATCGGAGATATACCGGTGGCAACAGTCAGACGCGGGGAGGTGAAACCAATGAAACCGGATTACAATCCGCGGCGCAAAGACCGCAATGTGACTATCATGCCGTACTTCAACGAGAATGTGACGATGATCTATTTTTACCCTCACATGAAGGTCGAAATGTTTCATTCTCTCATTGACATGGGGTACAAGGGTATTATAATCGTCGGCACTGGACTGGGTCATGTCAACAGGGAGCTGTACCCGGCGCTTGAACGTGCTCAGAAGGAGAACGTGGCTGTCTATATGACACTGCAGACGATCTGGGGATACGTGCACATGTTCGTTTATGAGACCGGACGTGATATGATGGCCAAGGGGGTTATTCCTCTCGGGAACATGTTACCGGAGGTGGCCTGGGCGAAGCTTGGCTGGGCGCTGGGCCAGACAGATGACCTTGAAGAGGTGAAGAAGATCATGCTTAACTCCCGTCAACGGTGAGATCACCGAACGTGAGCCGTACAACGGTTATCTTGTTTACCAGGGAGGTGTACCGGAGGTTGAGGAATTCATCCGCCGGGTACACAAATAACCAGAAAATCTCTCTTTGAGGTCTGAAGGTCTCAGGTCTTAAGTCTGTCGCTACGCTCCGTCCTGCAGTCACGGACTCTAAAGTAACTGATTCTTAATTCTTAATTCTTAATTCCTAACTACAGCCTATTGCCTTACTTTATATTCTTATAGTGCTCGTACCGCTCGAGTATGTCATCGACGTACGCATTAACATATACACCCTCCTTCAGCCTGCCGTAGCGCACCACAGGATCACCGTAGTAGACAGGGTCTGACTTGCGCTCCAGGTAGATAGAGACATTATCGTCCCATCTGCCAGGATCAAGACCGTTTTTCTCAGCAAGCCTTATCGCATCGAGGATATGACCGTGTCCGGCATTATATGAGGCAAGGATAAACTTTACCCTCTCATCCGGATTAGGTACCTTGTCATTGAAGATCGTATTAAGCAGCCTCAGGTATTTGACACCGGCGTAGACATTGTTTTCAACTGACCTGGTGATATCAAGACCGAAGTGCCTGCCTGTTGCTGGCATGACCTGCATCAGACCGTATGCGCCACGCGGTGATGTGACTGAAGGATTGAACCTTGATTCCTGATAGATTAGTGCAGCCACAAGACGCCAGTCCCACCCGATCGAGTCACTGTAGTGCCTAATAATCTCGTCAAACGGAGATACCTTACCGGTCTGGGTGGAAGCATATTCTGATCCGGCAATGAATGCAGGACGCGTACCGCTGAAATATTTTCTCTCCAGGCGGGCGTATTCCCTGGTGGTTTTAAACCCCTGTATCCAGCCGTTGAGCTCTTCAAGGAGAGCATCACTGCCGTCATTACGCACACTCCAGGCTATGTCCTGCGGCGGGCTTACGGAAGTACCAAAATCAAGTTCGGCATGCAGCGACCCGATGATGTTAATCATATAGTCATCGCAAACAGTGAACTCTATCTCACCCCGCGATACCTGATGCGCAAGCTCTTCAGCGTCATAGGGCACCTCGATAATACCAATGTCAATGCCTGATTCACGCTCAAGGCTATATAACCGCTGAGCATACGAAGAACCTTTCTGCACATAGACAGTCTTTCCTTCGAGGTCAAGCTGGTTCCTTACCAGCTGTTGCCCGATGTTTTCTTCCGTCATCCTGAACCAGCCATTGGGTTTGCGCTGCACAAGCACCTCGCCTGACTGCATTATAGGTTCGGTGAAGCGCATCATCTCCTCACGGTCGGCGCTTACTGACAGCCCTACGGCTACCAGATCAGCTTTGCCTTCATGGAGAAGCTCCAGCGCTTCATCAATATCATTTCGTGCAATTATCTCAAGCTCAAGATCAAGGTGATCTGCAAAGCGCTTGAGTAATTCGAAATGAAAGCCCATCGGCTCTCCCTTGTAGATGAAATAGCTCGTTTGGTTAATGTTGGTTACCGCTATGATCTTTCCGTCGGCGAGGATTGTTTCAAGATCACGGGGCGGTACCGTAACAGTATCAACCCTTCTGCTCTCCGTTTCGCAGGAGAAGACTGACAGAATAACAATGAATAAGAACGAAATAATTTTCCTCAATATCTAAAATATTGGTCCGACAATTAAACAACCCGGTAAAGGAATTGTTTTCGCTGCAAAGATAACAAATTTTTTTAATCGTAGAAAGTCCAGGCGAATCCAACTCGTAACATCCTGACATTCATAGGGTAATTAGGTATTAAAAAATAATCATATCCTATCAGACCGGCTGCTACATGGTCAAACATTACGAAGATTCTGGTGCGTTTTACCTTAAGATCCACGAAAACGTTGATAAACGGATAGTTACCAATTTCAGTGTCAGACTGGCTAAAATATCTGCCCGTGGCCGGCATATAATTCATTGCGTAATAGGCAGTATGAATCATTGCTTCAGCGCCCGCCTGGAAATAAAGTTCTCCATTTGTTAATTCGAATTTAAATAAATGATCAAAGAAGAACGCGCTCCGGGCAGTTACCAGCGGCAGGCTTAGGACATCGCTGTTGGAGCTCGTTTGCAGCAGTACGGTGTTATCCCAGTGAAATTTCCAGAAAACAAGATCTTTCCTTAATGAAAGAGCGGCCACGGACAGCGCTCCCTGGTGCTGAGCAGGCGTGGCATCATTTCCCATGTAAATGAAATTATCAATAATGGCGTAATTGAACCTCAGGCTGAGGCTGCGCCCGGGCCATTGGAGCGATGATCCAACCGTCGACCTGAACTCTTTTCCATGGTTCAGCGACCATGAAAAGTTGTTTGAGCCCCATCTGTCGTACCATAAGGAGGGCGTGTAACTGGCAATGGTGGCGGTAGCGTCCCATGTTATAATGCCCTTCTGTGAGGTGGCAAAGTCCTTGAAAATGCGTCCGTCCACGATGAAGTCACCGGCCCGGTACCCCTGGAACCACAGGTCACCCGTTGCAGACCATCCGAACTTTTCACCAATGTTGTTGAAAACTTTTCCTGTAAACACAAATGAGCTCTTGTGCCTGCGTATAATATTCGGATCGCCGAGAGTGTCTTTGGGTATCAGCTGGCCATAGTTGCGAAGCTCATTGCGAATTCCTGCTCCTGCACCGAACCGGAAACGGCTCGCGCTGCCTGCAGCAAAATCCACCCTCACCGTATTCGACAGCAGGTTCTGATAGAGAGAATCCTTCGTTGCAGAATTACTGATCAGTATGGTGTCGTAGAATGAGGAGTTCGGGTATTTGTCGTAGAAACCGCGTTTGTTCGTTTCATAGCTTCCGGTATGAGAGAAAGTTATTGGTCCGGCATGCAGCATTTCACCTGTAACGGTGTCACGCTTGCCTCCCGGGGAATATCGCTGCGCCAGCAGTATGTACCTGTTCTTAAGATGGTTTTGAGAACTCGTTGGACTTCGTTGAGCCTCACCGGCACATCCTCTGGGGGATACTGACTGAGAAACTCCGTTCCCGCTATCCCCCCGTTCTCATATGTCTCGTGGTTGTTTACTCCTGCGCTGAAATAGGCCGTGTACTGGTCACCGTTATAAGATGTGTGGAGGAGAAAGTTCTTGTCAACCGCCTTCTGGTAATTGTACTGACCTATGGCGTAGACGATATCATATATAAGTCCGAAATTCAGCCTCCTTGTAATATTCTGCGAATGTCTTATTCTGAATGTCTGTTCTGACTTCTGACGGGCTCCCGCGTTGGTCCATGCCAGCTCGGTGAACGGCACATGCGTATTTATAAACAGTGTGTTAGCCGGGGTGAACATAAATGGATAATAATACGAATAGAGGTACCTGTCAGGCTTCCAGTCGCGGTCAAAGAAATTAATCTGGTAGAGGGGGAGGCCATAGTTACCGGGGTATGCGTTGAAGTCTGAGACCTTATCTGTCATGCGGCGGCGGTGAAAGAGGGAAAATGCCGTGTCAAGAGATATGTTGACCTCAGACGTATAATCAGCAGAGAGGGTCCATTGCCTTGTGGTCTTTGCAATTATAGTGTCAGGTTTGCGGACAGGCGGTGGTATTCGTGTTGTGTCCTGAAAGGCGATGGAATCAGTTGTCTGAACTGGCACAGGCCTGGGTTTGATAACTTTTCGCGGGATTGTATCAACATCCTGGGCATAAAGGGTCACCGGAATTAACAGGAAGGCTATATATGCTAAGAGGCGGTGCATCAGCGGCAAATTTACTTAAAAAGTGTCATAAGGTTGTGATTATGCTTAAGTGGAAGACAAAAAAAGGACCGGCCAGAAAAAGAGGGCCGGTCCTTCGAACAACAACCATATAATAACAAAAAACAAACTCAGTCCACGTTATCGTTCAGGTATGCATTGTTTTCCCTGATGACCGGCTGATTATCCTCGTCGAGGCTCAGGGTGAACTTTGACACCTTGCTGCCTGCGGCCTTGTTGGCATTATGAAGGGCGATCTTCTTGCGCACGTATGCCGGCACCTCCTCGAAGTCCTCGATGTTATCATTCATCGACTGTGTCGAGAGACCCTCGTTCTTTATGACATTCTGCATGTGCTTAAGCTTGCGCAGCGTACCCTCGTTCTTGTCAGCCGGCGGGGTGACGGGGCGGGCAGGAGCAGGAGAAATGCTGATATCACCGTCGGGATCGAAGTCAATGACACCCTGGTTTACCTCTTTGGAGGATGAGGGGGTGTCACGGTGACCAGCACGGGCAGGACGTACAATATACTGTGAGTCTCCTTCGCCAGCGTTCTCGGGAAGAGAGGGCTGCTGCGCAGAGTTCAGGCTGACAACCTCCCTGCGCTTCTCAGGCTTGTATGCGTCAAGATCAGCGCTGGCCTCAAAGCCGGTGGCAACGACGGTGACACTGATGGCATCACCCAGCTCCTCCTCGGTCGACAGACCCCTGATGATAAGAGCATCCTCAGAGATGGCTTCATAGACATAATCAGTGAGCTCTCCAAGCTCATCCATGGTTATCTCATTCGGACCCGTTCCTGATTTAATATTAAGCAGTATACTCTGGGCTCCGGTGATATCATTGGAGCTGAGCAGCGGCGAGGTCAGGGCAGCTTCAATTGATTTTGTAGCACGGTCCTCACCAGCGGCAGTACCGATCCCCATGAGGGCAACGCCTGAGTTCCTCATAACAGTATCAACATCAGCGAAGTCTACATTTATATAACCTGTGCAGGTGATGATCTCAGCTATGCCTTTCACTGCATTGGCGAGTACATCATCGGCACGGGCGAAAGCGGCAGATACGCCCTCATCACCGTAAATCTCCCTGAGCCGTTCATTGTTTATCACAATGAGCGAGTCAACTTTGTCTTTCAGGTCATTGATACCTCTGATAGCCAGCTTGATACGCTGGTTGAGCTCCGACCTGAACGGTATTGTCACCACTGCCACGGTCAGATAACCAGCCTCCCTGCATGCCTTGGCGATGACCGGTGTTGCTCCGGTGCCGGTACCTCCTCCCATGCCTGCGGTTATAAAGACCATCTTCGTGTTTCCGGACAACGCATTCATGACATCGGCAATATTCTCGATGGCTGCGTCACGACCTCTCTCCGGCTGGCTGCCGGCGCCAAGTCCTTCGGTTGTGGTCTCTCCTATCTGCACCCTGACCGGCACCGGGCTCTGAGAGAGAGCCTGCTGATCAGTGTTGCAGACAACGAAGTTGACATCCTTGATGCCCTTGCGGAACATATGGTTGACGGCGTTGCTGCCGCCACCTCCTATTCCCAGCACCTTTATTATCGACGACCGCTCTACGGGCAGGTCAAAATTCATCAGATCCTCTGACATGACTTCAGCTTTTAATTATTTGATGATTTATCATCCAGTTTCTCGTCCGTGGCATCAATAATATCATCCCACAGTTTGCTTATGCGGCTGATAAAAGTCTTCTGCGGCCTGGTTGGCTGCTCATCAGTATCTTCAACTATCGTTACCTTTTCCTTTTCCTCTTGCTCTATTTCTTCCTTCGGATGGAAGACCGGTTTCTGAACTTGAACAGGTTCCGGTTTCTTCTCGCCGAAGCGAACCACAAGCTTGTTCTCCTCAATGTATTCAAGACCTTTCATGATCAGACCGACACTGGTGGCATACATGGGCTGATTGATCTCGTCCCGGGCTTTGCCAGTAAGATGAACATTGGGGATCCCGATACGCACATCCATAGCCGTCTTGTACTTAACGAGCTGCGGCAGGTTCTTCAGCATTGCTCCGCCGCCTGTTATCACTACTCCGGCAGTGAGCTTTTCGGCAAACCCTGAGTTCTGTATCTCGAAGTTGACCGCATCAAGGATCTCCTCCATCCGGCTCTGAATGATATAGGCAAGGTTCTTGAACGATATCTCCTTGGGATCGCGTCCTGCTATGCCCGGTATTGAAACGACCTTGTTCTCAGGTGCAATATCGCCAATGGCAAAACCGAACTTGACCTTCAGGTCTTCGGCCTGCTTCTGCAGTATCGAGCATCCCTCCCTGATATCAGCGGTGACCATGTTGCCGCCGAAAGGTATCACGGCGGTATGCCTTATCACATTGTCATAATATATGGCAACGTCAGTGGTGCCTCCTCCGATGTCGACAAGCACCACGCCTGCCTCTTTCTCCTCATCGGTCAGCACTGCCTCGGATGAAGCCAGCGGTTCAAGCACCAGGCTCATCAGGTTCATGTTGGCTTTGTTGATGCACCTCTCAGTGTTGCGCGCCGAGGAAATCTGCCCGATCACGATATGAAAATTCGCTTCGAGCCGTTTGCCGCATATTCCAACCGGATTGCTGATACCGGATTCATTGTCGACAATATAGGTCTGCGGGATGACATGTATTATCTCCTCACCCACCTCAATGGGAAGTTTAAACATGTCAGCCGTCAGCCTGCGGATATCGCTTATATCGATCTCCGTCTCATGGGAATCGCGTGTAATATAACCGCGGGCCATCTTGCTCTTAATATGCCTTCCGGCAATACCTACAAAGACATCGGTGAGAACAATGCCGGTTCTCTCCTCAAGGTCATCGACCGTGGTTCTGATAGCCTTTACCGTCTCTTCGATGTTCAGCACCACACCACGCTTTACGCCTGTTGATGGTGTGTTGCTCAGACCGAGGATTTCTATTCCTCCCTTTCCGTCACAACGCCCGACAATGGCAACGATCTTGGTCGTGCCGATGTCAATGGCTGCTACTAACTGATCTTTACTGCTCATAGTTTATTTATATGGTTGTTCAACAATTATCTTCTCTGGCAGACTACCTGTCCTTTATATTCAATATTCACCACCTTGTATTTATCCCACCCTGTTACAGGCATAGCCTCGCGGTAAAAGACAAGGAGGTTGTTAAGTTTTTCTTCATAGTTCTCGGTCCGGCCGAGCCGTATTGTATGATGACCTACACGCGGCACCATGACCACCCTGCCGTCACGTGACATGCTGAGACAGTCAATCATGGAGTTCCAGAAGCTGTCACCCCTGATATAATTCACAAGTTCATATGCGCGTGCCAGGTTCTCAGTCTTTTCTGAATCATAGATGTTCGTGCCTGTCATCTCCCCGGGATTGAAAACCATATCTATCTCGAGGATATGAAGATGAGGGGTGTAAAGATTATGGCGGCGCATTATAACACCCTCACGGTCAATAAAGAAGTCGCCCCCGTATGATGCCACCACACGCATCACCGGTTCACGCTGGTCAGCATAGACATGCAGCTTCTTGTCGGCCGAGAAGTATGCTTCGGCTACCCTCAGTTCGTTGTATGTCTTTATTTTGTTTTCAATTGTGTTTAGCGGTATCTCATTTATCTGTTCACCTGTGACGCGTATGCCTGTCGACCTGATCAGTGACATCAGGTCACCGGGCGTGACAAACTGGTGCTGCGTTGAGTCTGCCAGGGTGATTACTACGCCTGAACACACATCATCTTTACACGCGAGGCGGCTGAACAGCGGTGTGAGGAGCACAAATGCACCCATGACGACAGTCAGTATCTTCATCAGCAGGCTCATGAGAATCTTCTCTTAAGCATTGTTGTTATTGGCTCGATAAAACGGTCAATATCACCTGCCCCAATTGTAAGCAGCACGCCTTCACCGCTGGTCTCAAGGATTGGCAGAAGCTCTTCTTTGGTGACCACCTTCACGTTCCTGTTCTTCATCTTTGCTGCGATCATCTCTGAAGTGACGCCGGGCAAAGGCATTTCACGGGCAGGATAAATGGGAAGAAGCAGTACCTCGTCAAACCGGTCAAGCGCTGCAGCAAAACCGTCGGCAAAATCACGTGTACGGCTGAAGAGGTGTGGCTGGAAGATGCCTGTGATATGCCTGGAAGGGTAAAAGTCGCGAACAGCGCTGACAAGGGCATTTATCTCCTGGGGATGATGAGCATAGTCATCCAGGTAGACAACACCTTTATTATTGAACCTCATATCAAATCTGCGGCATACACCTTCATAAGTGAAGCAGAGCCTTGCGTATTTCATCAGGTTCAGCGCCTGCACACCATGATGCTGCGGCTGCTGCTGTGGCGTTGAGGATATTGACCATACCGGGCAGTGCAAGGCGAATATTCTGAACAGGCTCACCGGGAGTAATCAGGTCGAACCTGTAGAAACCGTCTCCTTTTTCGATGGATGCAGCTCTGAAGGAAGCCTGCTCACGCGTGCCGTAGCTGTACACCTTCACATCATCAGGAAGCCTCAGGGCAGGAAGGATATCTTCATGCAGTATCAGGGTGCCGTCCTTCTGAACACAGCCGCAGAAATCGCCGTAAGCATCAACCATAGCTTCCGCAGTACCATATATATCAAGGTGATCAGGATCAATGGCTGTGATAACTGCAATAAGAGGTGAGAGATAAAGGAAGGAGCGGTCGAACTCATCAGCTTCCATCACCGTAAACCTGCTTTGCCGTAGAATAAGGTTTGTGTTATAATTCTTTGATATACCGCCAAGAAAGGCTGAACATTTTAACTGAGATACAGTCAGGATGTGGGCAATCATTGTGCTGACAGTCGTTTTCCCGTGTGTCCCGGCTACGGCGATCGCATCAGTCTCACGGGAGATCTGTCCGAGTACCTCTGCCCTTTTATAAATAATGTACCCGTTATTGATGAAGTAATTCAGGATGATGCTATTCTTTGGTATTGCCGGGGTATATACCACCATCACCCTGTCGCGCTCGGCAGGATCAGAAAACAGTGCAGGCAGTGCATCCAGATCATCGTCATAAGAAATGTGGCAGCCTTCCTCCTCCAGAACTTCGGTTAGAGGGCTGCCTGTACGGTCATATCCGCATACACAATATCCCGCAGCGAGAAAATAGCGTGCCAGGGCGCTCATTCCTATGCCACCAATGCCAAGGAAATAAATGCCTTCTATGTTTGTCAGTCCTCTCATCTGTTTATCAGTTTAAGTACTTCCCCGGCGATGACTTCATCAGCATCTCTGATTGCCAGTTTACTGATGTTCCCGGAGAGTTTTTTTCTCCGTGCGCTGTCCTGCAGAAGTGTCAGTGCTGTGGTGATAAGCTCTGCCGGCGCTGCGGCATCGGTCACCAGTATTGCAGCCTCTTTATTCACCAGGGCCATTGCATTATGTGTCTGGTGATCTTCGGCGACATTGGGTGACGGCACAAGGATGACGGGTTTGCCCACCAGTGCCAGTTCGGAGATTGTACCGGCGCCGGCACGTGATATGATGATATCGGCGGCGGCGTAGGCAAGGTCCATGCGGCTGATGAAGCCCGTGACACGTATATTGTTTGTGGCAGCCGCCTCGGTGAGCTCACGCATCCGGTCATAATAGTGACTGCCGGTCTGCCATATCATCTGCACCCCTGCACTCCTTACCCGCTCTATGCCGCCGCCGACGCTGCTGTTGATCGTGCCGGCGCCAAGAGACCCGCCCAGAACGAGTATCACCGGCATGGAACTGTCGAGGCTGAAATGCTCAAGCGCCTCTGCCTTCAGTGATACAAGGTTGTCAAACGCCAGCCTGACAGGATTGCCTGTCAGTATAATTTTATCTTTCGGGAAATATTTTTCCATCCCCTCATATGCAACGCAGATCTTCCCGGCCTTCTGAGCCAGCAGCTTGTTTGTGACACCTGCATAGCTGTTCTGCTCCTGTATCAGAGTAGGGATATTCATTCTCTGTGCCTGCTTGAGAACTGGTCCTGATGCATATCCTCCTACTCCCACAACAACATCCGGTTTAAACCTGCGTATTATCTTTCTCGCCTTAAGCATACTGTGGAACAGTTTACCCACCACAGATACGTTCTTGAAGCTCATTCCCCTTACAAATCCTGCTACCGGCAACCCTTCAATCTCGTACCCGGCCTCCGGCACCTTCTGCATTTCCATCCGTCCCGTCGCTCCCACGAAGAGTATCTCCGCTTCGGGCTTCAGTCGTTTGAGAGCATTGGCGATGGCAATGGCAGGGAAGAGGTGGCCTCCGGTGCCTCCTCCGCTGATGATGATCCTGATATTTGCCCTCCCGCCGCTCATGCTACCTTGATTGTGTCTGTCCGTTCAATATCTGAGAGTTTTTCGCTTCTCCCGCGTGCATTCATCACCCTCGAGACGCTCAGTATGGCTCCCAGTGAGAAGCTTATCACAAGTACTGATGTACGGCCCCAGCTTATCATCGGCAAGGTCTGTCCCGTCACCGGGAAGAGCCCCACGGCCACAAGCATATTCAGAAAAGCCTGGAAAACGATCATGATCGTCAGGCCCAGCACCATAAGCGCCGGGAAAGCAAAATCGCACTTTCGCGCTATCTGAATGCCCCTGAACATCAGCGCCAGGTAACTTAGAATAACTATTACAGCGCCAAAGAGCCCGTACTCCTCGACTATGATGGCAAAAATGAAGTCCGAGTTCGACTGCGGGAGCATGTTGCGCTGAGTGCTTCCTCCCGGAAGCTTGCCAAAGAGTTTGCCGGTTGAGATGGCTATCTTGGCCTGGTTCGACTGATAATCGGCATCCGGCGAGCTCTCACCGCTGAAATACGTCTCAATACGGTTCTTCCACACCTCTACCCTGTTGTCACCCTTCTTGAAAACCAGCAATAATGTTGCGAAGAGAACCACTGCCGCCAGCCCCATGCCTGCATAACCCAACAGGAATTTCACGGGAACACGGCCGATGAAAAGCACTATCATGCTTATCATGAATATCATCAGCGCGGTAGACAGGTTCTCCGACATTATCAGCAAACACACCAATGCCACCGGTGCGACCAGCTTCATGGTCACTGTTTTGAAGTTGTTCAGCTCATGCTGATAAACTGTCAGTCCGCGCGCAAGGTAGATCACCAGCGCCACTTTTGCCAGGTCTGAGGTCTGCAGCCTGAGACCTATAATTGGTATCTCTAACCACCGTTGCGCCTCGTTGATGCTTACACCGGCAAAAAGTGTGATTATCAGCAGAACTATTGCCACTCCCAGCCCGATAGTGGCATACTGCATATATTTTATATAAGGTATCCAGTGTGTTACTACAATGATGAGCAGACCCACCATCAGCATAATAAACTGGGTTCTGAGAAAATAAAATGTGTTACCATGGTGCGACGAGTAGGCTACTCCCACGGAGGAGCTGTAGACGGAGAGAAGCGACACGAGCATAAAGAGGGCTATCAGACCCCACATGTACCTGTCACCTTTAAAAAACCGTCTTAGCTTTACGTCTGCCATGCTCTATAAGTTTCTGACAGCCAGCTTAAACTGACGTCCGCGGTCTTCATAGTTGTTAAACAGGTCAAAACTTGCGCATGCCGGTGAGAGAAGCACTGTATCACCTTTATGAGCCAGGTAATATGCTGCCCGCACTGCCTCCTCCATCGAGGTCGTCTCAACGATTGTAGGCACCATCCCGTTGAATGAGTCTATGATCTTCTGATTATCCTTTCCCAGGCAGACAATCGCCTTCACCTTCTCCTTCACCACCGTGTTCAGCTCCGAATAATCGTTCCCTTTATCCACCCCTCCTGCTATCCATACTACTCCCGGTTGCTGGCATTCAAGAGCATACCATGTGGAGTTGACGTTCGTCGCCTTTGAATCATTGATGAAGTTTATGCCTGCCACCATTATGACAGACTCAAGCCGGTGCTCAACACCCTGAAAGTCGGTCAGGCTCTCGCGTATTGTCTCCTTGCGGATATTCAGAACCTTGCCGGTGATGGCAGCAGCCATCGAATTGTAAATGTTGTGGCGTCCTTTTAACGCCAGGTCATGAATGGTCATAAGGCTGGTTTTTTGGGTTATATCAAGAATGAGGTTATCGTTTTCCAGGCAGGCAGCCATCCCTTCACACGTATTGAGCGAGAATGGCAGTGAACGTGACAGGAGGTTAAGCTTCTCCACTTCTTTCATTGTGACCGGGTCGTCAGCACACCAGATGAAACAGTCGCCGGAGGCCTGATTGCGGACTCACACGCATCTTGGAGTCGACATAATTCTGCATCTCGTGATCGTACCTGTCGAGATGATCAGGGGTGATATTCAAAAGGATGGCAATGTCAGCCCTGAAGTCGTACATGCCGTCAAGCTGGAAGCTGCTCAGCTCGATGACATAATAATCATATCCTCCCTCTGCCACCGCCAGTGCGAAGCTGTTACCCACATTGCCTGTCATTGCGACATTAAGCCCCGCCTTCTTCATCATGTGGCTGATCAGGTTGGTGGTGGTGGTTTTCCCGTTACTTCCTGTCACACATATTTTGACTGCATCAGTATAGCGTCCGGCAAATTCAATTTCCGAAATGACGGGGATGTTCTTTTCGCGTACGGCAACCACAACAGGGTTATCTTCGCGCAGGCCAGGGCTCTTTATCACCTCACCGGCATTCATTATCAGCTCCATGCTGTGCTTTCCTTCCTCAAATGCGATATCATGTGAGACCAGCATCTCATGGTACTTGTCCTTTATGGTACCACTGTCGGTGACAAACACGTCAAACCCCTGCTTCTGTGCCAGCATTGCTGACCCTGCACCGCTCTCACCTGCTCCCAGTATTACTATCCTCTTCTTCATCTGTTATCTTATCTTAAGTGTCACTACGCTGATCACCGCCAGAATAAGCGCTATAATCCAGAACCGGGTGACAATTTTCGGTTCAGGATACCCCTTCTTCTGATAATGGTGGTGCAGCGGAGCCATGAGGAAAATGCGTCTTCCCTCACCGTATTTGCGTTTCGTTCTTTTAAACCAGCCTACCTGCATCATCACCGACAGACTCTCAACCAGGAAAATACCGCAGAGAATGGGAATGAGCAGTTCCTTGCGGATCACAATGGCAAACACTGCTATGATGCCACCCAGCGTAAGGCTGCCGGTGTCGCCCATGAATACCTGTGCCGGATAGGAGTTATACCATAGGAAGCCGACAGTGGCGCCGGCAAACGCGGCAGCAAAGATCATCAGCTCGCCGGTGTCAGGTATATACATAATATTCAGATAATCAGCGAAATTGATGTTACCTGAGACATAGGCCAGGATGCCGAGGGTGACGCCGGCAATGGCGGAGGTGCCGGTAGCAAGTCCATCGAGCCCATCGGTCAGGTTCACACCGTTTGACACGCCCACCACAATGAAGATCACAACGGCTATGAAGACCAGCCAGCCAAGCATCTGCTTCATCTCTCCCTTTGCAAAAGGCACCAGCCATGAATAGTCGAACTCATTATCCTTGACAAAGGGGATGGTAGTCTTGGTTGATTTAATATTGACAGCCGTTGTCTGCGGAAGAAGATCATCAGGCTGTACGCCTGACTGATTCATCGAAGCAACCGAGGCGGCACCAGGGGCCGTTACATTCACCCTTACCACAACATCATTGCTGAGCAGCAGGGTCAGTCCTACGATGAGGCCCAGCGAGATCTGCCCTATAATTTTGAACCGGCCAGCAAGTCCTTCTTTATGTTTTCTGAAGATCTTTATGTAGTCATCCAGGAAACCGATCAGCCCGATCCAGACTGTGGTTATCAGCATCAGGATTATATATACGTTGTCAAGCTTGGCAAAAAGCAGTACAGGTATTAATATCGAAGCGATGATGATTATTCCGCCCATTGATGGGGTGCCCTGCTTTCTGTACTGGCCCTCGAGATCAAGATTGCGTATTGTTTCGCCTATCTGCCTGCGCTGCAAATAGTTTATAATGCTCTTGCCGATAAGCATTGAAATGATGAGAGATGCAATGATGGCGGCAGCAGCCCTGGAGGAAATGTAATTGAATACCCCTGCGCCTGGGACACCGAGTGTGTCAAGATATCTGAAGAGATAATACAACATATCAACTCATTTTAAATGCCTTACGTAGTTCCTCCCTGTCGTCAAAATGATGCCTGACACCCATAACCTCCTGGTATGTCTCATGGCCTTTGCCCGCTACAATGATTATATCGCCTGGCGCTGCAAACATCACCGCAGCCCTGATGGCATCGGCACGACCAGTGATACGGATGGTTTTAGCCCTGCCATCTTCATCCAGTCCTGCCTCCATCTCATCAATGATCTTTTCCGGATCCTCGCTTCTTGGATTGTCAGAAGTAAGGACAAGCCTGTCAGCGCGCGCTGCCGCCATTGTTGCCATTATTGGTCTCTTGGTGCGGTCGCGGTCACCGCCGGCACCCAGTACAACTATCAGCCTTCCTTTCCCCTGCCTGAGTCTGTTAACTGCCTCGATTACATTCTGTACGGCATCAGGGGTATGGGCATAGTCAACTATCCCTGTGATACCGTCAGCTGAGCGTATGACCTCCGTGCGGCCGGCAACAGGATAAAGCGAACTGAGTATCCTGAGTGTTTCGCCGCTTTCAGCGCCCAGCAGTATTGAAGCGCCATAAACGGCCAGCAGGTTCGATGCGTTATAATCGCCGATAAAGTGCGTCCATACCGCCATTCCGTTTATCTTAAGGAGCATACCTTCAAATCCCTGCTCTGTTATGCTGCAGCGAAAGTCGGCCATCGCATGCATTGAGAATGTGCGTTTGGCCGCCCTGCAGTTCTGTATCATCACCCTGCCGTTCCTGTCGTCAGTGTTTACCAGCGCGAAAGCTTTGGGTGAGAGGTCGTCAAAGAACTTTTTCTTTGCTGCGAGATAATTATCGAAGGTCAGGTGGTAATCAAGATGATCATGCGTCAGATTGGTGAAGACACCGCCCGCAAAGGTCAGTCCTGCTATGCGTCTCTGTTCAACGGCGTGGGAGCTGACCTCCATGAAGACATACTCGCACCCCTCGTCAACCATGTCGGCAAGCAGGGCATTCAGTTTAACAGGGTCAGGAGTGGTGTGAGTGGCATCTTCCCGCCTGTTATGGACATAATTGCACACCGTTGAGAGCAGGCCGCACTTGTACCCCATCGCCTCAAACATATTATACAGCAGGGTGGCAATGGTAGTCTTGCCATTTGTGCCGGTGACACCTGTCAGTTTCACCTTCCCGGAAGGGTGATCATAGAAAGCCGATGCTGCCAGGCCCGGTGCGGCTGTTGAATCATCCACAACAACCACTGTAACTCCCTGCGGAAGAGGCTCGGGTGGGATCTCGCAAATTACTGCTGCAGCTCCGTCACTGACAGCCTTGCTGATGAAGGTGTGACCGTCACTCTTCGTTCCTCTTACCGCGATGAAGAGAGTGCCGGGCTTAACTGCACGGGAGTCAGCGGTGACGCCGCTGATGGCTTTGTCTTCATCACCGTAAAGTAGAGGTGATCTTTATATCTGTCAGTATATCCCTGAGCTTCATCATTGTCATAGTTTCAGTTCAACAGCTACCGTTGCTCCCCTGGAGATTTTTACACCTGGCTGGGGTGACTGCCTCACAACCTTCCCACGGCCGCTGTAGTGTACTCTTAGTCCGTTATTCTCGAGCAGGTAGATAGCATCACGCAATCCCATCCCTACCACATTGGGCATCAGCCCATCAGTGAGAGCCAGGTCAATGACACGGAGGGTGTCACCGCTCTCACGCGTTCTTACCCACTCGCTGTCAGCGTTCCTCTTAGCCTTGATATTAAGGGTGCGCAGCGCTTTGTTAATGTCCTCGTAATAACCGTTACCGGCATCCGGAGCTTTCAGAGGCTTATCCTCCGGAGGAGCAAGCGCCATCATGTTTCGGTAGAAACTTGTTGAATAAACTTTGTCGGAAATCTCCTTGAAGACAGGGCCGGCTACAACGTTTCCGTAGTACACGTAGTTCGAAGGGGCGTTGACAACCACGATGCATGAATAGATAGGATCATCAGCAGGGAAGTATCCCACAAAGGAGGCCTGGTAGGATATGCGCTCTCCGGAGCGGTAGCCGTACTTCTGATTGGCTATCTGGGCAGTACCGGTCTTGCCGGCAATCTTGTAATTACTGTTACGGAGGTTTTTAGCCGTGCCGTTCTCTACCACCCCTTCAAGGAGCTCTTGTGCCTTATGGATCGTTGAACGCGAACAGATTGCGTTAGTAATGACTTCCGGATCATAAGTTTTGACCGGCCAGTTGCCGTCACGTACCTCGGTGACGAACCTGGGCTTTACCATCTTACCGTCGTTAGCTACCGCGTTATAGAAGGTAAGTATCTGCAGGGGGGTCATCTGGACCTCATATCCATAGGCCATCATCGGAAGCGATATGCCGGACCAGAGTTTTTCTCCCGGGTAACGGATCACAGGTTTCCCTTCCCCCTTGATCTGCAGGTCAAGTTGCTTGTTGATCTGCATGGAGTAGAGACGGTCAACATACCTGCGCGGATTGTCTTTGTAGTTCTCGTAGATTATTTTTGCTGTCCCGACGTTGGAGGAGTGCTCAAAAACCTCACGTGCGGTGATCTTGCCCAGTCCTTTCTCCTCATGATCCCTGATTATCTTGTCATAATATTTGACTGTGCCGTCACCCGTGTTGATCGTGTCATCAAGGTCCACAACGCCATCCTCGAGAGCTGTGATCATTGACATCAGCTTGAAGGTTGAACCCGGCTCGGTACTCTCACCGACAGCGTAGTTGTATGTCTCATGATACGCGCCGTCAGAACCTTTTTCGAGATTGGCGATGGCCTTTATATCCCCGGTGTGGACTTCCATCACCACCACGCACCCGTGATGCGCATTGGACTTTGAGAGCTGACGGTAAAGTGCGTGCTCGGCAACATCCTGCAGATCAAGGTTGATTGTAGTCACAATATCAAAGCCGGGACGTGCATGGACGGTCTCGAGGTTTTCCACGTCAATCCACGCTCCTCCCGTAAGGCGCTGCTGCACCTTGAAGCCATCCTTGCCTGAAAGGTAGCTGTTGAAAGAACCTTCCAGCCCCACAATGTTGGATGTGCTGTCCTCTGTCACATAACCGATGGTTCGTCTTGCCAGGAGACCGTTAGGCATGATGCGACTGTTCTCAGGCTGGTAGAGCAATCCTCCCCTGAACTTTCCGTGTCTGAAAACCGGAAGTTTTTTAAGATGGCTCAGGGTCTCATAGCTGACATGCCTCTTGATGAGAAAGTACCTGTCTCCACGCTTGCGTGCCCGGGTCAGTTGGTTCTTCCAGCCCTCGGGAGAATTCACCCCTACGTATTTCGAGAGGCCCCTGCAGAGACCGTTGATGCCGTTGGCCCACGTAGTGTCAGCCATGCCTGAGCTGCGGGTATCCATATAGACTGTGTAATACGGGATTGAACTCGCAAGAATGCGCCCGTCATCGGAGAGGATATCGCCCCTGCTGGCTTTGTCTACCTCCCTGCGGAAGACGACTTTGTCAGCCATGGCAGCCCACTTCTCCGACTGCACAAACTGAAGAATTATTATCCGGATGAACACAGCAAGGGCCATGAGCGCCACGATACCGTAAATGATGCCGGTACGTGCGAATATCTGGTCCTTTGGTTTCATCGGGCTATTCATGTACTACTATCCTGTATGGCGGTTCACGAAGTTCCTCAAGCCCCAGTCCGCGTTCCTTTACCAGGTCAATGATCTCACTCTGACGGCTTACTCCTCCCAGCTCGGCCGAGACAGAAAGCGATTCAGCACGCAGATCCCTTACTTCCTGTTCCAGGACAACTATCTCACGATTGGTGCGTTCAGCCTGAAACTTGTTGGTTATTAATATGATGCCAAGAAACACGATCAGGGTTGCATACCTCATGTTATTGAGTATGAGCCTCTCGGTGATGAACGTCCCGCTGATGAGGCCTTTCATCCAGCCCTTGCTGCTTTTCTTTTGTGCGCTCTTCTTCTCTTCCATCGCCGTCAGATCTTTTCTGCTACCCTGAGCCTTGCACTGCGTGCCCTGCTGTTAACCGCTATCTCATTGTCATCCGGAACAATCACCTTGTGGTTGATGGCCTTAAACGGAACGATCTGGTTGCCGTAAAAATCCTTCTCAACCATGCCCTCGAAATTGCCAGTGCGGATGAAGTTCTTTACAAGCCTGTCCTCAAGTGAATGGTATGTTATCATTACCAGGCGTCCGCCGTGTTTCAGCAGCTGCAGAGCCTGCTCAAGCATCTCCGTAAGTGCTTCCATCTCGTGGTTCACCTCGATGCGCAACGACTGGAAGAGCCTGGCGTAAAACTTATTCTCCTGGCTGACCGGTACCAGTCCGGAGAGTGCCCTGGTAAGGTCACTGACTGTGACAACAGGGGCCTGGGCCCGTGCTTTGACTATGGCGGCAGCAAGCTTGCGCGAGTTCGTCAGCTCGCCGTACCTGTAAAAAACGTTGGCCAGCTGTTCTTCTTCGTATGATTGAAGTATGTCTGATGCCCTCAGGGGAGCTTTCGGATTCATGCGCATATCAAGCCCGGTGTCAGTGCGGAAAGAGAACCCTCTCTCATGCGAGTCAAACTGGTGAAACGAGACACCCAGGTCGGCTATCAGGCCGTCTATCGCATCATAGCCGAGATAACGCAGGTTGTTCTTCAGGTATCTGAAATTCTGATTGATGAGGGTCAGTCTCTCATCGTTTATGATGTTTGCAGCTGCGTCAGGATCCTGGTCAAAAGCGATAAGCTTTCCTGTGGTAAGGTGATCAAGGATGGCCCTGGAATGGCCTCCTCCTCCAAAAGTAACATCGACATAGATCCCGTCGGGCCTGAGGTTAAGCCCCGCTATGCTCTCAGTGAGCAGAGCTGGGAGATGATATACCATCATTATGCTGTTCCGGTATCAGGATTTCCAAGCAGCTTTTCTGCCAGATTGGCAAAGTCATCTGAAGGCATGTCTATGTGAGCGTATACCTCTTCAGCCCACATCTCTATTCGCCCGTCCTGCCCGGCAAGAACAACATCCTTCCCTATGCCTGCAAGGTCAAGCAGACGGCGGGGTATGAGCAGCCTGTTGCTGCTGTCGAGTGACACCTCGGCTGTACCCTTGAAAAAATTGCGGAGGAAGATATTGTGCTCCCTGTTGTATGGATTGATTCTGCTTCGAATTTTATCAAGCTGCCTGTTCCAATCATCGATTGAATAGAGGACGAGGCACTTGTCGAAGATATCCCTTCTGACAACAAAGCGATCTTCAGCTGCCGGGGGCATCTGTTTCTTGAAAGCGGCAGGGAGGATGACTTTTCCCTTGGAATCAAGCCTGCAGTTATAGTCGCCGATAAATGTGGACATCAGGGTTGTTGTTTCAGCAGGCTAAAGTAAAAATAAATTTCCCACTTTACTCCACTTTACTCCATTTTTCTTCACTTTTGTTGAAAACTTTGTATATTTCATTTGTAACAAATTGTTTATTAGATACTATACAACGATATTTTATTCTTAATCCTCTACGAGGAAGGATTTCCCTCGGTGATGCCTTATCCTACAATACCGGATGCCCTACGGGCAAAAATTTGATTATCCTGCGGAGTAATCCTGGGTTATACCGCGTAGCGGTTAAATTATTGTAGCAGGTGATGTGTAATTCTAATCTTACCGCGTGGCGGTTGCGGTATTGTAGAAAATGTTGTGCTTTCCCAAACCTCTACCGCGCAGCGGTTGCAGTTTTGTAGATGATATCGCGTTTCCCCTAACCCCCTACCGCATAGCAGTTTCGGTATTGTAGAAAATGTTATACATTCCCCAAACCCTTACCTCGTAGAGGTTAAATTATTGTAGCTGGTGACGTTTGTTTCTAACCTTACCTCGTAGAGGTTAAATTATTGTAGCATTCATTCGTATCTTTGCATCCACCAGAAATTCCCCAATGGAAACCGAAAAAGCCCCCATACTGCTAAATGTCGAGAAGGTGCTTTACGTCAAGAATCCAAAACTTGCCCGGTACCTGCCCGGATTTGTGGTGAGATATCTGAAACGTATTGTCCACCAGGATGATATAAACGATATCATTAAAACCCACGGTCACCTGCGCGGCTCTGCCTTTAATGATGGTGCACTGAGCTATATGGGAATAAAATACCGCGCTCACGGCCTTGAAAATCTTCCTTCGGGCGGACGGAATATCTTCGTCTCAAACCACCCTCTCGGAGGCCTCGACGGCATGGTTTTCATGAGCGAGCTATCCAAACACTATAACACAATAAAATTCCCCGTCAATGACATCCTTTTGTACATTGACAACTACTCAGATATTTTCCTTCCTGTAAATAAAGTCGGCAGCTTCGGAAGAGAGGCTGCAAAACTCCTGGAAGAAGCCTATAACTCTGACTGTCAACTGTTGAATTTCCCGGCAGGGATCTGTTCCCGTAAGGTGAAAGGAACAATAACTGATCTGCAGTGGCAGAAAAGCTTCATTGTCAAGGCCGTACAGTATCAGCGTGATATTGTGCCCTGTTTTTTCTCAGGCCGGAACAGTTCTTTCTTTTATAACCTGGCAAATATACGGCAACGGCTTGGTATTAAGATGAATATAGAGATGCTCTACCTGGCTGACGAGATGTTCAAACAGAAAGGCAAGGCTATCGATCTTTATTTCAGTGAAGCAATACCGTGGCGGACCTTTGACAAATCGAAAAGCCCTCAGCAATGGGCCGATATGGTAAGGGAAAAAACTTACGATTTGCAGAAACGGTATTCAACCCGTTCATAATATTTTCTTAAATTTGAAACTCAGTTAAAAATCCTCATTGGACAACCTGATCAATCATGACAAGATGGAACCGCTGGGTGAAGCGGTGCCGGTGGAAGAATTGGTAGCGGAGCTTTCAAGGATTGGCATGTTAAGAAAAACTAACAACGCCAACAATGAAGTGTATCTTTTTGACCATCACAGCTCATCCCTCCTGATGCATGAGCTGGGCCGTATCCGTGAGCTTACTTTCAGGCATGCCGGCGGTGGCACGGGCAAAGCCATTGACCTCGACGAATATGACCTTGATCCTGATCATCCTCAGAAACAGCTTATTATATGGGACCCGGACAATCGCGAGATAATTGGCGGTTACAGGTTTATCTTCCCGGGTCATAAGGAAAAGGACTTCACCGTTGACAGGTTTGCATCATCGTCATATTTCACATTCTCACCGAAATTCATCAGGAAATTCCTGCCTCACACCATGGAGCTCGGGCGTTCCTTTGTAAGGCCTGAGTACCAGAGTGGAGCCATGGGACGTAAAAGCCTTTATGCTCTCGACAATCTGTGGGACGGCCTCGGCGCCATCATAATTGATAACCACCAGGTTAAGTTCCTTTTCGGTAAGGTGACGATGTATACCCACTACAATGTGCAGGCAAGAAATATGATACTCTATTTCATGCTCAAGCATTTTCCTGACCCCGAAAAGCTTGCTGTTCCGGATGATCCTATAGTACTGGATATCCACGTGGGTGAGATGAAACAGCTTTTTACCGGCCGGAATTTCAAGGAGGATTTAAAGATATTATCACAGGAGGTGCGGAAGCTAGGCGAAAACATCCCGCCACTGATCAATGCCTATATGAACCTTTCACCTTCCATGAGGTGTTTCGGGACATTTATTAACCATCACTTTGGCAATGTTGAGGAGACCGGGATAATGATCACTGTACGTGATATTTACATCGACAAGATCAACCGCCATCTGGCCTCTTACCGGGCGAATTTCAACATCTCTCAGTAATTAACAGCTTTCCCAGCCTTGTCTTTATGTGGCTATACATTTTGCAGGCTCCAATCAAGTCCATCACTTCAAGCACTTTAGTCACTTTAGTTCACTCTAGTTCACTTTAGTCACTTTAGTATACTTTAGTCACTTTAGTTCACTTTAGTCACTCTAGGCACTTTAGTTCACTCTCTACTGCCCCTAATAAGCTCTCGTGGTAATGCCTTCCATATAGTTTACAAAAGCCCTGTTGACAACCCTGTTGCCTCCGGGAGTGGGATAGTTACCGGTAAAGTACCAGTCCCCCGTATGCCCGGGACAAGCCTTATGCAGGCCTTCGACCGACTGGTAAACGATCTTCACCTCAGCCCCTATTCCAGGAGCTCTAAGCATCAGCGCTATCTGCCCAGAAATCTCATCGTCAGTGAATGGAGAGTATATTCCCTTCACTACGTTTCTCATCTCATTATCAGGTTTTTGAAGCTCCTTCTGCGCGTTTTCATATACCTCTCTGATAATATCTTCACGCTCTCTCTTTTTAAGGAGTTCTATCGCTGCCCTGAAGGCGATAAAATCACCCATTCGTGCCATGTCGATACCGTAGCAGTCAGGGTAACGTATCTGAGGAGACGAAGAAACCACCACAATTTTTGCCGGCTCGAGGCGGTCAAGGATACGTATAATGCTCTCCCTGAGTGTGGTACCGCGCACAATTGAATCGTCGATGACAACCAGGTTATCCTTACCCCGTTTTATGACGCCGTATGTGATGTCATAAACGTGTGCCACAAGGTCATCCCTGTTCTTGTCCTCAGTGATGAAAGTCCGCAGCTTGATGTCCTTCACTGCAATCTTCTCGATGCGCGGCCTCAGACTCATGATCCTCTCGTAATCGGAGACTGTGATTGCATCTCCCTTTTTAAGTATGGCCTGCATCTTTTTGTTGTTGAGCCAGTCATCAATGCCCTTGATCAGTCCGAAAAAGGCACTCTCTGCAGTGTTGGGGATGTAGGAGAAAACCGTGTTTTTAATGTCGTGATTAATGGCAGCCAGAACCGGATTCGGTCAGGGTCTCGCCGAGCATCTTGCGCTCACGGTAGATTTGTTTGTCTGTGCCGCGCGAGAAGTATATCCTCTCGAAGGAACACTTCGCCGGTTTGGCAGGCGGGAGAATCTCCTGCAAAGACCATTCCCCGGAGGCTTTAATAATCAGAGCCTTACCCGGATCGAGCTCCATGACGTCATCTGTTCTGATGTTGAATACTGTCTGTATCACCGGTCTCTCCGAGGCTGCAACAACCACTTCATCGTCGGCATACCAGAAGGCAGGCCTTATCCCGGCCGGATCGCGCAGGACAAAGGCATCGCCGTGGCCGAGCATCCCTGCCATGACATAACCTCCGTCCCACCGGCGGGCAGCATTCTGAAGAACACCGGCGAGGTCAAGTTCCTTCTCAATGATCGGCGAGATATCGCGCTTGGTGTATCCCTTTTCCTTATAACTCCTGTAGAGCCTCTCAACCTCATTATCAAGGAAATGACCGACGTTTTCCAGAATGGTTATTGTGTCTGAGAAATCGACCGGGTTCTGTCCTATCTCAATGAGGTGATTGAATATCACCTCCATGTTGGTCAGATTGAAGTTGCCTGCCATCACCAGGTTGCGCGAGCGCCAGTTATTCTCACGCGTGACGGGGTGGACACTGTCAATGTTGTTGGTTCCGTAGGTACCGTACCTCAGATGTCCCAGCCAGACATCGCATGGGTTTTGTTTAATGTCCGGATAAATGCGGGTGAATATTTCCTTTATGGCATTGGGCTGAGATGGAGCGCTGGCGGTGTATGTATCTTGTGCCCGGCCTAGCCCCTATATGTATGCCTGCCAGTCCTGCGCCATCCTGGCCCCTGTTGTGCTGCTTCTCCATCATGAGATACATCTTCTGCAGACTGTAATCCCACGATCCGTATTTATCAATATAGTAGCCTGCGGGTTTAAGCAGTCTCATCAGTGCTATCCCGCATTCGTGCTTTATGCTGTCGCTCATCTTATTTTACCGGACTTTTAAATGCAATTACATCCCTTATGAGGTAGGCTTCGGGATATCTTTTCTGGATGTCAAAGAAGACAATGGCAGCCTCCTCCCTTGTGCGGTAGTCGCCCACTTTCACCTTGAACCAGTTGGGTCTGTCGAATGTGAGGTATGTTCTTATCTCAGGGTAATCATCCATGAAACGTGCTCTCACCCTGTTGGCATCATCGCTTGCAGTGCGGTGACCTCCACGGTAGATCTGTATGCGCCACCCGTCGACACCCTCCTTTCGGGCGTTGTACATTATGTGCCTGCTGACCAGTGTATCGACTGCGGGATCCTGGACTATCGTGAGCCTCTCCGCCTCATAGCGGGGCCGGCCGTCATTCATGATCTCAAGTACGCTCAGGCCTCCCTGCGCTGCCAGTGACAGGTTAAGCATCAGGAAAGATATAATGGCCAGAAACGCTGTTTTCATGACGCAAATATAATACAGATTTTACTCTGATGCTTAGTACAACTATTATACCACTGATTCAGCGGCTCGTAATATTCACGCTGATTCGGGAATTCTGAAGGTTGCGTGCAAGTCGTTGCTTTACAGGTCAAGTGCTTCAGCCAGCTCGTCGCTAATCTCGAGGTTATGATAGACTGCCTGGACATCATCGTCATCCTCAAGTGCCTCAACGAGCCTCATCACCTTGCGGGCTGCTTCGACATCAAGAACTTTAGTCTCTTTCGGAACCCTTTGAAGCTTAGCCTCGTCAGGTTCGATCTTCATCTTTTCCAGCTTGCGGTTAAGGCTTCCAAAGTCGTCTTTGGCGCATGTGACCGTTATCCACTCATCATCAGCCTCAAAATCCTCTGCGCCGGCGTCAATAAGCTCCAGCTCAAGGTTTTCCATATCCTTATCAGCAATATCCTCCCTGCTGATGGTGAAGACACCCTTGCGGTCAAAGAGGAAGGTGAGGGAGCCGTTTGGCCCCAGGGCGCCGTTATATTTTCCGTATAAAAAACGAATATTGGCAAGGGTGCGGTTTGTATTATTTGTTAAACCCTCGACAAAAACCGCAATGCCGTTGGAGGCATATCCCTCGTATGTTATCTCATGGTAAGCCTCAGCGTCAGCGCCGGAAGCTTTTTTAATGGCTCTGTCGATGTTATCCTTGGGCATGTTGGCGCCCTTGGCGTTCTGGATAGCCAGTCGCAGACGGGCATTTCCCGAAGGATCAGAACCACCTTCACGCACTGAAATCATTATCTCCTTGATGATCTTGGTAAAGATCTTCCCTCTCTTTGCATCAGCCGCACCTTTCTTGCGTTTGATGGTTGACCATTTGCTGTGACCTGACATATGGATTTAGTTTTTACCGGTTACAAAAATATATAATTCCTGCAAACTACTCATTAAATGTGATTCTTTCCCCTCCTGATTGAGGAGATGTCTGCCTGACGGTACCGTCAGGGAGGGGGTGGTCTGTCACTTGCTTGGGGCATGGAGCATGGGGCATGGTGAAGAATGCTCAGAGCTCAAAGCACAGGGCTAATTTTTTTTCTTTACTTGTCTATTCGTTTTCGCAAATCGTTATAAATCAATTATTTCTCCTCCTAAGCTTAGGAGGAGTACCCCGACGAAGCGAGGGGGGAGGTGGTCTGGCATTGGCATGCCGAGTATGGATTACAGAGACCCTCAGAACCTTGCAGACCCTTCAGACAATATTTTTTTCCCTAAATTTGCCCCGATTATGCCAAAAACCTACTACATAGAGACCTACGGCTGCCAGATGAATGTAGCTGACAGTGAGGTTGTTGCATCAATACTTCGTGAGGCCGGGTATGAGTCTGTCAGGGATATAAAGAAGGCAGACCTGATCCTTGTCAACACCTGCTCCATTCGCGAGAATGCCGAGCAGCGCGTCTGGGGCCGGCTTGATCTTTTCCGGAGCGAAAAAAGAAAACGCCCGCAGGTTGTTGTGGGCGTGCTGGGATGCATGGCAGAACGACTGAAAGAAAAGCTGCTTGAGAGTGATAAGATGGTCGATATGGTGGTGGGTCCAGATGCTTACCGCGATCTGCCAATGCTGGTTGAGACTGCCGGTTCCGGGACATACCGCAGTAAATGTTCTGCTTTCACGTGAAGAGACCTATGCAGATATATCACCCGTACGACTTGACAGCAACGGTGTCTCTGCATTCATTTCAATCATGCGCGGATGCAACAATATGTGCGCTTACTGCGTGGTACCCTATGTCCGTGGTGCCGAGCGCAGCCGGGATCCTGAGACAATTGTCCGTGAGGCGCAGGAGATATTTGACCAGGGTTACCGTGAGGTAACATTATTTAATTCTATTCCTGGACCGAAAACGTTGAAAATTCATATTCCCCTCCTTGGAGGCCGATATGGACGGAGTGGTTTTCAAAGCATTGTTGGATATGGTCTGCTTCTCACATGGTGACTCAATCGATTCCCGCGTCGTGTCCGTTTCTCCACCTCCCACCCCAAGGACCTGTCAGATGATGTTTTGGAGGTGATGGCGCAGCATGAGAATATCTGCAAACACATCCACCTGCCGGTGCAAAGTGGCAGCAGCTCAGTCCTTGAGACGGATGAACCGTAAATACACCCGAGAGTGGTATCTGGGCAGGATTGCCGCCATCAACACGTATTTTACCTGGTTGTGCAATTTCCACTGACATTATCGCTGGCTTCTGCGGCGAGACTGAAGAAGAACATCAGGAAACGCTGAGTCTGATGAGAGAGGTGGGATTTGATTTTGCATACATGTTCAAGTACTCAGAGAGGCCTGACACTAAAGCTGCGCGTCACATGAAAGATGATGTGCCGGAAGAGGTTAAGACACGAAGGCTGAATGAAATCATAGCTTTACAGAATAAGCTGTCAGGCGCCAGCAAAAAGGCAGATATCGGTAAGACATTTGAGGTGTTGGTTGAAGGCAAAGCCAAAAAACCCGCCGGTGCCATGATGGGACGAACTTCAGGTAATAAGGTTGTGGTCTTTCAGGCAGAGGGCATTAAGCCCGGAGATTATGTGAATATTAAAATTGTCAGTGCTACTTCGGCCACTTTAATCGGAGAAGTTCGGAGTGACTAAAGTGAGCTAAAGTGCCTAAAGTACTTAAAGTTACGAGCAAATTAAAATAATGAATCCTGATCCTCCGACATCAGACCTTTTGACCTTCAGACATATAATCGCAAGACAATAAACTGTGAAACCCGATTCTAAGCTCAGTAAATTCTGTGGTCACAACAATCAAATAACTTTAGTCACTCTAGGCACTTCCAACTTTAGGCACTTCTATTAAATCAGACCAAATGAACCTGTGTAATCAATGTCCCCGCCAATGCAACGCCGACCGAGCCCTCGGCCAAGGCTGGTGCCGTGCTGACGACAGGATACATGTCGCTTCCCTGGTGATACACAAAGGTGAAGAACCTCCGATTTCGGGCGAAAAAGGTATTGTCAACCTGTTCTTCCCATCCTGCAACATGCAGTGCATTTACTGCCAGAATTACGAAATATCAGAGCGACGGGACACAGGGTACAGATAATGACCCTCGATGAGGTTTGTGATGCAATTATTGAGCTTTTGCCGTTATCAGAGGGCAATCTTGGATTTGTCTCTCCATCGCATTTTGTACCGCAGATGGTAAGCATTATTGAAGAGTTGTGGAGGCGAGGCCACCACCCCACAATAGTTTATAATACAAACGGTTACGACCTGCCAGAGACCATCAATTCGTTGGAGGGCGTTGTTGATGTCTGGCTGCCGGACTTCAAGTATTCTGACGATACTTTGGCAGTTGAGCTGTCAGGGGCACCAGGCTACAGCGCTTATGCATTGTCTGCCCTAAAAGCGATGTTGCACCAGGTGGGTACGACACTCCAGACAGACGATCGGGGAATAGCACGACGAGGCATCATCATCCGCCACCTGGTTCTTCCAGGTTTGGTGCAAAACAGTATTGGAGTGCTAAAGCTTATCTCTGAAGAACTCTCCCCAAACCTCCACATCTCCCTATGTCTCAGTACTATCCCCTGACAGACTTGATGAAATCGCAAATCGCAAATCGCAAATCGCAAATCGCAAATCCTTACTGCGTCCAATCACCCACATGGAATATCAAAAGGTCCTAGACTCTTTCCATTCCTTTGGCTTCTCCCGCGGCTGGCTGCAGGATTATGACAGCAATCTTTCTTACAGACCAAATTTCTCTCTGAAAAATCCATTTGTGGAAGATAACTTTTGAGGGAGTGAGGTGGCGACTCAGCAATGGAGCGACAATTGATAAGATAAAAGACAAAAGGAAAAAGATAAAAGTAAATCCTGGAAGACCAGGACTTTTGTCTTGTGACTTTTATCTTTTGTCTTGAGTAATTACGCTGAACCTTTAAACTTTAGGCACTTTAGTCACTCCCAACTCAAGGCATTTCTAAAGTAACTCCCGACTTTAGGCACTTCTTAATAAGGAATAACTATCTTCTCAGCAGCCTGAATTGTTGAGTTGAATACAGAAACAACATATATCCCTGCAGGAAGACCTGAAATATCAAAGATACACTCATTGCCGTCAACAACCCTGGTCTCAATGTTAGAGCCATGTATACTATATAAACCAGCTTTTGAAGGGATAAATTGATCCGGAACGAGAACAGTCAACTCATATCTGTTATATCTGATTTTAATCTTTTCAATCAATTCGATTGTGACTGTCAATTCTCCATATACTCCTGATCCGTCAGCGGCTGTCGCCACTACCGTAACCTCACCTTTGGCTACTCCTGTAAGCAGGCCGGTTTCACTGATCGTTGCCTGTCCGGTGCCGTTGATGACCGACCATATCACAGTCTGATCGGTTGCATCGGCAGGTAATGACTTCAGCCTGAAGCTGAAGCGATTTGTTAACCGTGATTATTGGCTTTGGCTTTTTTGACCCTTTGACTTTAATTTCTGAAACATTGACAATCTGGTTGGTCAGAGTAATTTCAATAACACCATAGCTCCCGCTTCCGTCATTTGCCATCGCTTTGACTTTAACTTCTCCGTTTGATTTTGCAGTTACCAGCCCTGATGAACTAATCTCCGCATGTCCATTTCCCTCATCCAGTGACCATGTAACTGACTGATCTGTTGCATTTGCTGGCAGAATGAGTTGCGATCATTTGCAGAGTGCCGCTGTTAGAGGTGATTGTCGTTGCACCTCCTTCACCCGTCACAATAATAACTGTTACTGCAACGAACTGATTGCTAATTGTTATGACTAGTTCTCCGATTATACCTGATCCATCATTGGCCGTGGCTCTCGCTGTTACCGTTCCGTTCGATACAGCGGTTACAAGCCCTGTTGAACTGATTGTCGCTTGACCGGTACCATTGGCAATTGTCCATGTAACTGTCTGATTTGTCGCTGTCGTCGGTGCTATCGTTGCACTCAGCTGTAGTGTTCCGTGATTGGTGGTGATTATTGCTTCACCCTTAGCACTTGCGATACTTATTCGAGAAACTAAGATTGCCTGATTGTTGATGCTAAGACTTAGTGTTCCATATATTCCACTGCCGTCATTGGCCGTGGCTCTTGCCGTGACTGTGCCGTTCGATACTGCTGTGACAAGTCCTGTCGAACTGATAGTTGCCTGTCCTGTGCCGTTGGCTATTGTCCATGTGACTGTCTTGTTTGTAGCGGTGGTTGGCGCTATCGCTGCACTCAGCTGAAGTGTTCCGTCATTCGTAGTAATTACTGATGACCCGCCTGCTCCTGTAACTGTAATGCCTGTCACAGGTATTACCTGGCTGCTGATCGTGATTACCAGTGTTCCGTATACCCCGCTGCCGTCATTGGCCGTGGCTCTCGCCGTGACCGTGCCATTCGATACTGCCGTGACAAGTCCTGTCGAACTGATAGTGGCCTGTCCTGTGCCGTTGGCTATTGTCCATGTGACTGTCTTATTGGTCGCGGTGGTTGGCGCTATCGCTGCACTCAGCTGAAGGGTGCCGTCATTCGTAGTAATTACCGATGACCCGCCTGCTCCTGTCACTGTAATGCCTGTCACAGGTATCACCTGGCTGCTGATCGTGATTACCAATTGTTCCGTATATGCCGCTGCCGTCATTGGCCGTGGCTCTCGCCGTGACCGTGCCATTCGATACTGCCGTGACAAGTCCTGTCGAATTGATAGTTGCCTGTCCTGTGCCGTTGGCTATTGTCCATGTGACTGTCTTATTGGTCGCGGTGGTCGGTGCTATTGCTGCACTCAACTGAAGTGTCCCGTCATTCGTAGTAATTACCGATGACCCGCCTGCTCCTGTAACAGTTATCCCAGTTACAGGTATCACCTGGCTGCTGATCGTGATCACCAATTGTCCATACACACCGCTGCCATCATTGGCCGTGGCTCTTGCTGTGACTGTGCCGTTCGATACTGCTGTGACAAGTCCTGTCGAACTGATCGTTGCCTGCCCCGTGCCGTTGGCTATTGTCCATGTGACTGTCTTATTGGTCGCGGTGGTTGGCGCTATCGCTGCACTAAGCTGAAGGGTGCCGTCATTCGTAGTAATTACCGATGACCCGCCTGCTCCTGTAACTGTAATGCCTGTCACAGGTATCACCTGGCTGCTGATCGTGATTACCAGTGTTCCATATATGCCGCTGCCGTCATTGGCCGTGGCTCTCGCCGTGACCGTGCCATTCGATACTGCCGTGACAAGTCCTGTCGAACTGATAGTTGCCTGTCCTGTGCCGTTGGCTATTGTCCATGTGACTGTCTTATTGGTCGCGGTGGTTGGTGCTATCGCTGCACTCAGCTGAAGGGTGCCGTCATTCGTAGTAATTACCGATGACCCGCCTGCTCCTGTAACGGTTATGCCAGTTACAGGTATCACCTGGCTGCTGATGGTGATAACAAGCGTCCGTAGATCCCGCTGCCGTCATTTGCCGTGGCCCTCGCTGTGACTGTGCCGTTCGACACTGCCGTGACAAGCCCTGTCGAATTGATCGTTGCCTGGCCTGTGCCGTTGGCTATTGACCATGTGACGGTCTTATTAGTCGCGGTGGTTGGTGCTATCGCTGCACTCAGCTGAAGTGTTCCGTCATTCGTAGTAATGACTGATGACCCGCCTGCTCCTGTAACAGTAATGCCTGTCACAGGTATCACCTGGCTGCTGATCGTGATAACCAATTGTCCGTACACCCCGCTGCCATCATTAGCCGTGGCTCTCGCTGTGACTGTGCCGTTCGATACTGCTGTGACAAGTCCTGTCGAATTGATCGTTGCCTGGCCCGTGCCGTTGGCTATTGTCCATGTGACTGTCTTATTGGTCGCGGTGGTTGGTGCTATCGCCGCACTCAGCTGAAGTGTGCCGTCATTCGTAGTAATTACCGATGACCCTCCTGCTCCTGTAACTGTAATGCCTGTCACAGGTATGGTTGTAGCACCTCCATCCCATCCAGCAAGTCTAGCTAACAACCACCACATTGCTTTACCTAACCTTATTGCCCCTACAGCTGATATATGATATCCCGCATCTGGAACTTCATTTGTCGGTGTAATAAATGGATATGTGTGTCCATCATATGTGCCTGTGGTTGGTATCCCATTATTATCATAAGCAAGGATATCAGCATAATCAAATAATATTCTTGTCGGATCTGCTAATACAAAATCTCTTATATACTCATTTTTAATGTGTGTTTGATAAGCAAATTCTGCAATTGCTCCGGATGTAGGACCAGTTGTGAAAATTACTTCTGTACTTATGCCATGAGTAGTGCAATAATCTCTATAGAATTCTATTGCATTTAAATAAGTATCCATACATACATCGTTCTGTGTATATACCTTATCTCCTGCATCCAAACCCATCGGATAATTATCATTAATCGGGGTTCCTACAGCATAACCCATCCATCTGAAATTATATTCCGGGTCTTTCGAAGCACTTGGGTAACCACCTATCAATTCCCAACACCATCCATAAGTTAATACTGTAAAAGGATGTCCCGCATTATGATACTCTTGTATTAAGTTAGTAACCCATTCACTTGCTACAGGCCTTGATCCTTCAGGCCAGGCTAGCCATGAAAACCAAACATCAGTATATACTGGGGCATTATTGGGGTTTATATTACATCGCAAATATGATGTAGTATATGATTCCCCTTCTCCTATGTTAACTGCATAAGTCGGATTTGATGCTTCAAGCAAAGCTAGTCCTCCATTGTAGGCCTCAGAATGAGACCTTCCAGAAACATAAACCAACATCTTCTTTACCTAGAAATATACGCTGCCGGTATATTATCAAACTCATCTACAGCATTATGATCAGCTATAATTTGGCCATTTTAAATCAATGAAATTTGGACTAAAATCAGAATTAGTATTACTTTTTTCATTTTTCGGGGAAAGTATATTTTGCTTGGCTAGTGCAGATAATTTTGACTAGTTATATAAATAATTTGACAAACGTACTAATTTAAACGATTAAATACTGTTTTTGTTACAACATTAGTCATTCTAAGTTTTTATAAATAGATTTCAATGAACTTAACTTTTGTTTTGAATAATTACAAGTTTTGATATCAATCTCTTCCAATCTGAAATAGAAAAAATGACAATTTTGAAAAAGGATTCCAAAAATAGACAATATTTAACAGGGCGTATAGTTGTTAATCAAATATAAAGCAACATTTATCAATTCTTAATGTGTACTTTTTTGAATTATGTTCAACCTCTCATTTGAATTAACATAAACTATTTAAAAACAATGATATACATTGTCTTATGATATCGGATAGTTATTCTTACCTTAAATAATAGTATAGTTTAGCATCTAAAGTCATAGATAAACAGCACAATACAATAAACTATAAACAACTCATTATGAGCCATCAATACTGTATTCTAAATTCTTTGACTTTAAATGCGCTTGGCTTAATACACCCTAGCACACGAAAAGACTTGTGTCATGGATTAGGATTATTGTAACTTGGTGTTGAATTTTTATGTCAATTGTAATAACATGGTTAAGGAAAAACTCTGTATTTTAAAACTTTTCAAAACAATACTTCTTGCTCTTGTGTTTGTTACGGTATTTAATGATGCTGTAGCTCAACAGACTCCATTAAATCCAATTTCCAATCAGGGTCTTCACTCCGTTTATCATTAATCCGGCAATAGCCGGTAGTAAAGATTTTATGGCAATTGATATTTCAGCTGCAATTCAGGGAGCGGATTTGTCACAGCTGCTGAGCGGGAACACAAGAATAGCCAAGAAAGGACCTACCTATTTCGGAGCTCCTGTGTCCAGAAGCTATACACGGTTTGGGGTAGGAGCAGCATTATTCAACAACGTTATCGGGCCTTCTCGGAACCTTGGTCTCACCGTTGCTGGTTCATATCACATACCATTGAATGATAAAAACCTGTCCTTTTTGTCTGTTGGCACGGCTGTTAAAGGTATTTACAACATGTCGGACTCTGTTCCTGACTATAGTGCTCCGCCAAAAAATACCTTCATTCCCAATCTGGATTTTGGAATCTACTATTACGGACAATCTTTATATGCTGGCATATCCGCAACTAACCTCCTGGGGAACATGCTGGACAGTTCGGATCTCGTAGTCTACAATGTGCCAGTTTCAAGGGAATATTTTCTAATCGCCGGGTATAAATTTGTAATCAGCAAATCATTAAATATCGTTATTGAGCCCTCTCTGATCATTGATTTAAACGATTCTCTCAATTTCGACAAAAAGGAGACATATAATCCTATGCTTAAGATATATCTGGAAGACTTTTGCCTCGGCGGCTACCTCCACGACTATGATAAATTTACTTTCTTCTTCCAGTATAAATTCCCACGGCTATATCTAGGTACCCTTGTAGATTTCCCGAGAGATGTACCTTTCTACAAGAATGACCTGACAATTGAGATTGCTGCAGGAATCAATTTCGGAGCCGTAAGCCGTTCATCATCTGCCAAGTGGCACTGGTAAAATAAACACAGAAGTCATGAAACACTTCCTTATGATAATAGCATTAATCATTCTGCAAAGCGGGATTATTAATATATATCAACCAGGGTTTAATTTGAAAGCGAGTGATTTGCATCAGGATTACTCTACTATTGCACCTGATTCAACACAGGCCAACTTATTAAACATTAAGGCTTTTCATCTGGAGATCGTTTCCCCATCATCAGGCGTTCAGTTTTACAGGAATGGAATTGTATTTCTTGCTTATTCCAAAGGGGCAGAGAAAATGTCGCAGAAGCATCTATCATTCGGTTCCGTAAAACCCTTCATGGCACTGGTTGTGGATACTTTGCCGGGTGAATATATGCCCTTCCTGCCTTCGGCGTCAGTTATATTCCCCACTGAAGCCACAACTTTCTCGAAAGACTTTAATAATATGTTTCTGAGTTTAATCCCAGATAATGGGAATAAGGAAAAAATCTTCAGGGCTTCCTACACTCCTGAGGGATGGGATATTGATGACAATCCACTGAGTTTTTGCAACGACAACTACATCTATACCCATCCAACTCTCTCAACTGATGGAAGTGTCATGGTTTTTTCGTCAGATATGGCAGGCTCCTCGGGTGGACTAGATCTTTATTTTTCGAAGTTGGATGGCGAAATATGGAGTGAGCCCGTCAACTTCGGAAATCAAATTAATACAACGGGAAACGAACTTTTTGCCACCCTCGATGCTGGAAATAATCTCTATTTTTCTTCTGACAAATTACCTGGTCACGGGGGATACGATGTTTTTGTTTGTGCTTATGACGGGAAGAGTTGGGGCAAACCACAAAACCTTTCACAAACAATAAACTCACCAAATGATGAGGTTGCATTTACCCTGGACAGGGATAACGGGAAGTCGGCTTTTTACACCTCCAGGGAAAGGTCGGGAAAAAGAGAAATGCAGCTCTATCGGATTACTCTGAATCCACGTTTAACAGCTACAACTTCGCGAGATCTTCCAGAACAACTTTTAGCGATTGCAGGAATAAAAGAACATGCACAAGACCTTAAACCTCAGACTTCAGAACATGTAGCACAGAGTATTACCGCAAAACCTGAACCGGATGTTAAAACAGTTAAACAGGATGCCCCAGCCAGTGTTCCTGAAGCACAAAAAACTGTGGAAGTGATTAAAGAGCCAAAACCTGAAACAATCATTGCTACTGCTGCTGTAGGGAAAAAAGATGTCCTGGTTTACCGTATACAGTATGCCGCAAATACCAGGCCTGTGGGAAGTCAGAAAGTTACCATCGCAGGAAAGAATTATAATTCGTATGAATATCTCTATAAGGGTGGGTACCGTTCTACTGTCGGAGAATTCAGCACACTTGCAGAAGCCTCCAGTTTCCATAACCTGTGCCTCCAGTCAGGGTACAATAATGCATTTCTGGTAGCTTTCAATAACAATGAAAGAATCACGGATGCCGAAGCCAGGGTTTTGGAGGCTCAATTATCCAAAACTGCCACAACTGAGATGACCAGAACGTCTGAGACACTTCCACCCTCCGAAATCCTCCAGCCGTCAGACAAGCAAGCCCCTCAGAGCAACAAGGATAATGTTGTTTACAGAGTACAGATCCTTGCCAACACCAAACCTGTCGGCAGCTACAACATTACGGTTTCAGGTCAGAATTATAAGACTTTCGAATATCTGTATATGGGCGGCTACAGAACCACCATCGGAGAATTCGACACCATGAAAGAAGCTGCAAAACTTTTAAACATATGCAGGCAATCAGGTTATAACCAGGCATTTGTAGTCGCATTCAAAGATAATGTGCGGACTAATGATCCTGCACTCCTCAAATAATCGAATGGCTTTGTAATTTCATTAAGTTTCTGCATCTTCAGTAAGCGAAAAAGGATCTCCGAAATCTTTTAATACAATATGTCCTACATAGCTTCATTGAAGCAGTCTGTCCAAACAGATTTTTAATCAATTTTTACGTATCGTTTGTCAAAACCTTCATTCATATTTTTAACCAGACAAATCATTGAAATGGCTACTATATTGAAGTGATAACCTGCCACTTACATTACCGAATCTGAAGTAACATCAAGAATTCCCAATATTTGTTAATAAAATACAGCCATTTTTGACTAATGGTGCTTTTTTAAGTGTAAATGGCAAGAAATAAATGGCGAACGAACAATATGACCTCTATTTTGTCTCATATGCAATTGGTAGGTGAATGTATGAAAACTTGCATGAAGTTTGGGTTAGGCTTACCTTTACAATGAGAAAATTGCGGGAAATTATCAGAGATGGATTCAGGAGCAGTATCATACAACTCAGAATACAATGATCAAACCCTTAAGGTGAATTACCAGAAGGGATTATTATCGGAAAACCCGCGTATCAGCAAGCTCTTTGAAGAATTGCCTGAAAGAGCACGTCTGGATTTATTTAACTACCTGACCCGGCAAGGCCTGATTGGGGAAACAGGAATGCTGGTTATTCCTGCAAATCGTCACTTCTTTTATGATGCTGAAGATATGAGAAAAGTTAAGACCGTCGTAAGTCTTAAACAGCTGAATCATATAAGGGAGATGAAGGATTTTTTACGGACAATCGCTGACCTTTTGCCCTTGAAGAGTAATTTTATAGGCTGTTTTATAGACAACAAGGCCCAGAGTGGCTTCTCTGACGAGTACAGCAATGCACCTGGCCAGGAACCGGATAAAGCTGAGGCCTATGAAAACGGAATAGAATCAAGGATACCCTTTATAAACAGGATGTATAGTTTTATTGATGCACGAACAAACAGGTACCTTACCCGGAGAAATGTTAAAATTCTCCTTGAAGAGTGTGGACTTCAGGTTGTAGAGATGACTAACCTTCACGGAATGACATATTTCTGCACGCAGAAGAAAAGACCTGCTGCCTGAAATAATAGACCGCAGCACGCGTTTAGTCTTAACCAGGTTTCAGAAGCTGACTAAAGAAATGAATTACTGATGGATATATTCAGTACTCTATATCGTTTACATGTCATCCCCTTCCTCAAGAAGTGGAATCTTCTTAATTTTATCCTTGGTTCTCTTGATATTCTGGCGATATTTCTGGCATTTGAGTGTTCATACCTTATAGTTTATCATGAGACCGGCTTTTTCTTTTTCACAGATCTGGCTTTTCTTTGGCTTTTTCTGGGCGTAACCCCCTTCTGGTTATTGGCACTCTACCTTCTGAAAGCAACAGAAATACCCCGAACAAAGCATTATACTTCCCTCTTTTTTGAATATTTCCTTGCTACAGCTGCAATATTGCTTCTTCTGATCTTGTATTATTTTCTCTTCAAGCTTTATGAGCTTTCAAGAACATTTATTTTACTAATTCCTCTCTTTGGTTTATTCTTCCTGTTTCTCCTTCGTGTTGTAGAGTACAAGGTTTTCAAGCTGTACCGGGCAAAAGGCTTCAACTTTTTAAATGTGGTCCTGATAGCCGATAATTCTTCACTGCCGTTTATCGAGACCTTGTTGGCCAACAAGGAGTGGGGCTATAAGGTTATTGCAATTTTCACCAGTTCAGAAGAGATAAGTGAAAAGTATGGGGAAACCATTATTATCCTTCCTGAAGGATATATACAGGTACTGAATGACCTGATGGAAGTCGATATGATTGATGAGGTTCTCTATGTGAAGAAAAAGGTAGTACCTACCGAAGTCAGGAAGGTTGTAAGATCATGCGAGGAACTGGGCGTAGTATTCAACCTGTTATACAGGGATGAAAAGCTTACCCTTTCCAATGCGGTGAGAACACAAATTGCCGATCATAAATTCCTCACTTTTATCAATGTACCGCACAGCATTTATGCTCTGGGTGTAAAAAAAATAATGGATATCTTTGGCGCTTTACTCGGGATAATAGTGCTGTCTCCCGTACTAATGGCAATAGCCATTCTGATCAGGTTATCTTCGCACGGACCTGCAGTTTATAAACAACCTCGTGTTGGGCTTCGCGGCCGGCAGTTTGAACTGTATAAATTCAGAACCATGGTGGCCAACGCTGATGATCTGAAGAAGGATCTGGAAGAACTTAACGAAGCGGACGGACCGGCATTCAAGATAAAGGATGATCCGCGAATTACAAAGATCGGGAGTATTCTGCGAAAAACAGGGCTGGACGAGTTACCTCAGCTCTTTAATGTTCTCAAAGGGGAAATGTCACTGATTGGCCCCCGTCCCCCGTTACCTGAAGAAACAGTACAGTACCAACGCTGGCAGCTGAGACGCCTGTCAGTCAAGCCTGGATTATCCTGCTTCTGGCAGATCAAACCTGACAGGAACAACATAAAATTCGAAAAATGGATGGAAATGGATCTTGCCTATATAGATAATTGGTCGCTTCGGCTGGATTTCATAATTTTGCTTAAGACTTTAAAAACAGTCTTTCAGAGATCCGGAATATAATATTAATACATTTGACCAGTTTATAATAATGATGAAACTAAATCTTAATAAAGCCGGGGCAATCATACTAATGATGCTCGCAGTTTCCTGTGTTCCTGTGGAAAAGGTTAGCTATTTTAATGACATTGACGAGATCGACGAACCCACGGTTAATCCACGTACTCAGAAGGTAATAATGCCTTTTGACAGACTTTACATCAAGGTGATTAGCATCGATATGCCGACAAACCTGATTTTTAACTCAACTGAGGAGATGAGAACCGGCGGGTACGGAACTTCATCAGGCCTGCTGGGTTATCTTGTTGATGAGAAAGGAAATGTGAACTTCCCATTTGTGGGTAATATAAATGTTTTGTCTCTGACCACTGCCCAAGCATCTGAGAAAATACAGAAAGCACTCAGCGATTACGTTTCAAATACCTCCGTAACTGTTAAATTCGTTGACAATCAGATAACAGTCATGGGCGAAGTTAACAGACAAGGGGTGTATCCATTTATCCAGGATAAATTAAATATATATGAAGCCATTAGCCTGGGAGGTGGAATAACGCGTTATGGTAACCGAATGAGTGTCATCGTTATCAGGCACATCGACGGCAAAATAATGCACTACAGGCTGAATCTCTCAGATTCAAAGATTGCCTCAAAGGATTATTATTATATTCTGCCCAACGATGTGGTAGTTGTTGAGCCGCGTAAGGACATTTCAACCAGTTACCAGAATATCACATATACTACTATACTTGCATCAATCTCGACCGCACTCGCTATTCTTTTATTTATGGGTCTGGGATTTTAAATAATGCTATCAGGATGTCAAATCAGAACGATTCCCAAAACGAGGCTTTCAATATTAAGGAATTTTTATTGCAAGCCGTATCCTATAAATACTATTATCTGGCCTGCTTTGTTATCTGTATGGCTATTGCTTTTTTAATCAATAAATTCTCCCCTACTGTTTTTGAAGTCAATTCTATAATTGGCCCTGTTGAGGATAAGCGTTCTTCCCTTCTTGGGTCCAGTGACCTTTTCAGCGGTCTGGGCTCCCTAGCAGAAGCAAGAAACCTTGAAAATGACATCAACAGCCTTAATTCCTTCAGCCTCGTTGCCACAACCATTAAAAATCTCAACCTGGAGGTTGGATATTTCACCGGGAAGAATAACCTTTTCCAGAAACCCGGACAGGTTTACCTGGGAATTCCGTATACTGTAAGCATCGACAAATCACATATACAGCCGATCAATGCCAAATTTCATATCTCGATCCTTGATGACCAGAAATACAGACTTACCGCTTCTGAGGATGAGATATCATATTACAACTATGTGGATAATGCAATTGTAAGTGAAAAGAACATTCTGGAAGTTGATACAATTTGCCGGTTTAATGAAACTATTTCTGCTTATAACTTTAAGTTTTCTGTCTCTCTGAACAAGGATTTGTATAATCCCAATGCAGCCAGAGATGATGACTCATATTTTGAATTTTATCATCTTGACTACCTCACCAAAGGCCTACCTTAGCCGGCTTAAAGTTGAGCCTGTCAGTATCAGGTCATCACTGATAAATGTTTTTTTCAAAGGAGAAAATAAAGCCTTAACTATAGATTTTCTTAACCGGTATATACAATCTTACCTCGACGAAAACCTTTCCAAGAAGAATAAAATCGCCGTCAATACAATTAATTTCATAGATTCACAGATATCTGAAATATCGGATTCTCTCACCAAATCTGAATCCGAGCTAAGAGATTACAGATCGTCTAACCAGGTTACTGACCTGAGTTACCAGGGCCAGCAGGCACTTGAAAAGATGACTCAAATTGAAAATGACCGTTCCATGCTTAAGGTCCAGGAACGTTATTATAATTATATTATTGACTATTTTGAAAAGAACCAGGATATGGCAGGACTGGCTCCTCCTTCTGCTGCCAATGTGGTCGACCCTATTATGAACTCACTGGTACTTGAGCTTCTCTCCCTGAACGCCCAGAGGTCGACAATTTTAAGTAACAATGCAGAGAAAAACCTCTTCCTTGGCCAGATCGAGAACAAGATAAAGCTTCAGAAGCAGGCAATACTCGAAAATGTCAAGAACAACCTGAACACCCTTAACCTGACCCAGAACGAGCTTGATTACCGGGCCAGTAAACTCCAGGGTGAGATCTCAAGACTTCCAAGAACAGAACTCAGTATGGTTAGCATGCAAAGACAGTTCAACCTTACCGATGCCATCTATACTTTTCTTCTTGAAAAGAGATCTGAAGCTGCAATTGCAATGGCTTCCAACTACCCGGACTATGAAATACTTGAACCGGCCAGGTCTGTTACCGCATCCATCCTTTCTCCAAGGACCATGATGAATTGGCTGGTTGCACTCTTCATGGCCTTTATGATCCCAACGATCTACATCATACTTAAAAACTTCTTTAACGAAAAGATATCTTCAGTCAAGGATGTGGAGAATATGATCAACCAGCCGGTGATGAACCTGATCTATACAAATTATTATAAAACAGAATCTGTTGTCAAGGATTACCCCGGATCTTCCATTGCAGAATCATTCAGGAACCTGAGAAGCGGTATTTTCCTGAAATTCAGGTCAGAACCCCGGAAAATCCTGATGGTCACTTCCTCTCAGCCTCAGGATGGAAAGAGTTTTGTCTCCAGCAATCTTGCTGCCTCAATTGCATCAGTGGGACATAAGACAATTATTCTCGACTGTGACCTGCGGCGTCCTACCCTGCATGAAAAGCTGAATGTTGTTAATACTGTTGGTCTATCGAATTATATGGTAAATAACGTCAGCAGCGATAAAATCATTAAGAAGACTGACATCGAAAACCTTTGGATCATCCCGGCCGGACCTGTATTGCCAAACTCGGCTGAGCTTATCGAGGCAGGAGTGCTGGATGACTTGATAGCAGATCTGA
>CAVTAA010000008.1:0-276501 GCA_963732575.1 uncultured Bacteroidales bacterium
TTGAGGCAATCAACAGGAAGGATTTCCCGAAGTGGACCCTTAAGATCCAGGTGATGACCGAAGCGCAGGCGAAGAAATTCAAGTGGAATCCCTTCGACCTCACAAAGGTATGGCCGCACAAAGAGTTCCCGCTGATCGAAGCTGGCGTGATGGAACTGAATGAGATCCCGGCAAATTATTTCGCAGAGGTCGAACAGGCTGCCTTTGCTCCTTCAAATACCATCCCTGGCATTGGCCTCTCGCCTGATAAGATGCTCCAGGGACGCATTCTTGCATATCCTGATGCACACCGCTACAGGCTCGGCGTCAACTATGAGCAGCTGCCGGTGAACCGGCCGATTGTTCCTGTACATAATCACCAGAGAGACGGTTCCATGGCACTCGACGGTAACGGAGGTTCATCTCCCAACTACTTCCCCAACAGTTTTGACGATATTGTGGCTGACAAAGAGTACAAGGAACCGCCAATGAGCATCGAATCAGATGTGGCTGACACATGGGACCGCAACAAGAATGACAATGACCATTATTCGCAGGCCGGAGCCCTCTTCAGGAAGGTCATGACAGACCAGCAGAGAGCCAACACAGTGTCGAACTTCGTTGGAGCGCTCAAGGGCGTCTCAGGACCAAAAAAGAAAGAGATCCTGATGCGTCAGCTTGACCATTTTTACAAGGCCGACAAGGAGCTTGCTCTCATGGTGGCAAAGGGCCTGGGGATTAAATATCCGGTCAAATAATTAATAGGACAAACAACAATTAAAGTATCATATTATGGCACAAAAAGGAAGAGAAATCGTTAAGATGAATGTTGATGAGCTCATCAACCTGTTGAACAAGGCGCTGGCTGATGAGTGGCTGGCATATTACCAGTACTGGATCGGTGCAAAGGTGGTCAAGGGCCCAATGAAGGATGCCGTGATCGCCGAGCTTGATCTTCACGCAACTGAGGAGCTGGCTCATGCCGTACTTCTAAGCACGCGTATAATTCAGCTGGGAGGCACTCCTGTACTGTCACCCGAAGAGTGGATGAAAATCACCAACTGCGGCTATGATGCCCCGACTGATCCGTATGTAGTAAAAGTGCTTGAACAGAATATCAGCGGAGAACAATGCGCGATCAAGACATACAATAACCTGCTTGGTATTACCCGCGAAGCCGACCCAGTCACCTACAATATTATCCTTGGAATTCTTTCCCAGGAAGTTGAACATGAGGAGGATCTGGATGCACTGAGGGAGGATCTGGAGCTGATGCTGGCAAGGAGGCAATAATAATTAAGAATTATGATTTAAGAATTAAGAATTTCCCCCAATTAGCAGGTAGAGGCGTCCAGGGTGGACGTCTCTGCTGCTTTAATAAGCTTTATTATGCACGTTTTTCACGGCCCGGCCTGACGGGTCATTCTGGTTGCGGAATAATTCGTCCCAGGCCAGGGCTTCAGCCGTGCTGCATGCCACCGACGGCACTGAAGGAACCGTCATAGCAGCCGCCTCTGAAGGGAAGTGCTCGGTGAAGAGGGCCCTGTAATAATATTCCTCCTTGTTCATGGGAGTATTGGTGGGAAACCTGAACCTGGCAGTTGCCATCATGTCATCTGTGACCCGCTGGGAGGTAAGCTCCTTAAGCGTGTCGATCCAGTTGTAACCCACCCCGTCAGAGAACTGCTCTTTCTGTCGCCAGACAATATCGTGCGGAAGATAATCCTCAAATGCCTTCCTGATGATCCACTTCTCCATCCTGCCGTTACCTGCCATCTTCTCCTTAGGGTTAAGACGCATTGCAACATCAAGGAACTCCTTGTCGAGGAACGGCACCCTGCACTCCACGCCCCAGGCAGCCATCGACTTATTAGCCCTGAGGCAGTCGTACAGATGAAGTTTGCTTATCTTTCTCACTGTCTCTTCATGAAACTCCCGCGGTCCTGGTGCCTTGTGGAAATAGAGGTATCCGCCAAAGACCTCGTCGGCTCCTTCTCCTGACAGAACCATCTTCACTCCCATTGATCTTATAACCCTCGCCATAAGATACATCGGTGTGGAAGCCCTGACAGTTGTGACATCGTATGTCTCCAGGTAATAAATGACGTCGCGCACCGCATCCAGACCCTCCTGCACCGTAATGTGTATCTCATGATGAACGGTCCTGATATGGTCAGCCACCTTTCTTGCTGCAACCAGGTCAGGTGAGCCCTCCAGTCCTATGGCAAAAGAATGCAGCTGAGGCCACCATGCTTCAGCCTTATCATCAGTCTCAATGCGGCGGGGAGCAAACTTCTTTGCTATGGCAGAAATGACCGAGCTGTCGAGACCGCCTGAGAGGAGTACGCCGTACGGCACATCAGACATCAGCTGGCGGTGCACGGCTTTCTCCAGGGAATCGCGCAAGACCGCAATATCAGTTCCATTATCAGACACTGCATCGTAGGAGGTCCAGTCGCGGCTGTACCATTTTGTTAACGCTCCGTCTTTGCTCGAGTAATAGTGCCCGGGCGGAAAAAGTTCAATCTTTCTGCAGGTACCCTCAAGGGCTTTCAATTCCGAGGAAAAGTAAAAATTTCCGTATGCATCCCATCCCATGTAAAGCGGGATAATACCTATATGATCCCTTGCAGCCAGGTAACAATCGTTTACCTCGTCGTAAAGCACAAATGCAAAGATTCCGTTCAGTTCATCGAGAAAGTCCTTCCCCTTGTCGGCATACAGAGCCAGGATGACTTCACAGTCTGACATTGTCATGAACTCGTATCTGTCCCTTGTATCTCTCCCTTATCTCACGGTGGTTATATATCTCCCCGTTGACTCCGAGTATCAGTTTGCGGTCCTTGCTGTACAACGGCTGCCCTCCTGACTGCGGGTCAACTATTGAAAGCCGTTCATGTGCAATAATGGCTTTCTCTCCGCAGTATATTCCGGACCAGTCGGGTCCGCGATGCCTTAGCTTTTTTGACATCTCCAGGACCTGAGGCCTCAACTCATTCGCATCTTTCTTCAGCTCAAACACTCCAACAATTCCGCACATATAATAATTAATGAATCATGACTTTGAAGGCGCAAATATATCAATACTTATCAATTATTCAGTATTAATGATAATTCTTTAACATAATTACATGTTTCAATTAATAATATATACTTTAATGAAGCTCTTTGCCCTACGCCCTCCCGCTTTGCGGGACTGCCTCTCCCGCTCTGCGGGATCGCCAGCATGCTGCACGCTCTCTGCCCACTATTGCCTCCCCTGCAACCCGGCTCTATCGCTAAAAATGCCCCCCGGGCATTTTCTTAACGCTCAGCCCTCTACTGCCTCTTATTGTACTGATCGAAGAAATCATTCCCCTTGTCATCGGTAAGGATGAATGCCGGCATGTTCCTTACAACGATCTTTCTGACGGCCTCCATGCCCAGATCTTCAAAATCGACCACCTCCACTGAGAGTATGTTTTCTGCCGCAAGCACAGCTGCCGGTCCGCCCACGGAACCCAGGTAGAACCCACCGTGTTTTTTGCAGGAATCGATCACCTGTCTCGAGCGGTTGCCCTTGGCGAGCATGATCATTGATCCGCCGAGGCTCTGAAAGAGTTCTACATAGCCGTCCATTCTCCCTGCCGTCGTCGGCCCGAAGGAGCCGGAAGGCATTCCCTGCGGGATCTTCGCCGGACCGGCATAGTAGACAGGGTGGTTTTTGAAATAATCAGGCATGGGTTTGCCCTCGTCAAGCATCTGTTTGATGCGTGCATGAGCAATATCGCGGGCCACAACCAGTGTGCCGCTCAGGCTCAGCCGTGTCTTCACGGGGTACTTTGTAAGCTCGGCAAGGATCTCTTTCATGGGTCGTTCGAGGTTTATCTCAACCGGCTTGTCAAGCTGCGGAGCCTTTTCCGGCATGAACCTTTCAGGATGTAGCTCAAGCTGTTCGAGGAAGATCCCTTCGGCGGTGATCTTACCCTTGATATTCCTGTCAGCACTGCAGCTGACACCTATGCCCACCGGGCATGAGGCTGCATGACGCGGCAGACGTACCACGCGAACGTCATGCACAAAATATTTCCCTCCGAACTGGGCGCCCACTCCATACTCCTGGCATATCAACTCGATCTTCTGCTCCCATTCACGGTCGCGGAAAGCCCTTCCGGCAGCACTGCCTGTTGATGGCAGGTTGTCAAGATAACCCGCCGATGCGAGCTTGACAGTCTTCATCGTCGTTTCTGCCGACGTGCCACCGATGACCACGGCAAGATGATACGGCGGACAGGCTGATGTTCCCAGATCTTCTATTTTCTCGCGTATGAACTTCTTCATGGAAGCCTCATTGAGCAATGATTTCGACTGCTGGTAAAGGAATGTCTTGTTGGCAGAACCTCCGCCCTTGGCGATAAAAAGAAACCTGTACTCGTTCCCTGGAACAGAAATAATATCGACCTGTGCCGGGAGATTGCTGCCGGTGTTTTTCTCTTCGAACATCGTTGAAGGCACTACCTGCGAGTAGCGCAGGTTCTTTTCAGCATATGTCTCCCAGATACCCCTGCTGAGATGTTCAGCATCATCTGCGCCGGTGATGACATCTTCCCCTTTATTGGCCATGACGATTGCAGTACCTGTGTCCTGGCACCACGGAAGCTTTCCCTCCGCCGAGATCACTGTGTTGCGAAGCATGATCCACGCAACAAAACGATCATTGTCCGTAGCTTCGGGGTCTTTAAGTATGGCAGCAAGTTTCTCAAGGTGCGATGTGCGCATGTAAAAATTGACATCTATAAAGGCCTGCCGTGCAAGCATTTTAAGAGCCTCAGGGCCCACCTGCAGAATTTTTCTGCCACAGCATTCGGTCACTTTGACGTGGTCAGAGGTCAGATGACGGTATTCTGTTGCATCACTGGCGAGCTGGAAAGGTTTTTCGTAGATGAATTCGGCCATGATATTTTGAATTAGGTTGATCTGATATCAAATATAGCAAGGCATTAGGCAATAGGCAATAGGCAATTGTGATCTTTATTATTTAGAACTGGTCTAAATAGTATCATTCTGAGAAAAATGTACCTCAGGCCGAAAACGTTTGAAATAACAAATCCAACGCAAACGCCCTAAAAATCAAGGCGAAAGAGCAACAACGCAATGTTGCGGAACCGGATTTTAGACTAAATTTGAATACCTTAACCATTCTGAGTAACAAAAAACTAACAGATAACAGACTATGAACGTGATCTTCAGGCGCAAACCACAGCTCTCATTCTGGCAGATATGGAACATGAGCTTCGGGTTTCTGGGCATACAGATGGGCTTTGCCCTGCAGAACGGAAATGTAAGCCGTATTTTTCAGACACTGGGTGCCGACATAGACAACATACCGATACTGTGGATCGCCGCGCCGGTGACAGGACTGCTTGTTCAGCCGATAATCGGACACATGAGCGACAAGACCTGGAACCGTCTCGGGAGACGCCGCCCTTACTTTCTTACGGGTGCCGTACTGGCTTCGCTTGCACTGGCTATAATCACAAATTCTCCTACATGGATATTTGCCACGGTGATGCTTTGGATAATGGATGCCTCGATAAATATTTCCATGGAACCGTTCAGGGCATTCGTAGGAGACATGCTTCCGTCAAAACAGCGAACGACAGGGTTTGCAATGCAGAGTTTCTTTATTGGCATCGGTGCAGTCATAGGCGGCTTCCTGCCATGGATCCTTGCCAACTGGTTCAATGTGCCTGCAGTGCCGGGTGAAGGGGAGCTTATTCCGTTCAACCTGAAACTTTCGTTTTATATCGGTGCGGCAGTCCTTCTGATTGCGGTCCTATGGACAATCTTCGGTACAAAAGAATATTCACCGGCGGAACTGGAGGAGTTTGAAAAGGGTGAGAAAATTGCCAGGGGTGAAGTCATCAAGACTGCTGAGACGCAGAGCTCAGAGCTCAGGGCCCTGGGTGCCGTCAATTTCTATAAGCCGGGGATCATCTGGCTTGCCGTCGGCCTGGTGTCAACGTTTATTCTCACCAGGGTTAATCTTGAGAAGGAGTTGTATGTCGTTACGGGCGGTATTTCACTCTTCGGCCTTCTGCAGCTGTTTGCGGGCATGATGCAATCTTCTGGCAAGGGGGAAAACGGCTTGAACAGCATACTGACAGATCTTAAAAGGATGCCCTCCACAATGGGACAGCTGGCAGCCGTCCAGTTCTTTACCTGGTTTGCACTGTTTGCCATGTGGATATATACAACAGCCGCTGTCACATCACAGGTTTACGGTACTACTGATACCACTTCGGAAGCATATAATAAGGGAGCCAACTGGGTTGGTGTTTTGTTCGGGGTCTACAGCGGATTTTCTGCTGTTGTAGCATTTCTGCTGCCCGTACTGGCTAAGGCCACCTCCAGAAAGATGACCCATATAATATGTCTGTTCATCGGGGGTATCAGCCTTGCGTCCATCAGCCTGATCCATACACCGAATATGCTTATCATACCTATGCTTGGTGTCGGCCTTGCATGGGCAAGCATCCTTTCAATGCCTTATGCCATCCTGACAGGTTCACTGCCGCATAACAAGATGGGTATCTACATGGGAATTTTCAATTTCTTCATCGTCATACCCCAGATACTTGCAGCCAGCATACTCGGAAGCATGGTCAAGCATCTCTTTGGCGGCAACACAATGCTTGCGCTTGTGGCCGGCGGAATTTCCATGGTGATAGCCGCCCTGATGGTCAATTTTGTAAGGGACGTTGACGATAAGAGATAATTATGGATCTGAAGGCATGTATTTTTGATCTTGACGGCGTCATCGTTGATACGGCAAAGTATCACTTCATGGCATGGCGGCGACTGGCAAAGGAACTGGGTTTCGAATTCACCGTCGCGGATAATGAGGCACTCAAGGGAGTCAGCCGCATGGCCTCCCTCGAGATCCTTCTCAGGGTGGGCGGACTTGCACCGGGCGAAAAGGAAAAGGAAGAACTGGCTGCCAGGAAGAACAGATGGTATGTCGAATTCATTAACGGCATGAGCCCTGATGAAATCCTTCCGGGAAGCATCAGGCTGCTGAAACAGCTCCGTAAGGAAGGCATTCTCACAGCCATTGGGTCAGCCAGCAAGAATGCTCGTACAATACTTGACGGGATTAAGATCACAGATATGTTCGACGTGATAGTCGACGGCAACAAGATTCACAGTGCCAAGCCTGATCCTGAAGTATTCCTGAGAGGTGCCGCAGAGCTGAATACTGACCCGTCATGCTGTGTCGTCTTTGAAGATGCGCAGGCAGGTATTGAGGCTGCCATTGCAGGAGGGATGAAGTGTGTAGGTGTCGGTGACCCGCATACTGCTGGGAAAGGCGAACCTGGTAATTCCGGACCTCAGAAAAATTACAGTACAAAGAATTAAAAACCTATAAAGCTAAATGACAGATTCCCGCTTTCAGTCTGATGAATGGAAGATCATCGAGACACGTTTTGAGCCAGAGAGAGGTCGTGATTCAGAGAGCATTTTTGCCCTGGGTAACGGCATGATGGGGCAACGGGCCAACTTCGAGGAGCAATACTCGGGTGATACATTGCAGGGTACTTACGTAGCAGGGATCTATTATCCTGACAAGACAGTTGTCGGATGGTGGAAGAACGGCTACCCGGAATATTTTGCCAAGGTACCCAACGCCCCATCGTGGACAGGCATAGACGTGAAGATAGACGGTGAGATGCTTGATCTCGCCAAGTGTAAAGTCAAATCGTTCCGCAGAGTGCTTGATATGAAGGAAGGGCTGCTGACACGAACTTTCACTGCAGTCATGCCATCAGGCAGGGTAGCTGAGGTGACGGCACGGCGTTTTCTTTCGATGAGTGAGCCCGAGAGAGCTGCAATAAGCTATGCTGTGAAGATCACCGGCGGCAGCGGAACGGTGGAGGTCACTCCATGGCTGAATGCCGATGTCCGTAATGAAGACGCCAACTATGACGAGAAATTCTGGGAGAAGGAATATGCTGAATATGACGGTTTAAAGGCAGCGGTGGTTGCCCAGACCCGCAAGACCGTCATTCACGGTGGCCACAGCCATGGAGAATACATTCACCGTCAACGGCAAGGCTGTAAAGAATAAAATTGCTATGAGCACCGGTGAAAAAACTGCCCATTGCACCCTCACCTGCCAGTACAATGACGGCGACACCGTCGAAGTGAAAAAATATGTTGCGGTCCTCTCATCAACAAATCATCCGGTTGAAGGCATTGCAAATAAAGCCATGGCCTCGGCAGGCGAGGCAGCGAAGAAAGGTTTTGATGCGATGCTTGACAGCCATATCAAAGCCTGGGCTGCCAAATGGGAAATGGGTGACATTGTGATCAAGGGCGACATAGCTGCCCAGCAGGGAATCAGGTTTAATATCTTTCAGCTTAACCAGACCTACACCGGCGAAGATCCCAGGCTTAACATCGGGCCAAAGGGATTTACCGGCGAAAAATACGGCGGCAGCACCTACTGGGACACAGAGGCGTTTGTCCTGCCCTTCTACCTGAGCACTGCCGACACGCACGTAGCCCGCAACTTATTGTTATACAGATATAAGCATCTCGAAAAAGCCATTGAGAATGCCGCAAAGCTCGGCTTTACGCGCGGTGCAGCTCTTTATCCGATGGTCACCATGAACGGTGAAGAATGCCACAATGAGTGGGAGATCACCTTTGAGGAGATACACCGTAACGGCGCCATCGCCTATGCTATTTATAACTATATAAGGCATACAGGCGACCAGGATTATCTTGCTGAGTACGGACTGGAAGTCCTCATAGCCATCTCGCGTTTCTGGGCACAGCGGTGCAACTTCTCAGCGGAGAAAAACCAGTATGTGATCCTGGGTGTTACCGGGCCGAATGAATACGAGAACAACGTCAGCAATAACTGGTATACAAATACACTTGCACATTGGACACTGAAATATACGGTCGATACTCTTGTCTGGCTGCGCAAGGCAAGCACAGTGAAATTCAATTCCGTCATCTCACGCACCCGGCTCGATACCGAGTGTGAGCTCACTCTCTGGAATGAGATTATCAATAACATCTATCTGCCTGTTCATTATGATCTTGGCATCTTCCTCCAGCAGGACGGATACATGGATAAGCTGCAGCAGACTGTAAAAGATCTCGACCCTGCCGAAAGACCGCTTAACCAGCACTGGTCATGGGATCGGATCCTTCGTTCTGTCTTCATCAAGCAGGCAGACGTGCTGCAGGGTATTTACTTCTTCGAAGACAATTATGAAGAAGACACCATAAGGCGTAACTTCGATTTTTATGAATCACGCTGTGTTCATGAATCCTCCCTCTCCCCCAGCATTCACTCCGTACTGGCGGCAAGGCTGCATGACATTGAGAGGGCATATACGCTCTACCTGCGCACTGCCAGGCTCGATCTTGACGATTACAACAGGGAGGTAAAGGATGGCCTTCATATAACGAGCATGGCCGGTACATGGCTGTCTATTGTTGAGGGTTTCGGCGGGATGAGAATACGCAACGAAAGGGTGTGCTTTAACCCTGTCATTCCGGCTGCATGGAGCTCATATTCATTTATAATCAGATTCAGAAATAATCCTCTCAGGGTTGAGGTCAACGGTAAAACAGTGACTGTCGTGAACCTCTCGCAGGCAACCATACCGCTGGCAGTATACAATGAACAGCTCACCCTCGGACCCGGGGAAGAAAAGAAAATATCCAGGTAATGAAAAAAACACAATTATTTTTTGCGGCCCTCCTGTTATCAATGGCTATCCTGCCGGTGAAGGGGCAGGTCATTGAACGTGTTGATCCTCCCTCATGGTTCACCGGTATGAAGAACAGCGGCCTCCAGCTCATGGTCTACGGAAAGGGGATTGCTGCATCGGATGTCAGGGCAGACTACCCCGGTGTCAGGGTAACTACCCTTGTCAAAACAGAAAATCCCAATTACCTGTTCGTGAACCTCGATATCAGCCCGGAAACTCTTCCGGGTAACATAAAGCTGGTCTTTACAAACGGCAAAAAGAGCATTACTCATTTGTACCCTCTTTCTGAAAAGCCTGCAGGGAAGGCCAGGGGTATCAACAGCTCCGACGTTCTCTATCTGCTCATGCCTGACCGGTTCGTCAACGGTGATCCGGCAAACGACGCTGTCGAGGGTATGACCGAGCAGCCTGACAGGAGCAGGCCTGGCGGCAGACACGGAGGCGACCTGAAGGGAATAATTAACAGCCTTGACTATCTGAAAGACCTTGGGGTGACAGCTATATGGCTTAATCCATTCCTTGAAAATAACCAGCAGCGGTCATCATACCACGGTTATTCGACAACGGATTTTTACCGTTCCGATCCTCGTTACGGCACCAATGATGAGTTCAGACAACTGGTATCACAGGCCCATGACAGAGGGAATGAAGGTTGTCATGGACATGATCTTCAATCACATCGGGTCAGGTCACTGGTGGATGAAAGATCTGCCGTCGCGCGACTGGATCCACCAGTTTGATGAGTTTACCCGTACGAACTACAAGGCTTCGACATACATGGATCCTTATGCCGCAAAGTGTGACATAAAGCTTATGGAGCAGGGATGGTTTGATCACAGCATGCCTGACCTTGACCAGAGCAATCCTCTTGTGGAGACATACCTGACGCAGAACAGCCTCTGGTGGATTGCATACTCAGGCCTTGACGGCATCAGGATGGACACCTACCCGTATCCTGAGCCGGCGATGATGTCGCGATGGGCAAAACATGTCACCGAGTGAGTTTCCCGGATTCTTCATTGTCGGGGAAGTATGGTTTGATGAGCCGGCACAGATGTCTTACTGGGCCCTCGGTAAGGATAACATTGACGGATACCGTTCCAACCTTCCTTCGGTGACTGACTTCCCTTTATGCTTTGCCACACACACAGCATTCACCTCGCCGGCCAGCTCCAACGACGGAGTTGCACGGCTTTATTCCGTTCTTTCCCAGGATTTCCTTTATCCTGAACCGCTCAGAAACGTAATATTTCTCGACAATCATGACATGACGAGGTACTTCACCCAGACCGGAAAAAGCCTGAATGTATATAAGCTGGGGCTGAGCTTTATCTTAACCACCAGGGGCATTCCGCAGGTGTACTACGGCACCGAGATCGTCATGGAAGGTGACAAGAGCAAGGGTGACGGGGATCCTGAGGGAAGACCTTCCCGGGAGGCTGGGCAGGTGATACAGAAGAATGTCTTCACAGGGGCAAACCTCACTGATGAGGAAAAGGAAGCATTCGATTTTACCCGTAACCTGCTAAACTGGAGAAAGGATAAGGAGGTGATCCATACCGGTAAACTGAAACATTATATCACTGATGACGGACTTTATGTATATTTCAGGTATAATAAGAAGGAGAGTGTGATGGTCATCCTCAACAGCAACGACACGAAGAGCCGGACCATTACAAAGGAAAAATACATTGAGTCGCTCGATGGCTTCAGCAAAGGACATGAAGTCATAACCGGCAAGACCATTGACGATCTCACATCGTTTGAAATAGAACCTAAAACAGCAATGATAATAGAACTAAACTAACCTGACCATGATGAAAGAGCACATTTTCAAGATCATTATTCTCGTAATCGGAATAGCCGTTGTGGCGGCTTCATGCCGTCCGAAACCGGTGAGTGTACCGGAACCGCTTAAATCAACTGTCGTTCATGCCGACTGGACCCGTAACATGGTGCTGTATGAGATCAACGTCAGACAGTTCTCCGCAGAAGGCACGCTGGCAGGTGTTGACGAAGCGCTGCCCCGGCTGAAAGAACTGGGCGTAAACGTTCTGTGGTTCATGCCTCCCTACCCTATCGGTGAAAAAAACAGAAAGGGAGAGCTGGGCAGTTATTACTCTATCAGCGATTATATGGCTATCAATCCCGAGTTCGGCACCCTCGAGGAATTCAAAGCTCTTGTCGTCAAAGCGCATGACATGGGTTTCCATGTGATCCTCGACTGGGTGGGCAATCACTCTGCATGGGATAATCCGCTGGCTACTGATCATCCCGAATGGTATGAGAAGGACTCCGTGGGCAACTTCGTGTCGCCCTTCGACTGGACTGATGTCATTCAGTTTGATTATACGGCCATGCCGTTATGGGACTACATGGTTGGCGCCATGAAGTTCTGGGTTGCCGAGTGTGGCGTTGACGGTTACCGGTGCGACTTCCCGGGACTGGTGCCTGAGGAATTCTGGTTCAGGGCTACCACCGAGCTCAATGCCATCAAACCGGTGCTCATGCTTGCAGAAGATGAAGAGCACTCCTACCTTCTTGAGAGGGCTTTTGACATGAACTACGGATGGGCGCATCATCACCTGATGAATGCCGTTGCTGCCGGTCAGCGCAGGCCTGCCGCCCTTGACACCATGATGCAGTATGAACTGCTTTATTATCCTGAAGATTCTTACAGGCTCAGGTTCCTCACCAATCATGATGAGAACTCATGGAACGGCACCATAGACGAGAAGCTTGGTGATGCGCAGAAAGCATTTGCCGCGTATCTCTTCACCATCCCGGGTGTGCCTCTGCTTTATAACGGACAGGAGGCTGATCTTGACAAGAGACTCGAGTTCTTCAAGCGTGACCCCATCGAGTGGAAAGAGACTGAGCTGCGTGAGTTCTACACCAAGCTGGTGCACCTGCGTACATCGCATCCGGCCCTGAGGCACGGAACTGAAGGCGGAGCGCTGGTGACGCTGAAAACAGACCAGAAAAACGTATATGCCTATAAGAGAGCAAAAGGCGATGCGGCAGTGGTGGTTCTCCTGAACCTCAGCAAGAAGCCACTGAGTGTCAAGCTGAAAGACAGCGAGACAGCAGGCAATTACACCGAGCTGTTCTCAGGTGAATTATATGAGCTTACCAGGGGCAAACCCGTGCAGCTTGATGCCTGGGGGTACCTGGTGCTGACAAAATAGCGCAGTGGCATAGAGCACAGAGCATGGGGATGTCCTCATGCTCTGTTTTATTTACAGCCTGACAATCTTCTTCACCGTCTGCAGTCTGCCTGAGGTGACCCTGATATAATATATCCCGCCGGCAAATTCCGAACCGTCCAACGGCACCTCGCTGATGCCCGCGGGGCAGGCGATAATACGCACCCTCGCGCCATCTGCCGAGAAGATCTCAACCGTATGAGGCTGATAGGCATCATCACCCGTGAACCTGATCTGCGTCTCCTCGCCAAACGGATTTGGATACACATCAAACAGAAAACCTTCATTGTCGTCACCTGCCGGCTGATCATCAATACCTGTCAGGAAGTCCGGGCGGTTAGACCAGCTTTGAGGTATATAGCCTGTATTCACCCTGTAACAGCGAAATTGGCGTATTCTGACTGGCGGCAGTTATTTCCAGTGTCCTTCCGCTGAAAAATTCATACCAGGTACCTGTTTTCGTAAAATTAGGATCAATTGTCTGTGGTGTAAGATCAAAGTTGCCAAGTACAACCACATCCATATCAGCAGTGCTGTATATTCACCCTTTTCCCCATTCCCGTCTGGTACAGGGAGTAATTGTCCGATGAGAAGGCCGGATTGTTTTTTTTCAGTTCTATAAGAGCCGCAAAATTATTAAACAGGTTTTTCCTGTCAGGATTGTTATAATAATCCCACTTGATTGGCTTTGGACCCAGCGGGTCATTGTTGTAATTGATAAGCATAGTCATAACCGAGCTCCTGAAAATGCCATAACATTTTCGGACCGGGAATTGTAAGGAAGAATGTCGCACACAGCTTAACCCTCTTAAGGGCGGTCTTGAACTCCTTTATATCATAACCTGTGACCGACTGACCGTCGGTCAGGTTCAGGTACATGATTCTTTCCTGGTCGTGACTCTCCATATAGTCGACCACAGCTGGCACAGACCAGCCCAGGTTTTTCCATGATGCTTCCGACAGGTCTGAGGCATTGCCCTTTGAAAGTTCCTGGTACCTCCATTTACCGTCGCCCCACAGAAGGAAATCATGAGATGCAAGCTCCATTTCTTCGGTGTTGCCCGAAAAGTGTTCAAGAATCAGTGCAGCATCAGGCTTATAGGACCAGATCTTATCTCCTATGCGTTTCAAGAATAGCAATCCTTGAAGGATCATAAGCCTACATTTCGTCATCGTTCGTCAGTTGCCAGATTTGTAAATCCTTTTGTAAAGTCAAACCTGAAGCCGTCAACTTTGAACTCGCTGATCCAGTAATGACAGACGCTGTCGACAAACTCCTGCGTGGCGTTACTCTGATGATTGAAATCGTAGCCCCAGCTGAATGCCTCGTGAGGTGCTTTTACATTGAACCATGGGTTGTTTGCAGCAGGCTCATTAGTAGCTGCTGTTGAAATACATCCTCACCAGGGGATTACTCCCGTATGCATGGTTAAGCACCAGATCCATGATCACTGCCATGCCTCGGCCATGGCATGAATCGATCAGTTCCTTAAAGCCGTCGGCCGTACCGTAATACTTATCAACGGCAAAATACATTGAAGGATTATATCCCCAGCTGCTGTTTCCGTCGAACTCGTTCACCGGCATGAATTCAATGGCGTTCACTCCCAGCCTGTCAAGGTAGTCAAGTGTATCACGTATCGTCTTGAAATCGTGTGCAGCAACGAAATCGCGGACAAGGAGCTCGTAAATAATAAGATCATCCTTTGCCGGAGGGGTGAAAGTGCTGTTATCCCACACATACTGTGACGGGCGGGTGCTGAAAGACGAGACCAGGCCGTCAGCCTTTCCTTCCGGATAAGGCTTGAGGTCAGGATAGGTCGATGCATCAATATACTTGTCATTCCACGGGTCAAGCACCTTCGTGGTATACGGGTCAGGTATCCGTATGGATTCGTCAATAACATACTGAAAGCGTACTCAAGAGCAGGATCGAGACCTGAAATCTCCATCCAGAACGAGTTTCCATCCGGGCTTTTCTTCATGAAACCTTCACTGCAGTAGAGCCAGTCGTTGAAGTCGCCCATCACAAAAATGCTGCTCTTGCCCGGTGCATAAATAAGGAAGGTGGCGCTGTTGTCACCCGTAACATTAACCCCGGGTTTCAGTCCGGCCGGCACCGCCTCTGTTACGGCAGGAGTGCGTATAAAATAAAAAGCGGAATCCGCCTTCAGAACATTGTTGTACCATGCCCTTACAACCAAATTGAAGAGGCCTGATCCGGCTGCCGTAATGTCATGAGTGAGTGTTGTCTCTGTGACTTTTTTGATTCTTATGTTGTTCTGCAGGAGTATCATGGAATCGCAGACCGAAGCAGAAGCCAGAACGGGTATCAGCTGACCGGGGCTTACAAGTGAAGTGTAGCTGTCAGGTTGTGATAGCAATCACCTGGAAGGTGGCTGCTTCGCTGACATCGTAAAAAATGTCAGTCCCGCCAACGTCACGGCCTGTTACAGTGCCTCCAGAATTTCTGAAAACAAACGCCATCTTAAGTATCTTCTCCTCAGCGGGGACACCGTAAAATTCGCGGATCGAAGGCGAAATTGTAAGTGTCCAGACATTGGCAGACACTTTAGTGAGCTTCGCTTTAGGCAGGTTAGTGCTCCACTCTGCAATAACATATTTCCAGTCTGACCCGCTGGTGCTCTTGTCAGTGATCACTCCCGTATGAGCATATACATCGTCACCGGCGTAATCTATAAGCCCCATGTTGCCCTTGTCTGCGTTGAAGGTTATTACAACGCCGTCTGAAGAAGTGGGGAAATATCGGATTGACGGTAATAACCTGGGCACTCAAGCGTGACAGGCTGTTACCACCAGCAGCAGGATGAATAATTAATCTAATAACATGGTTTATATTTTACGTTTCATTGTCAATTGCTGTCCCATTCAGCTTGACTATTGGGTATGTAATCGACTGCACTTACGAACCTTACGGTCAAATTTACAAAATACGTTTTTCCCTTCATTTACGCAATTTCGATCCGGTTATTTAACAGGCACTCATCAGTAAAAAACCTCTCCTGCACAAGGCAGAAGAGGTTTTTGATATTAAAGAACTATACGGTAAAAACCGTTATGATTTCTGCTCGATTTAGTTTTTAGTTACTGTGGCAACCTTTGTCCAGGGGTTAAGGGTGATTGTATAATTACCGGCTTCAGTACAGGAATATTGTCGTACCATCCCGGTGTAAGAGCAGCAAGAGCTGCCGCCGAGGTTATAACCCCAGTCGTCGTTAGCCCTGAACTTGATGTCACCAACAGTCAAGTCAGAGTAGCTTTGAAGACACCGTTGACGGCATCCCATGCCATATTCTGATCATGAGCTCCATCCACCGGCAGTTGCACTTCCGATGATGCCCCATCTGTCTGCCCTGTAGGTATACTCGTTGGGATGGCTCAGGTCAAGGGTGATGGCATACACATCAGCTGCAGAAATTGCAATGTCGGGACCACCAGCAACAAGGTTCTGGCTTCCTACTGGAGCACCATAATTGTAGCCCCAGTCATGGTTGGCCCTGAACTTAATGTTAGCGGCAGTAAGATTCATTGCGCCCATCCAGATTCTGAGTGTCGGATTATATGTCAGCGCTGTTTCATCACCCCAGCCACCCGGTGAGGCATCTCCGATAACACCCCATACCGTTGCGACGGCAGTGTATGTCATAGGATCCACGGCAGCATTTACGTTCAGCTTGTAATAGCCGGCAGGTAGATTAAATGTTACTTGCGCCCGGATTTGAATTAAGCACTCCGGCCGTTGTGCCAGCACTGTAATTCGGACCACTCCAGTTAGGTTGTGAGTGCAAACTTCCAGTTCGTTTGCTGCACTGGCCATATAAACATATCCCTCGATGCTGTCAGGAGCAGTAAGAGTGCTTTTCACCTGTGGTGATAGATCCTGGTGTACCAGTTCGCATAAGTCCTGATCCGGGATAGCTGGCTGTCACATAATCTCCGGGTACATACCATGTGCAGGTATTTGGCAGCGTGGTGAACTGAACGTCAGGCCCCCATGCTGTTCCTGCACTGTTGGTCGCATAAGCACGCACATGATAGGTGGTGTAAAGCGTAAGGTCCGTGAGACTGGTTACAAAAACACCTGTACCTGGGGTAGCTGGAATAGTATTATCAGCCATGTCCGGATTGGCATCCAGGCTCCAGGCAAGACCCCTGGCAAGTATGGTGCTTCCTCCGTCATAGGTTACATTACCGCCTGATACAGCTGAGACCTTGGTTATCTCTGTCACGGCTGCTGTGGTCACGACCGGCAGGTCAACAAGTGTTTTGAATGACACCTGTGGTCCGTATCCGGTACCCGCACTGTTGGTTGCATAGGCACGAACATAGTATGTTTTGTTGCCAAGCAGACCTGCCATTGCACTGGTGAACGCTCCTACTCCTTTATTATCCACATCATCAGTAGTTTTGCTTTTGGCTATGGTCGGGTTTTCGGCAATGTCCCAGCAAATACCACGGGCTGTTATATCAGCTCCGCCGGTCACGGTCACCTCGCCTCCGCCGGAAGCAGCATTACCGGTGATCGATGCGACAGGAACAGCTAAGGTGGTAACCGTCGGAACCACAGGAAGAGTGGTAAAGGTCATCTCTTCACCGTAAATTGTACCTGTCGGCCCAACAGCATATGCACGTGCAAAATACTGTGTGGCATAGCTTAACCCTGCCAGAGCCACGTCAAAGGTGGCCGATGTGAGTGATCCTGTGTACAGGGTCTTCGACTTTGCAACCGTGGGGTTTGCTGCGATATCGTAGCAGATACCCTTTTCGGTAAAGCCGTCACCCTGAGCTACAACAAATCCCTGCACCACGGCCGAATTTGATGTGATGCTGGAAATCTTGGCCGTACCCAGCTTCGGGTCAAGCCTTACATCCGATGTCTCCTTTGTGCAGCCGGCATAAATAATTGCCGCTGCTACAGGGAGCATCATTATTCTGAATATTGATTTTATTTTCATAAATCTTTCTTTTTAGATATTCTGTGATAACTAGTCGGACTTAGGAACAATAGTACAAGATACCTGTTTCAGTTGGTCCTGTGGGGTTAATGATCGTCAACGTGTATAGTTATTTGCCCGCGGTTACGGCAATATTACTCACCGTTATGGAAAAGATTGAGTTAGTATACCCGTGTTGGACCGGATTATATACCAAGGTTCCATGCCCATCCGTCATTAAGCCTGAATTTTATCATCTCCGGCAACGAGGGTAACAGTTATAGTACCAGGTACCAGTCGCGGAGTTATAATCCATTTTTGTAGTCAGGGCAGTTCCATCCGTTAGGTGTTGCTGAGCCGACAAGCCCGATCATATAGGCTTCAAGCTTGTAAGTCAGTGCGTTGACATCCGACCGTTAGTTTATGCCATCCGCTGGTTTTCAACCGCAATGCCTGTACCGTTTACAGCAAGTGCAGATCCGCTGGCTCCATAAGAAATATCGGTATCAGGGTCAAGCAGGGTAAATGGTTTAGCGTCATCAAGCTTGACGTAACCAAAATATTTACCGTCGCCAGTGGCTGACTCAATTTTCTGTGTAAGGCCTAGAGTCGATCAGGTCAAGGCGCGGAAGACCATAGGTAGTAACATCTGCTGTTTTGGCAGCCGAAGAATAGACCATCGGATCAGCTGTGGTACCGGGAGCTCCGGTACCGGCATCCACAACCAGAACAGATCTGATCCGGAAGTCAACTGAAGAAACTGCGTCTGCCGGGAACTATCTAAGAAGGATCCCGTTGAGGTCACTCTGGGTGATTTTGATAGAGGTATCCTGAATCCCTGAATATACAGTTACTGCATCAGCAAAAGCATTTCCTGCGGCGCAAGCCTCAAGGACATAATTAGCTGAAGCCTGGAATCCCGGATCAACAGGAGTGCCGACAAACTCAAGCACCTCTGCGGCGTTGGCCCTCGAAAGGGTCAGGTCAGGTATTGTCTGGAGCGTCGGAGCAATCGGGCTGGTCATTATCACGACCTTTGTACCGTCCTCTTCACAACCTGTGAAAAGGCCAATTAACCCAATGAATGTCAGAAATATTATCAAATTTTTCTTCATTGTTCTGTATTTTTAAGATTAATAACCGGGGTTATTCACTCCGTTATAATTCGGATTGGCTGAGAGCTCATCACCGGGGATCGGGAAGAGATCCATGTGGTCGGAAGTGCTCAGGCCTGCGAAGGTGCCGCCTTTCCACTGCCAGAGATATTCCCCGCCGGTGAATTTGCCGAAGCGAACAAGATCCGTGCGTCTCTGTGCCTCGTAATAGAATTCGCGGCAACGCTCATCACAGGATGAAATCCAGGTCAAGGTCGGTAGCAGTGATGTTACCACTGGTATTACCGTATGCACGCTCCCTTATCAGGTTGATATCAGCCACAGCTGCATCGATATTTGCAGCTCCGCCTATTCTGAAGAGTGCTTCAGCCCTCATCATATATGCGTCAGCCAGGCGGAAGATCGGGAAGTCGGTGCATGCAAAGGCAGTGCTGTAATTTGCCGGCTGGCTGCCGTCAGCATTCTTTGCCGTAAATTTATAGACACCAATTCCGTAATCACCGCTTGATGAAGCGCTTGGGATATTCATCGATTTCTTCATTTTCAGGAAGACACGCTTGTCCTTGCACTGCGAAAAGAGCGGATCAGTGGCAGGTACAGGAACATTGCCGTAAGTTGCAACTGTGTCAACCAGGATATTCATGAAATTTACCCTGCTACGGTTACCGTTCCAGTTTGTGTTCGATGGTCAGTCCGTGGAAATCTTCAGCCCTTATATAGGTTGCATCGCTGGATGACTCAATAATGAAGGTTGTACCAACATAACCCTGCGTATAAATGCCGTCCTGTTCCCATGCAAAGATCATCTCAGGATTATGGGCGCCGTCATTGTCAGCACTGAAATTCTGCCTGTAATTAGTTGCAAGCGAGTATTTTCCGCTGCCGATCACCTTGTCGCAGTAGGTCTTGCAGTCTTCCCATCTGGCTGTGCCTGTGATAGACCTCAGCATTAAGGTACAGCCTTGCAAGCAGCATCCATGCTGCAGCCTGGTCGGCCTGCGGATAGGAGAATTTGGGAGCTCCGAGAGTATTCTCTATATCGAGCAGCTCAGATTCAACATAGTTGAATATCTCGGTCCTTGTACCTATCTTCGGGAAGAACTTGCCGACACCGTCTTCTTCAGTGGTGAAGGGGAACTTGGCCGAAAAGGTCTATAGCCCAGTAGTAGGCCAGAGCCCTCAGAAATCTTGCTTCAGCCTGGTATTGCACAACTTTAGGATCGGTATTTCCCTGAGTTTTTACAATAAAATCATTGGCGTATGTGACGCTGAGGCTGAGACGCTGGAACAGAGCTGTGAGGAACTGGTTGGTCGGGCTCCATGTCATTGTGTTAAGGTCAGATATACCGGCATCGCCCCATCCGCAGATAGCTTCGTCAGTGGTTATCTCCTGAAGGTTCCAGAGAGCTCTCATGGTGGTGAAGAAGTTCTCGTCAGATGCAGCTATATCAGCACCACCATTAGCACCCTGCCCTGAGATTATGAAGCTGGCATAGATCTTACCAAGGACCTCCTGCATATAAACAGGATCATCGCCCAGGTTCCCTGCCAGTATTCTCGTCGGGTCCTTCGGGGTGATGTCCAGGTCTTTCACGCACGATGAGATCATCAGTGCAGAAAGTATAATTCCGAATATTACAATCTTTTTATTCATATCTGCTTATCATTTTACAAATTAAAAGGTAAGCCCTATGCCTACTATATAGGTGCGGGGTCTTGGATAGAAATTGTTGTCAAAACCTCCGCTGACCTCCGGGTCAATGTCCGCTGTATTGTGTTAATATCAGGGCATTCTGCACCGTGAAGCTGAGACGTGCACCAATTGCACCGAACAGGTTGTCGAACCTGTATCCTGCGCTTATGTTGTCAAGTTTCAGGAATGAGGCATTCTCAACATAATAATCGGTTGTAAACTGACGCTTGACAAAATTAGTCTCGGCCAGTGCCTTTGTGAAATTCTTGAAGTAGCCTATCTGGTACAACTGGTCATAGGATGCACCTGATGCCACATTGTTTAAAACATAGTTGCCTATGCTTCCGCGGGCTGAAGCGGAAAGGTCGAAGTTTTTGTATTCAAATCTTGCCGAGAGGCCAAGCAGCCAGTCAGGGGCGGGATTATGGTAGATGTACTTGTCAGCGTTATCTCCGTTGACAACTCCTCCCTCACCTGAGAGATCAACATAAAGACCTTCGATAGGATTGCCGTTATCATCATAAACCTGTTTGTTGACAAAGAATGATCTGACCGGATAACCGACTCTCGTCACCTGCCTGACGCCTTCAAAACTGGTTCCGTAAGTGACACCTATATAATCGGGATCATCGGTGATCAGCAGTTTTGTGACCTCGTTCTGGTTATAGGTTGCGTTGAAACCTATATTCAGCGTCATATCTGACTTTGATACCGGAATCACATTAAGAGAGAGCTCAATACCCCTGTTTTCCATGCTTCCCACGTTTGTGAGAAGAGTGTTCGAGAAGTTGCTTCCGCTGGGTATTGTAACCGTATTCAGCATATCATTGGTGATCCTCTTGTAGACATCAACCGAACCGGTGATACGGTCAGCAACAAAGGCGAAGTCAAGACCTGCGTTCAGGGTGGTTGTCTCCTCCCATTTTATATCAGGGTCATACGCATCTGGACGCAGTGTGGGCAGGAATTGTCCTCCGATGGGATAGTAAGAACCTGTCGATGCCTCCCTGTACACTGCCTGGGCGGGATAATCATTTCCGACATCCTGCTGGCCGGTAACACCCCAGCCTAACCTGAGCTTAAGGTCCGTGACAGCTTTTACGTCTTTCATGAAGGACTCAGACTTGATTTTCCATGCCAGGGCAACTGACGGGAAAAGCCCCCAGCGGTTATCCTCTGCAAAACGTGATGATCCGTCCTCACGAACCGTGGCGGTCAGAAAATACTTTTCATTCAGTATGTAATTCACACGGCCGAAGAATGAGACAAGGTAGTTCTCGGTTATATATGAAGAGCTGTCCGACTTCGTGTATTGCTGATGCTGTTCATCAATAATACCGCGGGTATAGTTGTCGCCCTCCCTCTGAAAATGCTGCCATGAGTACCCGGCAGTGGCATCGATCCTGCTGTTGATGCTGTTCAGGTCTTTTACATAGTTAAGATAGAAATCAAGGAGGTTATTTCTGTTCGTTCCGCTGTAATCAGACAGCCTTCCATTCAAAGGACTTGTCAGTGTTGACGGAGAAGTCACAGGCCGGTTATTATGCCCGTCACTCGTCGAATAATCAGTACCCACGTTAAGGTTGGCGTGCAGTTCGGGAAGGAAAGAACATTGCATAATCAAGCTGAATGTTTCCGATCAATCTGTTAACAATCGATCTGTTGTCCACTGCCAATGCCTGTTCAACCGGGTTGGGAGTTCCAAGATTGGCGCCGTAATTTTCCCACTGGTAGTATCCGTCTGAAGCTTCATTGCCGTCCATGATCACCTGTGTCGGGTCCATACTGACTGCTGATCCGATGGCTCCCGCGTCACCAAAATTCTGGTGGGTGTTCATGCCTTTAAGGTTCAGGTTGACCTTAAGAGCATCACCGAAGAATGTAGGGTTAAGATTTAGTGAGCCGGTGAACCTCTGCATATCAGTGTTCTTAAGGATACCGTTCTGATCAGTGTATCCAACCGAAAAACGGTAAGGGAAGTTTTTGACAGCACCTGCCAGGCTAAGGTTATGATCGCTTGATATGGCTGTGCGGAATATCTCTTTCTGCCAGTTGGTGTTCTGTGAACCGAGCAGGTCAAGGTCATCAATATCGTAAAGACCAGACTGAGCTTTTTCGTATGCTATCTGCCTCATTTCATCACCTGAAAACACATCAACAAAAGCAATTGCATTGGCAACTGAAACATTTCCGTCATAGGAAACAGTTAACGGAGTGCCGGCCTTGCCTTTCTTGGTTGTTATCAGAATAACGCCGTTTGATGCCCTTGAACCGTAGATAGCGGTTGCCGAAGCATCCTTGAGAATTGTAAAGGTCTCAATGTCATTGGGATTAACAAATGAAAGGATGTTTGAGCTTCCTGACACGTTGTTGTTATCTATAGGCACTCCGTCAATGATGATCAACGGGTCATTTGATGCATTCAGTGATGAACCGCCGCGGATACGTATTGTAGCGGCGCTTCCCGGAGCTCCTCCGGGAGTAGTGATAACAACACCTGCGGTCTTACCGACCAGCAGGTCCTGCGCCGAGGTAATAGCTCCCTTGTTGAAATCCTTGGAGCTGACAGCCGTCACAGATCCTGTCCTGTCACTCTTTTTCACAGTACCGTAACCGATGACCACGACCTCATCAAGAGCCTGCACGTCAGTCTGCAGTGCTACATTGACAACGGTCTGATCACCGAGGGTAACCTCCTGCTGAAGGTAACCGATAAAGGTGAATACAAGAACATCCCCGGGCGCAGCCATCAGGGAGTATTCTCCGTTTATGCCGGTAATGGTTCCCGTCAGCGTACCCTTGACAACGACGTTTACACCAGGTAAAGTCGATCTGTCGGCAGCATCGGAAACTGTTCCTGACACTCTTACCTGTTGCCCGAAGACAACAAGACTCATCATTATGCCGAAGGTCAGCATGAAGAGCCGTTTTCCAGATAGTTTCTCCATAAATAGATCAGTTTAATTACAGTTTACAGAATAGTTATTATTGCTAAATCAGATTTGTTTCAAATTGGGCTGATAAAATTCGTCCTTTTTAATCAGTAAACCAACACTTTCGCCGCTTTTTTCCGCAAACGTTACCGCAAACGTTTGAAGTCATATAAAAGCATTAGTTTGGAAAATTGATTTTGCTATCTTTACCAATGTGACTTTTAACAGATATGGGGAAAGAAAATATTACAATTAAAGACATTGCCCGGGAGCTTGGAATATCTCCTTCCACAGTGTCCAGAGCCCTTAAAGACCACCCTGATATAAGTAAAGCCACCCGCGATGCCGTGAATGAACTTGCGGAGCGATGGAGCTACAGGCCTAACCCAATAGCCCTGAGCCTGAAGAGCGGGTCTTCAAAGACAATCGGTGTCATTATACCCGAAGTGGTGCATTATTTCTTTTCAACGGTGATAAGCGGGATTGAAGATGTTGTCTACCAGAGAGATTATAATATGATCCTCTGCCAGAGCAATGAGATGTGGGAGCATGAGGTCAAGAATATCAGGACACTTCTTTCAAGCCGCGTCGACGGCATCCTCGCTTCGGTTGCCAAGACCACCACCAACTTTGATCATTACAGGAGCATAGTGGAGAAGAACATACCACTTGTCTTTTTTGACCGTGTAGCCGAGGAGATCGAGACAGACAAGGTGGTAATTGATGATGAGACAGGTGCGTACAAAGCTGTAAACCATCTTCTCCGTTCAGGCAAGAAGCGCATCATACACCTTGCCGGCCCGCCTCAGCTTGCCATTGCCCGCCACAGGCTCAGCGGTTACCTGAAGGCGATGAAGGAATACAGGCTGACGCCGTCAAAGGATGACATTGTTAAATGCGATGACATAGAATGTGCAGAAATTACTGTGCCGAAGCTGCTAATGAGAAAACCGAGGCCCGATGCCTTCTTTGCAGTCAATGACCTGACAGCGGCACAGACACTGATGATAATTAAACGCCAGGGGCTAAAGGTCCCCGGTGATATAGCTGTTGTCGGTTTCACGAACAGTCAGATTGCCACACTGACTGAACCGGGGCTCACCTCTGTGGACCAGAAGGGTTACGAGATGGGCCAGATGGCTGCCAGGCTCTTGCTCGACCGCATCGAGAATTACAGGGCTCCACTGCAGACAAAGGTCATTACATCGGAGCTCGTAATAAGGGGCTCTTCCTCGGCAAGTCACAAGTAATCCTCAAGCCTGCCTTTCACCCCTGCCCTGATGCCCTTCGGAGTCTCAGTCAGGGTGCAGCACTCAGTGACCGGGTCATGCTGAAATAACAATACATATTTGTTTTGTAACACTTCGCCAAGCAGTTCCTGCTTCTCAGCTATCGTTACCAGCGGAAGGAGGTCGTATGCCATGTTCCAGAGAAGGGGTATATGCGCGGTGGTGGGGATAAGATCTCCGGTATAGACAAATACCCGGTCTTTATACCTGATCTCCGGCACTATCAGTCCGGGAGTATGTCCGTAACATATCCTTATGTTCACGCCTGGCCACCGTTCGCCATTCTCTTCAATAAGGCTCAGCCTGCCGCTCTCACCGAAAGGCTTTAAATTTTCATCCAGGTAAGCATCCTCCTCCCGGGGATTATTTTCAGTCGCCCACTCCCACTGTGCACGGCTGACGTGGTAGGTTGCGTTCGGAAATACCGGAGACTGACCGCCGTCACTGTTGTTGGCAAAACATCCTCCGCAGTGATCGGCATGCATGTGTGTCAGCAGAACATCTGTAATATCTTCGGGCTTGTATCCGCAGCCGGCCAGGCCACCTGTCAGACCTGCACCGCCGTGAAGGTATGCATGACGAAAGAATTTTTCATCCTGTTTATCTCCCCATCCCGCATCAACCAGTATGATATGGCCGTCAGTTTCAATCACAAGTGAATTAAGCGACAGAACAATGGTGTTGTTCTCATCGGCAGGGGCTGCCCTGCTCCACAGGGCTTTCGGAATGACGCCAAACATAGCTCCGCCGTCGACCCTGAAATTTGAGATATTAAACAGTGATAATTTCATTTATATACGATTAGCAGGTGCAAGATAGCCAATTTTGGTATTTTTGCCGGAAGGAATACATGATCATGAAAGTACACTCAATCACAGCCATTATAATGCATGCGTTCAGGCACAACAATATACCTTTTAATTATCCAGACAGACCAGGGATTAATGGTTTTGAGACCCTGGCGGATTTGCACAGCGGTTCCCGGATCGCTGTAATCGAAGGAGATGAGTACGCCACCTCTCCAATTGACCGCAGGCCGGAAATCCAACAGTACAAGCCTCACATTGCTGTAATTAACAACATAACAGGTGATCACGCGAACAACTTCTCCACATGTGAGGACTACTATGAGCAGATCTCCGTTTTTGCATCTGCAATAATGCCCGGGGGATCTCTGCTCTACTATGTCAATGACCCGGAAGCGGTAAAAGTTGCGGAACACTGCCGCGATGATATCAGGAAAGTACCATATGATATTCACGGTTACATGGTCAACAAGACAGGGTGTTACGCCGTGACGATAAACAGGATGGTGAAGGTGGGCTTCTCCGGAGATCATAACATGCAGAATCTCAGCGCTGCGCGTGAGGTTTGCCTGACCGCCGGCCTGACTGAAGATCAGTTCTATGCTGCAATCGGCGCAGGATTACCGGAACCGGCATGCAACCCTTTGCAGTAGAACTTGTCAATATACAAATGATATGAATCCTGACTTCAACACAGTGTTAATGGCATTCCTGCTGACCCTTTTTGCCGGTCTTTCGACAGGAATAGGCAGTACCATTGCTTTTTTTGCAAAGAAGACCAACACGAAATTTCTTACAGTCAGTCTTGGTTTCTCAGCAGGGGTTATGATCTATGTGTCATTTGTGGAACTTTTCGCACAGGGACGTGAGGTGCTCTCAACGTCAATGGGTATGCGCCAGGGATGGTGGATTGCTGTCTCGGCTTTCTTTGCAGGGATTCTGACAATCGGTATCATAGACAAACTCATCCCGTCATACGAGAACCCCCATGAGCTAAGGAAGCTGGAGGGTGGCGAGGATGAAGCGAGAAGCGGTCGGTTGATGCGCATGGGGGTAATGACAGCGCTGGCCATCGGTATTCATAACTTCCCAGAAGGGCTGGCAACATTCACCGCAGCGCTTACCAACCCCCAGATAGGTATTGCCATTGCTGTGGCGGTGGCTATACATAATATTCCGGAAGGCATTGCCGTATCGGTGCCTGTGTACTATGCCACAGGAAGCAAGCGCAAGGCATTCAGGCTCTCTTTCCTCAGCGGCATCGCCGAGCCTCTGGGTGCACTGGTGGGCTACCTCATTCTTCTTCCTATTATGAGTGAAGCGCTAATGGGCGGTCTCTTCGCTTTTGTGGCAGGGATAATGGTTTTCATCTCTCTCGATGAGCTTCTTCCCGCCGCCGAAAAATACGGCGAGCATCATCTTGCAATTTACGGACTGGTGTCAGGCATGGGCGTGATGGCGATAAGTTTATTGCTATTTAAATAAACGATATATTTTTTTTACGTTCTCTTTTTTTAATTTCGCGGTTCATTAATTAAAATTTTTCATGATGAAGAAAACATTGATAATTATGTTGATTTTAGCGGCGGTCACCATTGGCGCGCAGGCACAGAGTTACAAATCAGCCATTGGCCTTCGGCTGGGCGACCCTACAGGTGTTACCTTCAAGACTTTCATATCGAAGACTAATGCGCTTGAATTCCTGCTGGGTACAGGCTACTGGGGAAATAATCTTGCATTCGCCGGTTATTACCAGTGGCAGAATGCCACCGGATGGACACCCAACCTTGACTGGTACGCCGGCCCCGGAGTACATATCGGGTTCTGGAACCAAACATATCAGGATGAATACTCAAACGGAGTTCTGGTCGGTATAGACGGTGTTGTAGGTCTTGAGTACACCCTGGTGGATATCCCGCTGAATTTTGCATTCGGTGTCGGACCCTCCATTCAGCTGACAGGCGGGCCTGACCCGTTCTACTGGAACGGAGGCATTTCTGTAAGGTATATCTTCTAGTATATATTTAGATGCCCATTTAATGGCGGACAGAAGGCGGGAAGTCTTTTTTGGCGAAATATTTTGCAGTTCAAAAAAAAGCTACCATCTTTGCATCCGCTTTTTTAAGTTCTTTAAGGTCCATTCGTCTAGTGGTTAGGACGTCAGGTTTTCATCCTGGTAACAGGGGTTCGATTCCCCTATGGACTACAAAAAATAACATTTCATCCGCAACCGCCTTGAATTAGTAATTTCAGGCGGTTTCGTTTTTTACAGGTACCCAAAATGTACGCAAGGAATTCTGGAACAGGGAGAAAAGAGGAAGAGATGCAGTCGAGCACGAATGGAGGAAATTAATCTTAGTTGCATGGCATTTCAGACAATTTTGCTAACCTTTATGCCCTGGTGACCGGAACAAAAATGGATCACATATTTAAACCAATGCCTAATTTTAATTTTTTATTCAATATGAAAAGAATATCATTTGTATCAGTTTCAGTGATACTGCTGGCTGCATTCAATTTTGCTTCAGCCCAGGATCTGAAACTCAATGATCTTGAGTATTTCGAGACGCAGGGCGTCAATGTACTCGTGTACAGTAACCAGTTTACCGGGGGTTTCAACGATGAGAAAAACGCCGGTATAGAATTGATACACCATGGTGTCAGAACAGCACAGGGAGGTGCCGTGAGGCTTTCAAGCACTCCGGAACAATGGGATCTTGTTCCTGCTATGCCGGCACGAAAGGCAGACCGTGCATCAAACACCATTGAGGTTGCCTTAAGGTATGACGATTACGATTTTGATTCGCGGGTGGTAGTCACCGCCAGGGGTAAAGGTGTAGAGATATCTGTTTACCTTGATAAGCCCGTTCCCGCCGCACTTGAAGGGAGCGCCGGATTTAATCTTGAGTTTCTGCCATCGCAATACTGGGGAAAGACCTATATAATGGATGGGCGTCTTAACCGGTTCCCGCGCTATGTTGTGGGTAACACCGTTACAATGCCTGACAGTATAAAGCCTAAGCAGTTCAAGGGGTATGTAACTTCCGACGACAGGGGAACAGGGAAATTTATCGATCCTCTTCCTCTCGAAACCGGCCATACCTTTCTCCTCGCGCCTGATGAACCCGGACGTTTGGTAAAGATCACCTCGCCGGATGCCGATCTCATGCTTTTCGACGGACGCATGCTGGCTCAAAACGGCTGGTTTGTAGTTCGAAGCGTGCTTCCGGCAGGAAAAACAGGCAAGGTTCTGACCTGGACCGTTGAACCAAATGCAATCAAAGGCTGGATAAGGGAACCGAATATCGGTTTCTCGCAGGTGGGCTACCTCCCGTCTCAGCCCAAAGTTTCTGTCATTGAACTCGACAAGAAAGACAAACCGCTTGCAAAAGCATCGATTTATAAGGTTGGCGACGACGGCAATGCTGTCAAAGTATACAGCGGCAAAATAGCACCCTGGGGCGACTATTTCAAGTACCACTACGTGAAATTCGATTTTTCTTCAGTCAAAACCCCGGGTATATACTACATTCAGTACGGCAGATTTAAAACGAATAACTTCCTGATAGATGACAGCGTTTACGACAAGATAACCGATGCCACGAGCGATATATGGATTCCAATACACATGAATCACATGTTCGTAAAAGAGGCATACAGGGTGTGGCATGGCGAGCCTTTCAAGGAAGGTTATCTCCAGGCTCCGCCGAACACCGATCACTTCGACCTGCATGGACAGGGACCAACAACCGACACCAAATATAAAGCGCTGGAATTGATTCCCGGATTAAACATCGGCGGTTTTTTCGATGCCGGGGATTTTGATATCGAGACAGGATCGAACATTAGCGTGGTGCAGAACTTTGTTAAAACCTGGGAATCATTCAAACCCTTACGCGATCAGACTTTTATCGATCAGAAGCAGCGTTTTGTCGATCTTCACCGTCCGGATGGGACACCAGACATGTTGCAGTTCATCGAGCATGGAACATTGAACCTGGTAGCTCAGGCAGAGATTATCGGCCACATGGCACAAACGCTCACTAACTCTGTTCTCGATAACTACCATCACCTTGGTGATGCAGCCTCAATAACAGATGGCCTTCCTTATAATCCGGACCTTGGCCCTTACGAAGTAGCCGCTGACGGCCGGTCGAGCGGAGTGAAGGATGATATGTGGGCATTTACAAGCCGTAATCCCGGCCTCGATCTCAGGGCAGCAACTATGTTTGCCGCAGCAAGCCGGGCGTTGAAGGGATATAACGACGATCTTTCGGCGAGAGCTTTGGAGCAGTCAAAAAGACTCCTGAAAGAGGCAGAGGAATTACCTGACAATCAGCCGCAGGATACCCTTGGCTGGATAGGCGGATCAGCAAATACGGCGACCAATCTTCAATTGTACATCTCGACCGGAGAGAAACAATATATCGATAAATTTCAGGAACTTTTATGGCCGGCACTTGAGCTTAACGTCAGCAGGAACATCCTGACGGCATTGGATGCCATACCACATATGGACGCTTCCTTCAAAGAAAAGCTCCGCCCGTATGTTGTAAAATACAAAGAATACATCGAGGGGCTTGAAAAAGATAATCCGTACGGAGTACCGATCGGTCTTGGTAACTGGGCAGCCGGCGGAGCCGTGGTGAGCTTTGGCACAACCGTTTGCTTTGCCAGCAAACATTTCCCTGACATCATCGACGCCAGCCATGCCTATAAAACCACCAACTGGCTGTTTGGCTGCCATCCGTACCACAATTATTCATTGGTGGCCGCAGTGGGCGCCGCACGTCCTAAAGCAGTCTTTTATGGCAATAACAGGGCTGATTTCTCATTTATTCCCGGCAATGTTGCCCCTGGATTATTATTCAGAAAACCCGACCATTTTGAAAACTATGACGACTGGCCATTTCCTGTGGGGACAAAATGAGGGCACAATTGCCGGAAACACCGGTTATCTGATTTTTGGATCAGCCTTTAAAAATCTGGTAAAATAATTAACTATCTGCCAATAGATCTGAGCACGAACCAACTGTTTCCCGGAGAACTTAGCCGACTTTCGCCATATAGTTCTGATGGCAGCAGCCAGCAGAAAAACAGGTACAGCATCACCTTAAAGCCACATTCATTCAAGGCTTTTAGTTTTGAATAAAGATTTCAAAATCTGCCCGCAAGAGCCAGATAATAAAAAATATTACTAAATTTGCACCTGCAAAAAAAGACATAGGAGAATTTTGCTACAAACTAATTAATCAGAAAATATGGCTAATCACAAATCAGCACTGAAGGCTACGAGACAGGCAGAAGGAAAGAAGGAAAGTAACAAGTACCACGCACGCACTATGCGTAATGCGCTTAAGAATATGCGCAATACAACGGATAAAACTGAGGCTGGCGTGTTGTTACCCAAACTCAATTCCATGCTTGACAGGCTCGCAAAGAAGAACGTTATTCATAAGAATAAGGCTTCTAACCTTAAGTCATCGATAACAAAACACGTCTCCGGCCTTAAGTAAGGTTGCAAGGGTATTAATTTTCCAGCCGCCACCCCCGGGTGACGGCTATTTTTTTTATATTGCAGTGGGATAATACATTTTGCTGCATGTCACTGAAAATTACTGACTGGGCTGTCGAGGACAGACCCCGTGAGAGGCTCTGGAACAAGGGGCCCTCAAGCCTCAGCGATGCTGAGCTGTTAGGTATCCTGATCGGATCAGGCACAAGGAACAGGTCAGCCGTTGACCTGGCACACGAACTGCTGGCTCTGGCCGGCAACTCCCTCAGTGAGCTCGGGAGGCTCAGTGCGGGAGAGATACGCAAGATACGCGGCCTGGGTGATGCTAAAGCGGTCATCATATCTGCCGCTCTGGAGCTGGGGCGACGGCGAAAAATGGCAGAAGCCTCTGAAAATCCACAGATACGCTCGTCGGCAGATGTCTTTAACATTATCAGTCCGCTGATGGAAGACCTGTCTCATGAGGAGTTCTGGATACTTTTCCTCAACCGGGCCAACAGGGTTACCGGCCGGATGAAGATAAGCCAGGGAGGCGTCAGCGGCACTGTGACCGATGTACGCATCGTCATGAAAAAGGCGATAGAGACACTGGCATCAGGACTGGTCATATGTCATAACCACCCCTCAGGGAACAACAGTCCCAGCGACTCTGACATCCGCATCACCCAGAAGATAAAGGAAGCCGGGGCACTGATGGACATCCAGTTACTTGATCACCTGATAGTTGCAGGAAAGGAATATTACAGTTTTGCTGACAACGGGGCTCTTTAGAACTGTTTTTCACAGAGCCTGACATCTGACCTGTCATCGCACAGGGCAAGCATCTCTTTTACCGTCAGCCCCGTAACAGGATGTACGGCTCCGGGAGCGACCTCATAAAGAGGCTCGAGCACGAACCTCCTGTCTGCAAGCTTCGTGTGGGGCACCTCAAGCCCAGGCATCGATATAACCCTGTCTTGCCATAAAAGAATGTCGATGTCAATAATACGCGATTCATATTTTCCCCCGCCGTGACGTTTTCGTCCCATACGCCCTTCAAGCGACCTGAAGAGCTGCATGAGCTGCCGCGGTTGCTTGCCTGTTTCAAGCACTACAACCATGTTAAGGAACTGATCATCTGCCTCAAAGCCCCACGGCTCAGTCTCCCATACTGATGAGGCGGCAACAATATCGCCGGCTTCCTCCTTCAACAGTGTAAGGGCACGGGAGAGAGCAGCAAACCTGTCGCCAAGATTGCTTCCCAATCCTATAATGACCTGAGACCGGTCTGATAATTCCATCTTAAAGGCTTTACTGCCATAAAGATGCTTAATTTTTTATAATTTGGCGAACGAATTAAAAAGCTTTAAAATGAAAAGTTTCCTTAAGATGACCCTTGCAGTCATAGCCGGTCTCATATTAACCGGCATTTTGTTCTTCGTGATCATGCTCTTCGTTATCTCCGGAATAGTTGCGTCAGGCAGTAAACCGGCTGAGATAAAGGAAAAATCGGTACTGGTGCTCAAAACAGGTACAGCGATACCGGACCGTACGAACAGTAACCCGCTGTCGATGCTTGATCCCTTTTCAATGACATTTACCCAGACCGCTGGATTGAATGACATACTCAAGAACCTGCGCAAGGCTGCAACAGACGATAAGATAAGCGGAATTCTCATTGATAACGGAATAATGCAATCAGGATGGGCCACTGCAGACGAACTGCGCATAGCACTGAAAGAATTCAAACAAAGCGGGAAGTTCATATATGCTTACTCTGACTATATCCTTATGCAGGAGAGCTATTTCATCTCCACCGCCGCCGATGCAATCTGGCTCAACCCTACATCGATGTTCGACTTTAAAGGACTGGCGGCTGAGGTCACCTTCTATAAGGATGCGCTGGAGAAAATGGGTGTCGAGGTGCAGGTGATACGTCACGGTAAGTTCAAGGGAGCGGTCGAACCGTACATACTTGATAAGCTCAGCGATGAGAACCGCCTCCAGATATCAGAATATGTAGGCTCAATATGGGAACACACCGTTACTGCCATTTCCGAATCAAGAGGCGTGCCGGCCGGGCGTGTCATGCAGCTGGCCGACTCACTCTCAGGCTATGATGCCGTATTGATGACGAACGCGGGCCTGATTGACGGAACAATTTACCGCGATCAGCTCGAAGACAGCATCAGAACTGCGGCAGGCATAGAGGAAGGTAAAAAGATCAATTATGTCTCCATGACCAATTATTCAAAGGTGCCGGAAAAACATACGGGAGGACTGGCAAAATCGAAGATCGCAGTGGTCTACGCTGAAGGAAGCATTGTAATGGGTGAAGGTGATGAGACAAACATCGGCGGCAACAGGTATGTATCAGAACTGCGCGAGGTGCGCCTCGACACTACAATTAAAGCCGTAGTGTTCAGGGTAAACTCCCGCGGAGGAAATGCCATCGCCTCGGATATGATCTGGCGTGAGGTGGAGCTCATTTCCAAAGTGAAGCCGGTAGTGGTCTCGATGGGTAACTATGCCGCCAGCGGTGGTTATTATATCTCCGCAGCGGCTGATAAGATATTTGCCTCACCGGCGACAGTCACCGGATCGATCGGGGTTTTCGGGCTCATACCAAACGCACAGACACTCCTGAATAAAAAGCTGGGTATCAGTTTTGACGTTGTAAAGACAAATACCCACTCTGACGCTCCGTCACTGACAAAGCCTCTCACTGCTTTCGAGAAAGAGGTACTTCAGGCTAATGTGGAACGTACCTACAGCACCTTCACGGGTGTTGTTGCAGAAGGAAGAGGCATGAGCCAGGCTAATGTTGACAGTCTCGGACAGGGGCATGTATGGAGCGGAACAGATGCTGCCGGGGCAGGACTGGTTGATGCTTTCGGAGGACTGAATGATGCCGTTAAAGAGGCTGCCTCACTGGCCAAGCTGGAGACCTACAGGCTGGTCGAGAGGCCTGTGGCCGTTGACATTTATACCAGGCTGCTGAAGGAAATGTCGGGAGAGGTGAGGGAAAAAATCGTCTCAGGGGAACTGGGAGAGGCTGCGCGATATTATTATGACCTGAAAGAGATTATCTCATCCGCAGGTGTGCAGGCTGTAATGCCCTGCTACATAGATATATATTAAAATGACCCTGCCAGGGAAAATCTGCCTGTGGCTGCCCTCGGTGATCTACGGGGCGGTCACCGCTTTGAGAAACAGGCTGTATGACCTTGGCATCCTGAAGAGCAGAACATTCCCTATACCTGTGATATGTGTCGGTAATATTACTGTCGGAGGTACCGGCAAGACACCCCATGTGCTATACCTTGCACAACTGTTGTCTGACATGATGCAGGTGTCGGTTCTCAGCCGCGGTTACAGAAGGAAGAGCAGGGGTTTCAGATACGTCAGGGCAGACGACCGTGTCGACGCCTGCGGTGATGAGCCATTGCTGATGGCACGCCGGATGTCGTATGCAAGCATATATGTTGACCGCGATAGGGTTCACGGGATCACCGAGATAATGCGCAGATCACCGGCTACAGGAGCTGTCATCCTTGACGACGGCTTCCAGCACAGGCCGGTGAGGGCCGGTATGAACATCGTGCTGACCAGCTTCGGCAGGCTGATGACAGATGACCGCCTCTTGCCTCTGGGCAGACTGAGGGAAAATCTCAGTGGTCTGAAGCGTGCTGATGTAATCATCGTCAGTAAGGTGCCGCCCGGAACAAACCCGGAAGAACTGATCAGGGTGAAAGAGACATTGAAAATCAGCGGGTGTCAAAGCATTTTTTTCACCGGACTCACTTACGGGAAGCCTGTTCCGATTTTCGCAAGGGAAGGAAGGACCGTAACACGTAAAACCCAAGTCGTGCTTGTGACAGGTATTGCTGACCCTGCGCCCATGATAAAGTACCTGTCGGGCATCGCTGCCGGGGTGACCCATATCTCATTCCCCGATCATCACAGGTTTAAAGTGAAAGACCTTGAGGCAATTTCCTCGGCGTTTGATGCCATTGACAACGACGACAAATTAGTCATTACCACTGAGAAGGATGCCGTCAGATTAAAAGAAATCACTAATATTGCAGACAGCCTCAGGAACGCATTTCACTACCTTCCCGTGAGCGTGGAATTCATTGAAAATGAAGACGAATTTATTAGAATAGTATATGGATTTACTGGAAAAGATAAAAGAAACAGTTGACTTTCTCAGGTCGAAAGGCTTTCAGGCACCCGAAGCCGGCATAGTACTCGGAACGGGGCTGGGAGGGCTGACTACGGAAATAGAAAATACGATTGAAATAAACTACGCTGACATCCCCGGCTTTCCCGTGTCGACAGTGAGAAGTCATGCGGGCAAGCTTATATATGGTGATTTCGGAGGGCGGAAAATCGTTGCCATGAGCGGCCGCTTCCATTTTTATGAGGGATACGGGGCAGATCAGATAGCCTTTCCCATCAGGGTTATGATCGGGCTTGGTATTAAGGCTCTTTTTCTTTCCAACGCATCAGGAGGCACCAATCCGTCATTCAATATAGGTGATATCATGATCATCAACGATCATATAAACCTTTTACCCAACCCGCTTATGGGGCCCAATGATGACCGTATCGGACCACGCTTCCCTGACATGAGCGAACCATATGACAGGAACCTGATCGCAAAAGCCGATGCCATTGCTGCCAGACTGGGCATCCCGGTACAACACGGAATTTATCTTTCAACCACAGGACCTACCTTTGAGACACCGGCAGAATACCGTCATTTCAGGATCATCGGCGCTGATGCCGTAGGAATGTCAACCACTCCTGAAGTTATTGTTGCGAGGCACAAGCACATCCCCTGTTTCGCCTTCAGCATTATAACCGACCTCGGTGTTGACGGCAAGATCGAATACATAACCGAGGAATTTGTTCAGAAAGCAGCTGAGAAGAGTGAAGTCAGGATGAGGATGATAATGAAAGAGCTTATAGCTACCTTCTGAACATTACCTGTACACCACGGCACATACTTTTTTCCATCTTTGTGACTTACCGTCAGTATTGAACGATTCGGCTATTATCAAATATAATCCGGCCGGCAGCCTTGCTCCGGCGTCAGATGTGCCATCCCATACAAACCGCGTGCCCTCGCCGGCAGCAAAACGCTCAGCCAGCCGTCTGACGATATAACCGCGGTCGCTGAAGACGGTCACCGTGATGACGTTTTCATTCCCTCCGGGGAAGACATCAACAGAGACAACATCTTCAAACCCGTCGCAGTCGGGCGATACTCTTGACGAGGAGAGAGTCATGCCGCTGCCTTCATCCACTGCACTGAGAAGATTTGAATTCTCCGTTCCCGGCGTACCCCAGCCGCAGTCCTCGGAAGCCGAGTGCCAGTTGCCGGCCATACCCGAAGGCAGGTCAGGCGCAACTTTTTCAAGGGCAACCCCCTCTGTGCCGGATAGAAAGAGAAGATGCATTGAGCTATTATAATCGAACCTGTCAATTATGTTCAGCCCCTGGTCATAGAGCACCAGGCTGCCCTTGTCGTCAGGCATCGACGGGAGATCGCTGATCTCATAGAGCGAATGCATTCCGGCACAGCGATAATTGGCCGCCACCGACCCCCTGTCAGTTGTCAGCGCAACATAATCGCGTGGCATAAGCTGGCGGGGTATTGATGAAACAACAATAGCCGGCGCACTGCTGCCGTTGGCCAGGAATAGCTGTGACAGGTCAAAAACCATATCGGAATTATTATACAGCTCGATATAATCCTGACATCCGGTTGCCGGGTCAAACAATATCTCGTTGAACAGGATCTCTCCCGCGGAGGGATCAGACGGCAATCCTGTTTTTAACTCAGTCACACATGGACTGTTACCTGCAAAATCAGTTGCTGCGGAAGGGATAAGCAGGCTGCTGACAGCGCCGGGTTTAAGCTCCGTCTTCAGAGGTATCAGCACGGTGTGGTCAGCCATATCGCCTGAAACAGAAGGCAGGGTTTCTTCGCCGTTTATAAGCCACTTCTCTCCCTCAGCATTGATAGATGGTCTCGTCAAAGAGCACCTTCAGCTTATCAGGCTCTGCAGGCCATACGGCTATCACCTCAGGGCACCGTAAATCTTCTGTGAGGGTTTCAGTTGAGTTGGCTCTTCCGGGTGTTCCGCCGGACGGATCAACGGATGCCCTCCAGGCATCTGGTTCATTGAAGGGATTTGTCATATCAGTCAGCTCAACCGACCATCCGCCGCCTGATCTGATTCCGTCATTAAAAAGTTCAGGAGTGTATGATACGGCATGTACCAATGATCCGCCTTCGTCACGCAGAGCTATTATCTCACCGACGTCGTTAAGTCCCGGGAAGGAAGGCGGACAGATGACCCGACCGTATGAAGAGAATTCAGCCTTCCCCGAAGAGGAACAAAGTATGATGTACTCGCCTGGCCTTATCCATGACCTGGGCATAAATGAAGTATCATTCGTGGCTATCAGAATCCAGCCTTCGAGTGAGATGCTGTCAGCTGTGCGGTTGGTGATCTCTAGGTACTCCCTGGCGGGAAGTTGTACCGGAGGTGAAGGGTCAGCCATTATCTCAGTGATCAATACATCGCCCATGGCAGTACCCTTAATGCCATTCTCATTGTTGCTTCTATGCTGTGCTGAGGCACATAAGGACAACAGCAGCGACGACAACAGTATAACCTTTTTCATGCAGCGGGAACAAAAAAGAATTAAATTTGTCGGTCTTTGATGATAAAGTTCGTATAAATATTTCAAATAAAAAAAGAAATGAGGGTAGCAGTTGTTGGAGCCACCGGGATGGTAGGCCGGATGATGATGAAGGTTCTTGAAGAGAGACGGTTCCCGGTCGATACACTTATTGCTGCCGCCTCTGAGCGTTCGACAGGCAAGGAGCTGACCTTCAAAGGAAAACCCGTGAAGGTGGTGAGTGTGATGGAGGCTGTTGAGGCAGCGCCCGACATAGCTCTCTTCTCTGCCGGCGGCGCCGTGTCAAAGGAGTGGGCTCCGGTCTTTACACAGGTCGGCACAGTGGTCATCGACAACTCGTCAGCATGGAGGATGGAGAAGGAGATACCGCTGGTGGTGCCTGAGATCAACGCAATGGTTATCACTAAAAAAGACAAGATCATTGCCAATCCCAATTGTTCGACTATACAGATGCTGATGGCCATCGCTCCCCTGCACAGGGAGTACACTGTCAGACGTCTTGTGATCTCGACCTATCAGTCCGTGACCGGCACCGGTGTCAGGGCTGTCACTCAGATGGAGAATGAGAGGCGGGGGATCAGCGACGAGATGGTCTACCCCTGGCCTATCGACAAGAATTGTCTGCCGCACTGCGATGTCTTCGTGGACAACGGTTACACGAAGGAAGAGATGAAACTGGTAAACGAGACGCGAAAGATACTGGGTGATGATGAGATACTCATCACAGCAACAGCAGTAAGGGTGCCTGTCACCGGAGGCCACTCCGAATCCGTCAACATTGAATTTGCCAGGGAGTTTGAGCTTGACAGGGTGAGAACGCTGCTGTCAGAAATGCCCGGGGTCATCCTTTATGATAATCCTGCTGAATCAAAATACCCTATGCCGATCATTGCCCATGACCGTGACGAGGTCTTCGTGGGCCGGGTCAGACGCGACTTCTCCCGGGAAAAGTCGCTTAACATGTGGGTTGTTGCCGACAACATCCGCAAAGGCGCTGCTACCAATGCTGTTCAGATAGCAGAGTACATGATCTCTGCAGGACTGCTGTAAATGATCACTGTGCTTCGTAAAGAAAGTTGTTGTACGGGTAACGGAGGACGTGTATTTTCCTGACCTCGTTGTACAGCATCTGCCTTAGTTCTTCGATGTTATCTTTTGTCTTAGCCGAAATGAACACGGTATTCTGAGCATTCTGGTTCGCCATCCAGGTTTTGCGGAGTTCGTCAAGTGAACGGTTTTCTTTCTTCGCGGGTGTCAGGTCGAACTGATCCTTTTCAGTAAATGAGAAGATATCCGTCTTATTGAACACCATGATCATGGGTTTGTTCAGCGAACCAAGATCGCTGAGGGTGGCGTTGACGACCTGCATCTGCTCCTCGAAGCCGGTATGGGAGATATCAATGACGTGCAGCAGCAGATCGGCCTCCCGTACCTCATCGAGGGTTGACTTGAATGACTCGACCAGATCATGCGGTAACTTGCGGATGAAACCCACTGTATCGGAAAGGAGGAACGGAAGGTTGCCTATCACCACCTTTCTTACGGTAGTATCAAGGGTGGCAAAAAGCTTGTCCTCGGCGAAGAGGTCAGTCTTGCTGATAAGGTTCATCAGGGTTGATTTACCCACGTTGGTATAACCCACCAGGGCTACCCTGACCATCCTGGCCCGTCCCTTGCGCTGGGTACTCATCTGGGTATCGATCTTCTTCAGCTGTTCTTTCAGCTTCGAGATTTTTTCACGAATAATTCGGCGGTCAGTTTCTATCTCGGTCTCGCCCGGTCCCCGCAAGCCGATACCTCCGCGCTGACGTTCGAGGTGCGTCCACATGCCGGTAAGTCTGGGCAGAAGATACTGGTACTGTGCCAGCTCTACCTGCGTACGGGCATGCGAGGTGCGGGCACGGCTGGCAAAGATATCAAGGATGAGATTGGTGCGGTCAATGACACGGCAGTTGAGCTCTTCCTCAATGTTGCGCATCTGGCTGGGAGAGAGCTCGTCATCAAAGATGGCAAGCGTGACCTCATTAGCTTCAATAAACACAGCAATCTCTGCGATCTTGCCTTTATTGACGAATGTTCGGGGATTGGTATGTTCAACCCTCTGAAGGAAATATTTTACAGGCTCTGCTCCTGCCGTTTTAGTTAGGAATGCCAGTTCGTCGAGATAATCGCGCGCTGTGCTCTCACTGATCTCCGGAGTGATTACTCCGACTAATATTGCTTTTTCTATGCCGCTCTTTCTAAACCTAGTTAATGTATCTCTTATTCGTCTCCATGAACCCCCTGATAGCATTTTTCAGGTTCTCTGTACACATGATTACCATATCGAGATCAGTGGGAAACTCAACCACCTGCGACTGCAGCATCTGTTTCTGCTCGGCAGACAGCGCCTTGACATCGCCAATAGCTCTGGCTGACACGTGTTCAAAGTTGGATGTGGCGCCGATGGGTTCCTTTTTGATCATTTTCTCCGGATTCAGGGCCTGTATCTCCACATCACCCGCAATAATACATTCTTTGACCTGGAAGGTCTGGATGAGGGCACACTGAAGATTCGAATATTTCTTGACCTTGACGTCGTTCCCCAGGGAGTCCTTCAGCACATTGCCCCTTGAGTCCTTCACGTATTCAAAACCGTCTTCAACGGTTGCTTTCACAAGGCTGTCGCGCTGGAACTGTTTGTCAGGACTGACGCCTACTGTTCTGATATTTACGTTTACAAGGTAGTCATACTGTGTATCTTCGTTCAGCACGTCAGTGTGGTATTCCACCCATTCGCTGTTAAGGCGGGGAAGATCAAGGGCGAGCAGGTCCTTCTCGAACTCAGGCGGGAATTTTGTCAGTGAATGGTTCTTCAGTGCCACATAAGCGCGGCTGATGCCCAGGTATTTTGACTCTCCTATCATCTGGTCAATACCATCGTAGTCGCCAACGTATTCCTTTGCCCTGACAAATTCATAATAAGCCTGGCGGTATGATTCTTTCGTGTTTCCCTTCATCAGCTCCTGTCCGTGTGCATAATAGAAATCAGCTGCATTCTTTTTTGCTGCTACCATCTCCTGCATGTAGTCGACATATGGCCACTGGATTGTCCTGCCCTGGTATTGAATCGGGGTGACGGTACGGACCATCGACTGCCTGTCGTTCATTTTCTTATAAATAAGATAAAGCTCATCCCATGCGTTGGCTCTGCCTTCAACCTTGAGATAACGTATTCTTTCGTTATCCTGTTCAAGGGCGATGTTCATGGCGCGTTCGAGGCTCTCTATGTCCTTCTCGCTATCCGGTTTCTTCCTCAGTTCCGCAACAGCTTTGTTTATTGCAGCGTCGTAGTTTCCGGATTCAACATATTTCTTTGATGATCCGCATCCTGCCATCAGCAGTGCAGATACAAACAGGATAGTAATAATCTTTTTCATTCAGATAATATTGTACAAAGCTTAAACGAAAAATGCAGGGAGATATTTTAAGTTCGCATGAACCGGCTATTCGAGCTGGAAGATGATGGGTATTGAGTACCTCACTCTCACGGGCCGTCCTCTCTGCATGCCGGGTTCCCATTTCGGTGATGCCTCCACCGCCACTTTGGCGGCCTCATCGAGGAGGGCGTCGACGCTGCGGGTGACTGAGACGTTGCTTACAAGACCGCTTGTCTCGACCACGAAGGAGATGTAGACCCTGCCCTGTATATCATTTTGGGCAGCGATGTCGGGGTAGCGTACGCGTTTCTGAACCCACTCGCGGAATTTATTTATATCTCCTCCCTTGAACTTGGGCATATCTTCAACAATAACAAAGATCTCTTCTTCTGTTGCCTCTTCCTCGGCCTGGAGGCTGACGGGGGCATATATCTCCACCACCTTGTCTTCGCTGGTCTCGTCGTCCTCAAAGGAGACCTCGGATGTCACCACGACATCATCCTGCACTATCTCGAACAGGTCAGTCACTGTCACCTCCGGCGGGGGTGCCTGTTCAGGGGGCGCCTCTTCCGTAACAGGGATCTGTTCCTCCTCTATTGCCTGCTCTGTCATGCTGTCGAAGATGGAATCATCTTTTTGTCCGGTTGTCCAGTTAAATGCAAGGAGACACAGGACTAGGGCAACGACAAGTCCTGCCTGGAGGAACAGAGTTTTCTTGTTTTCCAGGTCAGCTTTCGGGCTTTTCTTGGCTTCCATTTATTTGCTTTTATCGGCACATCAAAGTTATAAAATTGTTTGTGAAGTCCAACGGGGTGTGATGAAGTGAATTATGAGAAAAAGTTTTATATTTGCATCCGACCGGGGATATAGCTCAGTTGGCTAGAGCGTGTGACTGGCAGTCACAAGGTCAGGAGTTCGAAACTCCTTATCTCCACGTTTATATACAGGCAGTTATGAAATTTCAAACATAACTGCTTTTTTATTTGAATACACAATAGAATACACATCAGTCCAAATTAAGCCCTAAAATTGAAAAGGCGATTTTGTCGTGAACCCAATTATTGAAACGTCGACGGGTTCAGGTTCAAAAAGACGAACCCTGATCGCAATCTTAACGCCACAACCTGAAGGTTGCAGACTAATCAATAGGTTTAATGAAATCCATCAACTCTCTGTCGTGGTTAAATACAATACTGCATTCATTATCAAAATACATTGTAGCACCATTTTTGGCAGTATAAGGCTCCCACATCGGCAGTACACCCTCTACATTAGGATTACCTGTTTTAATAAAGTTTATCCATGACGAACTCATTTTGTCGGCCATTTTCCATGCTTCTTCAGTATTGCCTGTCCAATCGGACCTCAGGTCAACGGTGTTGAATGCCAAAGGAATGTCCAAACCGTGAAAAGAACCTTTCGATTCATTGTCAACACCACTTTTCCAAGCTAAGAAATAAACATACAATGGAGCACTTGACTCTAAAGCCCTTGCATCGGCGGTGCGTATGGTATATGGCCTGAAAACTTTATCAATAGATAGAAGATCCTGAGGTGTATAATCGGGATAAGCCTTTGCGAAAAGCTCAATGTATTTGTCGGTATTTTCACCATATTCTTTTGCCAGGCGTTCTTTAGCCTGCTCCAATGTCAGGCTTTTTTCACCATAAGATGTGGGCATCAACTCGTTCAGCGTGGAACCTATCATAAGGGGTATTTCATAAGAAATATCAGCAAATCCGGGGCTGAATGGTTGTTGTAGTAAAACAACTCCATCGGCAGAAGGTGCAAAGCCAAACATAGTTGAAGACCCGGGTATTCGCGGTCCGGAGATTTTTGCTATTGCATCGTTTCCAGCTTTCACAAGATCCAAGTATGCAATCGTATCTAATTTTTCAACATCATTGGGTGTAAGTCCTAAATTTTCAAGAACGGCTATACCCAGTACTTGCGATTTCTCTTTATTCATAGTGTTAAGAAGGGTTCCACTTTGAATAATTGCCTTGTGGAACAAACCTATTGCGGCCGGCATACACAGTAGGGTGCCAACTTTTCCGCCACCACCCGATTCACCCACAATGGTTACATCGGACGGGTTACCTCCAAACTTTTCAATATTTTCTTGGATCCACTCAAGGGCCTTCACAATGTCGAGCATACCAACATTGGCCGATTGAGCATATTTTTCTCCACATGCCGACAAATCGAGAAAGCCAAGAATGTTCAACCGGTGATTTACCGATACGAACACCACATCACCTTTTTTCGCCAACGCTTCACCATAGGTCATGGGATCATTGCTGGCGCCAACGTGAAAACCACCGCCATGCAACCAGAGCATTACCGGACGCTTTTTGCCATCCTTAATCCCTTGTGTCCACACATTTACACTGAAGAGTTCCTTTTCATTTTGAATAGAATCGGGATACCATGGCACTATTTGTTTGGCTACCGGACCAAAGTCCTTACATTCAAGAACTCCGTCCCAGGCATCGGGATCCTGTGGAGGCATAAATCTTTCGGCCTTGGCATAAGGTATCCCCTTAAAAGCAAATACACTATCATTAAAACTGCCAGATACATCACCATAGATGGTTCTAACAACTGGCTCTTGATTATTGATTGTCTTTAGGTTACAACTTGTTAAACAAAATCCGGTTGTAATTAAAAAAGATAAAAGAAAGTTTGTTAATCGTCTCATAGTATAAAAACTTGTCTTTGTTTTAATAATGTTCAAAATAATGTAAAAAAAATCATTTTTATCTCATTTTAACTGTTAGCAGAATCTCTTTTGCACTCGGTGCAACTTTTATGGTATGGCGTCGTGGGGGATTACGAGGCAATTCCCTATCGGTTCTTCATCAGCTTTTATACGAGCCACAAACCTTTAAAACCCTCTGAAACCCGCATGCACTATACCATGTGTTGTGCCCAGTTGTTTTTATTCTTTCTTTTTATTTCTAAATTCTATTAACTCTATTATGGCTCCATCATGCTCTATCATGGCAACTCTTACTTCATTTCCGGGTGAATTTGGTTCAGTAATAATGTTAAAATTAAAACGACTAAGTTCAAAGTCTAAATCATCTACTTCAAAAGCAATATGAGGAACGGATTGTACTAATTTGTTTACAGGACTATCTTCTTCATACCTCATCCATTCAATTCCAAATGGACTCTTTTCAAATCCGCAAACATATAATTTATATGATGATAAATAAATCTCTCCTTGTATCGACTTATTTGTGGGTACACCCAAATGATGATATCGCCAACCCCATTTTTCGATTGCTAAAGGTGGTTCATGATCTTGTCTTTTGTAATTATTGTTTTCCACTATTTGCATTTGTTAAATTTCTAATTATTGATCTTAATTCGTTTACAAACTAATAGTATTGTAATTTTCATATTTTCTCACTTTCTAATGTAGAACTTTCGTGTCTTACAATTGGGCACAATTCGTTTATAGGTGTACTAAAAGTAGACATACTTAACCAATTACTCAATTATTATACACATAAAGAGGTTGTCAACTAATTATAATTCTCTGCATTAGTTGTCATAAACGAGCCTGTGAAGACTTTAATTTAAACGGGTAGCTAACCCTCAATCTATCAATTTATCACATATGGCCAGTTTGATCGTTTTCTGCATAAACTCTGCAAAAAACGGTCAAATTGACCACCTGACGCCGGTTAAACCTACCGACTACCCCCGGGTTCCCACACGCCCCGGGCTTTTTATTGATTTTGGCACACAGAGAACAATCTTTGGGACGATTAGAACAATCCGTGACAAGATATAGGTTGAACTTTGTACAAAGATTTAGTACTAACTAAAACCATACGGGTATGAAAAAGAATTGTTTAATCATGACAATTGCTTTATTACTTCTTTCCAGTTCTAATGGGATACAGGCACAGGACGCTACAAAAGATCTTGACCAACTAAAATTAGCGCAAAAGTATTTAGTTGGTACCTGGCAGGAGGTTACGAGTAATGATACTGTAAATGCCTCGGAAGCAGAACAGTATGGAAACGTAATTGTAGAAACAGATTATATCATCGTTAATGGTGAGAAATCAATTACAAGTTTCTGGACTTACAGCTATAAACCAGAGAGAAACAACTTCTATATCTTTGCAGCTACTGTTAGCGCAGGTTGCGGGACAGGAATCGGTTCATTTACTGCTGAAAATAAGTGGTGCCAAAAAGCATACACTTTGTTTAACCTTGAGAAATTTCTTTTTAAGGATGAATTCGTATATGATACCCCAACAAGTTTTACTTCCACTACTTATAATGCAGAGGGCGTAAAAGTGGGGGAGGCAAAATATTCCAAGGTTAAATAGTCTGGGAATAACGCAGCTTTCGGATCACTCCGGTGGCATTTTATATGGCAGTAAGAAATGAGTTAGTGCAGCTTTCTCTGACGATTGCCCGCATTACCCCTTCTCCTGCCTTCTAAGCTACTATACCTGACCTGGTGAGCGGTTGGTCATTCAATGTTCCAGTGAGTCGTAAATGACTCAGAATAGCTCACTATCAGGAATCAGGAACATTTGTTGATTATGGCACACAGAGAACAATCTTTGGGACGCAGAGCAATGTCTGATACACTTTAAAGGTCTAACTTGACTTCTTTATGCTGGTGTAGGTTCGCATATTATTTACTCAAAGAACTATTAAATGTTACTGACATGAGAAGAATAATCAGATCACAGAATTTAATGAAACTATGCATAATAATAATTGTTTGTGGTTTAGCTACATTAAATGGCTGTGAAGAGTTGTTTTGCGGTTGTCCTGCCGATACTCCATGGACGAATGCTTCCACTACAGACTGTTTTGAGAGTCAGCTTGAATGCGAAATTAATGCCGGCGGAATTTGTTATGAATGCAAGTAGTACTTCTTTGCCTTCGGATCCCGGGGGCTTTTTCTTTGCAGTGACCATATGGTAGTGCTACTCTCTTTAAGCATTGTCACCATTACACTTCAACTGCCTCCTTAGGCACTATATCTGACCTGACGAGTAGGTTTGTCAATCAATGTGCCCAGGCGTCGTAGATGACTCAGAATAGTCCATTATCAAGAATCAAGAACATTTGTTGATTTTGGCACACAGAGAACAAACTTTGGGACGGAGAGAGCAATCGGGTACGAAACTTAGGCTGAACTTTGTGTGGTGATTTAGTATTGACTAACCCCTTTCAGCTATGAAAAACCTACTGACAGGTGCCATAATTTTGATCTTAATATCATTACAGACAAATGCACAACGATCACATGAAATACTGTATCTGAAGAACGGGAGCACCTTGCAGGGCAAATTGCTCTGGAAATCAGAGACAGAATACAGGTTTCAGACATCAGATGAAGTGATATGGACATTTTCTCCTGATGAAGTCGAAAAATATGTAACTGCGAAAGTCCCTGCAACCGATACAACTCAATCAATGATAATGAGAAAAGTAATCCTTGATACTTTAAGTATTGACGAGCTGAAACTGTTCGAAGATAAAGCTACCGGTATGAGAAATGCAGGGAGGATTCTAACATTGGGCGGAATCAGTTTATGGACAATAGTTTCGATTGTGGCTGGTGTTACAAATAATCAGACCATGTCTGATTATCCGGAAGAAAGTAATTTGGATTTTTATATCCTGAGCACTCTTAAAGGGTTTGGCTTTGTTACTGCATTAGCTGGCACTCCTTTCTGGGTAGTCGGAAGCAGCAGAATGGACAAGGTGGAGCTTCTTACGTTAGATTTTAACGAGCTTAACCTGTACAAAGACAAAGCTGTTCAGTGGAGAAAAATAGGGATAGGAATGACGTTAGGCGGTATAGTTTTATCGGGGGCAGGTATATTGATTGCATACTCTGCTGATGATGAAGGTGCCTCCCGGGCAGCACAATATTTTCTTTTAGCTGGCATTACTTCCACATTAATTGGTATTCCTGTATTTGCATCCGGAGTTAGCAGAAAGGCAAAGGCTGAGCTTACTCTTCAGAAGTATAATTTAGCGCCAGAGGGTTCACTGGCTCTGGGGTTGGGAATAACATTAAGGTTTTAATAACTACTATGCAATTTTACAGAAACCGTTGACAGTCACATAACCTTTTATCAAAAGAAGGCATAGTCCCTTCTTGTGATCTTTTTTGCTTCTCTTAATGTATCCTGCAAAATATCGTCGAGATGGTGCAATGTGATTTCCTTCCCGCCCCTTTGTTTTGCATAGAATTTACTCATTCTGCCTGGCAGCGATCTTACCACAATATCCTTCGAGGTATTCATCAGATATATCCTCTGATGCGGAAGACTCATTATGCTCTTGTTATATTCCATACCTTGATTTATACGAAATATGACTAATGAACGAATTCAAAGTCAATAAATTGCGTAAAAAAGGCAGAAAGATCAGATGATTTTAATTTTGGCACACAGAGAACAATCTTTGGGACGCATAGAATAGCCTGTTTCACAAAAAAGACTGACCTTGACCTTAGCTTTTTTATGGTGTAACGTTACTTGTTGTTGTACAACTAAACAGGCCAACTATGAAAATTAAAAAAACCTTTTTCAAAGTTATCAGCGTCATTCTTTTTCTCTTTATGCTAACATTTGCCTCATGTGAAGAGGGTCCTTGCTGGTTGTGCTCCTGCCCTGATGGCAGCTCTCCTTTAACTTGCACTGATTCTGGGAAGAGTGGTTATGAAAATGAGGGCTGTGACTGCAAATGAAAATAAAAGTTTATTAGTTAATTTCTTTTAGCCTTCCTGTTTCTTTTCATTTTGGCACCCAGAGAACAATCTTTGGGACGCGGGGGAAACAATTATTTATGACCAAACTACGCTTTTTTTTGACGAATAGTTTAGTCTTTAGATGATTGGGTGTTGTAGCTTTGCTTAGTTTTATTGAACAAACAGGAATACAACCTAGCCTATACAAATATTTTAGAATACCATTAATCTACTCTAATATGAATAAGCCAAAACAATTACTAAAAATTGCTTTAATATGTCTCATGGGACTTATTATGACATCATGTCAGAAACATGATTTAACCACTGATGCTGCCGTAGAATTAAAAGCACTCTCACTTGAGGTAAGTACTACAACCAATTACCTATTGGAATTAAAAGGTGATATAGTAGTTATGTTTAATGATGGTCTTTTGAATAAAGGCGAAGCTAATGCTCTGATTGTTAAAATAGATAATGCCATCAAAAGCTTAGCAAAGGGCAACACTAATGCTTCTGACGGTCAGTTAAATGCTTTTATCAATGAGGCTGAGGATTTTATTGTTACTGGTGTAATTCCTGCTGAAGAGGGGCAGGATTTAATTAATTCTGCTGAAAATGCAATTATCCTTTCTGATGGTGGGGTCCTTGACACTCGTGATGGGTATGTTTACCCCGTTGTTATTATAGGCGAACAGATGTGGATGGCAGAGAACCTTAAAACAACAATGTATCAAAATGGTGATTTTATAGGAACTACCACCCCTGCAACACTGGACATTTCGGCAGAAACCTTTCCAAAATACCAATGGGCATGGAATGGCGATGAAAACAATGCTATTACGATGGGTCGGTTGTATACATATTTTGCAGTAACGGATAGTCGTGGAGTATGCCCTTCGGGATGGCATGTTCCCTCTAATGCTGAATGGACAACTTTAACTACTTACTTAGGAGATGGAGCTGGAGGCAAACTGAAAGAAACGGGCTATGCACATTGGCCAATTCCAAATTATGGAGCAACAAACGAGACAGGCTTTACTGCTATTCCAGGTGGTCTCCGTTCGTCCGATGGATATTTCTTAAACTTTCCGAATATGGGACGATGGTGGAGTACTACTGAGGCATGGTCCGGTGTGGCATTTGGCAGGACAATAACAGCATCAGGTTCGAGTGTGTTTGCTGGCTATTACGGCGAAAGCGATGGTAACTCTGTCCGCTGTATCAAAGATTAACTGACTATTAGGCAGATAGACTTTAATCAACCCTCGGTCCTTCGCTCCGGGGGTTTTTATTTTCCATAATCCGTTGCAAGTATTGCCCCTTCTCCTGCCTTCTAAGACATTATACCTGACCTGATAAGTGGTTGGTCATTCCATGTTCCAAAGAGTCGTAAATGACTCAGAATAGCCAAATACCAAGAATCAGGAAGATTTGTTGATTTTGGCACACAGAGAACAATCTTTGGGACGCAGAGAAAAGTCTGCTACCTGATAAATGCTGAACTTGACTTCGGTTTCTTTCTAAAGTAACTTTGATTTTTAATAAGACTGAGAAATGAAAAGGTTCATCCTTTTATCCGTTCTTGTCATATTTGTCTTCACCAATGTTACCGGTCAATGGTATGAAAAGTATGGAGTAGACTCTCTTAATAAACTGCCAAAAAGTGAACTTGAAGGACACCTCCTGGATATGCAAGCATTACAAGGTGTAAGCATTTTTCTGTCTGTAAGTTCTGCATTAATGTTAGTTGGCGGTGCCCTATTATATAATGCTTCAATGGAAGGTATTAATGAAAATTCGGATCAAGAAACTTTTATGGGTTATTTGAGTTATTTTGGTGTGATTTTAGGGATGTCAATGCTTGTCGGAGGTATTATTCTAACACCCATTCTGATAGCCGGGATAATAGTGAGGAGTGGCAGGATATCACAGATTAAAGAGGCATTAGGAAGTCCCGACCTTAAGGTGGGAGTTTTAAACTGTCCGGTGAACCTTCATCCGGGAGCACGAGGGAATCCGCCGGCCCTTGTATTGACAGTCGCCTTTCATTTCTGAGACAGGTTGGTCAATCTTACAGTCCTTGCCTGCCTCCGGATCAGCTCCGGAACTTTTCATTGGGCAGCGAGACACGGGAAGTGCTGCTTATTCTTCTGCATCTTTCCTTGCCGGATCATAATAAACTTGACTTTCACCTGTTTCCGGCGTAACTTTAATTTTGAAATGCAACTTATTAGTTTCCTATGAAAAAGGTACTGTTCATGATAGCAATTTGCAGTACGTTTACTGCAAATGCACAGAGTTTGCTTATTTCTTTTACCGGAACAGGTGCATCTGCAACTGTCACTACTGTAAAAGTTGAGAACCTGACAAAAGGTACATCTCTCTCTTTAAATGGAACTGATGTATTGAGGTTGACTTTATCAACGGGGATATCTCCGGTTAAGGATAATCAGTCCTCTGAATTAAAGATTTATCCAAATCCTGTAACTGAAAATTCATTGATCGAAATTTACCCGCCAGTCTCAGGAGACGCAGTAATTTTCATATCAGATATAAATGGAAGAGTTATATATCAAATGAACACCCGTTTGGAAAAGTTAAGGCAGGAATTCAGGCTATCCGGTCTGAAGCATGGTATTTATGTTATCACAGTTAATGGTAATGGTTATCAAATCTCAGGAAAACTTTTAGGTACAGGAAAATCAAACGGAACGATCAGGATTGAGAATGTCAGTAATAGCATGCAATCAACTGACGACAAGAAATCTGAAGGGGAGAGTAAAGGAGTACTGGCAACTGTTGATATGCCGTATTCAAATGGTGATTGGTTGAAATTTACAGGTATTTCAGGTGTTTTCAGTACGATAGTAACTGACAAACCTTTATCTGACAAAACAATAACTTTCGACTTCACATCCTGTGTCGATGGAGATGGTAATAATTACCCGGTCGTTCAGATAGGAGCACAAATCTGGATGGCTGAAAACCTAAAGACTACCAAATTTAATGACGGGTCCTCCATACCTATAGAAACCAATAATACAGCATGGTTCAATCTTACCACTTTCGCTTATTGCTGGTATGAAAATGATATTTCAAAAAGAGACCAGTATGGTGCTTTGTATAACTGGCACACGGTCAACAGAGGAAATCTGTGCCCTGCCGGTTGGCACATCCCCGATGACGATGAATGGACAGTACTGACAACTTTCCTGGGTGGAGAAAGTGTTGCCGGAGGAAAACTCAAGGAAACCGGAACCGCACATTGGAGTCCAAATACAGATGCATCGAATGAAACAGGATTCACTGCACTTCCAGGTGGAATGAGGGGAAATGGCGGTTATTTTTTTGATCTTGGATACTATGGTGGGTATTGGTGGTCTGCCACTGAAAACTGGGGCAGGATTATATTCTGCAGGAGCAGAGACATAAGCAGTCTTTATGACGCTAGTACCACAGGGTGTTCTGTCAGATGCGTCAAAGGTGAACCGGAACCTGCAGCTCTGCCAACAGTGACAACCACAGCTCCCGCCAATGTTACCACCACCATCGCAAATTCAGGCGGAGTGGCCAAATGCAACGTGGGAGCTTCCATTACTTCACGTGGTATCTGCTGGAGTACATCAGCCAATCCTACAACTGCGGATTCAAAAACAAACGATGGCACCGGAGCCGGATCATTTACAAGCCAGATAGATGGATTGTCGTCTAATACAACTTACTATATCAGAGCTTATGCAGTGAACAGTGCTGGCACAGCTTATGGTGATCAGCTGATCCTGAAAACGATGACAGGTACGGTAACAGACATTGATGGAAACATTTATCAAACAGTGACTATTGATAACCGGATATGGATGGCGCAAAACCTGAAAACCACCCATTATCAAAATGGCAACGGAATTCCGGATGTTGCGGATGATAATACATGGTACAACTTATCAACCGGTGCGAGATGTACAAATCCTTATATCAATAATTACTCTGGCATCTACGGACTGCTCTATAACTGGTTTGCGGTTTCTGATAACCGCAATGTCTGTCCTGCAGGCTGGCATGTACCTTCAGATGACGAATGGACAGCTCTGATAACATATCTGGGAGGTGGCTCTTCCGCTGGCGGCAAACTTAAGGAAGCAGGTTCAAGTCATTGGATGTTTCCTAATACAGATGCAACAAATGAAAGCGGTTTTACTGCTCTTCCGGACGGTGCCCGCGGACCATATGGTTTTAGTTCAGCTTTGGACTGGGGTTTTTTGTGGTCAGCATCTGAGAATGATGCCACCACCGCATGGCATATAATATTATTCACATATGATGCAACCGTGAATAAACCCCCTAACAGTAAGACTAACGGTTTTAGTGTCAGATGCATTAAAGATTTGTAACCAGTGATAACAAAGTGTCACACAGCCTCCGGATCAGCTCCTGCACTTTTCATTGGGCAGCGAGAGCCTTGCACGGGGGGGTATCACACGACCTGTAACTTTTATTGATTTTGGCACACAGAGAACAATCTTTGGGACACAGAGAAAAGGCAGTTATGAAACTAAGGTCGAAATTTATCAATTGAATTAGTATTAACAAACCAATCTCAGCTATGAAAACAATACCCCTTTTATCGTTATGCCTATTCCTGTTATTACTCGCAACCTGTAAAAAGGATGGTTGTTCTGACAATGCCGTGAAATGGACCAACGGTCATTGCTATGAGGCTGTGTTGACGCCCGGCTTATCATGGTCTGAAGCAAAAATAGCCTGCGAACAGCGTGGTGGTTATCTGGTAACAATAACCTCTGCGAAGGAAAACGCATTTGTTTTCAGCCTGGTCAGTGGAAACAATGCTTTCTGGTACCTTGATCAATTTGGCAACGGACTGGGCCCATGGCTTGGCGGATTTCAACCTGACGGATCACAGGAGCCTGATGGAGGTTGGCAGTGGGTAACCGGAGAATCTTTTGCTTATACAAACTGGGAGAATGATCAGCCGGATAATACTACACCTTTCGGACAGGATTGCCTTCGCTTCATAAAAATGGGAGGACTTATCGGGGATGGTTGGGATGATGCGGAAGGGAATAATCCCATTGAGCACCGAAAGGGATATATATGTGAATTTGATTAATGTAATCAGCAAGCCAGATGTGAATGTCATTGATTACGGAAAATCACACTATCTGAGCTGAGAAGCCCGGCGGCTATGCGAAAGGTATTCTTCATTGGGATGTGTCAATGATTCCTGCAAATGCAGACAAGAGCGACAGTGATCCGTTCTGTCTCAACAGCTTTAAGTCTCTCTTCTTCATTCAGGCGCCCCATGGAGTTCACAACACCGGGAGAGTGATCTACTCTTAATTTCCAATATTGCAGGGAGATAGCCAGGATATCCTGCGCTTTATTGGTTGATAAAAACTATGTAAAGTGATTTTCAGGCTATGCCGAAATGAGATTCCTGGGTTGCATTATTGCCGGCAATTTCGCATAAAGTATTACCTTTATTGCTCAATTATCAGATAGTTACTAGTGAAAAAGACCATGAAACAAACTTTGACGCATGGTCAGGACTGAACAAATAAGACCCGGTAACTTTGTATATTTGAATGCAGCCAGTGAGACGGATTATGAAAACGGGGAGAATAATTTATAAGGTTATAAGCATCCTTCTTTTTGTTTTCATGGTATTTTTTTTCTCCTGCGCGGAAGCTGATATTTGCTGGACATGTGTTAATCCCAATGATCCGGCAGACAGATTTGATGTGTGCAGCTCGGTGACAAAAAATAAATGGGAATCATACGGTTATAAGTGCGATTAGAAGAAGATACTAATTACCAGCCCCCGGAAATCAGGTCCGTACACTTCAACAATACTGCCTTAACAACCTTTCAAATAAACAAAAAGCACCTGATGGTGTTTTATCTCCGGTAAAGTTTTGGTGGTAAAACGAAGCACTTACTTTACGTCTCACTCCTATTGGTTACATTTGTACCGGAATAATTAATCCCCCTATTTAATGCGAAACACAACCCTGAATGACTTACTTACCCGATTGAGAACCAGGCACCATAAGAATCAGGGTGAGGGCATTTACGGTTATATGTGGAAGACAGCTTTAAAAATAATCGGGATTTATTTACTTATTATGATACCGGCAGTTTTGGCCGGCAAGTATCTGATAGATTTTAACGCCATCTTCAAATTTATTACTGAGCATTTTCCTGACATGCTCGTGTTCGGTGTCTTTTTTGTTTCCGAGTCGCTTTTGGGAATGATCCCCCCTGATTTTTTTGTGATATGGGCAACAAAGTTTGAAAGCCCGTTACTCATTATGACTATCCTTGGTGTGCTTTCTTACATCGGCGGGGCAATCGCATACCTTATCGGATATTTTTTGCTAAAGAACAGGAGAATAAAGGCTTATTCAGAACGTGTGCTTTACAAATATATCAACATGGTAAGAAAATGGGGAGGAGCTTTTATTATAATTTCTGCCCTGTTCCCCTTCTCCCCTTTTTCATTGATCGTCATTGCCATCAGCCTGTTTAAATATCCTTTCAGAATGTACCTTCTTTTCGGACTTTCAAGGATTGCAAGGTTCATCATCCAGGGAATTCTGTACCTGAATATGTTTAAAATAGATTCCCTCTTTTAACTGCCGGGCTAAAATCTACTTGAATAAATAATTGATTGATTTCGTGGAATTTTGCAATGTAAATTCAAAATCGATTATTGACTGAGTGCCATAAACTCCATTCAGCATTACAACCTGGCATAACGACTTTCTGATGAGATTTAAGCATTTCGATAATCTCTTTTGCATTGACCTGTTTAGCCTGCGAATCAGAATTCGGATTGTTTAGCCTGACCTCCTTGTCTCTGGAATCTCCCGGCCGCCATGTATGCCAGTCTGACGTGACTATGTATTTCCTGGCATTTGCATCCCACTCCTGTTTGAACTCAGCCGGTTGATGCACATAAATCTTAGGACTGTCGTCAAACCTGAAAACCAGGCTCTGAACTTTACTCTCTTTGTCAATTTTATCATTCAATAAAATCTGACCCGTGATCTGATCGTAAGGGTCCGTGCCTTTTTTAGGAGAGGAGGTTATATCGCGAAGGACCCTCATTGTTGCATTACCGCTTCTGGAAGTCACATATGCAATCCTGTATGTTTTGTTGTAGGTTTCTGCAGTTTGCGCCTTCCATTGTCCGGATGCAGAGCTGCAGAGCAATATTGTCAGGCAGAACGAATATGCTTTTCATATTATCGGGATTAGGATTTTTAAATAATGTGTTTGCTTAAAATAATTTTGTGCCCTGCTTAATGAACGGATTATTCATGAAATTGTTACATCATTAACCTTGCCGGCTCCAGCAAAGGGAAGGCATGTCAGTTAATAACTTTTATGGTGATGTGTATTAAATGGAGTGATGAGTTGCCTTTCAGACCATCGCACCAGGCTTACTTTCGCAATGTGTTTATATTGAAGATGAAAAGACTGTTGTTCATTATTACTGATGTGCCTGACAGCCTCATGCTCCAACTCAAATATTTCATCTTCACTTATCGAAGAGGATAAACTGTACGTCACACGAAAATACATTGGAAACTTCCTGAGTTACGTTTATACGCAACCTGATCAAGCCGGTAATTCTCATCTTATATGGCTTGAGACTACCATGGACAGCGTCCATGGCAGGATTTCAGCATTCAGTAAAGAATGTTCATTTTCTAGAAGGAGAGAGACTGTACCTGAGAAGGGTGCAGGTTGATAAAGGAGCTGATGCGATCTGGGTTTACCAGGTTGAAAACAGCGATTCAGTACAATACATTATAAATGAATACCGGAACCATAATACGGCGCCGTTGCAATCGTGGTTTGACAATACTCCCGATAACCCGTTAAACCTTTTTATCCAGGCACCCGTAAAAGGGCCCATGGTATCAGATACTCTTGCCGGAATTCGCTCAGGGAGTATAATAGCATGCAAAATACGGCACCGGCAATTTTGCATTTTCAATGTCTTCTTTGAATTGCTCTGTAATTTTTTATTGACGAAATGAGAAAGAACAGCGCAACCTGATCCGATTAATGCCCCTGTAAGTACATCAGAGGGATAATGAACGCCCAGATGCATCCTGGAATATGCAACGGTGCCAGCATATGCATAGGAAGGCACAATGACATACCACTTCGGATATTCAAGAGTCAATGCTGTTGCGGTGGCAAATGCAGTTGTGGAATGCCCCGAGGGAAATGAGTAGCTGTCACTGTAGTCGTGTCCGGTTTTGTCTGCAAATTCATCCGGATAGGTAACAAAGGGCCTGTCGCGCTTAACGGTGTATTTAAAACCTAAAGCAACTCCGTAGGCAACCGCTGTTCCCGCTGCCATTACAGCAGCATTTCGCAATAATTCATTATCATGTCCGACCAATCCGACAACTGCCATGGTGACCGGAGTACCGGCATAAACATAGGCATTGGAATTTGAAATAAATCTGAAGAAATCATCAGAAGGAAGAGGTTCAGGTGAATGAATTGCCTTGAGTATGTCAACATCAATATTCTGAGAAAACAGAGACATTGGCAAAAACAGATAATAACAGTGCAACAAGTTTTTTCATAGCGGGTGTATTTTAGTTAGTGCCAGATTATTTGTGCAAAGTTCGACTTTAGTATTATCATTGACATTGCTGTGCGTCCCAAAGAGTGTTCTATTTGTACCAAAAATGAATTTTCTAAACTGTTTATGTAAAGTTACACCAAAGAAACCCTAAAGTCAACAGCAAATTATCCGGATGTTTCCCGGGACTTCACTCCGGCAGTTCATCAGGTATGAAAGCCAGCTGAAGACGATGCTACCGCAACCGGAATGAGCGTTGAATTTTATCACTGAAATCCTTCCGTTTGTCAAAATGGAGATTCTTCAGAAAGCTGAATATTATCATCCCCTATCATTCAGCAAATTAATACAATAGGATATCTCAGATCCTGAAAATCGGGCTTTTCCTCTGATTCAATGTAAAAATTGACTCGTTTTTGACGAATAACCTCATTACTGGTTGTCAGTTGTTTTTAACGCGCAGTGAACTCTCGTTTTGTTGTGATAAGCCAGTTTTTAAATCAGCCGCATATACCACTATATGAGCCCCTGGTGCTTGTCGTGAGTTTACTTATGAATTACATTTACACCAGACAAAATAGGAGTTATGGATAACAACGCTGTCCGATTACAATTCAGGTGTTATTAATGATCAAACCATCAACAGCTAATTACCAGATGAATAATGCAAACAGGGAGCGCAAGCTTAACATCCTGTTCGAGGAGCTGACTGATGAAGTGCGTGAAGATCTCATCACTTATCTTAACCGGATGGGCCTGGTGGGCGAAGCGCAAATTCTCGTCATCCCCTCAACTCGTCATTACTTTTATGATGCGGAAGACCTGAGAGGGATCAAGACAGTGATTAATCTTAAACAGCTCAACTACGTCAGGGAGATAAGAGAATTCCTGAAGAAGATCTCAGATATGCTGCCGCATAACAGCAGCTTTGTCGGTTGCTTCATCGACAACAAATCGCAGACTGGATTTTCGGATAAATACAGCAACCTTCCCAGGCAGCTTTCGGAAAAAGCAGAAGCATATGAGAACGGAATTGAATCAAGAATACCATTTATAAACCGGATGTACAGTTTCATCGATGCAAGGACCAACAGGTACCTTACTAAAAGGACGGTCTCACATCTGCTTGAAGAGTGCAATCTCCAGCTTGTAAGTATGACCGAGTTGAATGGCCTTACATATTTCTGCACTCAGAAAACCAAGCCTGCCGCTTAGAAAAATTTCACATTAAAGAAATCAGAAGCGTTTTTGGTTCATTTTTTTGTTTGAGACAAACGCCAATTTTTTTATTTAGGAGAATGAGCGCGGTTTTCCATTATGCTATCAAATTTGAGCCAGATACCAGCGAGTGCCATTTTGCCTGATATAATATTTATCCAGTCACCTAAATGTTTTTATATACCATGTTTACTGCGTATTAGATGATGCCTTAGTCTGTTGCAGTTTAAATTCCGAAGATCGGAATTCATTGATCTAAATTATTTAGTAAAACTGCATTCCATTGATATAATAAACCGCATTTTGCAAAAAATATAAATGACAATGAACAATGCGTTGTGATTTTTTCTGATGCCTGTTAATAAATTTATGCAATGGACTTACAAATATTTTTTAAACAATTTGCATTTGGATATTGATTAAATAACTTTGGTCCGAACCAATAAAAAATTGTGTCATGGCAACAGCAGCAAAAAAACCAGCAGCAAAAAAACCAGCAGTAAAAAAACCAGCAGTAAAAAAAGCCGTAGCAGCTAAAAAACCTGCAGCAAAAAAAGCAGTAAAAAAAGCCGTAGCAGCTAAAAAACCTGCAGTAAAAAAAGTAGTTAAGAAAGCAGCGCCCAAGAAAAAATAATTTCTTCGCAATTTTGTATTCTTAATACGGACAGCTCCCTGCTGAAGCATTCAGTGGCGGAGCTGTCTGTTTTTGCCGGAAGTACCCACCCCGTTTAAGATATTTGGCTTTTCGTCTATCGGAACCTTGGATTAGTCAAAAATCCCCAAATGTTTTATAAACGGAAAGGTATTTCTTGTTAATTTAAGCCCTGATTACTACGTACTGCCAAAATTTATAGCGGATTCTTATCAACGGCAAGTAATGATTTTATGACATCTACAGGAAAATGAGCTGTCTTTTTACTCATATGATACTTTGGTTTCTGAACTCTTGCAGTAATACTTGCTTATTGCAGAGTGTTTAAAGCGTTCAGCAAACATCCGGACATGAGATTGATTTCAGAACTTAAAATTGATCGTCATGAAGTATAATTACAAAAGCCTGTTTGCGACCAAGAACGAAAAATTTGTTGCAATAATGGGTCCGGATTATTTTTCATCGATCTTAACTGAAGATGATTTTTCAAAACCTGCAATAGTCATATCCGACAAACGCGTTTATCAGTTCGGGAAAGTATATGAGCTGGGGTTGGCTGGATTGATTGGCGGACGGAGAGTAAACACCGGTAAAAAAATCGTCAATCTTGAAGATGTCACCGGAACCACAGCCAGGGAATTATCAAAACCGCTTGTTAGGCTATTCAGTAATTTTACTAGGTCTTCTCTTTGCATTGCTCGGAATACTGTCAGACGTCAGACAGTCAACAATGATAATGCTGGGGCTTGCACTGCTGACTGTGGCAGGAGGCGTGTTTCTGATCATACGGCGCAGACAGAACTGTTTAATTGTCGAGTACTGCCGGAGGAAGACATGGTCCTTCCGGTGGAATTTGTCACACAGACAGAACTCGATCTGTTCCAGGGTATAATATCACTTGAGAAGGACAGGGCAAAAGAAGGATTTCACGACTTCAAAGTGTGTCCTTACTGTGCTGAAAAAATCCAGGCCCAGGCCAAGGTTTGCAGGTTCTGCGAACGGGAACAGGAAGTAGTACCGGTGGACTGATCCGCCACCCTCAGATTGTAAAATGTTGGCGTAATGATTGTTTTAATTCGTCAAATTCCCCTCCATGCCGTCTTAAAATCGTGAAAGCCCCATCCAATGGCTTTTTGCGATACAAGATGCCCGAAAAGCGGCATTTATTCCTGGTCAAAATATTTTATGAACCCAACGGTATCCTGCTTTAACTTGTTAAACTTTGTGCCGGTCTTCGGGTTGGTATTGTTATGACAATCTGATGATATCGTTATAAATGGTCTATGTGATAATGAAGAAATTATTACTGATAATATTGACTTTCATCATTCCCCAACTGTCCTTTTCGCAGACTTATACTAATGACTTCGGTGATGCCCCGGAGAGCTACGGATCGGCACGTCATTACATGGATAATCTGCATTATCTTGGATCAGTTCCTGACGGAGAAGCGTCGCAACAGTATTCACAGGAGGCCGACGCAGACGATCTAAATGGAAGTGATGATGAGGACGGGGTGAAATTTCCTGAATCTGAGACAAGGTGCAAGTGTAACAATACCGGTCAAGTATAGTGGCTTATATTACCAGGGCTTACCTGAATGCATGGATAGACTGGAACGGTGACGGGGACTTCAGTGACCAGGGTGAAAAGGTTGCCGATGACGTTCGCCGGTCTACCGGAAATTTCAATCTCGGTCGTAAATGTACCGGCAAATGCTATTATATCACAACCCACTTTGCACGTTTCAGGTTCGGACCCGAAAACTTAAACAGCACAGGGATCAGCCTCACAAGGCGAGGTTGAAGATTACATGGTAAAATTGTATGTGCCCCTGGTTGATCCAGCCCAAGGTAGGCGAGATCACTCAGCCCTAATGCGAGGTGCCGTCAGGCAGTGTCGTTCTTGAAGGTCTGCCTTCCAGCGGCACATGGACATTGACCCGTATGCCCGGAGCTGTTATCACAACAGGCACAGGAACAACTACGACTATCAGCGGACTTGAGCCGGGCACCTGGACGTATACGGTAACAAACGCATCCGGGTGCACCTCGTACCTTCTGAGAACATTATTATAATGCCTCTTCCTGCCGTTCCGACATCACCGGTAATAGTCTCCGTAGACCAGCCGACATGTACAGTTCCGACGGGTACAGTTTATTTATCCGGATTGCCCGAAACAGGCACATGGACATTGATCCGGCACCCGGGTTCGGCTACCACAACTGGTAATGGAGCAACCACGACTGTTACAGGGATTGCCGCAGGAACATTTTATTTTACTGTGACCAACCCGATGGTTGTGTTTCACCGGCCTCGGTTGACTTTGTCATCAACCCGCAACCGGTCACACCTGCAACCCCTACAGTCGGGACCATCACGCATCCTTCGTGTGAGATACCGGCAGGCAGTGTGATACTGGGAAGATCTGCCTTCAACCGGCACATGGACACTGACACGTATGCCCGGAGGAACGACCACACTGGCACAGGAACAAGCACAACAGTCACAGGACTTCGAGTCAGGCACCTGGACTTTCACAGTCACGAATGCATCAGGATGTACCTCAGGGCCAACATCCGGAATTGTCATCCTTCCGGGTCCCGATGTTCCAGGCGTTCCGGTCATCGACACAATTATTCAGCCCACATGCACATCCTCGACCGGGATGGTAATACTGACCGGGCTGCCGGCATCCGGCACCTGGACTTTAACACGTTATCCTGACGGAGCAACCTTCCTTGGTTCCGGAATAAGCGCTACCGTGACAGGTCTTGAGCACGGCACATACAACTTCAGGGTCACCAACCCGGACGGGTGTACTTCAGGGGTATCATCCAATGTGGTCATCAATCAGCAGCCGCTCACGCCTTCAGCTCCTGTGCCGGGAGTAATCACCCATCCGACCTGCCAGGTGCCGGGAGGAACGGTGTTGCTGAGCGGACTGCCTGCATCAGGCACCTGGACACTCACACGGTTACCCGGGAGCATTACCTCGGCAGGTACAGGTCAGGTCACCACTGTTTCAGGCCTTGAGCCCGGCATGTATAACTTCTATGTTACAAATGCAGCAGGATGTGCTTCACCTGTTTCTGCCAATGTGATTATCAATCCCCGGCCCGGCCCTGTACCGTCAGTGGAAATCACAAATCCCAGATCCGGTCTGTACACCTGCCACAGTCGACATAACTGATCCGGATATAACCGCAGGTTCGACGGAGGGTCTGACTTTTTCCTACTGGCTCGATATAATTGCAACAGTGCCATATAATACACCGGCTACAGCCGCCGGGGGTACTTACTATATCAAGGGAACGACCCCTTCAGGCTGTTCTGATATCCAACCGGTAACTGTATCTGTTTACCTTATGCCGGATGCCCATGCAGGACCTGACCAGGTTCTGGATTACCAGTTCACTGCAACAATGAATGCTGATGACTCCCGGGGAGAATTCAACCGGAGGCTGGTCAGTTGTTTCAGGTGCAGGGCACTTTGCAGACACCAATTATGCAAAAACAACCGTAACAAATCTTGCGGTAGGTCAGAATATCCTGCAATGGGCTGTTAACAATGGTGTTTGTCCGCCCGCTCTGGACTATCTTACAATTACTGTGAATGACCTGATAATTCCGACTTTAATCACACCCAATAATGACGGGTTAAACGATTACTTCTTCCTGAACGGGCTGGAGCTTCTCGGAAGAACCGTTCTGACTGTCTTTGACAGGAGGGGTGTTCTGGTATTTGAGAACCAGCAATATGACAACATGTGGGATGGAACGGATTATAACGGAAACCCACTTTCAGATGATACTTACTTTTTCGTACTTGAGCCCGAAAGTCGTATTCCGGTAACCGGCTTTATTGTGATCAGACGATAGGGCAGTGAGACACGAAGGGAACAAACGAACAGTACATATGAAACCAGTCAAGCCTCTTCTTCTTGCTTTAATTATTGTATACGGATGTTCATCACAGACTGAATATGATGTCCTGATCAGGAACGGACAGATTATTGACGGATCCGGATCTCCGGCTTTCAGGGGGGATATCGGCATCAGAGCAGATACCATCGCCGCCATCGGGGATCTGAAAAATGCAAAAGGAAGGACAGAAATTGATGCCGAAGGACTGACTGTGGCTCCCGGATTCATCAACATGCTCAGCTGGGCGGTCGAATCGTCTGATAGAGGACGGCAGATCACAGGGAGACATCAGGCAGGGTGTCACACTTGAAGTACTGGGCGAGGGTGATTCATGGGGTCCGTGGAACGAGAGCATGAAAAGAGAGATGAAAGCATCGCAGAGCGACATCAGGTATGACATCATATGGACTACTCTTGGAGAGTATCTTGAATACCTTGAGAGGAAGGGTGTGTCAACAAATATTGCGTCTTTTGTCGGCACCTCAACACTGCGGATACATACTGTTGGTTATGACGACCGTCCCCCGACAGTGGAAGAGCTGGATTCTATGAAAATGCTTGTCAGGCAGGCCATGGAAGAGGGTGCCATTGGTGTCAGCTCGGCACTGGAGTACGTACCCGCAAGCTTTGCCTCGCCCGAAGAGCTTACTGAACTGTGCAAGGTAGCGGCAGAGTATGACGGTATGTATATTTCGCACCTGAGAAACGAGGACTTTCAGTTCCTCGAAGCCATCGATGAACTTCTCAGAGTGGCAAAAGAGGCAAATATCAGGTCTGAGATCTATCATTTCAAACAGGTCGGAAAAACCAACTGGGACAAGCTTGACAGGGCTGTTGCAAAAATTGATTCGGCCAGGGCAGCCGGATTGCACATCACTGCGGACATGTACAATTATGTTGCGAGCTCCACGGGATTTGACATAATAATGCCCGAATGGGTGCAGGAGGGTGGCTTTGACAAGCTCGTTGCACGGCTCAGCGATCCGGAGATCAGGAAAAGCGTCGGGCAGGATATAATCAATACCATAATGAAAAAACAGGGGTCACCGGAAAAAGTACTTGTTGTAGGTTTTGATACCGATTCATTAAAATACCTCCAGGGAAAGACCCTTGCTGAGATTGCTGCCATAAGAGGCACCTCGCCGGAAGAGACGGTGATGGACCTGGTGATAGATGACGGAAGCCGCTGCAGCGTTGTCTATTTCTCAATGTCAGAGGATAATCTGAAAAAGGAGATGGCCCTGCCATGGATGAGCTTCTGTTCCGACGGCAGATCGATGGCTCCTGAAGGTGTCTTTCTTAAAGTCGGCGACACACCCGCGGGCATACGGCAATTTTGCCCGTCTGCTGGGAAAATACGTGAGGGACGAGAAGGTTATTCCGCTGGAAGAGGCAATCTACAAGCTCACATCCCTGCCGGCTGCCAACATGAATATAGAGAAGCGTGGAGCCCTGAAGGAAGGATTTTATGCTGACGTGGTGGTATTTGATCCTGCAAAGGTTCAGGATCATTCGACATTCCAGGATTCACACCAATATTCGACCGGCATGAGCCATGTCTTCGTTAACGGCGTGCAGGTGCTTAAAGACGGTGAACATACGGGCGCTACTCCCGGCAGGGTGGTCCGTGGTCCGGGGTGGGTTGGCAGAAAATAGCAAGCGGCATGGGGCATGTTGACGAACGAAGTGAGGCAATCCCGCGCAGCGGGAGGGCAAGGAGCAAGGGGCATGGGGCATGGGGCATGGATATATGAGATGTGAGTGAAGAGCATGGGGCAGCCTGAATAAAAGAATTAAGAAATCAAAACTGTTGTTAACGTGTGCAAGCCGCCAGGCGGATATGAATTCTTCAACGATCATTTTTCCGTTGTAGGAATTAAGTCAGAAAAACCTGGTTATTAGTCGTTTAAATCCAATTAATTTAATAACTTTATGTCAACCGTTGAGGGATTGCTATCCGCTTATGTAGGATCAATATAAATCATTTCATCATGAAAAGGTTCATTATTGCCACTCTGATCATTTCATTTCATCTGCCGGCTTTACATGGCCAGTGGGAGATGGTCGGAAAAGTAACAACAGGTTCACAGTTTGAACTGACCCATACAGGGAGGCCCATTTTGTCAAATGACAGTACCAAAATATTCTTCGTCGGTGGCGGTTTTTTTGCAACATATGACACTTATACCAATACCCTTACCGATTTTACAAGAGACTTCGATATTGGTGATCCTGAAGGCATGATTATTGACTATAGCAGAAACAGAATCATATGTTTTAAAAACGATGTTTTAAAAGCACATGATTTCAATACCCATGCAATAATTACAGAAAAATCAATTGGGGTGGAAGGAACCATGGCAGGTGTCATGTATATTGATAAAAGCAGGGATGAACTGATTATTATTCACAGAGGGTACGAAAGCCCGGGTGCGGTATCAATTTTAAATCTTAATGATTTCAGCAAGAAGCATGAGTTCATAACCAATGGCAGGATCGCATCAGCCGGATACGCAATACTGGATGAAGAGAGGTCAAATCTTTATCTTTTCTATGATACTCCGGACAGGTATGAGGTATTTAGCCTTACTTCATTACAGATTGTATTTTCTGCGACGATTCAGGTCGATTATGGAAGCCCGGCACCATTAATTGACTATAAAAATGACAGGATAATCCTTTGTGATGGTTTTGAAAAATATCTCAACACTTTCATAAGCCTGGAAGATTATACTATGCAGTATCCTGATACACGCATCTGCGGTTATCAAATATCTGTCGATACTGTCTCAAACCGGATCTGGAACGGGAATATGAACTCAATTGATGCATATGATCTTAAATCTCTGATGTTACTTGAAACAATTGTTGCACCTGAAAGTTTTGTTATGCATTCTCCCTTTTCCTGCCCGAAATTCAACTATTTATTTGGCCCCAGCGGTGATTATATACTGATATTTGATCTGACAACCCATGAATATCTCGGAAGGACAAAGGTGGGTTCCTCTCCCTATCGCATTGCTGTTGACTATCTGAAAAACACTTTTTATACCAGGGAAAGTAACGCAGCTTTTACAATGTTCAATGATTTCGTAACTGAAGGAATCCCCAGGATTGGTAATACTTTTGAACTATATCAACCGTGGAATGGGGTGGAAGGAGGCGTTGAAATCTGGCCTGAAATTAATAAGATCTTTTTTGCTGGTACCTCAGGTCTCGTTTCATTCGATCCTCAGACCGGCAGTACTGAATATGTGCCGGTTGAGTTTTCCAGAGAAGTAGAGGTTGATACCATCAATAAAAGAATATTTACAAGTCAGTCAAAAGATGGACCTGAACCCGGCACACCTGAAAATCACTTGTTTGCCTTTGACCAAAACCTGGATACCTTGTGGTACATCCCTGTCCCAGGTGTAAATGGCGATATAGAATATGATGGGACACAATATCTTTATGCTAACTGTATTGAAACGTTGTATGGTCCCGGTATCAACACTATCTATAAAATAGATACCTGGTCAAAAGAAATCACAGACAGCATTAAGTTCGCGGAAAGCATTGGAGAAATAGAGTTGTCTAAAGAATTAAACAAGTTGTATGCCATCGGGATACAAACAGATAGTTTCTCCGGACGCTTGTTTGTTATTGACTGCAATGATCTTACCCTGGCTGAAACGATCGATATGCCAGGAGCCATGCTCGGATACCTGGCGGAGTCTTTGGAAATAATGTTCATCGTAAGACATAGCGAAAGTAGTACGGATTTTAGAAAGATTCTAGCCTATGATATAAGCAATAATACTATTATTTCAGAACAAGACCTCCCTGGTGGAATGGCTCCGGTGGCGATCTCGCTTAACCATATAACAAACACTCTGTACATTGTTGATGCTACCATAGGTGGTGTTTATAAATATCGCAATGATGCCTTTCCTGCACCTAGTCCACCGGGAGCACCCGGCTCCCCAAAACTGACAATCGGCGACAACCAGATAGAAGTCAGCTGGGACCTGAATAACACGGCGGCAGCTTACAATCTGTACAGGAAAAAAGGTAATGAGGATTGGTTGTGTGTCACGCATAGACCCATCGTAGGCACATTCTATAAAGACCTCAACCTAATTAATAATATGGAATACTCTTACTCTCTATCTCTCCTTTCAGAGAATTACATCGAAGGAGAGAAGTCTGCGGTAGTAAAAGGTATTCCAAAAGACCTGCCAGACTTTGAGCTCAACCGGGTTTATTCAGACAATATCTGCAGCAATGACGGAAAGGATGCTCTGTTCACATTTGGAATAAAGGAAGAGGCACTTTTTAATGATACCATCAGGTTTACATTTGAAAATTTACCGGCCGGCGTAATAACCTCCTCTCTCCTTAAAATATACGAAGAGGATGCACTGTCATTAAAACTGGAAACCAATGGCTCAGCTATAAAAGGAAGTTATAACGTTACTCTCATTGCTGCAGGCGGAGGGCAGACCCATACTACAGAATTTGTACTGCAGGTTGTCGATGATATTGACATTGCCCTTGATTATCATCCCGCAGAACTGAAAACAGGAGACCTTATCACCATCGAAGGCAGTACTTATCCTCTGACAAATGAACCTCTGACATTTAAGATCCTGGCATCTGACAAATCCATAATTGCGGAGGAAGACCTCGATTCAGACGGCAACGGGGTATTCAAAACGGAATACATCACCCTTACAGCTGATACATTTTTGATTACTGCACGCATGAAGTACTATAGTATCAGCTCAGATACAATACCTGTCTATATAAGACCAGGTGATGTATCAATCACCTGTGTGACTGACATCACTGCCGCCACAGATGTGAATTGGAGTGTTCAGATTACAGGAAGAGTATTTCCAAAACCTGATGGCGGAACAGTGAGACTACAGATTATCTCTCCTGAAGAAAGTCCTGAATTTGCTGAAAACATACCATTGAATGAGTTTGGTTATTACGGACATTCATTTTCTCCTGACACCGATGGTGTGTGGAAAATAACCGCATATTACAGCGGAAATGAAAATTACTCTTCAGCATCAAGTTATACAAATTTCGTTCCGATTGGCATTAAACCAGGGTACGCTATAATCTTTGTCGGCGACCTGAAAAATGAAAGTATGGCACTTGACTCTACTTTCAGGAGACTTGGGAAATATGCATATGATGTTTTGCTTAAAAGACATTTGATGAAGGAGGACATATACCTCCTGTTCCCCGAAAAAAATGTTGATCTTGACGGAAACGGAGAAATTGATGATGTTGATGAATATTCAGGTACCGGCTCATTAAAAGAAGCTTTTAACTGGGCAAAGACAAATATTAATGACAGCCTTGACTTAACTCTTTATATGGTAAGCAAGGGCGATTCAGCCAGCTTTCTGACAAGCGGCAGCGACTACCTTCGAGTTGACAGCATCAGAAAATGGATTGATGAATTCAAACAAACACAACCGCACTCGCTTGTAAATATTATTATTGAAAATTCTTACGGAAGTAAATATGTCGAGAAGTTAGCCGGAATGGACCGGCGAATAGTGACTTCAACAGACGACACTTTAGCCTATTTTTTCAACTACGGAGATATTTCATTCAGCGGTTATTTTTGGAATTGTATATCATTGGGAGCGTCAATCGGAGAAGCATTTGCAGTCACTAAAAGCGTACTGAATGATTTACCGGATCTTTTCTTTGGTCAGGAATGCCTGATAGATGCAAACTTCAACCATGTAGCCAATGAAGAAGACGATTATTCCATTGCGTCCGACATCTATTTAGGGTATGGGACTAGGGTTGACAATCTTGCCCCTGAAATCATGGGGAGTACGCTGGATGTTGGAATTAAGAGTACAGAATTGAAAAAGGCAAGAACACAGTATACTTTTGATGAAGTAAAAGGAAGCGAATTGTATCTGTCTGTGCTTATAAATTCGCCGTCAAAGAATCTAAATACTGTTTATGCCATCCTTATTAGGAAAGGTGATGAATCTGCTTTCATCGAAGGTTCTTATGATCAGCTTCCTGACCATAAGAAATATGAACTTCACAGATATGGAAGCACAGACTATTTTATTGCGGAAATTGACGAGTTTGATGACCTGGGTAATTATACTTTTATTGTCTATGCCACGGACGCATCAGGATTGAAAGCTATCCCGGGGTATTGCCAGGTTTCAATAGTCGAAATCAAAGGTCAGAACTCAATTGAAGAGGAAGCAGTGAGACTTCTGGAGAGCATCGACCTTTACCCAAATCCTTTCACCTCACACTTAACAATTGACTATGAACTGTTTGAAAAGGGTAGGGTAATTATCAAAATATATGATACCTCTGGAAATTTACTGGACGTCGTTGATCAGGGAATCAGGCAACCCGATAACTATTCACTTGAATACACTCCTGAAAACCTCAGCCCGGGGCTTTACCTTATTACTTTTGAAGTAACAGATGAAACGTTGAATTTTATAAAATCAAGAATTGCTAGAAGAGTGATCTATTTAGAATAGTCACATGCTTATGAATTTACGGGTGAAATTTTCAGCGTCTTTTGAAAATCAGGTTCAGAATAGCCAGTATGACTATTGCTCCCAACGCGCCCGTAAGTATGGCACCTATCCATCCGTCGCCAAGACTTACGCCAAGTTTCCCGAGGATCCAGTAACCCAGTATGCTTCCGACAATTCCAACAACAATGTTGCCGATGAGACCAAGGCCGCTGCCTTTGAAAATCATGCTGCCCAGCCAGCCGGCTGCAGCCCCGATGATAAGAGTAACAATAACTTCCATTTTCCTGATGTTTTAATTAGCTTACTAAAAAGGAATAATAAAGATAGTCCTTATTTCTCAGTCAGGTGGTTTTCAATATAATAAAACGGCTCTATCATAGGTGTCTCTTCATCACTCAGTACCCTGAACAGTACCGGATCCCTCAGTATATCGCTTGCCAATGCCGGCCTGCCGTCAAGAATGACCTGGTTATTGATTAACCTTATGCCGTGACTGTAGTCGACGTACCACCATACATGGCCGCTGTAAACAGGCTGGATAGGATTGCCGCCGGGCTTGTGCCAGCCGTATATCACAACCCTGTCATGTTGCTCTGCGGTCCTTGATGAGAGTATAACATCCTTCTTGATGCCTGCCACAAGCTGCCCGTGCCTCCCTCCTGCTTCGGATAGCTGCTTTTCGATCTGAGTATTATGATCAACGAATTTGGAGACCAGCTCATTTGCATTGCCCACCGGTACATAATTGAAAGGAGCAAGCTTCAGCTCCGCCTGGCTGTAGATATGATCGCTCAGCACAGATGTTAAAAGAGAGGCTCCGAATAAGGTTGCCAGTCTCTGTGCAGTGCGGGGGTTCATCGGCACCCTGCAGAAATCTTCGTCGCTCCCGACAGCAAGATAGTCAGGCATCACCTCATATATCATCCTGTGTTCATTGCCTTCCAGGTCTTTAAATACACCCTGCATGGTGACGGTCTTTCTGAGGAACCCGGGGATATTTCCGGAAGCCACTGCCTTGTATATCTCTTCCTCACGTTCACTGAGCGGCATCTCACTTATCCGTTTCATGAAATCCGTGCCGGTCTCGGCCGCAGGATCACGCACAGGTATGTTCAACCTCCGGACCGGAATGATAACGGTATCAGCGATCAGGTCAGAATATGCTCTCTCACCAAAATAACTGTAATCCTTCTGCTCATACGTGTCCCACTTAACATACTGTGAATAAATCCGTTATATTCCACCTGATAAGTATGATATATTATCCCCTTTGGGATTGGGTTTAAAGATAAACTCTATCCTTCTTCCCGGCGATGAATACCATATCAGCGAATCGCGCTCCTTTACCTTTAACCTGAATGACTGACCGAGATAATCTTTCATCAGCTTGCTGCGGTACCATGTGCCACCTGTCGGCGAGACCAGGGGCTTACCGTTGTAAATGACAACACTGTCGTTATAAGCGAGTGTGCACAGGTATTTGTCCATGCCTGATTTAAGCCACCGGGTAAGCTTCGGGCCGTGGATTGTGTCTTCATAACCGTAGTTGCTGTCAAGGAATGCTATGCGCACCACATCAGGCGGGATCTCTTCTGCCGGCATCGATGTAGCTGAAGATGAAACCTCCCTCCCCCGCTGTGGCCGTTAAGCACAATTTCCGGCTGCCATGGTTCAAACAATTCTTTTACATCATCTGACCATTCTGCTCACCTGATCCCGGGAATCAGGTGTGGCCGCGTTCCATGCAGGCCAGCTCTTCATGCTGTTTTCAAAATATGCAACCACAACGGTCCTGTCTTGATGATATTCCTCAGGAACCTTGTCTGTGCCCCGATATGCTGAATATTAAAATGCCAGTCATCGCCCTCCTTCAGGTTTTTGCCGAAGGTCTGTTCAATGGAATTACCGTTCGGCAGGGCATAAATTACAAGAAGCACACGGTCATCCTTTTCAAATCCTTTAAGCGGGGCATTTATGAGGATACGTGTTCCGGGCGGAGAGTCTTCAATTACCATTTGCTGTTCATCAAAGGAACCGGATGCTGTAAATCCGGGAAGTGCCTGGGCGTTCAGGCGCAGAGGTCGCGAAGAGGCCAGGCAGCATCAGCAATATTGTGCTTTTCAGATTGCAGGCTGATTCTTACGCATCAGTGACAGATCAGTCATTCCAGTTGGTAATACTGATAGTAAATGTACCTACATATTTATTGAGTCTCCCCATTTTTCATTCAGGATTTTAAATAGCTATATTTGTTCGTGTCATTTTAAGATGTCGAATTCTTTACTCCGGAGAAAGGCCGTATCGACTGCAGATGCAGAAGGTAAGAATACTGGTATGCGCCGTGTGCTGTCGGTTAAGGATCTCACCTTCTTCGGGATTGCGGCCATCATAGGCGGCGGTACTTTCAGCGCCATCGGAAATGCATGTTATACCGGCGGTCCGGCTGTCATACTGTTATACGCAATATGTGCCGTCGCCTGCGGGTTCACGGCGATGTGCTATGCCGAGTTTGCCTCACGCGTACCCGTTTCAGGGAGCGCCTATACTTATGCGTACATAACCTTCGGCGAGCTGTTTGCCTGGATCATCGGCTGGGCTCTGATAATGGAATATTCAATCGGTAATATTTACATTGCCTTTTCATGGAGCGGCTATTTCACCAACCTGGTCCAGGGCATCCCGGAATGGCTCACAATCAATTACAAGTCGGCCCACCAGGCATTCGTTTCCGGTACTCCGGGTGAAGGACTGACTGCATGGACCACTGCGCCGCAGGTGGCAGGACTGAGAATCATTTTCGACATGCCTGCACTGGCGATAAATGTATTTCTTACAGCCCTTGTTTTTGTCGGCACCAGCGAGTCAAGGAACCTGAGCAATACCATGGTCATCATAAAGCTGTCGATTATCGTTCTCGTAATAATCGTCGGTGCGTTCCATGTCGATATTGAAAACTGGACGCCCTTCATGCCTAACGGTTTCAACGGTGTAATGGCCGGAGTATCGGCAGTGTTTTTTGCATACATAGGTTTCGACGCCGTCTCCACGCTGGCTGAAGAGAGCAAAAACCCGCAGAGAGACCTGCCACGGTCAATGATCTATTCACTTATAATCTGCACTGTGGTTTACATGATCCTGGCGCTTGTGATAACCGGCATGGCCCCGTACAAGCTGCTGGGGGTGAGCGATCCGCTTGCCGAGATATTCAAGATCAAAGGCGTAAAATGGATGCTGTTCATAGTGTCACTGGCTGCCGTGATAGCAATGACAAGTGTTCTCCTGGTTTACCAGATGGGACAGCCAAGGATATGGATGAGCATGAGCAGGGACGGACTTCTGCCAAAGAGGTTTTCATCAATACATCCGAAGTTCAAGACTCCGGGATTTGCCACGATAGTTACAGGGCTGGTGGTGGGCATACCCATTTTTTTCACAGACGAAAAGATAGTCCTCGATTTTACAAGCATAGGAACATTGTTTGCCTTTGCGCTTGTGTGCGGCGGGATACTGATCCTTCCCCGAAATACTGACCCCCGGGAAAAAGGCAGGTTCAGGATACCTTATGTAAATGCAAAATATATTGTTCCGGCGGTGACTGCCGTCAGCTTCATCGCTATTGCCCTGTTTTATCCCAACTCTGTTTATTCGGATGCCGAAAACACCAGGCTGAACTTTCCGATGATCATCTTCTATATCGTCTGGGCGGTCATCGCAGTTCTTTCGTATCTCCGGAACTTTTCCCTGATACCGGTCATTGGCCTTTTGGCATGCTGTTATCTCCTTACGGGAATGGGATGGACCAACTGGGCTATGTTCGGGGCATGGCTGGTAATTGGCCTGACGATATATTTCCTGTACGGTCACAGGAAAAGCAAACTTGCCGGACAGCCACAATCCTAACGACTCCCGCCTGCGAGGCCGTTGATATATTCTTCGAGCATTGTATAGCCCGAGATGGCAATCGTATTGCGGTCTGCCGGATCCTCGGGATTAAGTCCGTTTGCTTTCTCCCAGATGTCAGACATGCCGTCTTTATCGTTGTCAGCCACGATATTGTATGTCTTAAGAACAGGCCATCCCGGGGTGTTGTTCTGCGAGTCTGATAATGCCGGTAAGGGGTCCGTATGAATCACCGTAGGCACACTTGCCGGTCCTCACCTCTCTTATGATTCTTGCATCATAGCTGTCACGCCTTGGAAGCGTGGCACCGGCATTTTTCAAAACAGCTTTATAAGCTTTTTTCGCCGATGTTGTTATCACCGGTGATACCGGGAACGGGGTTTCAGCTTTGATCCCGTCAACCTGTGCAAAGTCGCCCTGTACTCCCCCTGCCCAGTTGTCGGAGCTTATCTTTCTGTTTCCTTTCATGTAATTGCCGTTGACATACCATCGGCCGAGCGAGTCGAAAGGCTCAACTATCCGGCAGAGAACATTTTTTTTGGTGGCCGGGCCGGGTTTGTAATAGTTATTTATCATGTTCTGCTGTCCCATCTCACCGCCATAGGAGCTGTTGAAGCCCCAGTTGAAGATGACGTTGTTCCTGAAGTCGACGATTTCCGTCTCCCTTGTTTCAGGGTGGTAGCGTGCGCCGCAGAACCGTGGCAGACGGCTGGTATGCGAGGCGAGGAGGTTATGGTGAAACGAGGCTCCCTTGCCTCCCCATATTCCTCCGTAGCCGTGCTCTCCCTTATAGTGTCCGGCATTATACAGGCTCTCGGAGATTATGCACCACTGCATGGTGAAGTCGGTGTTGTCATAGAATGAGGCTGTTTCATCTACTGACCAGCTCATGGAGCAGTGGTCAATAATTATGTTCCTGCGCCTTATGCCTGTAATTGCATCAGGAGCCTCCTCTGTTGGTCCGCCGATGCCGCACCGGAACCTGATGTATCTGATTATCACATTGTCAGTATCTACTGAGACGGTCTCTCCTTTGATACATATCCCGTCACCCGGGGCTGTCTGGCCGGCTATTGTCACGTCACCCTTTGATATGTGAAGCCTGCGTTTCAGTTCAATTGTTCCCGACACGGCAAAGACGATGGTTTTGGGTCCTGTTTTATTGAGAGCCCAGCGAAGGGAGCCCTCAGGCGGTTTTGTGACTAAGTCTTCAAGGTTTGTGACCACATAAACAGCTCCTCCCCTGCCACCGGTCGTAAAACGGCCGAAGCCCTCAGCGCCTGGAAAAGCAATAAGCTGAGCCTGTAGGGCTGTGGTGACAAAAAGGAAAATGAAAGTCAGTTTTCTCATGTGCTTAGTCTTTTCTATTCCACGGATTTGGCCGGAGCAGGCTTACGGGGTTTAAGCTCCTTCATCGCGTCGAAGACCAGGGCAGCAACTGCCGCTGCTCCGGCAGGCTGAAAATGAGTGTTATCCTTGCTGCCTTCGGGGTAAGCCTCGTAAAGGCCCGGAGGGAAATTCATGAAGTAGGTGGCGGTCACATAGTCCTGTCCCTTTTCGGTGAAAAACTCCATGCTGAGCGCTGAGAGGTCGATGAGATACACACCCAGCTCTTCCGCTACTGCTCTCATCCCTTCAGGGTAATCGCCATGAGTATTTCCGAGTTTGCCATCTTCCCAGGGATAATTGCGTGCAACGGGGGTGATAAGAACCGGTGTCGCACCTTTCTCGCGCGACTGGTTAACATATAGCCTGAGGAATTCCTTATAACCGGGCAGCGAGGTATAACGTTCGCCTTTGCTCACTGAGGCGTCATTGTGACCGAACTGTATCATCACCACGTCGCCGGGCTTGAGGGAGCGGTATATCTCTGACCATCTGCCCTCTTCAAAGAATGAGCGTGTACTGCGCCCTCCTCTTGCCCTGTCATCGACTATCACGCTGTCGGCTTTAATGATATGCCTCACCATGTGGAGTGAATCGGAAGACAGAAATGCCTGGAACACCTGTCCCCAGCCCATCATGGGGTATCTTTTGGCCTGGTAATCCGGTTCGAGTGAATAGTCTGCCACCGTTGAGTCTCCGATGATCCACACTTTGATTGGCTTTTTTCCTGCCGGAAGCGGAGCACTCAACTGATGCCTGCTCACCGATGAAGGCAGAAAGGAGGCCAGTCAGCAGCATCATTAACCAAAACCCTTTTCACTCTCATTTGTTATTCGGTTTCATTTATTCTGAACCAATCGAGGTCGGCATATCCGGCATCATTTGTAAAACCGTCGCGCAGTGCGAAGAAACCTATTTTCGCACCTATCCACATGCCTGCCCTGGCAGCGAAGGAATCCCCGGCCACGTTGAACACCGTGCCATCAGTGCTGTAGCTGAATTTGCATAATGCGCCCGGCGCCACATTCACCCTGAAAAATATCTCCCCGCTGCTTACTTCTTCCGAAAAGAGAATCTCCTCCACCGCCTACCTTTGGCTGCTTCACTGCATCTCACCACTCTTAACATAAGTTTGCTTTCAGACCGTTTCAGCGAAATATACTGATAATCCTGTCCCATTACAACCATTCCTGCTTCTTCTCCTTCAGATCTGAGTCTGCATTTTAGAGATGCAGTTACATTGAATTGCTCAGCAGGAAATTTCTGCAGGAACAGGTTAGGCACATCCCAGAGGTTTAGCATGCTGTCAGGTCTTGCAATGCAGTTCAGCCTGAAGCATCCGTATGCCTCAGAAGGATATCCCCATGACAAAGAGGGGTTTGCGTGCCATTGCCACTGCAAGCCGGTTGTGCTGCTGTTGAATTCGTCGTCTGCCGGAGGAGAGACCTCGGGCCACTCTCTGCCGGCATCCGGTTTGGAAAATGATGTCACAGGCTCTCCGGTGCCGTCGCCATCCTCATCTGAGCCGATGACCGGCCAGTCATCTATCCATTTCACTGGCTGCAGATGAACTATCCGTCCGTAGGCGCCCTTATCCTGAAAATGAATAAACCAGTCTTCTCCCGATTCTGTTGTGACCCAGGCGCCCTGGTGCGGACCGTTGACAGCGGTTTTGCCCTGATGCATGACCACCTTTGCTTCATAGGGCCCATAAATGTTCTTTCGATCTGAGGGCCAGCTGCCAGCCGTTGGTAACGCCTCCTGCAGGTGCAAATATGTAGTAGTATCCGTTCCGCTTGTAGAATTTCGGTCCTTCAACAGTCGGATGGGCATCATGACCGTCAAAGACCATCACCCCGTCGTCAGACACCGCTGGTGCCTTCGTCATTCATCCTGCTCACCATCAGTACGCTCTTCACCCCGGCCCTGCTGCCTGCAAAAGCATAGACCATGTATGCATTGCCGTCATCATCCCAAAGGGGTGAAGGGTCGATCATGCCCCTGCCACGTCTTACAGCCACAGGCTCTGACCAGGGACCGGAGGGGTCTTTTGCCTTTACCATGAATATGCCGTGGTCAGGGTCAGGATAATAGATATAGAATTCGTTATTATGATATCTTATGCATGGAGCCCATGCACCTCCGCCGTGCCGGGCCTTGCTAAAATATTCTTCAGGCTGCAGCCTGTCAAGGGCATAGCCAGTCGGTTGCCAGCTGACAAGGTCCTTCGACTTAAGCACCGGCAAGCCGGGGATACAATTGAAGGATGAAGCTACCATGTAAAAAGTGTCTTCCACCCTGATCACATCAGGGTCGGAATAGTCGGCATGCAGTATCGGGTTGGAATATGTTCCGGTAGTTTCACGGTTCACCGGGTTGCAGGAAGTGTAAAGCAGAATTAGCAGCGGAAGAGCCAGGTTGTATATTTTATTTCCCATTGCATCGATATTCTGACCGGTATACTTCACCTCCAGATCCGGCCTCAGGGTGACCAGGTCAGGCAGGTCAAAGTAATTCATTATTCCCGGAACAACGTATGAAAACCAATCCCTGTCCATTGGTCTGAGAGTAATTTCAGCAAAAGATTTTATCGTTTCCGATAATTCAAGTGAGGCAATTCGCTGATCCAGCACTGCAGCAAAAAGCGCCGGCAGTGCGGCCGGGCCTGAGGCGATGACCTTTACAGGCAGGTCTTTCAGATCATCATCCGACGAAATGAAATCAAGAAGTGACATGATGTCTTTCACACGCTGACCGGGCAACGGCTGTCCTGTATGAAGGCTCAGTATGGCATTATGGTATTCGGTATTGTAGTATTTGGGGTCATTTGCCCCGTAATTTTCGGCGGTCTCGCCCATACCCCGGAGATCTGCAAGAACAATAACATGGCCTTTGCCAATGTGGGTACTGACAAACGCATCTTCTTCCAGCACCGCAGATTTACCGCGATGGTCAAGCCGAATTATTACTGAATCAATTTCGTCCTTTTTATCAGGAAGGAATAGCAAGGCAGGGAAGGGGCACCTCATCTTCTCTTCTGATTATCAGCTTCTGCATTGTATATCCCTGAAATTCCATGGTGGCAATGTACCCGGGACTTATTTGATCGCGTCTCTCAGGTACTGCCAGGATTTCGCGCAGTTTTGCCCTGACCTCCTGCGGGCTGTTCAGGCTCATGAATTGTTTCCTCGCTCCTTGCCTGTCACAAACATTTTTCAGGTTCACTGACTGAACAGTGACCTCATCTGTATAGAAAAGCAGTGACCTGGCCTGCCGGAGTGCACCAGGTATCATTTTCAGCTTCGGGAACAGGCATGTCATGAATTATATCCGTTGTATCGTTGCAGAGCCATTTTCTGAACCATTTCAGGGCAGCTTCCTGTTTTGGCCATGATATGCCGTGTCCGTCTTCACAGGTAAAAAGCTTTATCTTCTCCGGTTCGCCCAGCGCACTGTAAGCGTCAGACAGTTCATTATAAGGCGTCCACTGTTCCGCGATAATCCACAAAGTCATACCTGCCGGCAAGGATCAGCAGGGGTTTTGGTGCAAAGAGCATCAGGTAGTCGGCTATTTCAAGCTGCTCCCTGCCTTCGGAGGCTATCTGCTGGCATCCGTCGCCTGTACCGTTGAGTTCATATTCACGTTCCCGGCTGGTGATGAAGCTGCAAGGGGCAGCCACTTTCACCCTGTCATCGAAGCCAATAAAAAATGTTGTCTGTGCCCCGCCGCCTGAATTGCCAAGGCAGCCTATCCTGTCCGGGTCAACCTCAGGTCTGGATGCCAGGTAATCAAGTGATCTTACGTTATCGAATAACTCCCATGCAACAATGCTTGTACCTGTCAGGCTTGCACCGGCATTAAGAAGGGTATGTTCAGTGGTGCTTCCGCGGAGAATGCGCTTCCCGGCAGAGTCTGTAAACTGTACTCTTTCGCCCTGTGACACCGGGTCAACAACAAGAGCTGCTATAGCCGTTTGCTGCAAACAGGATAGCTGTCTCCTGGTATGACACTGTTGCCTTTGAGGTCATTTCATGACCGCAGAAAATGAGTACAGCCGGGAAAGGACCTTTTCCTGCAGGAAGATAGAGGTTTGAGGTAACATGATGGCCCGGTCTGGATTCATAGATTACCTTTTCGACAGTATAGTCAATGCGCTGAATTCGTCCTGTTACACGGGCATTAAGCGGTGTTGAGGCAGGCATCTCCCGAGAAGGCTGATATATTTCTGTCTGCACCGCTCCCTGTAATCAGCCAAGTCCGTCAGGTGTCTGCAAGGGCTGATGCAAGTGATTTACGGCGCTCATCATACTGCTGATGCATCTTCTGCAGAAGGTATGACCTGAGAGTTGTTTCCGTCTTCCAGTCCATAACCTTATACGGATCCTGTGCAGTGCCTGCAAGTGTCAGGCTGAACAGGACAGATGCTATCAGCAGTATCTGTCTCAAGAATTCTGATTTAAAATCATCCGCAGGACCAAAATCCTGCGGATGATGAAAAAATTAACCTAAATCCAATAAATTCATTCCGGCCGCCACCTGGGGGCACCGGCAGTTTCTTTGCCTGCAAAATTAGAATCGAGGAATGTGAAGATCCCGTTCAAAGGATCGGTCCATAAAGCGGTTGATGCTCCTGCATAAGCAGTGAGGTTACTCTTAATCGGGAAGGTTGTTCCGTCATTAAAGTCGCTGGTGTAGTAGGAACCGGCATAGGACACGGTCATTGAGCCAGGTCTGATGCCGTTTGCCAAAGCACTGCTCTGTCCGAAGATACAGTCACTTACGGTTATCGGTCCGGTTGAGGTGTTGCTTGTTCCGAAATCAATGAAGTATCTGGCTGTAGTGGCATCCATGGATGTCCTGTCGAAAGTACAGTTATCAACAACAACACCCAGGCAGCCTGCGCCGCTTCCGTAATTTATGATACCTCCCCTGATATTATAAAGAGTGGTGTTGCTGAATTTAATATTTATGAAATTACCTGTAGCAGCGCCATTCAGAATACCGTAGTGGCTGTCAAAGGCAAAGTCATACATGATACAGTTATTAAATTCAACATTATTGATAACCTGACCGGCAGCGTTTCCGCGCAAACGAATAGCACTGCGGCCTGAGTTTCTGATTATACAGTTATTGAACTTAATTGCGCCAATGGTAAAGGCATCTCCCTCCTGATCAATAACACCCCTGTGCCTTGTCAGTCGCTGCGTCGTCATAATAACAGCTTATATCGACATTTTCAAAGACAAGGGAATCAGACAGTGTCATCCCGGTACCTATATCAAACATGTGATTGCCTCCTCCGGTGATCAGATAAATATTGGAAGATTATCCGGATATAGGCCCCGTATTTTAATGCTTGCGGTGACAGTATCCACTTCCGTCAGGCCATATTTTGCGCCGTTGGTAAGTATCAGAACCCCACCCGGAGTCATGGCATCGAGGGCGGCAGTCAGATCACCGCCGTCAGGAAGCAGAACATCTCCTTCAAGCAGGATCAAGTTCGTTTTTCCCCTTACGAAAGTCGTATTCATCAGACGGATTTCGTATTTGCCGTTTGGTACTCCCGTAAGCAGTTTTTCACCGGCAGCAATCTCCCCTGCAGAAAGAGCATAAGGAGTTTCAGTGCCTCCGCTGACGAATAAAAGGGCAGTAGCAACTGCACCGGGCAAGCCATCTCACGGTACATGAGCCTATGCCGGTCATTTCGCTTTCATAGCCGTTGAACAGGTTTTCCGGGGCTGATTTGAACTCAGCCATGTATCCATTTGGATTCTGCCACTCCGCTGAGTGCGCTTACTGCTTTCACCCTGGCAGAGAACTGTGTGTCTCCTGCAGGCAAAACATAAGAATAAGTTACTAGTCACCGGCAACGTCAGCTGTATGTATCAATGAAGCCGGGGCAAAATCAGTGCCCTGATAAATTTCCACCACATAGTGGTCAATATCCTTTGCTGCAATCCATACCAGAGTTACGGTTGTTATATTGCTTATCTGGGAAGTTAATCCTGTCGGGGTAAATGCCCTGTCAAATTCAAGCTGTTCGACAATCGGGTCAATTTCCTCTTTACAGGCATTCAAAAAAAGCACTGTAAATAAGCCCAAGGATCAGTCCTGTATTTATTACTATCTTTTTCATAGTTAACAATTTATTATTGTTAATAGCCATAATCATTAGTCAGCTTGCCGTTGCTGGCATCAATAAATACCTGCCAGATGGGCCAGAACTGGTTCTGATCGGGGTTGTTGGTATAGAGTGAGCCGATTTTGGCATCATCAATCTTTGCGGGTCCTACCCAGCCTATTACCGAGAAAGGATATTCACCCGACATATCAGCAGTTTCTCCCCTGTTAAGTCCGTAAACGGAGAGTTTCGTCAGTTGTCCGTCCTCATCAGCAACAAACTTGTAGTAAAGATCAGCCGGAACATCTGAATATTCGCCTGTACGGTTACGAAGGTTGTCCATTTTTACTTTTGCCTCGTCCATTTTTGTTTTCAGCAGGTTCCAGCGGATAAGCGCTTGTTTGCGTTCCATTTCACCGCAGAATTCAAAGGCATGTTCCTTCACAATGGCATTGAACATTGCTTCCTTGCCGGATAAGCCATTGACATAAGCATCTACCTTGGTTGGCCAGTCGGCCTGTGCAAAGGCCCTCTGCCGTGATCTGCTTCAGGTAAGGAGCGGCAGCGGACGGTCCGGTCAGCTCATTTTCAATCTCGGCAGCCATCAGCAGGACCTCGGCATAACGCATATAGATTTTATTGACACCATCATCGTTTGTTGATGTCACAATGCGATCCATCCATTCATAACGCCATTTGCCAAAACACCAGTTATTTAAAGCGCGAAACTGTTGTTTTGCCACACCGCTGACAGCAGTGCCGTACTGGTAAGGAACACATGTAACATCCCTCCTTGTATCTTTCACGTCAAAATCATAAAACACAAAAGGTAATGGCCCATATACTCCACCCTGTGCCTGGCCTGTGTACTGATCGACGCTGGCATGCTTGACACCGTAAGTATATAAGGTGACGGCCACGACCCTGGGCAAAGGGTATTTCCCAAAGAGATTCTCCTCCTGCAGGGATCAGGGTCGACAGTCAGATCCTCGCAGTTCTTCCTGCAAAAGACCTTCAAAAGTAGTTTCGAGTTTTACCTTGTCACTGTTAATCACATCCTTGCATTCCTGCAATGCAACCGGATACAGGGCAGCAACAGACAGGTCAGGATCACTGCTTCTTCTTATCCCGTCAGGATACTGGGAATAACCTGCTGCCCAGAGGCAAAGACGTGCACGGAAGGCTTTTACAAAAGCTTTGTTGATCTGTTCTGTCGTTGATGTTCTCGCAGTTTCATTCGGCCATGCAACAAGAGTGGCAGCTTCTTCCAAGATCGGCAATGATCTGTTTGTAAATTACTTCACGGCTTGATTTCGGGAGATACATCGTTTCTGATGAAACAGGTTCAAACCTGGCTACAACATCACCCCAGGCCTTTAACAGGTCTGCGTAAAATATAGCCCTGAGGGTTAATGCCTCGCCCAGCAGCTGACCCATTTCATTACCGGGCGCAGGGTTGCCATAAGTTCTTAAACCCCTGATACAGATATTTGCACGTTCAATGCCTGAATACATCTGTGCCCAGGCATTATTTGAGGTATTCATATCAGTGTTGATCGGGGAGTTCACATACCTGGCCAGATCTGTCCTGGCAGAAACTGAAGTTGAGCTGTTGTTCCACTCAATATCCGTATTGGAACCGTAATGTGTCAGGAACCTGCCCCTGTACGAGTTGGTTTCCCCGATTGGGACCTTTATTCCATCAATGGCCGAAGCGGCCAGGGTCGGATCGGAGAAGATCAGTGATTCATCAAAGGTCGACTGAGAAGGGGCATCCAAAAAGTCTTCGCATGACACAAGAAAGGCCTGCAAAAACCAAACTGAGTATAAACAGTATTTTTTTCATATTCATGTAGTTAAATCAGATTAAAAAGTAAGATTTAATCCATATAATATCTGTCTGCTTTTTGGATAAGCCGAATAATCAAGTCCCGGGGTAAGAGGCAGTATTTCTCCTTGTTGAGACTTCGGGATCGAAACCGGAATAGTTAGTCAGTATAAAAACATTATATGCAGAAACATAGAACCTCAGGTTCTGGATGTGTGCCTTCTTGACAATTTGCGTGGGCAGGCTGTAACCCAGGGTCAGTGTATTCAGGCGGAGAAATGATCCGTCTTCAACAGCCCAGTCGGAAAACACGTGCCTTGACATATAGGGTGACCACATGGTGGTATTTGCATTCAGGGCTTCCAGTTCTGCCGGGTCATTGACAAGTTCGCCTGCGGCATTGACATTGGTCCATCTTTTCCCGTCAGCCATTATGTCAATCATATTCCTGAACTGGTATCTGCCGGTGGTGTATTCAATTTTATTGGCGTTATATACATCATTCCCGTAACTCCAGTTGAACTGGGCTGACAGGTCGAAACCATATGCCGTGGCTTCAATGTTGAAACCTCCTGTATTGTCAGGGTTTGCATTACCTATAACAGAGCAGTCAGCAACATTGACTGTGTCATTTCCTGTTATGTCTTTCAGCTTCATCATGCCGGGCCTCAATGTACCAACCACGGCAGTTGCATCTGCAACACCCTCCTTCAGGTTCCATGTTTCTGTTTCTGAATCATAGTCGAAGTCAGAAACTTCATATCTTCCCGTCGGACTGATAACCGTACATTTCGCCAACAGACCCGCCTACTGCAATCCAGTAATCATTGCCAATTTCTGTTGATGCCCAGCCGGTAGCCTGACCGAAGTCCTTCATTGTACCCAGCGAAATTATTTCGTTGTTGTTAAAGCCAATATTGAACCCGACATTAACTCTTACGTTTCCCTTATCCACAATCACACCGTTAAGTGCAATTTCAAGGCCTTTGTTTTCCGTTTCGCCCATATTCCTGTACTGGGTATCATATCCTGTACCTGAAACAGGGAAATTAATGAGAAGGTCCTTCGTTGTATTGTCGTACACCTCAAAAGTACCGTTCAGCCGGTTTTTAAACAACCCGAAATCCAGATCCGAGGTTGCGGGTATAAGTCGTTTCCCACTTCAGATCAGGATTGGCCATTGTCTTTGACGGAGCCCAGAAAGCTGGAAAATCCGTTTATCCACGATGTACTGCCGGATATGGAAAATCTGTGCTATCTGACCTGACGGGATATTGTTGTTACCCGAGGTGCCGTATGCAAGACGCAACTTGAGGTTGTTAACAGTTGATGAGATCCCTTTCATGAATTTTTCTTCGGAAATTCTCCATCCGACAGATACTGACGGGAAATATCCCCATTGATTTTCCTTGGAAAATTTACTGGAGCCGTCTGCACGGAATGTTGCCTGAACCAGATATTTGCCTTTGTAGTCATAGTTGGCACGACCGAAGAAAGAAAGTAATTTATTATCAGGATTGTAGGTATCAGTATACCTGTTGGAAAAGCCCTGGCTGGTAAGCTTATATGCCTGTTCCGAGGTAAAGAAATCAGGGTAGCCCCAGACCTGGTTAAATACAGTATTTGACTTAATAACATTAACCTCCTGTCCGACGAGAAGCTTGGCTGAATGAGCGGTACCCTGTACCAGTTGCCTGAAATCATAAGTCAAAGTATTTGTGCTTCTCAAACTGTTACTGATATTGTCATTTGATTCCAGTGCCGGCAAATTCTGATAAAGTGCAGAAGGGGTATTCTTTACATAATAGGTAGTTACGCCATAGAAACGGTCGTCGTTGGTATTATAGTAATCAAGACCGTCTTCTGTTCTGAAAGTCAGGCCATCAACGATATCCCATGAGAAGCTTCCGCTGACATTAAACCTTTTTCTCAGCTGCAGACGGTCATTATCCCTGACGTTATCCAACGGATTTGTCATGTTTGACGAGAACTCGGTATCGTCAAATTCGCCGATTGAGGTAAATGGGATCGGAACATATATCATTGTTTGTTTGACCCTGGAGTCAGTCGGGGTGCCACCTGCCTGATCCGTAGCTCCGGCGCCATAGATCTTGGTATCAGAATAACGCACTGAAAATGCAAGCCCGACTTTGTCAGTTGCCTGATGGTCCATTTTCAGCGACAGGTTATCGCGTGTGTATCTCGAGTCAAGCATGATCTCATCGCTTCGTAATCCTGCATAAGTGAAGGCATACCTGAATTTGTCAGATCCGCCCGTAATATTCAGATCATGATTAAATGTCTTCCCTACGTGACCAAAAATCTGGTCATACCAGTTTGTGCTTGGCTGACCGTCATACAGGTCAATATCCTGGTACATGCCGAAATATTTTTCATAATCTTCAAGTCTGTCATTATTACCAGCGGCATCATCAGCTAAAAGGGCATATTCATATTGCCATTTGACATAATCCTCCACGCTCAGATTAGTCAGATGATCTGCGACTTTTTTAAAACCGTAATAGGCGTTATAATTTACACTGGTCTTGCCGGGGGTACCTCCTTTTGTGGTTATAAGAATAACCCCGTTGGCGCCTCGTGCACCATAAATAGCGGTTGAAGAAGCATCCTTCAGCACGTCGATGGACTGGATTGTCGATGTAGGGATGTCATTAATATTACTTACAGGAAATCCGTCCACAATATACAGCGGTGAGTTATCCTGGGTGATCGAGCCTCCGCCGCGGACACGTATGCTGATCTCAGCATCGGGAGATCCTTCAGTTGTAACAACCTGCACACCGGCCATCTTACCGGTCATGGCTTCTGCGGCCGTTGTGACAGGTATTTTTGCCAGATCTTTGCCTTTCACAGAAGTTACAGCGCCAGTTATGTCTTTTCTGGCAGCAGTGCCATAACCTATGACAACCACCTCATCAAGCTGACTGCTTGAAGGTTTGATTGCGGCATCAACCACGCTCCGGCCCTGGACAGGAACCTCAAGCGCTTCATACCCCACATATGAGAAAACGAGTACGGCATCCGGCGGACAATCAGTCATTGTGTAATTGCCATCCACGTCAGTGACGACACCGCGTACGGTGCCTTTGATAACTACGTTCAAGCCGATCATTGTCTCTCCGGTCTGATCATCGGTGACCTTACCCTTCACGGTAATGTTCTGTGAAAAGGAAGACAACGGGATCACCAGCATGGCAAGGACCAGCAAAGCCCTTAAACCGCTGCAACCGCGGAAAAGGGATCTTCTGATTTCATTGATAGATTTTGTCATGGACAAATGGATTAGGGTTTTTATTTATTGTTTACATGTTAATGTTTATAGACTTCAAGCGTGCAAGCAATAAATTTATGAATTTTAAATGTTGCCGTGATGCCTGAATAACAATATGTACACCACTTTAAACAGATTTTATACCTAATTTCGTTATCTTGGTAGCTGAACCTGTAAACAGAACAGAACCTGAAAAATGAGTGAAGAGATTCTGCGGGCAATGATGGAGCTTTTCGCCCTGATAGTCAAGCAGGACGGAGGTATGCAGTTGAGTGAAAGGGACTACGTTTCGGCCTTTCTCAACAAGCAACTGCCTCATCAGAGCGCTGATGAGTTTATGAGTCTTTTTCTTGAAAATGCAGGGCCTCTGCAGGAAAAAGGCCACCTGGCAGGAAAAGATACTGCCTCGGTTAAGGATTCTATAAGGATCTTCAATATCTGCAAAACGATCAATAAAACCCTTTCGCAGGAGCAGAGGGTAATTGTTGTCCTGAGATGCCTGGAGCTTATTGATGCTGATAAGCAGTACACGCCCCAGCGGATGAATATCATCAATACAATTGCCGAGGTATTCAGGGTCTCGCTTGAAGAATTCAACAATATGCTGCTCTTTATCAGGGCAGAAAAGAGGGAACAATTCTCTAATCCCTCAATGCTTGTGATTGAGACCGGCGCTGCTGCAGGGACTGAGGCAGACTCAAGACAGTTTATCGTCTTCCTTAAAACGGCCAGCGTAAATCTCTACTTCCTGAGATGCTTCTGCTCAGGAATAACACTCCTCAACGGTCTTCCGGTTGTATGCCGCAAGGTCTATACTTTTGCCCAGGGGAGCTCTGTGCATACTCCTCCCTCCATCCCGATATACTACAGTGATATCACCTCACGGTTTGTCACTGACAAGGATATTCACCGACTGTCATTCATTGCGAATAATCTTACATATTTCTTCCCTGACGGCATGCCGGCAATCACCGACGTCAGCTTTTCAGCCAGTGAAGGCAACCTGATCGGAATTATGGGAGCCAGCGGGTCAGGAAAGACCACACTGCTAAACATCCTGAGCGGACTGATAAGACCGCGCTCCGGTGATGTAAGGGTTAACGGTATTTCGATCTTCTCACCTGGCAATAAGCTCGACGGCGTAATTGGGTTTGTCCCCCAGGATGACCTCCTTGTGGAGGACCTGACAGTGTTTGAGAACCTCTACTACGCAGCATCCCTGTGTTTTGCAGCGATGAACAGGGAGGAGCTTACGGAGATCGTGAACCAGACACTGACCACCCTGGGGTTGTACGAAAAGAGAGACTACCAGGTTGGATCACCCTTGAACAAAGTGATCAGCGGTGGCCAGAGAAAAAGGTTGAATATTGCACTCGAACTCATCAGGGAACCCGCGGTGCTCTTTCTGGACGAACCTACATCCGGCCTCTCCTCGCGTGATTCGGAGAACGTGATGGATCTGCTGCATGAGCTCACACTGAGAGGGAAGCTGGTGCTCACAGTTGTTCACCAGCCGTCATCGGAGGTATTCAAGGGTTTTGACAAGGTGCTTGTACTTGACCTGGAAGGACACCTTGTCTTTTACGGTAATCCGATCGAATCAATCGTTCACTTTAAAACACTTGATGCGCAGATAAACAGCGAGGTTGGTGAATGCTCAGAATGTGGAAATGTCAACCCTGAAACCCTCTTCAATATCCTCGAGACAAGGGTTGTTGATGAGTACGGGCGCTACACCGACAAAAGAAGGGTTTCCCCTGCCGAGTGGGCACATGCCTTCCGGCGGGTGAGACCGGCATCACCGACACAGGAGGTTACCTCTACTCCATATTCCACCCTCGACAGACCAGGGTGGTGGCGCCAGATGACCGTCTTCCTTTCACGCGATCTTAAAAGCAAGCTGGCAAACAAACAGTATCTGTTACTGACACTGCTCGAAGGTCCTGTTCTTGGTCTTATTCTCTCATATATAATAAGATATATTGCTGACCCGTCATCAGACAACTACATCTTCAGAGAGAATGAGAATATCCCGATTTATATCTTCATGAGCATTATTGTGGCTCTTTTCCTTGGTCTGACAATAAGCGCCGAAGAGATCTTCAAGGACAGGAAGATGCTCAAGCGGGAACATTTTCTCCATCTGAGCCACAGCAGCTACCTTGTTAGCAAGATAGCAGTGCTTATAGTAATCTCGGCACTGCAGGCCTTTCTTTTTCTTGTCATTGCCAACCCCATTCTCGGAATAAAGGGATTGTTCTTCCAGTACTGGCTGGCGCTGTTCGCTACCTCCTTCTGTGCCAATATGATCGGCCTGAATATTTCATCAGCACTCAACTCGGCTATTACAATATATATTGTTATCCCGCTGCTCATGATCCCCATGATGATCCTCAGCGGTGCAATGTTCCCTTTCGACAAGCTGAACAGAAAGATCGGCAGCGTGGACAGGGTTCCCCTGATTGCTGAGATAATGCCCACACGCTGGACTTACGAAGCGCTGATGGTAAAACAGTTTACAGGAAACGAATACAGTAAGAGGGTTTACCGGCTGAAGCAGCAGATGAGCATTTCGGATTTCAATACCATTTACCGTATTCCTAATATTAAGGATGCTCTTGAAATAACAACTGGCCGGATGCAGTGGGAAGGCAGGGTCGAAGCCGGAGATAATCAGCTGCAGCTTATAAGAAACGAGATCGGTACTATTTCGTCGGCAGGTATTGTCACCCCGTTCACCGGATCGGACTCCCTGACTCCTGAGCTTTTTACGATTGAGCTTGGCGGAAGGGCCTCAGCCTGGCTCAGTGCTGCAGACAAGGAATACAGGCGGCTGAGCAATGCGGCTGACCTGAAACTTGACACTTATGTCAGCAATAACAAGGAAGCGCTTGACATAATGTACGACGATTATCACAATGACAAGCTTGAAGAGATTGTCAGGAAAATCTATGAAAAGAACAAGATGCTGGTATACAAGGACCGGCTTATACAGAATGTTGACCTTATTTATCTTGAGCCTGTCGCTGAAGGCCCGCTTAAGTTCCGTACACACTTCATGGCCCCTGTGAAAAAATTCATGGGAATGACGGCCGACACTTTCGCTTTCAATATTATCCTGGTGTTTCTTTTCACTGTTGTGCTTTACATAATTCTCTACTATGAAGTGCTGAAGCGGATTATCGCATTTTTTGAAAACCTCAGATTTCAAAAAGATTGAACCGGAGGCTTGGAATGACCATTTTTCTTACATTTGTATAATAACATATTTCGCCTGATGACAGGAAATATTTCAAAGCTGGTTGCAGTGATTCTGCTGATATTTATCTGCTCATGCAGAAACAGTGTAACAAGGCAGGGGAGTCTCAATTTTCCCGTTGACGATTCGGTACCGGCGGGCGAGGCTGAAAAACTTAGTGAGGAAGCCATCGCAGATATAGTGCAGAATATTGCATCGCCGGTTGAGATCGCTGCTATTCTCCAGGCCCTTAATGTACCGTTCTCAGCTGAACATCTTGCAACCACACAGGGGGCTGACAGACTGACCACAAACTTCCAGAAGGCTGTTATGCTGGGGATCTATGGCGCTGATCTCGGCTACCTGAATATGTACGAAAAAACAGGTAACTCAGTCGATGTACTGTCAACGATCAAGCGGCTTGCCGACGGGCTCCGTGTTGGGCAATATTTTGATTTTGAAACACTTAAGAGGCTATCTATAAACAAATCCGATCTGGACTCCCTGCTCTTCATGTCAGTCAACTCCTATAACCAGATAGACCAGTACCTGAGGGAGAACGGCAGGGGATCAATATCTGCCCTGATGATCGCCGGGGTATGGATTGAAGGTCAATACCTCGCAACACAGGTTGTCTCAGATCACCCGGACAGGATACTCAGGGACCGTATAGGAGAACAAAAAATCATCCTGGGAGATCTTCTCATGCTGCTTCGCCCATACAGGGAGAGCAGCGCTGAGTACACCGCACTGTTTGATATGATGGAACAGATCAGCACCTCGTATCGCGATGTGCGGATCACCTACAGGCTTGGGGAGCCGGAGACGATAGAGCAGGACGGACGCCTGGTGATGATACAACATGAGGAAAGCATGGTTGAGATGACTGATGAACAGCTGATGAAAATTGCTGAGCTCTCCAAAGAAGTCAGAAACAAATTAATCACAGGTAAATTATGAAATGCAGATCTGTCATAATGTCCCTCGCACTGATCCTTTTCCCTCCCATGATGAATGGTCAGGCTGCAACAGATGATCTTGTCAGTACTTGTGTCCTTGCTGCAGGCGAAAATACAACCTATCTGAAAGACTTCCGGGTACAGCTGCCTAAGGCTGCTTCCAATGATGCCACACCTGTGTATAAGGCGAACATGTACCTGATGAAAAATATGAAGTACAGATTTTCAGTCTGTGATGCCCCCGCCTCAAAAGGAGAGCTTATAATCACTATTTATGACCAGGGGAAAGAGCTTATCTCTTCATTCAACAGGAGCACGGGCAAAAAATACAATTCAGTCGATTTCATCTGCAACAAGACCGGTCTTTATACCCTGTGGTACGGATTTAAGAACGGAGAGCAGGGATCAGGAGTCGGTGTGGTCTCAATGATCAAATGATCAGTTTGGCCACAGGCGTGCAACAATAAACATTACAATCGTAAGCCAGAACATTATCTCCGTAATCACCAGACGACGGGTGAAGGCGCAGTAATTAGCCATTATAAACGAGACGGGTATTGCTGCTATCGCGCTTATCTCTACTGAAACAGAAGGTGTTATAGCATATGCTGCAGCACAGATCACCATCATCCAGAGAAGCAGCTCAAATGTCTTTCTTGACTTTATCTTCTGTGTCGGCATATCCCTGATCAGTGATAACAACGCGGGAAGGAAACCCACTGCTATTACAATGAGAAGTATTACCAATGTCCGGTTCCAGTCTGCCGAAGGCATCTTATCAAACAGGTTATGTCTTATTATCTCCGTGAGGTCTGACATGCTGCCTCCTGTAAGATACCAGATTGCATAAAGGATTATCCATGGAAGAAGTGCTCCCGCAAGGGTAACGGTTATTTCACGGAAATCGGGAGATCTGAGTATCAGTGCACCTGTAAACACCAGCAGCACAAACCATACCGAGCCGGCGTAGAACATCCCTGCGGAAGATATGAGCACGGCTGCATCGAAAAAGTTGAATGCCATGCCGTTCATTCTGTAGGCAGCCATCATGCGCCACAAACCCACCATTATAAGCAGTGCTGCCGGCAGGGCGGGATTGAGTATCATCTCATTCGCGAAAACTGAATAATACAATATGAAAAAGAGTGCAGGGAAATAAGTTCTCCTGGGAATAAAGAAGATGGTAGTATTGAACCTGATCATCACAATGACCATTATCACCATCAGTATAAATGAAAGGATTACGGCCAGTATGGGGAAGCGGGAGAGAAAATTAAATAGAAGCTCCCATAAAGGCATTGCATCTCCGTCCGGCAGCTGAATCATCTGCGGCGGGTATATAAAATACTGTAACCACAATGCTACTGTGATCAGTGACAGCAGCAGCAACGGGACTATTCCTGTTCCCCTGAAAAGTTTTATCATCCGTTTATCAGTTTCAGGTCAAAGCCAATATCCTTCCTGTACCGGGCGCCTTCAAAGGTGTATTTCCGAGACACTGCGGTAACTCTTTTCAAGCGCCTCCGTCATTGTGCTCCCTGATGAAGTTACTGCCAGCACCCGTCCGCCGGATGTGACAAGACGGCCTTCCGTGCGTTTGGTGCCTGCATGAAAGATAACGCTTTCAGATACCTTTTCAAGACCGGTTATTCCGAAGCCTTTTCCGTAGGCGTCGGGGTAACCCCCTGACACCATCATAACGGTGACGGCAGTATCGCCCCTTGTCTTCAGGGTGCGATCTTTAAGGTTGCGAAAAGCCACACCCTCAAGAAGATCGAACAGGTCACTCTCTATGCGCGGCATCACCACCTCAGTCTCCGGATCACCCAGGCGGGCATTATACTCAATGACATAAGGGCTCACCGGCAACGTTCATCAGCCCGAAGAAGATAAATCCGCGGTAGTCGATCCCCTCCTCCCTCAGTCCTGACACTGTCGGTATGATTACCTTCTCCTCCACCTTCTTCATGAAAGAGCGGGTAGCGAACGGCACCGGTGATACAGCACCCATACCGCCAGTGTTTTTCCCGGTGTCTCCCTCGCCGATACGTTTATAGTCCTTTGCTTCAGGCAGTATCTTATAGGAGATGCCGTCTGTTATTACGAAAGCTGACAGTTCGATGCCGGACAGGAACTGCTTCTATCACCACCTTATTACCGGCTGCGCCAAAACGGCCTCCCAGGATGGCATTAAGTTCACTGACCGCCTCAGTGTAATCATTTATAATGAGAACCCCCTTGCCTGCCGCCAGTCCGTCTGCCTTAAGGACGTAAGGAGGTTCAAGTTTGCGGAGAAACGACTCTGCTTCCTTTATCCGGTCTGCGTAAATGTTTCGTAAGCAGCGGTGGGAATGCCATGCCGCATCATAAATCCCTTGGCAAAATCCTTGCTTCCCTCAAGCAGGGCCCCTTTCCTGCCGGGACCTACCACGTGAACTGATGAAAGCATGGGATCAGCTTCAAAAAAATCAGCTATGCCTTCAACGAGAGGCGCCTCCGGACCCACGATCACCATTTCAATTTTATTGGTGATGACGGCTTGTCTTTACGGCATTGAAATCAAGGGGGTCAACAGGCAGGTTCACAGCGATGGCAGCTGTTCCGGGATTACCCGGAGCTGCAAACAGCCTGAGCGGCCTTGTGCTCTGTGACAGCTTCCACGTAACGGCATGCTCACGTCCCCCGGATCCGAGAATAAGAATATTCATTGTCCTGTTTTCATTCTCTTTCAAAAATAGCATTTCGTATTAAATAACTCAGCTATGCAGTAAATAATCATCGATGAGAACGCGAAAGAATAACCCTTTTCCAGGAATGTTCTGATAAACCTGTCAAGATACACAAGTGCATGGCTGCCAGGTTTGTCGTGAAGCACTATGACAGAGCCAGGCCTGGTCTTGCGTGACAGGATTCCGTACGAAGTTTCGGGTGACAGTTTCCTGTCAAAATCATACGGCATAATATCCCAGAACACTATCCTCATGGTTCTTTCGAGTATTCTGTACTGTCTGACCCGTAACCTTCCGTAAGGCGGCCTGAAGAGGTTACTGGAAGTGACGTCCCTTCCCTTCAGCACATCGGCACAATAGGTTCTGACGGGTGTAGTCAGCCCGTTGAGGTGGCTGAAGCCGTGATTGCCTATGGCATGGCCTGCGGAGGCTATGCGGCCCAGGAGGCCGGGTGACCCGAGAACCTTGCTTCCGGTGCAGAAAAATGTGGCAGTAACATCATGTGCATGAAGGATATCAAGTATCTGAGGCGTTGAAGCGGGGTCGGGCCCGTCATCAAATGTCAGGTACAGCTTTTTACCCGTGCCGGTAATCCTGAATATTGCATCAGGGTAAATAATCTCTGCAGGGAACGGTCTGCCGAACTTCCTGATCATTTTACCGGCACCTCTCCGTAAAACCTGTTGAGCTCCTCAGTAGCCTTAACGGCCAGTGATGTCATCCCGTAACGGTCTGCCAGCCTGTATACCTCGTATAACGCCTGCAGGGAGACCCCCATGTTAAAATCGAGACCGTAGGTCTTGTTTTCCGGCAATGCGGAGATGAAGCTCAGCATTACTACAGCATTGTCAGATATTGTTGTCAGCATTTTTTCAGCTTCAGCTTTCTCTGCCTGCCATGGCGAGCGCCTCACCCAGGTCGGAGCTGAAATAATCATACGGCATTTTCTCCGGAGGAACAATAGCTCATTCCCTTTTCAGCTGCAGCAACAGCCCTGACAGTATCGCCCTCAAGGGTCAGGGCTTTGGAAAGACGTCCGAACTGGCGTCTGAAGACATCGAACAGTCTGCGGTTGTTCTCATCAAGATATACTCCTTCTTCGCCGGCGTTACCCCATTTGAAACGGTTCATCATGTTCTCGTACATCACATCGGTATCGACCATGCCGGTCTCTCCGGGAGCAGGTTTATCAATTGTCACGGGACTTACCCTGTAGGCCATTCCTTCAAGAATAAAGTAGTCTTCAAGACCAATGTAAGTCGAACCCGGGACGGTAACGGCGTAGTAGAGCGGGCGTTCCCAGTTGTTTCCTGCCATAAAATCCATAACGGCAAGGTCATCCTTCATTGCCATCGATCCTTTATACTTCCATATCATCGGCGTCAGCATCCTGTCAGCGTGATACGGTTTAACGGCCCCTGTACCAAGCACATGGGCAGAATTGACCTCAACAACAAATTCCCTGACAGGAATGAAATTATAAAAGTCACCGCGTCCTGACAGATCGACCTTTGCCTTCGGGTCATCGGACCCTGCAAATTCGACCACCTTTCTTATGTCTGTAGGTTCTTTTACCAGGTCCTCCACTGGCAGCTGCACGCGCTCACCTTCAATATATTTTTCAACGGGTAAAGTGAAAGGCAGCGGATCGGATTTAAAAGCCTTGCGACTCATTGTTTCAATATAAAAGCCGCTCTGCAGGTAACTCAGGTTTGCCACGCGTACGTCGGTACGGAAATCCTCAACATCCTGGATATACCACAGGGGAAATGAATCATTATCGCCGTAAGTGAGAAGCACGGCATTTTCATCACAGGAAACCAGGTAATTAGAGGCAATATCCCTTGCCGTGTACCTGTCTGAGCGGTCGTGATCATCATAATTCTGCACAATCATCAGCAGAGGTACTGCTGCCAGTGTCACACAGGCAGGGATAATTGCGGCAGGTCTGTTCAGCCATGAAATTTCCGGAACAGATCATAGAGAAGCATCACACCCATGCCTATCCAGATCGCGAATGCATAAAAAGAGCCTGCATAGGCATAGTCACGCTCCCTCGGCTGACCAGGGTACTGATTCAGGTATACCACAATCGCCAGCCCCGTCATAATGAAAAAGAGCATAACAAGAGATAATCCTTTCCTGTGACGCATATACTGCCATGCAAGGCCTGCCAGTCCGAGCAGAAGCGGAAGAAGAAAATATTTGTTACGGGCAGGGTTGTTCAGGTAATCATCCGGCAACAGCGACTGATCTCCAAGCCTGTTATTGTCAATCAAGGGGATTCCCGAGATCCAGTTGCCGTCCATAACGTTGCCGTTGCCCTGTACGTCATTCTGCCTGCCGGCAAAGTCCCACATGAAGTATCGCAGATACATCACTCCTACCTGGTACCTGAGGAAAAAGCGAAGGTTTTCGCCGAACGAAGGAAGGGTTAGCTGTTCACTTTGACCGCCCGATCTGACAGTGACCTTTTGCCCCCTGATGCGGCCCCAGTATTCATACTGCTTAATATGTTCAGGATCAGTGCTGTACATCCGGGGGAATACTGTCATGAACCGCTTGTCATATTTATAATCAGGAAAGTAATAAGGCACATACTTTCCATCCTTTTTATTATATCCTGAGATACTGTTTTCCACACTTACCGGAGGGGCTGAGTAATACGGCCCGTAAACAAGCGGAGTTCGCCCGTATTGGGTCCTGTTGATATAATAAATAAAAGAGAAGACATCAGACGGATCGTTCTGGTTCATGGGTGGGTGAGCGTTTGCCCTTATAATTATCAGGGCGAAGGAGGAATAGCCCAGCAGCAGCACAGCAACCACGGTCATCACATAGTTCAGTATAATCTTGTTCTTCCTGAGAGAATACCATATCCCGAATATTACCAGTCCCACAAGCAGGAAGAGGTAGACATAGAGGCCGGTATTATAGGGAAGGCCCATCCTGTTTACGAACAGAAGCTCAAACCACCCGGCCACCTTTGCCACTCCAGGTATGAAAAGAAGATTCAGCACCCCGAGTATGGCAAACCCGATAAACACGGCCCATACCGCTCCTTTGCCCGTCGCCTTGTATTTCCGGAAATAGTAAATCAGCACAAGCACGGGAAGCGTCAGGAGGTTAAGCAGGTGCACCCCTATTGAAAGTCCCATCAGGTAGGCGATAAGGATGATCCATCTGTTGGCATGAGGCTCATCGGCTTCGTCATACCATCTGAGCATGGCCCAGAAAACGGCTGCTGTGAAGAGGGAGCTGGTGCCGTACACTTCGCCCTCAACAGCTGAGAACCAGAAAGTGTCAGAGAATGCATATGCAAGGGCTCCCATCACCCCGGATGCAATGACTGCAATTGCTCTTCCGCCGGTTATGCTTTCATCATCACCGGTGGCCAGGCGGATTAGTCTTGTTATGCTCCAGAAGAGGAAAAGAATTGTAAAGGCGCTGGCGAAAGCAGACAGTATGTTCACCATCATTGCCACCTTTGATGTATCTGATCCTGCAAAGAGGGTGAAGAAACGCCCCAGGAGCATGAAAAAAGGAGCTCCGGGAGGATGGCCTACCTCCATACGGTATGAACAGAGAATGAACTCCCCGCAGTCCCAGAAGGAGACTGTTGGTTCAATGGTCAGGAGGTACACTGATCAGCGAAACGGCAAATACCACCCATCCCGTTATGTTGTTCCAGATCCGAAATCCTTTTATCATATCTTATCGGTTATTTCATTGTGATTATAAACCGCCATGGTTTGCTCACCCAGGGCTCACCGGCATAGTTTATGCCAACCCGTGGGCCTGCGGCAGAGTTCCGGCCTGTAACCTTTGTCCTCCACCCATATTCTTGCTGATGTTGTGAGATCCTCGCCGTTGAATGAACCGTTAATGCCCATGTTCCTTGTAACGCGTCCCGGGCCTGTGAATGATGCTGCTCCTCTGATGAGAACAGCCTGGGGGTTATCGGCGGGACCGGTGACAATATTCATCATCCAGTGCATTCCGTAAACAAAATAAATATAAAGGTGACCTCCCTCAAGGTACATCACCTCTGTGCGCCTGGTTCTTCCCTTGCTGGCATGGCATGCCTTGTCGTTCTCTCCCAGGTATGCTTCAGTCTCTGTGATCATATAGTGTCGCGGAATGCTGCCATTCATCCATTACAATATCCATTCCCGGCAGCAGCCGTGCCACACTTACAGCATCACCGAGGAAAAACTCCCTGTTTACTCTGGACATCTCGTGCTGATCAATATAAGACTTTGCCCGGGAAATTGTCCCACTGTCTGAACACGTTGTCTCCTTCGTCTTTCATGCCGCGGTTCATGACAATGCTTCTCTTCTCATGGTCGAGAGCCAGCTCGGTGTAAATCATTTCATCATCAAACCCTGATGCTGCTGCCTTATAGCGGTCAGAAGCATAGACCAGGCGTCTGATGCCTGACCAGTATATCGCTCCCAGGCACATGGGGCATGGCTCGCATGATGAATATATCACGCAGCCGCTGAGGTCATGTGTGCCCAGAGCAGTGGCAGCCATCCTTATTGCCTGCACCTCGGCGTGTGCAGTCGGGTCATGCCCGGCAACCACCCTGTTGCCGGCACGGGAGATGATTTCTCCGTTGCTGACGATGACAGCGCCAAATGGCCCTCCCTGGTCCTTTATGTTGTCTGATGCGGTCTCTATTGCCAGCTTCAGGAATTTCCTGTCTTCAGAATTAAGTTCCATGACTTGTTTTCAAACATAAGTAACAGTGTGTAAAAATAAGAAAAGAATGTGGCTCCGGCAATTGATAGCAACAGACAGAAGCCTGACTGATGCCGGTATAAAGAATGCGGCCGGCATAAGGTATTTCAGGTTTATTATCTGGTGGACCGGTCTGCTGAACATGTGATCATAAAGAAATTAAAAGTACAACATATTGCTCGAAATAAAAATATGTTGTATTTTTGCAAACCCTAAAAATGGGGTTTTTATTTTGAAAATCATTTATTAACGAAACCAAAGTACTAAAGTGAACACCTTAAGCTACAAGACAGTATCAGCCAATAAGGCTACTGTAGAGAAAGAGTGGGTACTGGTAGATGCAGAGGGTCAGACACTCGGTCGTCTGGCATCTGTAGTAGCCCTGATGCTGAGGGGGAAGCACAAGACAAGCTTCACGCCTCATGTTGACTGCGGTGATAACGTCATTGTTATCAATGCCGACAAAGTCACGCTGACGGGTGAAAAGATGACAGACAAAGAGTATATCAGGCACACGGGTTACCCCGGTGGCCAGAGGATCGTCATGGCTAATGAGCTGATGAAGAAGCACCCGACAAGAATGGTTGAATATGCCGTTAAGGGGATGCTTCCGAAATCACGTCTTGGCAGCGCCATCTTCAGGAACCTTTATCTGTATGCAGGCCCGGAGCACCAGCACGAGGCCCAGAAACCCAAACTAATTGATTTAAAAACCATTAAGTAAAAAACATGGAAGTTATTAACGCTATCGGAAGAAGGAAGGCAGCTGTTGCCAGGGTTTACCTTAACGACGGCAAGGGACAGATCACCATCAACGACAGGGAATTCAAACAGTATTTTCCGAATGAAATCCTGCAGTATGTTGTCCTCCAGCCTCTTAACCTTCTCAATGTTGCCGACAAATATGACATCAAAGTCACCCTTGACGGCGGTGGATCCAAAGGTCAGGCAGAGGCGATACGTCTTGGGATTTCCAGAGCTCTCATCAAGATTGATCCGGAGTACAAACCCAAGCTGAAAGCTGAAGGTTTCACTACACGCGATCCGCGCGAGGTGGAGAGAAAGAAACCGGGTCAGCCCAAAGCACGTAAGAGGTTCCAGTTCAGCAAGCGTTAGGAGTTCAACAGCAATTATCATAGATGCAGGTTTAGTATCTAAATTGCATTGACTTCCCGCGAGGAACTACTCTGCAATTGACTTCACAGAACGTAAACTTTAACAAACACAGAAAATGTCAAGAACGAATTTTAATGAATTACTTGATGCCGGTGTACACTTCGGGCACCTGAAAAGAAAATGGAACCCTGCAATGGCTCCTTACATATTCATGGAGCGCAACGGCATTCATATCATTGACCTTGAAAAAACCTCAGCCAAGATTGACGAAGCTGCTGCCGCAATGAAGCAGATAGCCAGAGTCGGCCGCAAGGTTCTTTTCGTGGCTACAAAAAAACAGGCTAAGGATATCGTAGCCGAAAAAGTCGGAGCAGTGAACATGCCATACGTGACCGAGAGGTGGCCGGGTGGTATGCTTACCAACTTCCCCACCATCCGCAAGGCGGTGAAGAAGATGGGCTCGATAGACAAGATGGCTACCGACGGTACATTTGACAACCTCTCAAAGAGAGAGAAGCTTCAGATCACCCGCCAGAGAGCCAAGCTTGAGAAAAACCTCGGCTCAATAGCAGACATGACACGCCAGCCCTCCGCTTTGTTCGTGGTTGACGTGTGCCAAGGAACGCATAGCCGTTCATGAGGCAAAAAGACTGGGTATACCGGTATTCGCAATGGTTGACACAAACTCTGATCCTTCAGAGATCGACTTCGTCATACCTGCCAATGATGATGCCGCCAAGTCAATTTCACTGGTGGTCAATATCATGTGCCAGGCTCTCGCCGAAGGTCTGAATGAGCGTAAGGCAGAAAAAGACAAGGAGAGTTCACCGGCAGAAAAGGAGAGCTGTTCCCGGAAGGTGCACATAAAGGCAAATTCCATGCACTCGATTATGAGGAAGAGAAGCACGAGGTGGTAGCTGAGGAAGAGGAAGAGATTGAGGCTGTTGGAAAAGCCGTTGAAAAGCCTGAAGCAGAGACTGAGGAAGAGGTAAAATAAGATCAACCATTAACTTAAGAAATTATGTCAAATATAAGTGCTGCCGATGTCGCCAAACTGAGAAGATTGACGGGAGCCGGCATGATGGACTGTAAAAAGGCACTTGAAGAAGCCGCAGGCGACTTCGAGAAAGCCCAGGAACTGATTCGTAAAAGAGGTCAGGCAATTGCAAACAAGCGTTCCGACCGTGAAGCCTCAGAAGGCGTGGTGCTTGGCAAAAACAACCGCTGACGGCAAAAAAGGAATGATGATTGCACTCAACTGCGAGACCGACTTTGTTGCCAAAAACGCTGATTTCATCGCTCTTGGAAACAAGATCCTTGACGCTGCCCTGAAGGCTGATCCTTCCGATCTTGAAGCTTTGAAGAATATCATCGTTGACGGTAAAAAGGCTGCCGAGCTTGTGCTTGAGAAGAGCGGTATAACAGGAGAAAAGTTTGAATTGTCATATTTCGACAAACTCAGTGCTCCGGCTGTTCAGGCTTATATCCATGCCGGTAACAAGCTTGCCACGCTGGTGGGTTTCACCAGAGCAGGCATTGACATCCAGGTTTACAAGGACGTTGCCATGCAGGTGGCTGCAATGAATCCTGTTTCAGTTGATAAGGATGATGTCCCTGCAAAGATCCTTGCACAGGAGATGGAGATCGGAAGGGAACAGGCGCGCCGTGAAGGCAAGCCTGAAGAGATGCTTGAGAAGATTGCCCAGGGTAAGCTGAACAAATTCTTTAAGGAAAGCACCCTCATGAACCAGGAGTTCATCAAGGACAGTAAACTGTCTGTCAGACAGTACCTTGAGAGCATTAATAAAGAACTCAAGGCAACCGGGTTCATGCGTTATTCCCTGAACGTTTAATTCAAAAATATACTCCAATTCACCAGGTAGAGGCAACGACTGTCCCCAGGATCCTGGGCGTCGTTACTTTTTTATATATATCAAAAAAAATCTGTAACTTAATACCCTTAAATTAAACGAACTATGAATAAGAACGTTGGTAAAACAGACATGATTGTACGACTGGTACTTGCAGCTCTGGCTGTAATTCTTTATTTCGTCGTAAACAAGTGGTTAGGGATAATATTAATTATCCTTGCTATAATCCTTGTCGTGACTGCATTTACAAGGACCTGCCCGATCTGGTACCTGTTCAGGACAGACACCCTTGATAAGGAGAAAAAAGAATAGCATCCCCAGGGATGGTGATGCTATATATGTAGCGACGCCCTGATCAGGGCGTCGTTACGTGTATAATATGACTATGATTTCAGGCACAATTTTTGCTAACTTCGTTACCATCATAAAAACAGGTTTGTTATAATGAAATATAAAAGGATACTGCTCAAGCTCAGCGGAGAGTTTGTCGGAGGTCCGGATGGAAACGGATTGGATACCAGCGTACTGACAAGCTATGCCAGGCAGATAAGGAAAGTTGCTGACTCCGGCTGCCAGGTGGCAATTGTCATTGGTGGCGGCAATATCTTCCGTGGCCTGGGCGGCAGTGACGAAGGATATGACCGCTATAAGGGTGATCAGATGGGCATGCTTGCTACTGTGATAAACAGCCTGGCTATCGAGAGCTTCCTCAGCAGGGCGGGATGCAGGGCTAAAGTATTCACCTCAATACGCATGGAGCCGGTGGGCGAACTGTATCACCGTGACAAGGTCTCTGAGGCAATGAACAACGGTAATGTTTGTATCCTTGCCGGAGGAACAGGTAATCCCTTCTTCACAACAGATACGGCAGCCGCCCTGCGTGCAGCAGAACTGGGTTGTGAAGTGCTGTTAAAAGGCACACGCGTTGACGGCGTTTATACTGCCGATCCAGAGAAAGACCCCTCTGCAGTCAGGTATGAGACCCTGTCATTTGATGAGGCAATGGAGAAAAAGCTTAAGGTGATGGACCAGACTGCCTTCTCAATGTGCAGCGAAAACAAAATGACCGTTAATTGTCTTTGACATGAACACCGAAGGCAATCTTGAAGCTGTGACATCAGGAAGGAAGTGTGGTACCTTTCTTGCTCCCTGAAAAGATTTTTTTTACATTTGTTACCACCGGAAAAAATACGGATCATATGACTGACGAACTGGAACTTACTAAAGATGAAGCTGATGAGCGGATGGACAAGGCAATAAAGCACCTTGAATACGAGCTTTCACATCTTCGCGCAGGGCGGGCCAATCCGCTGCTTCTTGACGGTATTAATATCGATTATTACGGTACCATGACACCCCTGTCACAGGTCTCAAATATAAATACTCCCGATGCAAAGAGCATTCTTATACAGCCATGGGAAAAGAACATGCTGAATGTTATCGAGAAAGCTATTCTTGCAGCAAACATCGGAATGACACCGATAAACAACGGAGAGGTGATCCGTATAAACGTCCCGCCTCTTACGGAAGAGCGCAGACATCAGCTGGTTAAACAGCTAAGACAGGAGGGTGAGACCGCCAAGATCAGCATACGCACGACCAGGAAATGGTTCAATGATGAACTTAAAACTCTGACTAAGGATGGCCTGCCTGAGGATGAAGAGAAAAACGGTGAGAAGATAATCCAGGAAATGACCGACAAGCATATCGCAAAGGTCGACAAGGTAATGGATGCAAAGGAAAAAGAGGTAATGACTGTCTGATTTCCGCCTGCTTCAATACACCGACTGTACAAGGTCATTTTGTAATTCTCTGCTGGACTAAATGAAAAAAATATTTCTAATATCTGTCTTTGTCTCTTTTTGTTTTTACCTGTCTGCCCAGGTTTCAGAAGGCGGACTACCACGGTCATATAAATCAGCTGATGTCAAAAGTATCGTACCGGCAGTTCATTACACCCTTTCTGAACTTGATACTGCAACTCTTTTGGCATACAACAGGGAAAATCCTGTTCCGATGAGGTATGCCGTTATTGAAGAAGTTTCCATTGACCTGAAATCTTCAGCAACCAGGACAGTTCTTTCTGATGGAGGGACTATCTGGCAGTACAGGATTAATTCAGAAGCCGGTAAGTCAGTGCAGGTGATCTTTAAAAAATATCTGGTCCCTCAAGGTGCTGAGCTCTTTCTCTATAATGAGGGGTACGTTAATGTCAGCGGTGCATTCACAAAATCAAATATGACCGAAAACCTGATGTTTGTCACAGGTGATATCCCCGGTAACCATGTAATAATTGAGTATTATGAGCCTGCAGGAGTTTCATTCGGAGGAGAGGTCGTTATCGGATGGATAGGGCAGTCATATATCGACATATTCGCGACCAAATCGAGGAATGAGGATGTAAACGGATTTTATTCCGGTCAACTGTGATGAGGGAAAGGACTGGCAGAATCAGAAGCATTCTGTCTGCAGGTACAGTTTCAATGACGGAAGGAACAGTTACTTATGCTCCGGAGCTCTGATCAACAATACATAAATGACGGCACCCCTTACTTCCTCACAGCCAACCACTGTATCAACACAGAAGCAGAAGCCAGCACAATTACAGCCTACTTCAATTATGAAGACGCCTCTTGTCTGGTTTCCTCCCTTTACACGGCACAGTCGCTTACCGGAGCGTCACTTAAGACAACGGGCGAATCGTCAGACTTTACACTTCTCAGATTTAATGATCAGGTGCCACCGGCTTACCAGCCCTTCTTCAGCGGATGGGACATCAGCGGTACAGCGCCTCTCAATTCGGTATGCATTCATCATCCGGAAGGAAACAAAAAGAAGATATCAGTCGATAACGACCCCGCAATCTCCTACGAGGATACAATATCGTGGGAAGGGGGAACAGTGACGCCGGCCGGATCGCACTGGGAAGTTACCTTTGATGAGGGAGCGACCTTTTCAGGTTCATCCGGCGGACCCCTGTTCAATGAAAGCAAGAGAATTACCGGACAGTTACACGGTGGAAGAGAACTGGATTACTTTGGCAAGCTCAGTTTTTCGTGGGAGCAGCCAACAACCTTTCGCGCTGCAACTCTTTCTTGATCCTGATAACACAGGTGTGACATTCATTGACGGTTACTACCCTGCTGGCAACCTGCCCGATGCAAAGTTCCTGTCGGAATTCAGGTCAGCATGTGTTGATTCGCCAGTTGAACTTAACGGTTTCTCGGCCTTTGACCCTCTGGCCTGGCAATGGTCTTTTACTCCGTCAAATGTCGTTTACCACGAAGGAACCGGTCCTGACTCGCAGTCACCCAAAGTATCTTTTACAGCGCAAGGCAGTTACAGAGTTACTCTTAAAGTAACCAACATCTTTGGTACTGATATTCAAACCGTCAATAACTTTATCAGTGCCGGAACTAATCTCTGCACTTGAAGCATATCCGTCCGGTCTTACAGACTCGTGCACCGACTCTTTTACCGGTGCGTCTCTGCAGGCATATGGTGCTGACGCATATTTATGGTCACTTTCAGAGGCCTCAGACGACTATTTTAATATAGAAAACAGTCACAGCCAATCCGGCAGTGGTAAGATTGAACGACGGAGTGCAATTAAATCGGAGCGCCGATATTGAGATCAGGCTGACAGGTATACAGGGAACCTGCCAGAACACCCTCCAGTTCAAAATTCCGCTTACGGCCCAGACAAATGATAATATCGCTGATGCAACTGAGATAATGCAGGAACGAACGGGCCCTACTCCAACTTATGCGCCACTATTGAAGAGGATGAACCTGTTCCGCCTTTTGAATCCTGTACAGGGCAGCTTTCATGGTGCGATGAATACGGAACAGGTGAAGAACATAGTTGAAAAAAGTGTCTGGTTCCATTTTACACCCACAGCAAATCAGACAATTACATTTTATTCTACCGGGCTGGATAACCAGATAGCCATTTACAGGGCATCAACATATCAGGACGTGTTAAGCGGCAATTATACACTCGTCGGAGCAAATGATGATTATACTGATGCCGACTATAACCCGCGGATCACTTCGATAAATGTCAGTGCCGGCCAGAAATACTGGGTTCAGGTTGACGGCAGCGGAGGAGGCGTTACTGGTACTTTTTACCTCACCCTGAGTGTTCAGAGTGATATTAATGACGCATCCGTTTCAGATGAAGAAATAAAGGTCTATCCTCTGCCTGCTGAAGATATTGTAACAATAGAATCCAGGGCATTCACCAGGTGCTCTTCAGTGAAAATTGAACTTATTGATTATGCCGGCAGAGATAGTATACCAGGGAACATATTCCGAAAGCTCCGGGTCACTGCAGGTTCTCTGTATACAATCTGGCATCAGGTGTTTATCTCGCCCGTATTTTCTATGACGACAAGGTTGCCGTGGTCAGGGTGGCCAGGTGATATCTGACAAATCCTGCGGTTTGAAGATCACTGCAGAGAGCCTGTGCTTCAGCTTCTGAAAAGTATTCGTGTCCCCTGCGGGCATTGTGAACATATATCCACAGACGCACGGCTTCTGATCACGGACTCCCTGAACGACTTATACTTTTCGCCATTCCAGATTTCGCTGAAAGCTCTGATCATTGATATTACCCATGGTATGACCGGCGTACTTATCGTAACAGCATGGCACAACATCTCCGTCAACCGTCACTATTGCCGTGGTCCACATCCTTAAGCATCCCCGGGAAGGTGATCTCACTGGTTTCCAGATCCCGCCAGACTTCATATAGCGTGATCTCTTCGGGTCAGATGGCATCCAGTCCCCGGCCTTTTCGTCGTCAAGAACCTGAATGCTTTTTATCCTGAAGACGGCATTGACAGACCGGGCAAATTGTGCCACTTCATGCAATTCATGTTCATTATGCCTGTGCAAAAGGAACTGCAGTTCAATCTTCAGCTTCGAATCTCTTGTCTTTATAGCCTGAGCAAGGCGCCTGATGCCGTCAGACACACGTGCATGATCACCGCCTGAACGGTAGATATTGTATACAGCAGGTGTAGCCCCGTCATAAGGAATTATAATTTTCTTCAAGTGCTGAATCTGCAATCATTCTGCAGTTTTCTTCATCCAGAAAGTGCCCGTTTGTTGAGATCACGGGGTGCATCCTCCGGAACAAGCCTGACAATGTCAAAAAACCGGGGATGGAGCATCGGTTCACCCTGGAAATAAAGCCAGGCAGATACTGACTTTCCCGTGAGCTCCACGGCAATTTTCTCCGCAAGGCCATAATCAATAAAATCGTTATTCCTATGAAGCAGTCCTGCACCCGTAACACACTCAGGACATGAGAGATTGCATTTGCAGCTAAGTTCGACATTTATTGCCGGCGGCAGTGGCGGTTGAAGAGAAATGCCGGCATATCTCTTCATCACGTATGAGAAAACGGAGTAAATTGCATTCAGATACGGAGCGCCCATGATCATAACAAATGAACAATTTTTTTTCTTCAATGTATAGGGTAGAAGATATATTCCCGGTCATTATTGTGAACAGATGATCCGGATATAAACCAACACATTAAAGAACCATGAAAACAAAAGTCATTTTTTCAGTAATAGCTGCAACGCTCCTCTTCTCTCAAACAGCGGGAGATCTGCTTGCATCAGGACCTTCGGCCAGGCCGAAGAAAGAACAACAGCAGGTAATAACCATCCGGGGAAGGGTGGTTGATACCGAGACAGGCCTTCCTCTCGTTTTTGCAGGCGTTTCAGTGCAGGGAAGCAATGTCTCTACCATAACAAACCTTGACGGTGAATTTACCCTTAAGGTCAGTGATACCGAGGCGGGAAAGATAGAGTTCTCATTTGTCGGCTATAAGAACAGGGTGATGGACCTAGTTGAGATGAAAATCAACGGCCAACGCAATATCATTGAGATGGAGACTGCCATGATCCCCATCAGGGAGATAATTGTCAAACCAATGGTTCCCGAAGAGATCCTTGAGGAGGTGATGTCTCGTTTTGACGAAAACTACACCTCGGTGGCAAATGATATGACCGGTTTCTATCGTGAGACGATCAGGAAGAACCGTAACTATATATCTATCGGTGAAGCCATAGTGGAGGTATTCAAGGCGCCCTACCAGAATGACCTCAGATTTGATGCAGTCAAAATCTACAAAGGAAGAAAGAGCGATGATGTTGCTAAGATGGACACTGTGCTCTTCAAGCTCCAGGGCGGCCCTACAACGGCTCTCTATCTTGATATCGTCAAGAACCCTGAAACATTCCTTACCAGGGAAGCCCTCGAACAGTATGATCTCGAACTGTCAAGCATAGTCGTAATAGATGACAGGACCAACTATGTCATTAACTTCTTCCAGAAGCCCTTCATTACTACACCATTGTATCTTGGCCGATTATATATCGATATAGAGACCTACGCAGTAGCCCAGGCTGAGTTTTCCTTTAACCTTGAAAACAAGGAACTGGCAGCATCGATGTTCATCAGGAAGAAGCCTATCGGTATGCAGGTCACACCTGAGATCACATCATACCTTGTCCGCTATCGCGAAGTGGATGGCAAGTGGTATTTCGCACACTCAAGGGCTGAGGTTAAGTTTAAGGTCGACTGGAAGAAGAAACTCTTCAACACCAATTTCACCACAATGTCAGAACTGGCCATCACTGACCGTACTGAGGAAGATGTGGTTAAGTTCGCAGCAAAGGAAAGGATGAAGTCCACTGACTTCTTCACGGAAGAGGTTGCAGCTTTCGCCGATCCCGATTTCTGGGGCGACTACAACGTCATAGAACCTGACCAGAGCATAGAGTCGGCCATTAAAAGACTGAGCAGGAAAGTCAAGTTCAGTGACAGAAAAGAATAAACAAGCATCAGTGCTGCATGAACGGTGACAGTGAGATAATAAGGAGGATCAGACAGGGCGACAAGCAGGAGTTTGAGAAGCTGTTCCGGTCCTCCTATGTTTCACTGGTCAGGTATGCAAAGAAAATACTTAAAGACCATGACACTGCGGAAGAGATAGTTCAGGATCTGTTCTTCAGGCTGTGGCAGGACAGGGGCAACATCAACATTGAAAGTTCTTTGAACGGATATCTCTTCCGCTCCGTATATAACAGGTCGCTTCACTTCATTGAACATCAGAAAGTGGTCGACCGCCATGCCGGAGAGATTGCCGCCAGCGCTGAACAGACAGCTGAGCCTGTCACTGAAGCAATATATTACCAGCGAGTTGCAGTCGAAGGTGACAAAGGTGCTCGAACGGCTGCCTGAAAGATGCAGTGTCATCTTCCGGATGAGCAGGTTTGAAGGATTAAAATACAATGAGATAGCAGAGAAACTGTCAGTTTCGCTGAAGACCGTTGAGGCAAATATGGGAAAAGCGCTTAAAGAATTCAGAAAAGCACTTGCAGAGCAATGAAAAATAAAAATAAAATAGAACAAATGACCGAACAGGAGTGGGCTGATGCAGCTGCATGGCTCTCTGGTGAACAGACATCCAACGATGAGGCTGCCCGTTTCCTGATAAGTGAAGAAAGAGAGATAATGAAAAAATGGAATGATCTGAAAAACACAGACAGTGATAATATTGATGTCGATAAAGCATGGAATAACCTCATTCACAGGATAGAAGCCGAGAAGCCTGTTATCCCGGTCCGCAGGCAGTTATTAATGCCGGCCTTTTTACGTATTGCTGCCATGGTGATAATAGTTGCGGGTCTCGGCTGGCTGATGTTCGAGGTTGCAGCGCCGGAAAAAGTAACCGTGACAGCAGCCATGGATGAGAAAAACATCGAGGTGCTTCTTGCCGATGGCAGTAAAGTGTATCTCAACCGCGACAGCAGGCTGATCTACCCGGAAACGTTCGGGCACAATAATCGCAGGGTGACACTGAAGGGTGAAGCCTATTTCGACATTGCCCCTGATGCATCCCATCCGTTCATAATTGATGCAGGTAATGCCAGGGTGAAGGTTCTTGGAACATCATTCAATGTGATCACTGATAACAATGATAACGAGGTGGAGGTATTTGTCACCACCGGAACAGTCATGCTTACAAGCACCGATGGGTCAGAGAGCCTGATGATTGAGCCCGGTTATGTCGGAAGGATCTCAGGAACCGGTTCCTCACGTGACCTTAACATCAACTCCAACTATCTCTCATGGAACACTGACATCCTTACCTATGACGGTGAGAGGCTCGGGGTGGTCTTTGCCGACCTGAAGCGTACCTTCAATATCGATATTATCGCCGCAGATCCGGCAATAAATGATTACCGTCTTACCTCCCGCTTTGATAGTCAGCCGCACGATACAATTATTAAGGTAATTTGCACTACCTTTAACCTTCATTCTGTCAAGGAAGGCGGGACTTACAGCCTTCTGCCGGGACAGAATTGATAAGATCTGATGTGGCCGACATGTACTGAGAAAAGGATACTGATCCTGGTTGCCGGCCTGTTTTTTCTGACACTGCAGCTTATTCCCGCAGGAGAGTATCCTTGAAAGACGGGTGAAGATGCCGGGCAACAGTATCAGGGCATCCAGGGCGCTCAGTGAGGTAAGCAGGCTTACTGGCTATATCTTTACCTATGACACAAGAATAATCGATGAGGACAGGGTCTTTACCCTGCCGCCCTTCGGACATGACCGTCAGCGAGCTTCTCGATTCGGTAACGGGTGACCCGGCTATCAGGTACTCAGTCATTGAAAAACATATCATTCTTTACCGTGATCTGATAACAGATACACCTGAACCCGTAACAGATTCCATGCCCGTTCAGCATATTTTAAGCGGGAAGGTGGTTGACTCCGAGACATCGGAACCGCTTCTTTTGCAACCGTGGGCATAAGACATCGAGGGAGGGGAATCGTGACAAATAACAACGGTGATTTTATTTTAAAGATCACTGATGAGTGGCTGAATGATACTCTGTCGTTTCTCTATGTAGGTTATATTAACCGGCCGATACCTGTCAGAAGCATGCCGGGAAACATAATGACTATCAGCATGGAGCGGGATTTCATTCCGATACCTGAGATCATTATCAGAGCTCAGGATCCGGTGTTCATCATCGGAAAAACAGTCTCCTCGGTGGCATCCAATTATGGCACCACTCCTGTACTGCTCACCGGCTTTTACCGTGAGGGTGTATACAGGAAGAAGGAACCGCAGATCTATTCGGAGGCGGTGGTGCAGATATACAAGAGCCCATACGCCAGGTCACTGCAGAATGACCAGATGAAGGTGATACGCAGCAGAAAAATTGAAAACCTTGAGGCTGAGGATACACTGGCTGTCAGACTGAAGGCAGGTCTGAGCTCCTCCCTGACTCTTGACGGCATGAGGAATATGTTCGATTTTCTTGATCCCCTGTCGTCAATTCGTACGATTATCATCTCACAGATATCGTGACCATAGACGACGAGACAGCCTTTGTCATTTCATTCAGCCAGAAAGACGGGATTACTGAACCGCTGATGAAAGGTGAAGTATATATCAATGTGGACAACTACGGTGTCATGCTAGCTGAATTTGAAATTAATCCGCTTGTATATAGCTCAGACCGGCGAATCTTTTATAAGCAGGCTGCCACGTAATTATTCGATGAAACCGGAGTATGTAAGATACCGGACCCGTTACCGTTACATCGACGGAAGATATTACCTGTCACACGTCAGGGGAGATCTCGGCTTCCTGGCAAAGGGCAGGAAGAAGCTCTTCAGCAGCCGCTTCAATGTCTTTTTTGAGCTTGCCGTTACGGATCACCAGACCGCAAATGTCGAGCGGTTTCGAGCATGAGGAGCTTGCTCCGGTATATTCGGTCTTCTCAAACACCATAAACGGATATGATCCGGAATTCTGGAAAAACTTCGATTTCCTCAAACCCGAGGATGACCTGATGGAGGCGCTCTCCAGGTTAAAGATAAGGCTGGGTGAATTCAGTGAATAATGCCGCTACTTGTAGCTTTCAAGAATGCTGTAAAGCCCGGTGAGGTCAGGTGTCAGGATGATCTCCGTTCTTCTGTTCTTCTGTCGTGCGTCAGCGGCTTTCCTGGCATCAACAGGCATATATTCGCTGCGGCCTGATGCAACCAGGCGTTTCGGGTTGATATTAGTGTCCTGGGTCAGTACTCTGACAACCGTGGTGGCCCTCTTCACACTCAGATCCCAGTTGTCAACCAGCTGCTGGCCGGCGGCTGCCCTGTAGGGAACATCGTCAGTGTGTCCTTCGATATTTATCGAAATATCAGGATTTTTCTCAAGCAGGGCTCCGAGTTTGCGCAGGGCAGCACGGCCGTTGGCATCAATCTCATAGCTGCCGGTCTTGAAGAGTAGCTTCTCATCCATCGACACATAGACCTGTCCGTTCTTCATTGTCACCGAGAGACCGTTATCCTCAAATCCATATAGCGCTTCCGACACCTTAGCCTTTAGCTCCCGTACCGCTTTCTGCTGGGCATCGAGCATCTTTTCAAGCTCTGTCAGGCGGGCATTGCGCTTGTCAAGCTCAGAGGTGAGCTCCTCGAGGGTGGCCTTTTTTGTGTCGAGATTTATTTCGAGGTCACGCATCAGCTCTTCCTTCTTCTGAAGATCTGCCTGTGCTGTCCGGAGCTCAGCCAGCAGACGCTGTGTCTCCTGGGCATTTCCGCTTACCAGCTCATCCTGCGCCTTCTGGAGGTCATTATAACGTGTTGTCAGCCGGCTCAGCTCATCCTCTGACCGTGTGACATCAGCCTTCGCCTTATCCAGGTCTGCTGTCAGTTTATCTGTGTCCTCAGTGAGCTGTTTCGACTTCGCAGTAAGCTCCCTGTTCGACATTGATAACCACAGATTTTCTGCCTTGAGGGAATCACGCTCGATCAGAAGTGAAGTTGATCTGTTGTTCAGGGAATTGTACTTCGTCCCCGTTACGCATGAGCCTGTTATTATTACTATCAGAAGCGCCGGCAAGATTGATTTCCTTGATACCATGACTGACTTTTTTGACTTTACCTCTGCCGCGAAATAAACAATAAAAGGTAAACCCCCTTGTTAATTGCCGGATGATTAATTAACAAAAGCAATTATTTACCACCACAGCCGGCTTTTGTTGCCATGAGTTAAAAAACAAAATATAAGTATCTTTGTTTGATTATTTACGACACTTCTGCAATGTCAGAGAATAAGAGGCTGCTTGATAAAATAAACTACCCCGGAAGATCTCAGGAAGCTGAGTGAGCTGGACCTGGTCAGGGTCAGTGATGAACTCAGGCAGTTTATTATTGAGGAGGTAAGCACTAATCCCGGTCATTTCGGGGCCAGCCTCGGTGTCACCGAGCTGACAGTTGCCCTGCATTATGTCTATAACACACCCTATGACAAGATCGTGTGGGATGTGGGTCATCAGGCATACGGACACAAGATACTGACAGGCAGAAAAGACAGATTTAATACAAATCGGAAATATAAGGGAATCAGCGGCTTTCCGCGTATGGCTGAAAGCGAGTATGATTCTTTTGGTGTGGGTCACTCGTCGACCTCCATCTCAGCAGCCCTGGGTATCGCCGTGGCAGCAAGGTCACAGGGTGAAAAACGCAAGGTTGTTGCTGTGATAGGCGACGGAGCCCTGACAGGAGGACTGGCATTCGAGGGTTTGAATAATGCCGGTAATGAAAAAGCAGACCTGCTTGTCATCCTGAATGATAACAATATCTCTATTGATGCGAGTGTCGGCGCCCTGAAGGAATACCTGCTCGATATCACCACCAGCAAAGAGTATAACAGGTTCAAGGATAAGGTATGGAACCTGCTTGGCCTTTCAAGCCGGATGGGGTCCAAGGCGCGGATACTGGCTTCACAGATCGAGGCAAGCATAAAGGGTACCATGCTTGAAAAAAGCAACCTGTTCGAATCAATGAAGTTCAGGTATTTCGGGCCCATTGACGGTCATGACGTGCTCCACCTGGTTAAGGTACTTCAGGATATGAAACGGATCCCCGGGCCAAAGCTTCTCCATTGTGTTACCGTGAAAGGAAAAGGCTTTCCTAAAGCGGAGGAGCACCAGACCACTTTTCATGCTCCGGGAAAATTTGACAAGTGTACAGGCGAACTGATCAAACCGTCAGAGTGTTCGAAACACCCTCTTTACCAGGAGGTTTTCGGAAAAACAATTGTTGAGCTGGCCCGCATGAACGGAAAGATTGTTGGTATCACCCCTGCCATGCCAACCGGATGCTCACTAAACATCATGATGAAGGAGATGCCTGACAGGACGTTTGATGTAGGCATTGCAGAACAGCATGCAGTGACGTTTTCTGCCGGGCTTGCTTCTGCCGGGCTTCTGCCCTTCTGCAATATCTATTCGACATTCATGCAGAGGGCTTATGACCAGGTGGTGCATGATGTTGCATTACAAGGACTTAAAGTGATCTTCTGTCTTGATCGCGGAGGACTGGTAGGAACTGACGGTGCAACTCATCACGGTTTCTTCGACCTGGCTTTCATGCGCAACATCCCCGGAATGATCACCTCTGCCCCGATGGATGAGGTAGAGCTGCGCAACATGATGTACACCGCACAGCTTGACAAGATAAAAGGACCATTCAGCATCCGTTATCCACGCGGTACAGGTGTTATATGCGACTGGCAGCAGCCGTTTGAGGAGATCCCGGTAGGTAAGGCACGGCTCATCAGTGACGGAAAGGATATCGCAGTGCTTGAGCATAGGCCATCCAGGCAACTTCGTGGTTGAGGCGGCAGCCCAGCTGCGAGAAAAAGGTATCTCAGTGAAGCATTATGATATGCGGTTTGCCAATCCTGTTGATGAAGAAGTTCTTCATGAAGTGATGAGGAATTTCAGCACTGTCATCACCGTTGAGGACGGCGTGATCAAGGGCGGGTTTGGAAGTGCAGTGCTTGAGTTCGCCGGTGATAACGGATATGCAGTCAGGATAAAGCGCCTGGGAATTCCGGACTATTTTGTCGAGCACGGCACACAGCAGGAGCTATGGCATGAGTGCGGGTATGATACGGAGGGTATACGGCGTGTGATTGAAGAGACATGTCGCGGTGCGGAGCAAAGAGCAGGGAGCAAGGGGCAGGGAGCAAGGAGAACGGAGCATCGGGCAGTTTGAACAATAGAACAATAGAGCAACAGAACAATAGAATTCAGAAGTAAAACCAGTGTTACTCAGTGAAAACTCTGTGACATCAGTGGTAAAATATATTAGTTTTAATCCCTAAATAATTGTCAATGAAAAACCTGGCTATTTTATTTTTTATTACTGCATTTCTGACATCATGCGGAAGTCAGAAGCCTGCAAAGGAAAACTGGATCCCTCTCTTCAACGGAGAAAATCTTGACGGTTGGACCATGAAGATCAAAGGTTCACCACTGGGTGAAAACTATAAGAACACATTCAGGGTTGAGGATGGGGCAATGAAAGTCTCTTATTCTGAATATGATACGTTCGATAGTGAATTCGGGCATATTTTTTATAAGACCCCCTATTCCTCCTACAAGCTGAGGCTGGAATACAGGTTCACCGGCGATCAGCTGCCGGGAGGTCCATCCTGGGGTTTCCGCAACAGCGGCGTCATGTTTCACAGCCAGGATCCGGCGACAATAGGTCTCGACCAGGACTGGCCGGTGTGCGTTGAGGTGCAGTTTCTGGGCAGTACAGCTGAGCAGGAAAGGACAACGATGAATGTCTGTACTCCACATACTCATATAATGCTTGACACTGCCCTTATTACAGAGCATTGCACATCCTCGGCATCAAAATACTTTTATGATGATGTCTGGGTCAGTGCAGAGCTTGTTGTTTACGGAGACAGTATCATTCATCACATTGTGGACGGTGACACGGTGCTGACATATTCAAAGCCGCAGATCGGCGGTGATAAGCCTGAGGGTTTTTCTCTCCCTGACGGTACTCCGCTGAAGGAAGGCTATATTGCACTGCAGGCTGAGTCTCATCCTGTCGAATTCAGGAATGTGGAGCTGCTCAATCTTGAGAAGCAAGACAAAAGACAAAAGTAAAAAGGCAAAAGAGAGAGAAATTTCCTATTTTCGCAGACTGCAAGACATTTAGTTCTGCCCGGAGGGCAGGGGCGAGCGTGAATAAAACACCCGGTGGGTGTTTTTAGCGAGCAGCCAGGCTGCAGGGAGGGCCGAGCGTAAATCCCGACATGTTATGTCGGGATAGCGAAGGAGCCAGTTTGCAGGGGGGGCAATTCCGCCATCCGGATGAGGAGAGTACAACAAAGTATTGACAGACAACAAAGTATAATAAAGAAGCAGAAATGTAATCATGACAACCGCCCGGATGGCGGAATTGGTAGACGCGCTGGTCTCAAACACCAGTGGCAGCGATGCTGTGCCGGTTCGATCCCGGCTCCGGGTACTGAAAAAAGAGTGAGAGTGTGAGCGAGAGCGAGCAGTCTCACTCTTTTTTTTCTAAACCCACACTCCCACTTTTCCATTCACATAGCTGTCCCAAACTTCTTTATCTGGATTCCCCACAAGATAAAAACTTCTCAGATTCTATATTTAGTACTTATTTTGTTGCTATTTATCATACAATAAATATCTGCTTACTTAAAATATAAGAATTCTTATAACTTATATATTACTCATTTAATGTTCATTATGATAGATTTACATAGTTTTCTTCTTTTCTGTGTGAACATTTCTAAATGAATCTTGTTTAAATATTAAAACTATAAAACGAACAAATATGAAATTATCCAAATTCAACTTAAGCGCAGGAAAGTTTGCTTTGGCATTAATACTTTCCATATCTCTTGCCGCAGTAAGCTGCAGCAAGGAAGAAGAACAGCTTCAGCCTGCTGAACCGGAAGGCAGCCTTGCTGATATCCCTACACTACTCGAGAACAGCGAACTCTATCCCGAACTCTTCCTTGCAGAAGATGATCTTCTCAAGCACGGAGGCAAAGCTCCTGCATTCTCAAACAGGCCGCCCACTTTCGTTAACCTCATTCTCGCCCTTGTCAAGACCGATCTGATCTCAACAGTGGCAAAAAACAGGCTGACACTGTTTGCTCCGTCTGACGAGGCATTTGAGAAATTATTTAAAGAACTTGGAGTGAGAGGAATTAAGGATATCCCTGCAGATGTGCTCCGTCCGATATTGCTTTATCATGTCATAAATGGTAAAGTTTATTCATACCAGCTGAAAAACGGTTTTGTCCCCACATTTAACGGCGCAGCAGTCGAGGTTAAGCTCAATGGCAGCGTAATGATCAATGATGCAAAAGTGGTGCGTGCTGATGTAAGAGCGCTCAACGGCGTCATACATGTCATTGACAAGGTGCTCATGCCCCCGACAAAAAATATTGTTGAGATAGCAGCTGGAAACCCGAATTTCAGTATCCTCGTCGATGCTGTAAAATATGCCGGGCTTGATGGCGTACTTGCCACCGGTGGTCCCTTCACGGTGTTTGCCCCCACCAACGATGCGTTCGTTGCACTTCTTGCTGAACTTAAACTCAGCAGCTTTGAGGAACTGGTAAACGCTATTGGAAAAGAGGGGCTCACCCAGGTTCTTCTTTACCATGTCGTCAGCGGCCGCGTCTATTCAAGCGACCTGCCGGCAGGACCTCTCAGCGTTAAAACTCTCAACGGTCAGAGCTTCTTAATAGATGCTTCCCAGATAAAGATCACCGATGCAGCTTCACGCGAGTCATTCCTTATCCCTGACTTCCTCAACATACAGGCAACAAATGGTGTAATACATGTTATAAACAGGGTTATTTTGCCCAAGTTATAAACAAACTATAATCCCAAAAGAAGGGTGTCTCAAAAGGACACCCTTTTTTCATTTAAAACATTTCCTCATTTCTGAAAAATCCGGTCAAGGTACCGGACTTGACCCGGATAATCTTCAATTCTTGAGAATTTATAATTTCTTTATACCTGTTAATCAATTATTTATAAAGCCTTTATAGTTTTCAGTATACTTTTGGGAGGACAAAAATCTCAAATAAATGGAATGGAAAATTATTCTGGCAGCAATTACTTTCCTCATTTCGGTGGCAGGCTTTTTATATGCTGGCAATCTTTTCATAAAGTTGCTCGACGAAGTATTTACAAATCTTTCAGAATAGGCCATAGACCTGGTGACCTGACGATTTCTGTGCCCAGATAAAATAGGATTGCAGGCAGCTTTCAGGGGGAATTTCAATGAGAAATAATGGAAAAACATACCCGATCGTCCTTAAGGAGACCGGGAACCTGCTTTGGATGCTCGGTTTTGTTTTTATTATTCCCGGAATAGTATCCGCGGTCTACGGGGAATGGTATTCGGTATCAGGATTCATTCTTTCAGCCTTTATTACTATGGCTTTCGGCCAGGCATTAAGGTACCTGAACAGGAAGGCCGATGAGCCACTGTTTAACAATGCACTGATAATTGTTGCATTTGGATGGCTCATCGCAACTATTATGGGAGGACTTCCATTTTATTTAATTGCCAGTATTACACCGCCCGGTGTGTTGAACGGATTTGTTCCTGAAGGGGCATCTTATGAATCAAGCCTTCTGTATTTCAGGAACCCTCTTCATTGTTTCTTCGAGAGCATGAGTGCATACACCACTACCGGACTTACAATGGCAGTCCATGAACCGTCAGTCGGGAAAGGAGTGTTATTCTACCGCAGTTTTGCACAATGGATCGGAGGAGCGGGATTTGTCATTCTTGCCCTGGCAGTTCTCAATCCCGGTTCGGGCCGCAGTTCAATTCTATATGTACAGATCCGAAGCCACCGGAATAAAACTTAAACCTAAAATCATTGAGACAACCAGGGGAATCTGGAAAGCCTATTTTCTCATTACATTGTTTTCGACCGTATATCTGATTATTGGGACAAGACTGATCCTCCCGGATTATCCGTTTGCCGATAATCTCTTTGATTCAATTAACCATGCCATGGCCGGCCAGTCAACCGGTGGCTTCAGCACCCTGGATGACAGTATTGCCACATACAAGTCACCGGCGATGGACATTTTATATATTTTACCAATGGCCCTGGGTTCATTTTCCCTTCCATTTTTTTACAGGGTCATTTTTTTGAAGCGTTTGAGTGAATTCTGGAAAGATATACAGACAAGAGGCCTTATTATTTCATATTTTGCCGGAGGTGTGGTACTTGCGCTGTTACTTTACTACGCTCAAATTGTCCCAAATCCGGTTCGTGAAGGTATTTTTCAGTTTGTGAGTGCTATGTCTACAACCGGCTGGCAGACTTCAAATATCAGCATCTGGGACACACCTTCAATAGTATTTATTGTGTTTGCAGGCATGTTTATCGGAGGAGCATCAGGTGCAACTGTCGGTGGTATTAAAATGATCAGAGCCCTTTTAATAGGAAAAGGTATCAGATGGCAGGTGAATAAAGCCTTTCATGTCGCATAGTACAATTCAAACTATCCGGTTTGACGGCAAATCAATGTTGCCTGATCAGATGAATGCCGAGCTGGCAAATGCAGCTTCATTTGCTTTCCTTTTCCTGGTAATTATTCTTGCCGGGACTTTTGTCACATATTTTTTCATGCCGGAGGGTTTCTCCTTTGCAGATGCACTTTTTGAATCAACCTCCGCCCAATCAACCGCAGGGCTTTCAACCGGAATTACAGATCCGGGCATGCATCCGGCAATCGAGGCTGCTTATATATTTCAGATGTGGGCTGGCCGTCTTGAAATCATTCCGGTCTTTGCTTTATTACGGGCGTGCGTATTAGGAACCGGATACAGAAAAAATATAATAGTTACTATTAGTAAGTAATGGGCTAACTTTGGTGAACAAAAGAGGCTGGAAAAATGAAAAGGTCAATTCCTTTCAGAAGAGAAAAATCCACACTGGTCCATTACCTGGCAGTAATTACTGTAGTCGTGACAGTCTCCGCTGTTAGTTTCCTTTTTAAAGATGTAATAGGATACCGCCTGGTCTCCTTTATTCTTCTGTTTGTCGTTTCTATACTGGCAGTCTTTTTCGGAACCGGACCCATACTTGTCGCCTCAACTCTCAGTGCTGCCATATGGGATTATTTCTTTATCCCGCCATCATTCACTCTTCATATCGGTGAAACGGAAGATACGCTTTTACTTGTGATGTTTTTTATTGTAGCAATGCTTAATGGTATTCTGACATCCCGTATCAGGAGGCAGGAGCTCAATGCCAGGAAAAGAGAGGAACGGACCTTCGCGCTTTATGAGATTTCGAAGGAGTTACTGACGGCCAATGGGTTGCCAGAGGTTATATTGGTGGCTGAAAAATATCTTAAGCAGTATTTTGACATAAACCGGGTCATATTTCTCGGGGAAACAGACGGGTCATTAAACGTGACTTTGTATGATCGTAGCCAGACGATGACTGAAGATGACCGGCAGATTGCATCATGGGTTTATAAAAATGCTGTTAAAGCCGGCAGAAATACTGAAAACTTTCCCTCTTCAGAGGGATCATTCTATCCTCTGAGAGGAAGCCAGAGGTGCTTTGGGGTGATATGTGCCTGGCAAACAAAAGTCTTAACTCCTGCCGAGGACCAGTTTATGGAAACACTTATTGCCCTTATTGCTGGCAAAGTTGAACGGGAATTCCTGAGCGCGATGGCAAAAGACGCCTATGTCCTCTCTGAATCGGATAAACTGTACAGGACATTATTCAATTCAATTTCCCATGAGTTAAGAATTCCTGTTGCAGCTATTATGGGAGCTACAGACACTCTGCTCTCTGACAGATATCCTGAGCAAACCAGAAAAAGACTGTACTCTGAAATGAGTCAGGCCTCTGTCAGGCTTAACAGGTTAATAGAGAATCTCCTTAATATGTCAAGGCTGGAATCAGGACATCTCTCTCCGCGACCTGATTGGTGTGACGTCCAGGACCTTATAAACAAAGTAGCAGGAACCCTGAAGCAGGAGTTGAATAACTTTAAATTCATCCAGGAGATTCCTGAAGATATGCCTTTGGTCTATATTGACTTCGGGCTGACTGGAACAAGTCCTCCACAATCTTCTCTTAAACGCTACCCAGTATGCTCCGGAGGGGACCACAATCAGCGTTTCATTTAACTATGACAGGGCAGGCAAGCTTACAGTCAGGGTTACAGATTGCGGCAAAGGTTTCAGCCCGACAGAGCTTAACCTGCTTTTCAATAAATTTTACAGGGGTGACAGAGCTTTTTCCGGTGGTACAGGCCTTGGGCTATCTATTGTAAAAGGTTTCGTGGAGGCGCAAGGAGGCATAGTATCAGCCGGGAACAAAGAGGATGGCGGAGCAGTCATCACGATGGAGATTCCAGTCAGGGTTTCTGAAATCAGTGACAATGAACAAAATTAATCATGGAATGAAAACCGGAGAACTTATTCTGATCGTCGACGATGAAGTCCAGATACGTCGTCTTCTGGAAATCACTTTGTCAGCGAACGGCTTCAAAATATCTGAGGCCGCAACCGGGAAAGAGGGACTAATACTAGCCTCGCAACATCAACCGGAGTTGATAATACTTGATCTGGGTCTTCCGGATATTGAAGGATTTGAAATCCTGAAGAGACTGAGGGAATGGTACGAAAAGCCAATAATAATTTTATCGGTTCGTAACTCTGAAGAAGATATTATTCGTGCTCTTGATAACGGAGCGAATGACTATCTGACCAAACCATTCCGGACAGGTGAGTTACTTGCAAGAATAAGGGCTGCCATACGGCAGAACAAATCGCCTGATAATGGTCCGCGTCTGGAATTCGGAAATATCACAATAGACCTTGATAAGCATTTAGCCTATAAGAATAATGATATCGTTAAACTCACTTCCACCGAATTTTCACTTCTGGCCTTGCTCGCAAAGAATTCCGGCAGAGTGCTTACTCATCAGTATATTCTCAAGGAAGTCTGGGGAATTGGGCAGATTGAGCAGACACAGTATCTGCGGGTATTTATAGCCCAGATCAGGAAAAAAATTGAAGAAGATCCTTCAAAACCGGCTTTACTAATTACAGAATCGGGGATTGGTTACAGGTTTGGTGCTTAGAGAACTGCTGCTAAAGCAAAAAGGTAATCTTGCTTGTTAATTTTGCGTAAAGGTGAGATATTAGAACCTCCCTGCCTGCAAAGCAGAATTTCAAATGAAGTTAAGAGACATCTTGATAACCAATCATTCCCATGTAATGACTGAAATTCTCTTTTTCCCGTCCATCTTGACAGTCAGGCTGTTTTCAAACCGGACATGAGTAACATACTTTTTTTGATTAATGATTTTTTGCTCTTTCAGTATGTCCCAGTTTAAAACAGAGCTTTTCTGATTATGCTGAATAGAGAAATACCCGACATTCATTGACGTTACATTGTGAAAGAAGTGCGAACCCGATGAGGCATCAAGCGGAAAATCATCAAGGCTGGTTTCAATTATAACTTTTGCATTGCATATCTGAGGCCACGTTACAGGAATTCCGATCCATCTGTCGACAGTGCCCCATCTCCCGGGACCAAGCAAAATATACTGACTGTTGCTTTTTATCATTTCATCGTTAAATGATGCTACTTCAGCAGCGATTTCCAGGGTTTTGGTTTTGTCGAAAGTATCTCTGTCGACATAAATCACATCACGGATATTGTTTATCATTCCGTTTCCCATGCTTTTTTCGGCAAAAAGCAGGATGCGTGATTTGTCTATCTCATCCATATTGACCTCATAGTCAAGCGATGCCCCAATTATAGGTTTGATCTGCAGCAGGTAAAATGAAGCCTTATTATTCTTATCCCTGGACAGATCGATGGCAAATTCAATTTCAACCGGAGTACCAAGGGCTTCCTTGACAATATCAAGGATCTCAACCAGTGTTTCAGCTAAAGGTATATACCGATATTTCAGGATATCAGCAAAATTGATAATTCTGGGCCCTGCCTTGTCGGTTCCCGGGTAAACTGTTTTATTCTCTGCAGAATAAACTGATGCACAGTGTTTAATAACACCATGTCTCTCAGCATCTTCAATGCTTAACCGTACCAGTCCGGCAGTATCTCCCTCGAGCAGATTAAATTCTTTCTTATCCAGGTCAACAGCTAAAAGTTCAATCTGGGAATTTAAATACTGATCCTTTGGAGTATTAATTTCCAGGTTCGGGTATTTCGGCGAAAACCTGAAAGCCTTTTCGCCTTCAACCACATAAATCCCCAGGCCAACAGCAATAACGGCAAATCCGTCTTCGGGCTGCATATAGCTGTAAGGATAATAATTGTATGACTGGCTCACACCGCTGATATGCGGATAATATGTATTTTCATATTGTTCACCTACAACTTCCTGAATTATCACCGCCATCTTTTCTTCTTCAATCTTGTAATTTATGGCACTGATATAACCCCTGGCGGTGTCAGAATAAATGGATGCATAAACAAGTTTAATTGCATCCATAAGTTGCTTTAACCGGATTTCTACATCATCATTACTGTTTGGAAGCAAATAGGTCTCAAAAATGCCTGCAAAAGGCTGCATCAGTGAATCCTCAAAAAGTCCTGAAGAACGAACGGCCAGAGGCTTGGTTATTTTCTCAAGTATAATCCGCAATTTTCCTTCCAATGCAGATGAAAGCTTCCCTTGAATAAATAGCCGTTTGATTGTTTCGTAACTGGTTTCTGAATAAGTTTTATCCCTCAGCTTATTATTATCCAGGAAATTCTCAAATTCATCGGTGCCAATTATAAATGTGCGGGGCGCTTTGATATTGATACCCTGAACATAATTTGAAATGTCAAAATTATAGATCAGGGTATGGATAAACGCCAGTCCCCGTCCTTTGCCACCAAGCGCACCTGTTGACAGCAGAATTATATTGCTTTCTTCAAGGATCAGCGTTTCGTCAAACTCAACAATTTTGCCTTTGTTTTTCTCGTATTTGAGTTTTTTTACAACATTTATCAGGTAATCCCTCAGACTTTCGGCATCCTTGAAATCGCTTATTTTCTTTGGTGCAATTTCCCTGGCAAGCTGTATTTCACCCCGGGCAGTAAGCCATAATGAAAAATGATTTTTCCTTGCATGATATAACAGCGTTTCAATCGGTATGGATTGAAGCTGTTCTTCAAATTCATTCATGTTCTTGGCGGTGCCGATTGTTTCTCCGGCTCCGTCTTTGTAAATAAAATCACCAAATCCGAGATTGTAGCTAATGAAGTATTTAATATCCTGGGCCAGGGTATCTGAATCCTTGTAAATAAATACACAGTTTAATTCTTTGGCTTTCTTCTCATTCTCCTGATCTGACGATTGAATTATGGTCGGCAGGTCGGGAATTTCAGACTTAATGAATTTAACCAGTTCAAACCCTGCATTTTCGTCGAATTTTCCGTCTTTTTGAAATTTTACGTCCGATATCAGACAAAGAAAGAACTCCTTGTATTTGTTAAAGATGCCGATTGCTTCTTCGTAATTTGATGCCATTAAGATTTTGGGACGCACCCGCAAACGAAGCAGCTTATACAATTCATCCATGGAGCTGACGTCTTCAATAATACGTCTGGTCTGCTCCATAACACTATGATAGAGCAGGGGAATGTAACGCGAATAATATTTTGCCGAGTCTTCAACAAGCAGGATGATACGGCTGTAACCTACTTTGGTGTCGTTCTCAACATTTACATGATCCTCCAGCTGTTTAACCATTGCAAAAAATATCCTTGAATCGCCGTTCCAGACAAAAACGTTGTCGATCAAGATGCGTCTTCTTCTGTTCGGTCTGAAAGAAATGTATGAATTGATTGTTGTTGAGTAATAAATAAATGGGGATGTACTTGTAGAGTGATTTCAGTTTCTGTGCAATTTCCATCGGCCCCTTCTTATCGACGCCTACCATGATAATTATTAAGTCGAAATGTTTTGAATAGAGCTTTTCAAAGGCTTCTTCAAACGACCCGACACCGGTAATTCTGGGTATGGAGGTTAAATTCAACTGGTAATAAACCCCAAGGATATAATCGGAAAATTTGCCTTCACGTTCAAGGCTGTAAGCATCATAGAGATTTGAAATAATTAATATCTCCTTTACTTTAAACTTCATCAGATCATGAAATACATCACGGTCATAATTGTTTTTCTCGAGGAAATTCTGAAGGAGTTTTCGCTTGTTTAGCAGAAAATCCCTGGCTGCCTGGAATTTTTGCTTGAGCTCTTCATCATCTCTGCTTTTCTTTATGGCAACCTCACCCTGCAGGGTGTTTAGATAATTGCAGATCAGAGTTGAAATATTATTAATCAGATCTCTTTCCTCCTTCATAAACGGACCTTCGTCTATGTCGGGAAACTCTTTTGTATAGTAAACCTCTATTTCACCAACCTTGTCATCGATTGTGAGGAAAGGGCTGCCGCTGCCTCCACTTGGTAGTTTTAAAATTTGGCGAAATGTATTCCTGGCCGTCATAGCTGATCCGTGCAACTGTGTATCCGGGATATTGCCAGGCATCAGGTATTATGTAAACAATTTGCTTTAATGCATTTTCGACAGATTTTTCAGCCTGAAGAATTGACGTGGTTTGATTGATGCACGACAACTCTTTCAGACGTTCTGTCTTTTCATACATGATTTTCTTTAACCCTCTTTCAGTGGCAATGACCCTGTCAAGTCCGTATATAACATTTATAAAACCTGATATTAACAATGCGAGGGTTTCAACAAACTGTTTCTCTTCTTCCAGGAACGGTTGTTCATTGGTTTCCGGATCATCACCCGTATAATAAACCTGGATCGAACCCCTTTTTGCTGAAATGGTCTTAAAAAACACTTTTAACAGCCATGGCGTTTCAGCAAAACCGGATGATGAAAACTCCTGATCATCATATTTAATGCGGGATTTAATGAGTTCAGGAGACCGGAATGCCTGCGGAATAACCTCGATTATCGCGGCCAGGGTGGTGTCTATCGAAAGTCCGTTTCTCAGTATCTTTCGAAATCTCATTAATACAGGCAAAAATCCTGTTGGGTTCATTTATCTCACTGCTTTTTGCGTCCTCCTTTTCTGAAGGATGCCTGATTTCATTACCCTTAATAATGTTTAAAAACCCGGCAATCAGAGTTGGCCATGTTACCCAGCAGCTCCTCCTCAGACTTCAGGTATATCTCCTTATTGCTGACCGGAAATCCCTTCAGGTAATAGAATTCAATAGTACCTGATTTACTGTCAATTGTCGTAAAATCCTCTTTTAAGCTCCATTGGTATTCTTCGAAATTCTTATCTGAACTCAGGTATTCTTTCCCGTCATAAATAATTCTTGCAACTGAGTATTCAGGATATTGCCATGATTTTGGCATATTCCTGCAAATCTGTAAAAGAGTGTCCTCAATATTTTTTTCTTCACTGATTATCCGGGAGCGCTCCAGTTTGAATTCCGGTATCTTCTTCAACAACATCTGATTGACTTATTGCCTGTTGTGAGTTTAGGTAGTTACAAACAATAGTTGCTATGTTTTCCAGTAATTGTCTCTCCTCGTGTAAAAAAGGACCCTCATCAGCCCTTAGGGAACTGCTTTGAATAGAAAACATCAATGGCTCCCCATTTTTTATCATATGTTTCAAAAATTTGTTTTTGGATCCATCGGGTTTCCTTGAAATTCTCAGGCCGGTATTCCTGGCCGTCATATTTTATACGTGCATAGGCATATTCTGAGTATTGCCATCCCTTGGGTATCTCTTTAACTATTTCATAAAGTGTATTTTCGACCGAATCCCTTCTGCTGATTATCTTGTTTATCAGGTAAATAATCGACAAGCCTTTCTGACTTTGAATTTTTTCAGCCAGAAGTTTCTGCATTTCCTTTTGCCAATGCGATATATCTTCCATTATGCCCTAAGGTCAAAAAAACAACCATCAGAATGGTAACAGCTCTGAATGTTAATCCATTCGTCTGATATATGAATTTTAATACCTGAAACAAAATAATATGAAAGTTATAAAAATATCCCGATTAATATTTGTTTGAAAGTTATAGCGATAAGGAATTTAATTATATAAATTTGTTACTTATCACGAAAACCCCCTTAAAAAAACTCAACACTATGTCCAAAGCAGTTGAAGAATTCATGGCAAAAATCATTGCCAAAAATCCGGGTGAGATTGAATTTCACCAGGCTGTAAAAGAAGTTACGGAATCTATCATGCCGTTTATTGAAGAGAACCCGAAATACCGGTACCCTAAAATTCTGGAAAGAATAGCCGAACCTGAAAGAGTAATTATCTTCAGGGTCCCCTGGATGGATGATAAGGGTGAGATCCAAATAAACAGGGGTTACAGAATAGAAATGAACAGTGCGATCGGACCATATAAAGGTGGTTTACGATTCCATCCTACCGTGAATTTAGGCATTCTCAAGTTCCTTGCTTTTGAGCAGGTCTTCAAAAACAGCTTAACAACCCTTCCAATGGGCGGCGGCAAGGGCGGATCTGATTTCGACCCCAAAGGAAAAACTGACAATGAAGTGATGCGTTTCTGCCAGTCCTTCATGAGTGAATTATTCAGGCATATCGGAGCTGACACTGATGTGCCGGCCGGTGATATCGGTGTTGGCAGCAGGGAAATAGGCTTTATGTTTGGCCAATACAAAAGACTTAGAAATGAATTCACCGGCGTACTGACCGGAAAAGGACTGGAATGGGGAGGAAGTCTTATCCGGCCGCAGGCAACAGGTTATGGACAGGTCTATTTTGCTGAAGAAATGCTTAACACAAGAGGTGACAGCCTTAAAAATAAGGTCTGCACAGTCTCCGGTTCTGGCAATGTGGCACAATATGCCACTGAAAAAGCAATTCAAATGGGTGCAAAAGTTGTTACTCTATCCGACTCCAATGGATATATCTATGATGCTGAGGGAATTAATGAGGAAAAGCTTGCATTCGTAATGAACCTGAAAAATGTAAAAAGAGGAAGGATAAAGGAATATGCCGATAAATACAAGTGTAAATATGTTGACGGTAAAGCCGACACCATGGGAGGTTCCCTGCCAGGTTGCTTTGCCTTCTGCCACTCAGAATGAAATATCAGGCCCTGACGCAACATTATTGATCAAAAACGGCTGTTTCGTGGTCTCTGAAGGCTCCAATATGCCCTCTGTACCTGATGCAGTCGAGATATTTCTTAAGAGCAGGATCCTCTATGGCCCCGGTAAAGCTGCCAATGCCGGCGGTGTAGCCACGTCAGGCCTTGAAATGAGCCAGAACTCAATGCGCCTGTCATGGACAAGCCAGGAGGTTGACGTCCGATTACATCAGATAATGAAGGATATTCATGCCACATGCGTGAAATACGGCATCGAAAAAGACAAATACATTAATTATGTTAATGGTGCCAATATTGGCGGATTTGTTAAAGTCGCCGAAGCCATGCTAGCCCAGGGATTGGTCTAGTATCTTTTAACAATGGATAAGCTCAGAAAAAATTCTTTCAGGGAGACTTCCTTTGAGCTGTTGATGCAGAAGAGAATTCGATTTGTCTTATTGATCTGCAGCAAATACGATGCTTTTATAATGGAGGAGGATGGGAAAATTGATGAAAAAATATTCAATGATTACGTCTCATTTAACATACGGTACCCTCCCCAGTTCATTCATGTTGCATCTGCATCTGAAGCAATGGAATTGCTGAGCAGAAGACAGATCGATTTAATTATCAATATGCTAAGCATCAGTGATCTGGATCCCTTTGAACTTTCTTCGAATATTAAGAAGCTTTATCCTGAAAAACCTATCGTAATCCTGGCTCCTGATTCAAGGGAAATTTCTCACAGACTTAAAAACGAGGATTTATCATGCATTGATTACGTTTTCAACTGGCTTGGAAGCACAAATATCCTTTTCCCTATCATTAACCTGATCGAGGATAAATTTAATGTAGAGGAAGATAATAAGCATGAGGGAATACAATCCATACTATTAATTGAAAACTCAGTTAAGACTGCTTCGATTTATGTACGCCATCTTTACAAAATAATCCTTGAGCAATCAAGGGATTACATGATCGAGGGACTTAATGAGCATCAGAAAATGATGCAGATGCGGGGAAGACCCAAAATCCTGCTTGCAACCAGTTACTCAGAAGGACTTCAATTATTCGAAAGACATAAGTCACAGCTTCTGGGAGTGATTACGGATATTGACACAAACAATAACGAACTTAAAAACCAGGACTCTTTTGAAGCTTTTTTTAAGCAGATAAAGGAACACGACCCTAACATTCCAGTCTTAATTCAATCGGTAGATCCTGAAAATGAAGAATTAGCAAAAAAATTCGGAACAGGGTTTTTAAATAAAAACTCCAGGTCACTTCCGGTGGAATTAAAGACTTTTATGAAAAGCCATTTCTCATTCGGCGATTTTGTTTTTACTGATCCTGAGACTGGACTGGAAATTGCGAGGGTTTCAGATTTGCAGAATTTTCAGCGCAGGTTATTTGAAATTCCGGATGATTCTCTTCGTTACCATCTTTCAAGAAACCATTTATCAAAGTGGCTGTATGCGCGTGCACTTGTTTTCACTCGCTGAGTTCTTAAAAAAAATAAGCCTTGATGACTTTGCCAGTATTGATCAGGCCCGCCGTTTTATTTTTGATGCCATTGCCAATTTCAGACTTAACAAGGGACATGGTGTCATCGCCGAGTTCTACCGGGAACACTTTGATGAATACCTCACATTTACAAAAATAGGTGAGGGATCAATCGGGGGGAAAGCCCGTGGGCTGGCTTTTCTGGATAGCATAATTAAACAAAATCATTATTTTGAAAGTTTCGAGGATACGGTAGTTTCAATACCCCGGACAGTGGTGCTCAGCACTGATATATTTGATGAATTCGTTACACAAAATGATCTTTACGAAATCGGCTTGTCACATCAGAATGATAAAGAAATTCTTGACGCTTTCGTGAGAGCCAAATTGCCAATGAGAATTCACAAGGATCTGTATGTTTTTATTTCAAAAATCAACGGCCCGGTAGCAATACGATCATCAAGCTTGCTTGAAGATTCGCATTTTCAGCCGTTTGCCGGCATCTATTCCACATACATGATCCCAAAAGCCGAATACGATGTGACGATGCTGGAATTGCTAAGCATTGGGATAAAGAGTGTTTATGCGTCTGTGTTCTTCAAGGGCAGTAAAGACTATATGACGGCTACTGCCAACCTTATAGAAGAAGAAAAAATGGGTATCGTTCTTCAGGAGGTTTGTGGACAGAAATACGGAAATCGATTTCTATCCGACGATATCAGGCGTCGCCAGGTCAGTTAACTTTTATCCCATCGAACCTGAAAAATCAGAGGATGGATTTGTCAGCCTTGCTTTTGGTTTGGGCAAATATATTGTCGACGGTGGGATGGCACTCAGATTTTCACCAAGATACCCGCGAAAGGTTTTGCAGTTGTCAGACACTAATATGGCATTGCGCGAAACACAGCACGAGTTCTATGCTCTGGATCTTGACCCGGCGAGTTTTATCCCCAGTACCGACGATTCTGTTAACCTGCTCAGGCTCAAAATCAGCGATGCCGAAAAAGATGGCTCACTTAAATTTGTGGCGTCCACTTACGATCATCAGAATGATGTCATAAGAGATGACATAAGTGACGAGGGGGAAAGAATAATCACCTTTTCCAATGTGCTTAAGTATGACCTCTTCCCCCTGAATGAGATTTTGACAACAATCCTTGAAATCGGACAACAACAGCTGAACAATCCGGTTGAGATTGAATTTGCAGTAAATATTGATCCGGAAAGAAAAAAACCTGTTCTTTTTAACCTTCTGCAAATCAGGCCAATTGTTGAAAACACTGAAATAATCAAAGACAAACTGGAGGACATTCTTCATTCGGATACAATCATTCTTTCAAATTCAGCCCTGGGCAACGGAACGATTAACGGGATTTGTGATCTGATATATGTTAAAACTGAAAACTTCACTGCAGCAAAAAACCAGGAGATTGCCGCTAAGCTCAGTGAAATAAATGATGAGTTTCTTAAAGAGGGGAAGAATTATATCCTGATCGGGCCGGGCAGATGGGGTTCAAGTGACCCGTGGCTCGGAATACCTGTTAAATGGCCTCAAATTTCTGCTGCCAGAGTAATAATTGAATCAGGACTGGATAATTACCGTGTCGATCCGAGCCAGGGAACTCACTTCTTCCAGAACCTCACTGCTTTCAGAGTTGGCTATTTTACAATCAATCCCTTTATCGGGGACGGATTTACCGATTTTGATTTCTTATCAGCTGCCGATACCTTTTTCGAGGACCAGTATTTAAGGCATATAAGATTCCCGGAACCGCTGATCATTAAAATCGACGGCAGGAAGAAAATCGGGGTTATAATGAAGCCGAAGAGTTGATGTTACCGGATGTGTGATTTAAAGACCTTTTATCATATTCGGCCGCTAATTGCTCCCTGCTGATTGGCTTGCCGTGTCCCGGCAGAAAGGTCTGACAGCCGGTGTCAAGCAGTTTCTTCCAGCTTCTCATGCAGCTCATCGACGTCATCGGCAAAGGGCGGGAACGGACTTCCGGGTACGGTACCGATAATTGAATCGCCGGCAATTGCAAACGAATCATCAATGACTATTGTTGCCCCTCCCGGGGAATGACCCGGTGTATGAAGAACATAACCGTTTATACCAAAGCGGTTAAGGTCAAAGGTGTCACTGAAGATATGATCAGCAGTGCATGGATCATATTTAAAAGCAGGCGCTATCTTCCTTCCAAGACTGACAATTCCCTTTGTGAGGGAATATGTTCCGGAGGGTATCGGTGTATCGCCCCTTGCAAGTAAATCACTCTCGGCTTCCTGAACTACAACCTCAGCACCGTATTCTCTCGAAATCCATCCTGCATTGCCGGCATGGTCAAAATGAGTATGTGTGAGCACAACGGCCTCCGGAGCAATTCCCTTTCTGGAAAGGGCATGTTCTATCCTGCCCCTGTCAAAGAATATGCCTGTATCAATTAGTATAATCCTGCCGTGCCTGCTGACAACAAAGATATTACACCTGGCGGGCGTAAGGGTGTATATCGAAGTGCCCTTCCCTGTATCAGCTATGTCAATCATACCACTAAGATATAATTCCAGCTTTACAGTGATGCAATAAACGGACAACATTAATAACTTTGAGACTTCAAAAATCATCTGACATGAAGCATATTCCCTTTTACCAGGTCGATGCATTCACTTGCGGGACATTTACCGGTAATCCTGCCGGAGTATGTGTTATCACAGACTGGCTTCCCGTTGACCTGATGCAAAAGATCGCAATGGAGAACAACCTTGCCGAGACTGCCTTCATCATTCCGGATGGAAATGACTGGCTCATACGGTGGTTCACCCCGGTAACGGAGGTTGATCTCTGCGGCCACGGTACTCTTGCCTCATCCTTTGTTGTAATGAATATACTTGAGCCCGAAAGGCAGGAAGTGTCTTTTCATACAATGCGTATGGGAGACCTTGTTGTCAGGAAGAAAAATGACTTACTGGAGCTTGATTTTCCAACAGATACATTGCATAAATGCGACCTTCCGCGAATGGTTCAGGAAAGCCTCGGTAAAGAGCCTGCTGAGTGTTTCATGGGAAGGAGTGATTACCTTCTTGTTTTTGGAAGCGAGGCTGATATACGTGCACTCAAACCTGATTTCAGGAAGCTTGCCATGGCTGATGGCCGCGGTATTATTGTTACTGCCCCCGGATCAGATGTCGATTTTGTCTCAAGGTTTTTTGCACCGCAGGCAGGAATTGATGAAGATCCGGTAACAGGATCAGCACATACAACCCTTACTCCCTTCTGGTCTGACAGGCTTGGCAAGACCACGATGACAGCCAGGCAGCTCTCTGCAAGGGGAGGATATCTTGAATGCTCCCTTGCCGGAGACCGGACTTTGATAGCAGGCAAGGCAATCCTTTTTCTTAAAGGCGAGATTTACGTGTGAATTAGCACAAAATCAATTAAGTTTGTCAATCCAAAATTCAGAGGATGACAAAGAAGGATGCCGTACATCCATACGGTGAAAAACAGGGACAGTTTGACAGACGTTACCTGCGCATGGCAGGGATATGGTCAGAGAACTCATATTGCATGAGAAGACGCGTTGGTGCCCTTATCGTGAAAGACAAGATGATCATCTCTGACGGCTACAATGGCACACCCTCAGGTTTTGAAAATGTATGCGAGGATGAAAACAATGTGACCAAACCCTACGTTCTACATGCTGAAGCCAATGCCATCACCAAGGTTGCCAGATCAAACAATTCAAGCGAGAATTCGACCCTGTACATTACGGATTCACCCTGTATGGAGTGCGCCAAACTTATTATTCAATCAGGCATCAGGCGCGTTGTTTACAGCAACCAGTACCGTAACCTGGACGGCATCGGGCTCCTCAAACGCGCAGGCATCGAGCTTGTATATATCGATTTAGAAGAAAAGAAAAATGAAATATAACAGAGCATACCTTCCGCTTATAATAGCTGTTGCATTAGCCGTGGGAATTTTAGTCGGTTTTTACATGCCTCACCCTCAGAACAGCCTATATACCAACTTCCCTCCATCGAATGATAAACTAAGCCGGATACTCGATATTATCGAATCTGATTATGTTGACACTGTTGACCGTAATGCGCTTATTGAGGAGGCTGTCCCGGTGATGTTGCGCAAGCTCGATCCGCACTCGGTATATATCCCGGCTCGTGACCTGGCACAGGCAAATGAACCCCTGCAGGGCAACTTCGACGGGATAGGCGTTACATTCCAGATGCTGACTGACACCGTTCAGATAATCAGCACTATATCAGGAGGTCCTTCGGAAAAGGCCGGTATTACCCCGGGAGACAGGATCATCTTTGTCGATGACACACTTATTGCCGGGAAGAGTATTCCTGATGAGGAAGTGGTAAAAATGCTCAAAGGCCCGCGCGGGACCAGGGTTGATCTGAAGATCGAGAGAAAGGGCGCTGATTCATTATTGCCCTTTACCATAATCCGAGATAAAATACCTATTTACAGTATCGACGTATCATACATGATGTCTGATGCTGTCGGGTATATCAAGATCTCCAACTTTGCCCTGACCACACACGACGAATTCAAGAAAGGCCTGAGGGAACTTAAAGGTCAGGGCATGAAAAAGCTTATCCTTGATCTCAGGGCCAACTCAGGAGGGGTCATGGATGCTGCGACGATGATCGCTGACGAGTTTCTGCCGGAAGGGCAGCTTATCGTATTCACCCAGGGTAAGTCAAAGCCAAGGCAGGATGTAAGGGCAACCTCAGACGGAGAGTTTGAAAAGGGCGACTTGGTCATCCTGATTGACGAATGGAGCGCCTCGGCCAGCGAGATACTTGCCGGCGCAGTGCAGGATAATGACCGCGGTACAATCATAGGCCGTCGTTCATTCGGCAAAGGCCTGGTTCAGGAGCCTGTCATGTTCCGCGACGGCTCAGGCATGAGGCTTACAATTGCACGCTATTATACCCCGACCGGCAGATCGATACAGAAACCTTATAACGAGGGTGTTGACAAGTATTATGAAGACCTTGGCAACAGGTACATGCACGGCGAATTTGAAGAAGCCAATTCGATTCAGCCTGCTGACTCACTGCGCTATACAACCCCCGGAGGGAAAATAGTTTACGGCGGTGGCGGCATCATGCCTGATATATTCATCCCTATAGATACCACAGGTATTTCTGATTATTTCATGGCGATAAGGAATTCCGGACTGCTATACAGATATGCCCTGAAGTACACTGAGGATAACCGTGAGACCATGAAGAAGTACCCTGACCTGGAATCTCTTGATCAGTGGCTTTCCGGACAGGATATCATGAATAAGTTCATCAGGTATGCTAAGGATAACGGGATTGAACCCAACAGGGAGCAGATCAAAATCTCGCAAAATATCATTTACATCCAGCTCAAGGCTTATATTGCCAGGAATATGATTGACAATAAAGGCTTCTATCCCTTATGGGAGCAGATAGACAAGACGCTTACTGATGCCCTCAGTTACATCGAGGCTAACTGATCTGGCAGGCTCATTTTCTCTTTCTGTGTGACACATCTTTCCAGGCAAGCTTCCGGGCAAATGTACTTATCACCTGAGCTGAGCGATCAGGCTCTTCAATGAACCCCAGATGACCGGAATTTTCGAGTATCGTCACCTCTGCATTGGCGGGAATCTTTATGTCTCTCATGGCTGCCTCCGGACTGAAATAGCGGTCCCACCTGCCAAGTATCCACAGTAACGGCACCTCCCCCTTTTCTATAACAGAAGCCCTCTGTGGCCGCTCTATCATCCCGTTGAGTAATGCAACTATTCCATCGGGAGAATTAACGGAAGCCAGTTTCTTAAGCTTTGCCAGTGCCGCCGACATATTAGTAAGGTTGCGTTCAGCAAACATCATTGATATATTGGCCGGATACATAATATCCTTTTTACCTGCCCTTACCACTTCTATCTCTCTTTCCCTCTTAAGGATGCCCTCCGGTGCATCGGCATAGGGATGTGAGTGAAACAACGTATAACCGGCCAGCATCTCAGGATATTTTTCCGCGAAAGCCAGTGCTGCATACCCCCCCATTGAATGTCCGGCAAGCAAAACCTGCTCTTCACCACAGTCTTGTATCACAGCTCTTACGGACTCAGCAATAAAGTCCATGGTATGCGTGTCTCCTTTAACTCCTGAACCACCGTGACCCGGTATGTCAACGGAGATAATCCTGAATTCCCCGTTGAGCAGGTCCGCCAGTGGCCGCCACGCCGCCCCTGTCAAAAGGTAACCATGAAGCAATACTACCGGCTTTCCTTTGCCCTCGTCGCTGTACTTAACGGTAATACCTTCAAATTGGATTGATCTGTTCATATTTAGTTGTTTAAGCAAAAAACTTTATAAATTTACAATGAAGAAAGAATTTTACTGATCTTTAAAGATAACTCCGAACTCAAAAGTACAAGGCCGATGAACAAGATATTATTCTCTGCTGTCTCGAAAAAATTCGTGATGGCACTTGCCGGACTGTTTCTGCTTCTGTTTCTTCCGGTTCACCTGGGTATCAATCTGATGTTGCTGAAGGATGATCCGGAACCGTTCAATAATGCCGCCCACTTCATGGCTACCTTCCCGCTTGTCAAGGTGATTGAGATCCTGCTGTTCCTGACAATTCTAATACATGTCACCTACGGGATAATCCTGCAGATACAGAACTGGCTTTCAAGGCCGGTAAGATACGCTGTAAGGAACAAATCAAAAACCTCGGCATTTTCAAGGTTCATTATCTGGACCGGAGGTGCTGTCCTGATTTTTATGATCATACATTTCTTCAATTTCTATTTCATTAAGCTTGGATTGGTTGAAGGTGATCCCGAGAATTTCTATTCTGTGGCTTATCAGCTTTTCAGTATCCCGGGTTACGTCATCCTCTACTGGGTATGCTTCATCCTGCTTGGCTTCCATCTCTACCATGCCCTGCAGTCTGCTTTTCAGACCCTGGGTCTTGCAAATGAATTCTGGACACCTGTCATCAAGGTCATATCGCTGATATATGCTATTGTCCTGCCGCTTGGTTTTGCGGTAATACCTTTTGTGATCTGGCAGTTAAAATAACCTGAAGAATCCTAACGTCATGATAACGCTGAATGCAAAAATACCGGAAGGTCCGCTTGAAGAAAAGTGGGCGAGGTACAAGTCCGGTTCGAAGCTGGTTAATCCCGCAAACAAAAAGAAGCTTGACATAATAATCATCGGTACAGGCCTGTCGGGTGCCGGAGCTGCCTCCTCGCTGGGTGAGCTTGGGTACAACGTCAAGGTCTTCTGTTACCAGGACTCGCCTCGCCGGGCGCACTCGGTTGCGGCACAGGGAGGCATCAACGCTGCCAAAAACTATAAAAACGACGGTGACAATATCTACCGCCTCTTTTATGATATGATCAAGGGCGGTGACTTCAGGGCGCGCGAAGCAAATGTCTATCGTATCGCCGAGGTCAGCAACCAGGTTATTGACCACTATACAGCCCTGGGTGTCCCGTTTGCACGGGAATATGGCGGATCACTTGATACCCGCTCATTTGGTGGTGTGCAGGTGTCACGCACCTTTTATGCAAAAGGGCAGACCGGACAGCAGTGCCTTGTGGGCGCATATTCATCACTTAACAGGCAGATAAAGGCCGGCACGGTTACGATGTTTCCCCGCAGGGACATGCTTGACCTTGTTATCATTGACGGCAAAGCCCGCGGAATAATAGCACGCAATCTCATTACCGGTGAGATAGAAAGACATTCCGCACATGCCGTTGTGCTTGCCACCGGCGGTTATGGCACAGTCTATTATCTTTCTACCCTGGCCGTAAATTCCAATGCATCCGCTGCCTGGAAAGCCTACAAAAAAGGTGCTGCCTTTGCCAATCCCAGCTTCGTTCAGATACACCCTACAAGCATACCGCAGCTGAATGAATTTCAGAGCAAGCTTACCCTTATGTCAGAGTCATTGCGTAACGACGGACGGATATGGGTGCCTAAGAATAAGGGTGACAAACGGCCTGCCAATGATATACCCGAAGAGGAGAGAGATTATTACCTTGAACGCCGTTATCCGACCTTCGGCAACCTTGTTCCGCGTGACGTGGCTTCGAGAGCAGCCAAGGAGAGATGTGATGCCGGATACGGCGTCGGAAAGACCGGTCTTGCTGTCAATCTTGACTTCCGCGATGCCATTAAAAAGCAGGGTAAAAAGGCAATAGAGAGCAAGTACGGCAATCTTTTCAATATGTACAGAGACATAACCGCCATCGACCCGTATGAAGAGCCTATGCAGATCTACCCTGCAGGTCATTATACAATGGGGGGGCTGTGGGTTGACTACGAACTGATGACTACCGTGCCTGGTCTCTATGCCATTGGTGAGGCTAACTTCTCCGATCACGGTGCAAACAGGCTCGGAGCGAGCTCCCTGATGCAGGCTGCCGGCGACGGGTATTTCATCCTTCCTGTGACAATCAGCGGTTACCTGTCAGGAGAGATCAGAACCCCCCGAGTTCCAACCACAAGCCCGGAATTCGAAGAGGCAGAAAGAGTGGTCAAAGAAAGGATTGACAAACTTCTTTCAATTAAAGGAAAACAAACTGCCAGAACTTTCCACAAGCGTCTTGGCAAGATAATGTGGGACTACTGCGGAATGAAGCGCAACGAAGAGGATCTGAAAAAAGCGTTGACTCTTGTGGAGGAACTCAGAAAAGAGTTCTGGAGTGATCTTTTAGTGCCAGGCGAAGGTTCCGACCTTAATCAGGAGCTTGAGAGAGCCGGCAGGGTTGCTGATTTCATGGAGCTGGCAAAGCTGATGATAACTGATGCGCTGAACAGGAAAGAGTCATGCGGCGCCCACTTCCGTGAGGAATACCAGACTGATGACGGCGAGGCAAAGAGGATTGATGCCGAATACTCCTATGTCGCTGCATGGGAATATAATGGTGAAAATGAGCCTGTTCTCAATAAGGAACCGTTGAAATTCGAGTTTGTCGAACTCAAGGAGAGAAGCTATAAATAAAATATTCCAATTATACCAGATATGAAGCTCAGACTAAAGATATGGAGACAGAAGAATGCAAAAACGAAAGGTGCTTTTGCATTCTATGATCTTGACGGTGTCTCACCTGACATGTCGTTTCTTGAGATGCTTGATTTTCTGAACAAGAAGACTTGTCGAAGAGGGTAAGGAACCCGTGGCCTTTGATCACGACTGCCGTGAAGGGATCTGCGGAAGCTGCGGAATGTTCATAAACGGGTATCCTCACGGCCCGGTACCGGGACTGACCACATGCCATCTCTCAATGAGGTATTTCAAGGATGGAGAGACAATAGTCATTGAGCCGTGGAGAGCCAAGCCATTCCCGGTGATTAAAGACCTGATTGTCGACCGCAGTGCCTTTGACAGGATACAGGTGGCAGGCGGATTTATCTCCGTAACGGTGGGGGCAGCTTCTGAAGCCAATTCGATCCTCATACCGAAAAAGAACAGTGACAATGCCTTTGATTCGGCTATTTGCATAGGTTGCGGAGCCTGTGTGGCAGCGTGCAAGAACGCTTCGGCAATGCTGTTCGTCTCAGCCAAGATATCTCAGTACGCTCTCCTTCCCCAGGGAAAACCTGAAGGTAAGGAAAGGGTGCGTGCCATGATAGCCGAGATGGACAGGCAGGGCTTCGGCAACTGCTCAAATACAGGCGCTTGCGAGGCTCAGTGCCCGAAAAAAATTAAGTTGTTTAATATCGCCAGGCTCAACCGGGAATACTACAAGGCGTTCTGATTACCCGAGGCACACCTTCTCTATTTCTTCCACCGTCTTCGGTGCCGTCTTGCCCAGCATCCTGCATCCGGTGGCTGTGATCAGTACATCATCTTCGATCCTTATTCCGCCGAAGTCAAGATAGCTCTCTGCCTTTTCATAATTGATGAACTGCCTGTGTTTGCCCTCTGCTTTCCATTTGGCCATCAGCTCGGGGATAAAATAAATGCCCGGTTCAACGGTAAAGACATGACCCGGCTTATACGGCAGTGCAAAGCGCAGTGATTTGAGCCCGAACTGGGTGCTTCGTTTTACCTCATCGTTATAACCGACATAATTTTCTCCCAGGCTTTCCATGTCATGCACATCGAGCCCCATCATGTGGCCCAGGCCGTGCGGCATAAACAGCGCATGAGCGCCTTCCTTAACAGCCTCGGCTATATCGCCTTTCATCAGTCCGAGGTCTTTAAGTCCGGATGCAATTATACGGCAGGCGTTAAGGTGCAGGTCACGATTTGAAATTCCCGGTCCGGCAGTTTTTATTGATTCAGTGTTGGCCTTCAGTACTATCTCGTAGATCTCTTTCTGCCTCTGTGTGAAGCGCCCCCCGACAGGGGTGGTGCGCGTCAGGTCAGCTGCATAGTGAAGCAGACGATTCTGCCCCGCAGTCTGTAACCATCATTCTTCCTTCCCTGAGAACATTGACATGAACATGGTTATGTAGCGTCTGGCCGTTGATACTGAGAATAGTAGGAAATGAAGGACCTCCGCCCTTTGACCAGGCAATGCCTTCAATTATACCGAATATTTCGCGTTCAGTTATCCCCGGCTTGCACATGCGCATGGCTGTTGTCTGCATCTCACATGTAACATTTTCTGCTTTCTCTATCTCGGCAATCTCAACATCTTCCTTGACAGACCTCATTGAAACCACAGCTTTTATCAGTTTCTCTGAGGCTTTGGTTCTCATCTGGCATGGATTCTCGCGAAGAAGAGCGCCCAAGAGTCATCTTGGTCTCCGCTCTGTACGGAGGAAGGAAATGCACGGCCTGCCACTCCGGAGACAGCTTTGTCGATGTAATCATCCAGCTTGGACAAGGGCAGACTTTGCTCTACTCCCACGCTGGCGGAAAGATCCGCAATGAGCGGTTGAGGTCCCATCCATACTATATCATCAACATCGAAATCATTACCGAAGATGCAGTCTTCTCCTGAGTTGAAATCGATCATCCCGACCAGTCCGGGAATATCAAGTGCCGAAGAAATACAGAAAATCACTGTCCTGCCTCCAGTGGTAGGTGTTATCGGGATAATTCATTGGTGATTCGACGTTACCGGTAAAAACAGCAATGCCGTCATTCATCAGAGACTTCAGTCTCTGTACGGCGATTAATGTAGATTTCGCGTTTAAACATCTTATTTTGTTTTTGGATTAATTCACCGTACGAATTTACTAAGTGCTGTTGATATTTTTCAGGTTATCAACAATTTTTATGTACGAAGGGCATTGCCAGACACACAAATAGGTGTACATTCGCATCATGATTTATACTTCAAAGAATAATAAATGCCGTATCGTCGCTTGCCAAACACTGATTCAGCACGTCTCAGGGCCATGAAAAGGGCTCTGGACATGAGCAGGAATATTCCTCCATTCAGACTGGCCTTCTCCATGAAGACCCTGGTAAAGCTGCAGGGCTTTCTTCCTGTCTTTGAGAATGCTATCAGCCACCAGCGTCAGACGCTTGTCAACCAGGCTGAAAAGGTAAAGACAAATCAGGAGACGGCCCGAAAAGCCAGAATATATATTACGCACTTTCTCAGGGTTATGAATATGGCCAGTCACCAGGGGCGAACTGCCGCCGGAGACAAGGTCGTTTTACGGAATCGCTACCGAAGATGCTGCGCTTACCGTCACTTGCCACTGAAAACGAGCTTGTCGCATGGGGAAAGAGAATTATTGACGGGGAAGAATACCGGATAAGGAAGGCGAATATGCCGGTTACCAATCCTTCAATTGCTGTGGTTAAAGCCCGGTATGAGAAATTCCTGGAAACCCGCAACCATTATAAAACCATAAACAGACGCGCAGTGGAGTGTGTCAATCGGACTACCGAACTGCGCCGTGAGGCTGATGAACTGATCACCTCCCTGTGGAACGAGATTGAGACCAGCTTCTCATCCCTGACCGAAGAAGAAAAGAGGGCCAGCTCTGAGAAATACGGATTGGTTTATGTCTTCAGGAAAGGCGAGACGACGCAGACAGACCTGTCACCTACCCTGTTCGAAGTAGAATAGAGTTACTATAATCTGACCTTGAAACTTGGCAACACTATATTAAGAGAGCAGCCTCTCTTTCTTGCTCCCATGGAGGATATCACTGATCCTTCGTTCAGGTATGTCTGCAAGATGTTCGGAGCTGACTTCATGTTCACCGAGTTTATCTCTTCGGACGGACTTATCACGGGAGGGGAAGAGCAGCGTCAAAAAGCTTGATCTGTTCGATTATGAAAGACCTATGGGCATACAGCTTTACGGACATATAGTTGATTCTATGGTTGATGCCGCGGTTATGGCCAGTGAGGCAAAGCCTGATCTTATTGACCTGAATTTCGGATGTCCCGGTGAAAAAAATTGCAACCCGCGGAGCCGGAGCAGGAATGCTTCAGAACATCCCGCTGATGATTGAAATGACTTCTGCCATAGTAAAGGCTGTCAGCATTCCTGTTACGGTAAAGACAAGGCTGGGATGGGATGAAAACAGTAAGATTATCGTTGAGGTCGCGGAGCGTCTGCAGGATACAGGTATTGCCGGGCTGACAATACACGGCCGGACCAGGGCTCAGCTGTACCGGGGCGAGGCTGACTGGACACTCATCGGAGAGGTTAAGAACAACCCGAGAATGAAAATCCCGATTATCGGCAATGGCGATGTGAACGAACCCGCGGTAGCCAGGATGATGTTTGACAGGTACGGCGTCGACGGAATTATGATAGGCAGGGCCACTTTCGGCAGGCCCTGGATTTTCCGGGAGATACGCCATTACCTTGACACCGGTGAGATACTGCCCGGGCCGACTGTTGATGAGAAAGCAGATCTTGCACTGCTTCATCTTGACAAATCACTGGAGCATAAAGAGGGTAAAGCGGCAATACTGGAGATGCGACGGCACCTCTCGAACTATTTCAAGGGGTTGCCCGATTTTAAAGATACACGCTTCAGATTGCTGACTTCCCTTGAAATTGACGAAATAAGGGGGATAATTGAAGAGATAAGGGAGAAATGGGGTGCGTATAGAAGTGAAGATGCTTCCGGCATTTACGGTATCTGATCAGCAGCCGGTTCCTTCTCTTGCGGAACAATGTATTCTGGCATACAATTTTCGCACATCCTTCCACTTGTAAATGACTGCCATTACGGTAATAAAGATCACCGACATGATCACAAGATCCCTGAAGTCCATCCAGGGATGGATCTCCAGTTGCTCATACATGGCAGGTGTCTGCAACGCTGAATCCTTGTTTGTAATAAAGATTGACAGAAATGCATTGTTGGCGGTATGAGCACCGATAGCCAGCTCAATGCCGTCATCCATCATTGTCAGCACGGCAAAGACAAGCCCGAAGAAGATATACTGGGGTATCATTGTCAGGAAGCCGTATTCCTTTACTTCCGGGTTAAGTCCGTGCATCAGACCGAACAGAACTGATGTCACAACAATGGGAAGCCATCTGTTACGCGAAGCTACGGCAAAACCCTGCATAAGATATCCTCTGAAGATAAGTTCTTCAAAACCTGCCTGAAAGGGTATTGTTATAAGGGCCAGTGCAGCAAGAACTATCAGTGAATTCGAAGTATTGTTCAGAACGAAATTATCAGGATGAGCCTTTAACGAATACAAAAGACCAAGTGCACCCAATGTGGTCCAAACTATGGCTGAAACGAAGATCCTTCCCCAGCGTATCCGCCTGCCACCGTTAATGACCGTACCAAAACTGCGTCCATTAAGTGGTTTAATAAGCAAAACCAGAGTAAAAAACGCAAGTATGAACGGAAAAACTGTCAGGGCAAAACCAAAATTGAGATTAATTCCCATTGCCTCAAAGTCCGGCATCCCTCCTCTTTCAGGCATCGCCCCTTCGCCTGTATAGGCAATCATTACCACCACAAGAGGAATTGCGCCAATAAGGTTAGAAACAATAAACGGAGTTACTGTCCCTGTGAAATACCTCCAGAATGAATTCTTGCCTTTGAACGGTGCTGTTAAAAAAGCATTTTCTTCCTGCACTTGCATGCCGTTGACGTCATTGATGTCATTGACTTCCATGAAGCAATAATTTTTAGAATTCCGAACCCGGCCTGGCGGGATAGTCAATTGAATAGTGAAGACCCAGGCTCTCCTTCCTGTTTTTGGCCATTTTTATCACAAGATAACCTGCCGCTATAAGGTTGCGAAGTTCGATGAGTTTTCTTGATATTGTTGACCTTTTGTACAGGTCTTCCGTCTCCCGGTAGATTATCTCCAGCCTTGTCTTCGCCCTGGCGAGGCGCAGGTCTGATCTTACTATGCCTACATAGTTGCTCATTATCATCTGCATTTCCCTGTAGTTCTGGGTGACAAGCACCATCTCCTCAAGGTTTGTGGTGCCATGGTAGTTCCACAGGGGTATTTTCTCCTCATACGTCAGGTCACCCAGGCGTTTACGGGCATCTTCTGCCGCTCTGTGAGCATACACGGCTGCCTCTATCAGCGAATTGGATGCGAGCCTGTTTGCTCCGTGCAGGCCGGTCGATGATACTTCCCCGATAGCATACAGGCGGTCTATTGAGCTCCTGCCGTCCTTGTCCACCCTGACTCCTCCGCATGAGTAATGAGCCGCAGGAACCACGGGGATCATCTGCTTAGTGATGTCAATATCCTCCGAGAGGCATTTTTCATATATATGCGGAAAATGTGCCTTAAGCTCTTCCGCATTAAGGTGAGTACAGTCAAGATAGACAAAGTCGTCACCTCTGATCTTCATTTCATTGTCTATCGCTCTGGCAACCACATCACGCGGCGCGAGAGACCCCCGCACATGATACCTGGTCATGAATTTCTCGCCTTCTCTGTTACGCAGTTCGCCACCAAATCCTCTCAGGGCTTCTGTTATGAGGAAGGAAGGCCTGACGTTGGGATTGTACAGGGAGGTCGGATGGAACTGAATGAATTCCATGTTTTCAATGACCCCGTTGGCCCTGTGCACCATGGCCAGACCGTCGCCGGTTGCCACTTCAGGGTTGGTGGTTGTAAGGTATATATTGCCGCATCCGCCCGTAGCAAGTACAGTCACTTTAGATAAGAAATGTCTTCACCTTGCTGTGGTCAGGTCAGCCACATAAGCTCCATAGCATCTGATGTCCTTCCATTCCCTGGTTACATATTCACCAAGATTATGCTGGGTCAGCAGGTCAATGGCAAAATGATTTTCGAAAATCTCAATGTTCTTATTCTCACGTACTCTTTCAATAAGTACTTTTTCTATTGCGGCCCCGGTTAAATCCTTATGATGGAGTATCCTGTGCTCAGAATGGCCTCCCTCCATTGCCATATCAAGCCTGCCGTCAGCCTTTTTGTCAAAATCAACCCCCATTTCAATCAGCTCCCTTATCCTTGCGGGGGCCTCACTGACAACCATTTTCACAACATCCTCATTACAGTATCCGGCGCCAGCAACCATGGTATCCCTGACGTGCTTATCAAAATTATCGGGTTCATACATCACCGTTGCTATGCCACCCTGGGCATAGTTGGTGTTGCAGTCATCAAGCACAGTCTTGGTAATGACACACACTCTGCCATGAGCCGCAGCTTTAAGGGCGAACGACAAACCGGCAATACCTGAGCCGATGACAAGAAAATCACACCTGACTTTCATATTGATTTTTTCAGGAACGGAAAACAAAGATACAAATTGATTTCAGACTATCCCATGGATTGTAAAACAGCGGATTTTAATTTACTTTTGCCCGGTTACACAGGCAGAATCTAAAATCAATTATGGCTCACGAAGATATCTTTAAGAAACTTGTATCTCATTGCAAGGAATACGGGTATGTTTTTCCCTCAAGCGAAATATATGACGGACTGGGAGCCGTATATGATTACGGGCAGTATGGCGTTGAACTGAAAAACAATATCAAAAAATACTGGTGGGACAGCATGGTGCTGATGCACGACAATATTGTCGGGCTGGATTCGGCGATATTCATGCATCCGACAATATGGAAAGCTTCCGGTCATGTGGATGCTTTCAACGACCCGCTGATTGACAACAAGGACAGCAAGAAAAGATACCGTGCCGATGTTCTGATTGAGGAACATCTTGAGAAATTTGCTGAGAAAATTGATAAGGAAGTTGATAAGGCCAAAGCCCGTTTCGGAGAAAAGTTTGATGAACCGTTATACAGATCAACAAATCCCCGGGTACTTGAAATAAAAGAGAAGTACGACCTGCTGCATAAGAGGTTTGTAGATGCTATGGCAGGGCCTGACCTCGCTGCCCTGAAGCAGATCATCATTGACAATGAAATTGTATGCCCGGTCTCCGGCACCAAAAACTGGACTGACGTACGGCAGTTTAACCTGATGTTCGCAACAGAGATAGGATCTACCTCCGACGGTGCCATGAAGATCTTCCTGCGTCCCGAAACCGCACAGGGCATCTTTGTGAATTTCCTTAACGTGCAGAAAACGGGACGCATGAAGCTTCCCTTCGGTATCGCACAGATAGGAAAAGCCTTCAGAAATGAGATCGTTGCCAGGCAGTTTATCTTCCGCATGCGGGAGTTTGAACAGATGGAGATGCAGTTTTTTGTGAAACCCGGGACAGAGCTTGAATGGTTCAGGCACTGGAAAGAGAAAAGGATGAAATGGCACCAGGCCCTGGGCTTCGGAGACGAGAACTACCGGTTCCATGATCATGATAAGCTCGCACATTACGCAAATGCCGCTACTGATATCGAATACAAGTTCCCGTTCGGATTTAAGGAGGTCGAAGGTGTTCATTCAAGGACCGATTTCGACCTGAAACAGCACCAGGAGTACAGCGGAAAGAAAATGCAGTATTTTGATCCTGAAAAAAATGAATCATACATTCCTTACGTTATAGAGACATCAATAGGTGTTGACCGTATGTTTCTGCAGGTGGTAGCTGCCTCATACTATGAAGAGGACCTTACGAAGGAAGACGGAGTGCCGGACAGCAGGGTTGTGCTCAGGCTCCCGCCTGTGCTTGCTCCTGTGAAGCTGGCAGTGCTTCCGCTGGTTAGGAAAGACACTCTGCCTGAGATCTCGCGCAGAATAGTTGATGAACTTAAATTCGACTTTAACTGCCAGTATGATGAGAAAGATTCAATCGGCAAACGTTACCGCAGGCAGGATGCCATCGGCACACCGTACTGCATAACTATTGACTACCAGACCGTTGAAGACGAGACTGTGACTATAAGGTACCGTGACACAATGCTGCAGGACCGGGTTCCCGTTTCACAGCTGAGGGCTATTATTGCCGATAAGGTCAGTCTGCGTGAGCAACTGAAGAAACTGTAAGATGAGGTCAAAGCCGGCTAAGATACTTATTATCACATACTACTGGCCTCCCAGCGGAGGCGCCGGCGTACAGAGATGGCTTAAATTCACCAAGTACCTGCCCTCGTCAGGATGGCTTCCTGTTGTCCTTACCGTCCAAGCCTGAATTTGCTGCATATCCCTTTAAGGACATTTCGCTTTACGGAGAGATACCACTGGATGTGGAGATACACAGGACCAAGGCCATAAATTACTTCTCACTTTACAACAGGGATCAGTCAAAAATACCGGGTTCGGGCTTTGCCGCAGGAACAGATAAAGGCTGGAAAGATATGATCAGCAGGTTCATCCGCGGCAACCTTTTTATACCCGATCCCCGCAAAGGATGGAACAGGTATGCCTTCCGTAAAGCCTGCGAACTGATAAAAACTGAAAATATCAGCCATATCATTACTACCAGCCCCCCGCACTCAACGCAGCTGATTGGCCTGAAGCTGAAACGCAAATTCCCGCATATAAAATGGGTAGCAGATCTGAGGGATCCGTGGACCGATATCTATTACTATGACATGTTCAAACCATCGCTTCTGGCCAAGTGGGCTGACAGGGAGATGGAAAAGAATGTACTGACAAAAGCGGATACCATCATTACCGTTGGGCAGACACTGGCTTCAATTCTGGGAAGCAAGGCTGAAAAGATTTCTCAGAAGATCCATGTTCTTCCCAATGGGTTTGACGAAGAGGATTTTGAGGGTATAATTCCAATAACTCCCGATGAGTTCACAATAACCTATGTGGGAACGCTCTCTCCGGTATATCCTGTAAATGGACTGATAGAGGCTGTCAGGGAAATCAGTGTGGATGGTAAACCTGTCAATTTTAAATTTGTTGGTACGGTTTCCGAACCTGTTCAAAAACTGTTTCCCGACGAGGCGGGAAATCATCCTCAGTTCATTCCGTATTGCGAACACCCTGAAGCTATCCGGCATATGATGGAATCAACATTACTGCTGCTTATCGTTCCCGACCACCCTTCGAACAAATCAATACTTACCGGCAAGATCTTCGAGTACATGGCAACTGAGAAGCCAATTCTCCTGCTGGGACCCGCTGACGGTGATGCAGCTCAGTTATTGATCAAATGCGGCTACCAGGGTATCTTCGATTATAATGATGTTCAGGGTATCAGGGGCTTTATCCGGAAAGTCGCCGAAGGACGACCGGTTAAAAGAAGCGGGCATCATCTGGAGTATTCAAGAAGGGCACTGTCAGTCAAGCTTGGCGATCTGCTGAACTCTTTACTGTAGCCACTTCTTTATTCCGGTTGATTGAAGTGTCTATCAGCCTGTTCATGTCGTCTGAAAGCTTCCACAGGTAAACCCCTGCCGTAAAAAGAACTGCAACCAGAAGGCTTCGTATAATGATGTCAGGCCATAGTGCCATATCAGGCAGAAAATAACCTGCCAACGCCACCACCAACCCTACAAGGGTCATACGGAGGTGGGTCACATTGTAAGGCCAGATGCCGAATTTCCTTCCTGCTAACCACCACCCCGAGAAGATTATAGATAATATTGGAGATCATTGCAGCCAAAGCTGCACCGGTAATTCCAAAGAGCGGTATGAAGATCATGCTGGTGCCGACAAAGAGGGCAATTAGAAGGAACATCAGCCATGTCTGATACCTGTAGAGCGCTGAGGTGCTAAGAACAACACTGTTTATTCCTGTGGAGACACTTACCACATTCCCGATGCTGATGAGTATAATAACTGCAGCACTGGTTCCGTACTCAGCAGGCAACAACCTGAAAATATTGTCAATATTCACAACGAGCCCGATAAAAATCAAGAGTCCGATCGCATACTGGTTTATGCTGCTTCGTACATACAGGTCGTCAATCGTACGCAGATCATCTTTCTTCCATGACTCAGCCAGAAAAGGAATTGAGATTTTAGATATTGACCTGCCCGGGATCATGATCAGTACTGCAAAATATGATGCTATCGCGTAGATACCGACCTCTCCTTCACCCAGATACCGGTTTATGAATACTTTATCGAGTGTGGTAAGGATCGAGGAGCTGAAACCGGTCAGAATTCCGAAGAGTGAGAGCATGAGGATCTGTTTCTTCAGTTCAGGTGTGATAAATCCCGGCTTGAACTTCAGCGAAATTTCTCCCCTGATAACCAGGCTGACAATGATCACAACCAGAGGTATCCCCTGGCAAACGACATATCCGAATATATATCCGTTAAAGTCAAGTACCCCGATCCAGAAAAGGCAGATAAGGGCAAAATTAAAAACCCTGAACAGGAACTCCTTCAGGAAAGGTGCCCAGCACTGCATCGTACAGTACTTTATTGTAGTTGTCAAGGAGGTTGAACAGGAGTGTGATCAGAAGCAGTGCGGGGATATAAAACGAGTATTCAGAGATCAGCGGCGAACGGGCCATGTTGACCTCCTCAAAGTGCGGGATATAAAATTTCATCACAACCAGCGCTGCAATGAAACCGAAAAGGGTTATGGCCAGCGAAAATGCAAAGAACCCGTTATGTTTTTCACCCGGATCCCTGAAATAGGGGAACAACCTGTTGATTACATTGGTGAACCCAAGGCTTGAGAACTGAGACAGAATGGTGGCAAATGACAACAGTATTTGCACAACCCCAATCTCACCTGTGGTGAAAACCTTGGGAGAGAGAAGTATAATATTGACAAAACCGAGCGCTGCTCCAAGATAAGCCCATGCTGTTCCGCGGAGCGTCTGCTGCTGAACTATTCCCATCTCACTCTCTTGTTCCGGCAAATGTATAATAATATACTCATTTGATTTAAGGTTCAGTTGGTGTATTTTTGTCGGGTATTACTAAACCCGGCATGAACCCGTAAAGAGTGTTTTATGAAAGATAGATTCTTAAAATCTGCTGTTCCGCACCTCGTTGCAGTTCTTATCTTCACCGTCATCTCATTTGTATATTTCTATCCTGTTATTGAAGGAAAGAAGCTGAACGCGCATGATACGAAGGTCTTTGAAGGCTCTTCAAGAGAGATCCGTGATTTCCGTGCAGAGTACGGGAAGGAACCGTTGTGGACCAACTCTATGTTCGGAGGTATGCCTGCATACATGATCTCTGCGAAGTATCCCGGCAATCTGTTCAAGCATCTCGATGACCTCCTGAAGATCTACAAAACGCCGGTTGCAGCCCTGTTCCTCTCGATGCTGGGCTTTTACATCATGCTCCTCCTTTTCAGGGTCAACCCATGGCTGGCGATGGCAGGAGCCATTGCATACGGCTTTACATCATTCCTGTTCGTCAGCCTGTCGGCAGGGCATAATACCAAGGTCTATGCCATGGCATGGATGGCCCCTGTCGTTGGAAGCGCCATGTATGCTTTTCGAACCGACGGTTTTAAGGGCGCTGCTTTATTTGCCCTCTTCCTTTCGCTTCAGATCATGGCCAATCATTTTCAGATAACATACTACACATTTATTATTCTTCTTGTCTTTGGCATTTATGAGCTGATCGATGTTATTAAAAGGAAAGCCTTCCCCTCCTTCCTTAAAAGCTTTGGACTACTGGTTGCGGCAGCCGTGATTGCCGTGGGGGTCAATTTTGCCTCCGTCTATTCGACCTGGGAATACAGTAAAGAGTTCTACCAGGGGCCAGAGCGACCTTTCAAAAGACGATGCGAAAGAGGAAAAAGGACTTGATAAGGAATATATTACACAATGGAGCTATGGGATAGGAGAGTCGATGACCTTCCTTATTCCTGATTTCAAGGGAGGGGCTACAGCACCCTTCACTGATAATTCGGAGACAATAAAGGCGCTGCGAAAGAACAATATGGGCCAGGCAAAGGATCAGCTTTACAGATACTGGGGACAGCAGCCGTCAACCAGCGGACCGGTGTATTTTGGCGCCGTGGTTTTGTTTCTTTTTGTTCTTGGACTGCTGATAGTCAAGGGAAAGGAAAAATGGTGGATACTCACGGCTGTTTTGCTCTCCCTGCTCCTTTCATGGGGCAAGAACTTCATGCCATTGACATCACTGTTCATCGACTTCTTCCCGGGATATGACAAATTCAGGGCAGTATCCATGATCCTGGTTATTGCCGGTGTCTGTGTACCCCTCCTGGCCGTGCTTGCACTCAAAGCAATAACGGAAGGGAGAGTGACAGCTGAGGAAACGGTTAAATCAGTACTTATAGCCGCCGGAGTGACCGGGGGACTGGCTCTTGTATTCTTTCTTATACCGGGGCTCGCCGGTTCCTTCCTGAGGCCTGATGAAGCATCTATTCCTGATTCCCTGAACTGGCTGAAAGATGCAATGATAGCCGACCGCAAAGCAATGATACGTACCGATGCCCTGAGATCGGCAGCACTGATAGCAGCCGGAGCAGCAATTGTCTGGTTCTTCATCAGGAAAAAAATAAAGCTTACACATTCCCTGATTGGTCTGACCCTTCTTTTCCTTATTGACCAGATACCTGTTGATCTGAGGTTTCTCAGCAGTTCAAATTTTGAGACAAAAAGAGCTTCGGAAAATTCTTTCGCTCCCACAGCTGCTGATAAAGCCATCCTTTCGGATAAAAGTGAGTATCGTGTTCTTAATCTTACAGTATCAACATTCAATGATGCATCCACTTCATTTCACCATAATTCTATCGGTGGATACAGCGGGGCCAAGATGAAAAGGTACCAGGAACTGACCGAGGCAAACCTGACTGATGAAATCAGTACGCTTATCACCACGCTCCGGACTGCAACTTCATATGACGATGCTGAGAATGTCATGAAAAACCTTGTTGTCCTTAATATGCTCAATACCAAATATATAATTCTATCACCTGATGCGCCTCCCCTGGTAAATAAGAACGCATCTGGGTAATGCCTGGTTTGTTGAAAAGGTATCACTGGTTGAAAATGCAGATGCAGAGCTTCTTTCCCTCAAAACATTCAACCCGGCAATATGTAGCGGTTGTTGACAGAAAATTCGGGGATCAGGTAGTAGTAAATGATAATCCGGGATCGCCGTCAGACACCATATACCTGACATCATACAGGCCTGACCTGCTTACTTATAAAGCAGAACTTTTATCTGACAGGGTTGCAGTATTTTCTGAGATTTATTATCCGAATGGCTGGCAGGCATATATTGATGATGTTCCGGCGGATCATTTCCGTACTGATTATGTGCTCAGAGGAATGATCGTACCCGCCGGCAGTCATACGGTAACATTCAAATTTGAACCACAGTCGTACAAGACCGGAAACAAGGTGTCACTTGCAAGCTCGGTTCTCCTGCTTCTGATGCTTATCTATGCAGCTGTTACAGGATTTACAGCCTTACGGAAGAATGGCTGAGAAAGGGTCGTGCCTGGTTTGCGGAAGCAATGAACCCGAAGTGCTTCTTACTGCAAGTGACCATCTTGTCAGCGGACAAGAATTTTATGCTTAAAAGATGCAATGCGTGCAGCTTTACCTTTACGGCTGATCCTCCTGACGAAAAGGAAATTACGAAATTCTATTTATCGGAAGACTATATTTCCCATACCGATAAAAAGCAGAGCCTGACTGATCATCTTTATCATCTTGCCAGGAATTTTATGCTCAGGAAAAAATACAGCCTGGTACGTAAAATGATGCGGCAGGGAAACAGGTACTCTGGCAGATATAGGGAGCGGTACCGGTTATTTCGCCTCTCATATGAAAGGGAAGGGATGGAACGTCATGGGGATTGAACTGAGTGAAAAGGCACGCCAATATTCAGTTTCAAGGTTCGGCCTGAACGCTGTCTCACCCTCTGAAGTATCAGGAATAAAGGACGGAGTCGTCGACTGTGTAACACTCTGGCATGTGCTGGAGCACCTTTATGATCCTGTTCTGTGGCTGAAAGAAATAAAAAGGATCCTGAAAGATGACGGCAAATGCATTATTGCTCTTCCCAATATAAAATCTGCTGATGCAGAGTGGTTCGGAAATGAATGGGCTGCACTCGATGTCCCGAGACATCTGTGGCACTTCTCGCCCGCGACATTTGACGGCATTTATTAAGGACCAGGGCTTCACCTGCACAAAAGTCATTCCAATGCCTCTCGACGTCTATTATATCTCCATTCTGAGTTATAAAAACATGGGATACAAGTTTCCCCTGCTGAGGGGTGCTGTTGTTGGATTTTTTCTGGCTGTCAGATCCCTCAGCCAGAACTTACAGTGCGAGTTCCCTTATTTATGTGATTTCAAAACAGCGCGATTAATACCTGTCGAGCCAGCGGAACTTCCTCGACGTGTCTCCAAATCTTATGGCCATGACAAATTCATGAGAACCGTATGTAGATCTCTGGATTGACTGCAACGTCCAGTCGAATGAGTAACCGAAATAAAACTTATCCTGTCTTACACCAACGTTTGCTATGATTGCACTGCCGGTTCTGTAGGTTGCTCCGATCCAGAATTTCCTGTCATAATTGTATGTCAGACCTATGTCTGCCTGGGGTCTTAACTGCTCTGACATCTTTACAAGTAAGAGAGGGCTGCAGGATTGTCTTAGCGTCCAGCTCGAAGTCATAGGTGCCGAACAAATAATATGTCCTCTCTATTTTCAGATCGCTATATGCCTGACTTCCAAGCTTGACGGAACCCTCCATCAGCTCAAGTACAGATAAGCCAACCGAGTATTTCCTGTTAAGAAGAAAGACTCCGAAATTGAAATCAGGTACAAATATTCCTTCCCTGAAATCAGAGTTCAGCCATGGTTCATCCGGATCTTCAAACTGCATCTGTTTCTCATCCATCTTATAAAAACAGCCCGTCAGGGACAGCCCGAAGGAGAGCTGTGTCTGACCGTCAAGCCAGAGGTGATATGAATAAGATGTTGAGAACCCTGTCCGGCGGACAAGTCCGTTTATGTCTGTGAATATATTGGCCCCCAGTCCGACACGACCGGTGGTATGCGGTTTGAAAATCTTCTTGTTCAGAATGTTATCACGGATGATATATTTCTGTTTGAGCAGCCTGGTCTGAACACCAAGGGAATAGGTCTGCGGCGCCCCTTCATATCCGACCCATTGCTGCCTCGTGGTAAGGTTAATACTTGTATACCCGTCACTGCCGGCGATGGCCGGATTAATCAGATACCTGTTGTACAGGTACTGGCTGTAAATAGGCAGTTGCTGTGCATCGACAGTTGCGAAAAGGATGAATGAGATAATAATTAACAATCCTTTTTTCACTTTACCTGATCCTCCGCTTTTTATCCATGACTTATCTGACTATGCTTATATGTCCGACTATAGGTTTCTCGCCATTATGAAGGTCGATGGCATAGTGATAGGAATCCATCGGTAGTGTCTTGCCGTTAGAGGCCCGTCCGTCCCATGGTTCGGGGTATCCTTTCTCTGATTTCCATACCATTTCTCCCCACCTGTTCATGACGATTACCTCTGCCTCAGGATAGAGGGCTATCCTGTTTATATTCCAGAATTCATTTATCCCGTCACCGTCAGGTGAGAAGATATTGGGTATGCCGACGCATATCTCGTTGACAGGTGCAAGTGTGAGTGAATCAGTGACTGAACAGCCGTTGACATCAGTTACGGAGACTTTGTAAAGCCCAGCGGTAAGTCCGTCTATTTCGGAATAGGACATGCCGTTGTTCCATGCATAATTGTAACCGCCTTCCCCACCGGTTACATCGGCAGTTATGCTTGCGTCAGTACTTTCGGGACAGAATGGCTCAACCCAGGTAAATGTGAGACGCAATGAATCCGGTTCAGTCAGTGTCATCACGGTGTCGGCAGAACACCCGTTGGAATCGGTGATGATGACTTCATTGACACCGGCTCTCAGATCAGTGCGCGAAGCCCCCGCGCCGCCGTCTGACCAGATGTATGATGATGATCCGGCAGCATTGACCGGAGTGATATTTACACGTCCTGTGGCAGTCCCGGCGCAATTGATATTGTTAGCGCCCCCGGTGCTTGTCAGGATATCCAAGCACCATGCTTAACGGTCCGGGTGAGGCAAGGGTAGTTGGTTCAGTCACTTCGCAATTGTGTCCGTCGGTAACTGTGACGATATAAGTACCTTCCCTCAGGCCAAATATAGAATCTGTTGTGGCAATAAATCCGTCAGGACCGGTCCATGAGTAGCTAAAAGGAGCTACCCCGGTCAGCGGAATCACTTTCAGCCATCCGTCGGTACGTCCCAGGCAGCTGACACTGAATCCATTATAGTTTGAGATAAGCGTGTCAACAGTCAACTGAGGCGGAAGTGTCAGAATTGTATCAATGACAGCCTCACATCCGTAATCATCCGTCACAGTCACGATGTATTTACGTGCAGTCAGACCTGAAATGTCTTGATCACCGGAAGTGAAGCCGGGAGGATCCGTACTCCAGTCAAAACCGTAAGGAGCTTTGCCGCCGGTAACCGTAAGGTCAATTGCTCCGTCATTATATGCCGGTGCTGTCAGGCATGTAATGTCTGAGACATTGAGTGAGAGTTCCAGAGGCAGGGGTTCAGTAAGAGGTACAACCCGGTCATTTGTGCATCCGTTGGCATCAGTTACACTTACATGGTAAATTCCGGCTTCAATAGTCAGGTCTTCCAGGTTGCTTGACCAGGCAGTATTACCTTCAACCGTCCAGTTATAAGTGTAAGTTCCCGGTCCACTTCCTCCGGAGACTGTGATGTCGATTGTTCCGTCTTCGCCGTTACATTTTATATTATAAGCCCCGTCGGTGGTAAGTGATCTGACGACTGAGATTCCCACGGAGTCAGGCTCAGAAAGATCCCAGAAGTACTCTCTGTGGCATGCATTTGCATCAGTAACTCTCAGCCGGTACATTCCGGCAATAAGTCCTGTCTGATCTTCTGCAGTCGTGTTTGAAATAGCGCCTGCAGGGTACTCGTACCAGTCATAAGTATAAGCTCCGGCCCCGCCGTCAAACTCAGGATTAATAAAGCCGTCATTCCAGCCGAAGCAAGTGATATTGAAATTATTGTCAGGACTGTGTGACAGGGTATAGTCTGTCATGTCAATGCCGTCAGGTTCAGTCAGGGTATCGCTGAAATGGAAAACACATCCGTTTACATCTGTCACGGTAAGATCATATGTACCGGCAGTTATACCAACGAGAAGGCTGTCAGTTGTGCTGCCCGGTAATCATTCCGTCTGTTGTTGTCCATTGATAGGTATAAGGACCTCTGGCAACAAAAACTGTGTCAGTGCCATGGTAATTTGGTAACTCCGTATTCTGCTTACCCGATAGGGAACCGTCGTCGTATCCTTCACAGGATATATTGTAACCGGAATACTGTGATTTAGCAAATGCGAGTTCCACGGATGGTGCGTCCGGCAGGTACAGGTTCGTTATATCAAAACATCCGAAAGCATCTTCAATATTTATCTGATAATCGCCTGGTTCTAAGTTGTTTACTTCTACAAAAATGTTCTTGGGTGGTAAGAGGCCTTCAGCTATGGTTTCCGTCAAATTCTTTATTACACGATAATAATAAGAAGGAGCAGTACCGTCATTCAATGCAAAATGCAATGTTGCGTCATGTGCACCGGGGCAGGAAATGTACGGATCAAAATAGGATGAGATTGTTGTCTCAGGGTCAGGCATGATTAAGGAAATCTGACCAGATGCATCCAAGGCTGTCAGTAATAGTGGCAGTGTAATACCCCTGAGGTCTGTTGTTCAATTATGAACATGTTATTTCCCTCTGCTATCCCACATGTCAGGACCACCCCATTCTACTGTTAGTGGATCAAGTCCTCTTGCAGGAATTACTTCAAGTGTTCCGTCTGTGCCTTCGTCGCAAGTGATTGGAATCCCTGTATAACCAGCTCCCTGTATTGGGTGCGCATGTATTTTAACTTCTGTAATTGACTACCGGGCCGTATGCACATCCCGAGCCAATCACCGTTGGACAATATGGAAATACACTGATTGCATCGTATCGCTTTCATTGGTGTACGGAAACTGAAGGTGTGTACCGGGGGCAATGCTGATTAGAGGTTCCTGTTACCATCAACAATGGTGGTTGGGGCAGTGGCTAGTATCGTATAGTTGAACTCATTTATTCCAGATCTCATTAAGGTAGGTGTGTAAGGACAATGTCGGTTGTGTCCCCGTAACAGATATGGGTATTATTGTTCACCGGGGTGACCCTTGGGTGTCGGGTTGACCCAAACCTCAACGTATCATTCATTCCGAAACATTTCTGATTGCCATTTACATCCAGGGTCACAGGTGAAATTATATACCGCACAAGTCTTGCTGTGTCTCCGGAGTTGGCAAGAGGTTCTGTAATTACATCATTTGAAAAATTCAATCCCGTTCTGTCTGTGTAACCGGATATTTCAGGATCATTGTTTTGTGCATCCACATTAAACTCTATCACCCTGTATGGAACTGTGATGGTTGAAAGTTCAAATATATACATTGTCGCCGTTGCACAGTTCATCGTTTGCAAGGTTGTGAGATACTTTTGCAGTAGGTTCAAGATGAATTACAATTGTTGTATCAATGCCATTAAAACATGTCGGATCTCCCGGTTTGCCCTGGATGTACGGTGAAAATCTGTAGGTTACGGTCTGGTGGGAATCTGAGTTATTGGTCAGCAGGTCAGAGATATTTAATATCTGTCTTGATCCGTCAGTCAGTGTTCCTGTGACAAATCCCGGGATATGTTACATCAAGGTTATACATTACCTCTCCCCTTGATACAACCAGAGAATCAATTGTGAAATTGACCGTTGACCCGTTGCAGAAGAGAGTATCTGGCACGTCGACAGAAATATGAGGAACCGGCTGGACCCAGATAGTCTGATATTGTACAGTGGTATTCCCGCAATCGTCTGATAGTGTCCATGTTCTGGTAATGTATCCAACGACTGTCACTGTTCCCATTGCAACATCAGAGTCGGTATATGTTGCATCAAGCGTTGTGTCACAGTTGTCTGCCTCATCAGTCACATCACCTGTATTTGAAACATCGCGATCATAATTGCCTGTAATGTCGCGGCAGATAGTGATATCATCAGGGACCGTAAATGTCGGTGGTGTGGTATCAATGATCGTTATCGTCTGCGTGTACACTGCACTAACGTTGCCACAAGCATCTGTTACCGTCCATGTGTTCGTGTAACTCCCTGCCTCTGGACAGGTCGCCCCCGGTATGTATGCTCCCGATACCTTCACTATGTTAGTGACATCCGTGTCACAGTTATCCGTTGCCACTGGGAACATCGCCTGTGCCGCTGTCAGTCCTGCTGCGTCACTGCACTCAAGTGTAACATCAAGTGCATTGGCTGCTGTGGTCCACGTCGGTGAGGTAGTATCTATAATGGTGATCGTCTGGGTGTAGACTGCACTACACGTTGCCACAAGCATCTGTTACCGTCCATGTGTTCGTGTAACTACCTGCCTCGGGACAGGTCGCTCCCGGTATGTATGCTCCCGATACCTTCACTATGTTAGTAACATCCGTGTCACAGTTATCTGTTGCCACTGGGAACATCCCCTGTGCCGCTGTCAGTCCTGCGACGTCACTGCACTCAAGTGTAACATCAAGTGCATTGGCTGCCGTGGTCCACGTCGGTGAGGTAGTATCTATAATGGTGATTGTCTGAGTGTAGACTGCACTAACGTTGCCACAAGCATCTGTTACCGTCCATGTGTTCGTGTAACTACCTGCCTCGGGACAGGTCGCTCCCGGTATGTATGCTCCCGATACCTTCACTATGTTAGTAACATCCGTGTCACAGTTATCCGTTGCCACTGGGAACATCCCCTGTGCTGCTGTCAGTCCTGCTACGTCACTGCACTCAAGTGTAACATCAAGTGCATTGGCTGCTGTGGTCCACGTCGGTGAGGTGGTATCTATAATGGTGATTGTCTGGGTGTACACTGCACTAACGTTGCCGCAAGCATCCGTTACCGTCCATGTGTTCGTGTAACTACCTGCCTCCGGACAGGTCGCCCCCGGTATGTATGCTCCCGATACCTTCACTATGTTAGTAACATCCGTGTCACAGTTATCCGTTGCCACTGGGAACATCGCCTGTGCTGCCGTAAGTCCTGCTCGCGTCACTGCACTCAAGTGTAACATCAAGTGCATTGGCTGCCGTGGTCCACGTCGGTGAGGTGGTATCTATGATGGTGATCGTCTGGGTGTAGACTGCACTGACGTTGCCGCAATCATCCGTTACTGTCCATGTGTTCGTGTAACGTACCTGCCTCAGGACATGTCGCCCCGCAACGTATGCTCCCGTTACCTTCACTATGTTCGTAACATCCGTGTCACAGTTATCCGTTGCCACTGGCAACATCGCCTGTGCTGCCGTCAAGTCCTGCGCGTCACTGCACTCAAGTGTACCATCAAGTGTTATCTGGCTGCCGTCGTCCACGTCGGCGTGGTAGTGTCTATGATCGTGATTGTCTGGGTGTAGACTGCAGTACTACATTGCCGCAGGCATCTGTTACCGTCCATGTGTTGGTGTACGTCCCTGCCTCAGGACAGGTGCCTCCGGCATGTATGCTCCCGTTACCTTCACATGTTGGTGACATCGTGTCACAGTTATCCGTTGCTACTGGGACATCGCCTGTGCTGCTGTAAGTCCTGTCGCGTCACTGCACTCAAGTGTCACGATCAAGTGCATGCTGCCGTCGTCCACGTCGGTGTGGTAGTGTCTATGACCGTGATTGTCTGGGTGTAGACTCCGCACTTCATTGCCGCAGTCATCTGATACTGTCCATGTGTTGGTGTAAGGTACCTGCCTCCGGACATGTGCCCTGCAACAAATAATCCCGTTATCTTCACAGATGTTAGTAACATCGTGTCACAGTTATCCGTTGCAACTGGGAACATCGCCTGTGCTGCTGTAAGTCCTGTCGCGTCACTGCACTCTAGTGTAAGATCAAGTGCATGCTGCTGTCGTCCACGTCGGTGTGGTAGTGTCTGTAATGGTGATCGTCTGTGTGTAGCTCCTGCACTACATTGCCGCAGTCATCCGATACTGTCCATGTGTTCGTGTAACGTACCTGCCTCAGGACATGTCGCCTCCAACAAATAACTCCCGATATCTTTACATGGTGGTAACATCAGTGTCACAGTTATCCGTTGCAACTGGCGACAGCGCCTGTGCTGCCGTAAGTCCTGTCGCATCACTGCACTCTAGTGTCCGATCAAGGTTACCTGCTGCCGTCGTCCACGTCGGCGTGGTATTGTCTGTGACCGTGATCGTCTGGGTGTAGACTCGCACTGCATTGCCGCAGTCATCTGATACTGTCCATGTGTTGGTGTACGTACCTGCCTCAGGACAGGTCGCACCGGACATATACCCCGTTATCTTCACATGTTCGTAACATCGTGTCACAGTTATCCGTTGCTACTGGCGACAGGGCCTGTGCTGCCGTAAGTCCTGTCGCGTCACTGCACTCTAGTGTCCGATCAAGTGCATGCTGCCGTCGTCCACGTCGGCGTGGTAGTGTCTGTGATCGTGATCGTCTGTGTGTAGACTCGCACTACATTGCCACAGTCATCTGATACTGTCCATGTGTTTGTATATGTACCTGCCTCAGGACATGTGCTCCTGCAACATATAACCCCGTTATCTTCACATGTTGGTAACATCTCACAGTTATCCGATGCAACTGGGAACAGGGCCTGTGCTGCTGTTAGTGCTGTCGTCACTGCACTCTACTGTCCGGTCAAGGGTACCTGCTGCTGTCGTCCACGTCGGCCTGGTATTGTCTGTGATCGTGATCGTCTGGGTGTAGACTGCACTTGCATTGCCGCAGTCATCCGATACTGTCCATGTATTGTGTAACTCCCTGCCTGAGGACATGTGCCTGCAACAAATAACCCCGTTGTCTTCACATGTTAGTAACAGGTCACAGTTATCCGATGCAACTGGCGACAGGGCCTGTGCTGCCGTTAGTGCTGTCGCATCACTGCACTCTAGTGTCCGATCAAGGTTACCTGCTGCCGTCGTCCACGTCGGTCTGGTATTGTCTGTGATCGTGATCGTCTGGGTGTAGACTGCACTACATTGCCGCAGTCATCCGATACAGTCCATGTATTTGTATATGTACCTGCCTGTGGACACGTCGCCTGCAACAAACATCCGGTTGTCTTTACAGGTGTTCGTAACATCGTCACAGTTATCCGATGCTACTGGCGACAGGGCCTGTGCTGCCGTAAGTGCTGTCGCATCACTGCACTCTACTGTCCCGTCAAGATTACCTGCTGCCGTCGTCCACGTAGGCCTGGTATTGTCTGTGACCGTGATCGTCTGTGTGTAGACTGCCAGCACTGCATTGCCACAGTCATCTGATACTGTCCATGTATTTGTATATGTACCTGCCTGAGGACACGTGCCTGCAACAAATAACCCCGTTGTCTTCACAGGTGTAATCGTAACATCACAGTTATCCGATGCAACTGGCGACAGGGCCTGTGCTGCCGTTAGTGCTGTCGCATCACTGCACTCTACTGTCCGGTCAAGGTTACCTGCTGCCGTCGTCCACGTAGGCCTGGTATTGTCTGTGACCGTGATCGTCTGTGTGTAGACTGCCAGCACTGCATTGCCGCAGTCATCCGATACTGTCCATGTATTTGTATATGTACCTGCCTGAGGACATGTGCCTGCAACAAATAACCCCGTTGTCTTTACAGGTGTTAACGTAACATCACAGTTATCCGATGCAACTGGCGACAGGGCCTGTGCTGCCGTAAGTGCTGTCGCATCACTGCACTCTACTGTCCGGTCAAGGTTACCTGCTGCCGTCGTCCACGTAGGCCTGGTATTGTCTGTGACCGTGATCGTCTGGGTGTAGACTGCCAGCACTGCATTGCCGCAGTCATCTGATACTGTCCATGTATTGGTGTACGTACCTGCCTGAGGACACGTGCCTGCAACAAATAACCCCGTTGTCTTCACAGGTGTAAGCGTAACATCACAGTTATCCGATGCTACTGGCGACAGGGCCTGTGCTGCCGTAAGTGCTGTCGCGTCACTGCACTCTACTGTCCGGTCAAGGTTACCTGCTGCCGTCGTCCACGTAGGCCTGGTATTGTCTGTGACCGTGATCGTCTGGGTGTAGACTGCCAGCACTGCATTGCCACAGTCATCTGATACTGTCCATGTATTTGTATATGTACCTGCCTGAGGACACGTGCCTGCAACAAATAACCCCGTTGTCTTCACAGGTGTAAGCGTAACATCACAGTTATCCGATGCAACTGGCGACAGGGCCTGTGCTGCCGTTAGTGCTGTCGCATCACTGCACTCTACTGTCCGGTCAAGGTTACCTGCTGCCGTCGTCCACGTAGGCCTGGTATTGTCTGTGACCGTGATCGTCTGGGTGTAGACTGCCAGCACTGCATTGCCGCAGTCATCCGATACAGTCCATGTATTGGTGTAGGTACCTGCCTGAGGACATGTGCCTGCAACAAATAACCCCGTTGTCTTCACAGGTGTAAGCGTAACATCACAGTTATCCGATGCAACTGGCGACAGGGCCTGTGCTGCCGTAAGTGCTGTCGCATCACTGCACTCTACTGTCCGGTCAAGGTTACCTGCTGCCGTCGTCCACGTAGGCCTGGTATTGTCTGTGACCGTGATCGTCTGGGTGTAGACTGCCAGCACTGCATTGCCGCAGTCATCCGATACAGTCCATGTATTTGTATACGTACCTGCCTGAGGACATGTGCCTGCAACAAATAACCCCGTTGTCTTTACAGGTGTTAACGTAACATCACAGTTATCCGATGCAACTGGCGACAGGGCCTGTGCTGCCGTAAGTGCTGTCGCATCACTGCACTCTACTGTCCGGTCAAGGTTACCTGCTGCCGTCGTCCACGTAGGCCTGGTATTGTCTGTGACCGTGATCGTCTGGGTGTAGACTGCCAGCACTGCATTGCCGCAGTCATCTGATACTGTCCATGTATTGGTGTACGTACCTGCCTGAGGACACGTGCCTGCAACAAATAACCCCGTTGTCTTCACAGGTGTTAACGTAACATCACAGTTATCCGATGCTACTGGCGACAGGGCCTGTGCTGCCGTAAGTGCTGTCGCATCACTGCACTCTACTGTCCGGTCAAGGTTACCTGCTGCCGTCGTCCAGATCGGTAAGGTGTTATCATCGATCCTGATGGTATGAGTGGCTGTGCTGGAATTAGTATAGGCATCTGTAACAGTGTATGTCCTGGTAATAACAATAGGACAAGTACCTGCGGGCACATCAGTACTCGCTACAACAAGCGATGCATCGGGAGTACAATTATCACTGATGGTCAAGCCCATCGCTTCAAGGGCTGCTATTGTAGTAACTGGAGATGGAGCTGCACTAACATTACATCCTTCAATGTTTGTTACAGGAATACTACCGGTGATGATCGGACTTATTATATCTCCGATGAACACTGTATAATTAACCGTAGTTACTGAGCATGCGCCTCCGATACTCTCTGTCACCCTAATGGTTCCGGGACTGGTGCTTCCCCAGTTTATGGTTATTGAATTTGTTCCCTGACCATCGATTATAGATCCTCCGGTAACTACCCAACTATAATTATGACCTAGTACATTTGCAGTGGAGTAGATTACACCCATAGCGTTTGGACAAACAGAATTACTTCCAATAATTGAAGGTGCAATGGGAGTTCCGGTAATTACATTAACATTCACTATCCCTTCGATATCAATATCGGGGTCTCCTGGTAAACCCCCAAATTCAACATAAAAGCCCTGCCCCAGATACCCGGTCCGCTCATCATTCCAGGTTGTATTAGTGTACAGGTGGGCATAGCTTTCATCACCATTGAAATTGTTGGGTTCACCTGTATTCCAGTTATTATAAAAGCCACCAACAGGTGAACCGCCTGCTGCTCCCTGCCAGAACATACTTCCTTTTTCAGGCCCGGTAACCCAATACCAGTCTCCTTCCGGGTAGTTAAAATCACTGGCGCCAATCCAGGCGTTACCCGTTACCTGGGGACGAAGGAAATCATTTTCTGACTGAGATGTGACAGTGACTAAATACCCCTGCATGCCGAACAAATGAGCTCTGTCTGATTCTAAGTCCGCTGCATTCCAAAATATGTTGGGGCTGGTTACATACCGATAATAATGACCGGTAATTGGATTATAACGTTCAAGGGAAAAATAGACTTCTCTAATCCCTGTTGTCGGTGTTCCGCTTGAATTTCTATACCTCACACTGCGCAATACTTCCTGGTACTCCGATACTGTTGCTCTACCCCGAAGTGATAATATTCCATACGCTGCACTGTAACTTCCGGTTATACCATAATTGGTTGTGAATTCAAGAATGTCTTGTCCGGACACAAAGCCAGAATTAAGATAAGCATAAGCAGAAGATATAATCCGATCAGAAGGATCCGTTATGGTTAATCCAGGGGCCAGAATGACTGGTGAAGCACAATACTCAACAGTCCCGGAAGCATCCAGTACCGGAGGGGCGGGTTCACAGCTGATTGCGTTAAAAACGATCCCATCAAGATAAAAATAGTCTGAGCCTGAATCCAAACTAATCCGGATTCGATTGGTGTTTTGTGAGGCAGTGACAATTTCAGTCATGAAGACTGGAGATTCTCCAAAATAGGGTGCAGTTAGTTTTTCGGTTCCCCAGGGACCACCGTCAGATTCTTCAACAGACATTCGTGAAAAAGCTACTCCTGTATCATCAATAGGCCGCCAGATTAAATAATAATCCTGACCCGCAGGAATTGTATACGGCAGGTTAATAATTACCCAGTCTCCACTGCTGTCAAGACTACCATAAATACCATCCGGTACCCTGGCAATATTAGCATACCCCGAAACACCATTGTGGTCAGAAGCAACAAGTGGTAATGCATTGCCGGATATTAGTTGTGGAGTAAAACCCATGCTGCATGGATTGTTCAGACATTTGCTGGTTATATAAGAAACTGCATCGACATTTAAATCAAAGCTATCAGTAATATACAGTCGTAAGAACCGAGTATCTGAATTTGCTGTGATTGTGTCATTAAAATACCTTTCATTGCTGGTCTGAATACCACTGCCAGGGTGAGGAGTGTATGTAGTTCCATCGATCAACTCTTCCCATCTGAGTGTGGAAAGTCCGGATTGTCCAGGATATTGCCTCCACGTGATAACATACTGATATCCGCTCCTGATAGTGTCAATTAAATCAATAATAATAAAGTTGTTGGTTGAACCTAATCTGGTCCCACGTCCGTCAGGTGTCCCAAGAATATATCCCGGATTTTCAGTTACTGCAGATGAAATTAAAATTGAGCCAAACCCTCTTATAGTCTTTTCAATCTTCCCTGGCCCGCATTGCGCAGCAACATTGCTGCTAAACAACAAGCTAAAAATCGCCATAAGTAACGACAGGATAGCTTTCCTGTGTCTTAACATCCCACAGATAATTCCTGCGTCACTTTGCTGACCATATTGGCTGATGCTGTTGGATTGCATGGAGAAAATTTTCCCGGCCATACTGCTTCTGACTAATTAACGCAATCTCCGCGGTTGAATTGTGAGTTTTGGGTTCAGATATCAGGATTATATGTTCTTTGACACAAAAAAATCAATATTGGTTGCCTCTTCACCGGACTATTTTTGCCTACTAAATGCGTGAAGTTGCGATAAAATAAAAGTGCCGGCAACTGGGTCCGGCACGATTTATACACATTGATATTTGTTTATTAACAACCTTGAAGCCTGTTTGCTAAAGAATTAGCATGGCATCACCGTAGGTCCCGAAACGGTACTTCTCCTTGACAGCCATCCTGTAGGCTTCAAAGGACAGATTATATCCTGCAAACGCCGATACCATCATCAGCAGAGTTGAATAAGGAAGATGAAAATTGCTGATAAGCATATCGGGCACCTTAAAGTCATAAGGCGGGAAAATGAACTTGTTGGTCCACCCGTTGAACGGCTTTACCAGACCTGATGTCGACACCGAGCTTTCAAGCGTACGAACCACAGTTGTGCCCACAGCACATATCCTGCTCCTGCGGTCTTTTGCCTTGTTTATCAGGGCAGTAGCTTCTTCAGTATATTATTATTCTCTCTGAATCAACCTTGTGCTTCGTCAGATCCTCCACGTCAACATTCCGGAAGTTACCCAGTCCTACGTGCAGTGTGATCTCGGCAAACTCAACCCCGACGATCTCCAGCCTCTTCAACAACTCCCTGCTGAAATGCAGGCCAGCAGTCGGAGCAGCTACAGCCCCCTCATGCTTGGCAAATATTGTCTGATACCTCTCATTGTCTTCGGGTTCGACCGGCCTGTTGATAAACTTAGGCAACGGTGTCTCACCCAATGAATAAAGGGTCTCTTTGAATTCTTCATAGGTTCCGTCAAAAAGGAATCTCAGCGTCCGGCCTCTCGAGGTAGTGTTGTCAATCACTTCAGCAACGAGAAGATCATCCTCCCCGAAATACAGCTTGTTGCCTATCCTGATCTTGCGTGCCGGGTCAACCAGCACATCCCACAAACGCTGCTCACGGTTAAGTTCACGCAAAAGAAAGACTTCAATCTCGGCACCGGTTTTTTCCTTATTGCCATACAACCTGGCCGGAAAAACCTTTGTATTGTTGAAAACCAGCACATCCTGCGCCTTAAAATAGTCCACAATATCCTTGAAAACCTTATGCTCAATCGCACCGGTATCCCGATGTACAACCATCAACTTCGACTCATCCCGGTTTTTTGTAGGATACAGAGCAATCAACTCCGACGGTAATGTGTACTTGAATTGAGACAGTTTCATTGTGAAAAATGGTTTAGATAAGAAATATTATACGTTTGAATTTTCGATTTGTTTCAAATTCTCAATAATAAATTTGAATTCTTCAACGGTCAGAGCCTTTTCAATCCTGTGGTCTCCTATTGCATTGCGGATCAACCCGGTCAGGTGAGCACCGCTGTTCAGCGCAAGACCAAGATCCCGTGCGAAAGCCCTGACATAGGTACCCTTGCTGCAGACAATCCTGACTCTTGCTTCTTTTCCTTTATAATCAAGCAGCTCAAGCTCATGAAAATATACTCTCACCTTCTCAAGTTTCCTGTCGATCTTTTTCCTGGCCAGTTCATACGCTCTCTTGCCATCTACAAACTTGGCCGAGAAAAGCGGAGGCTCCTGAAATTGCTCCCCAAGAAACTGGTTCAGTTGCTCTCTGATAAGCTCCGCAGTAATATGATCTGCAGGGTATTCTTTATCGACCTGACTTTCAAGGTCAAACGAAGGCGTTGTTTGTCCGAATTTGATTACCGCGGTGTATTCCTTGTTAAGATTCTGGAATTCATCGATCCTTTTTGTGGCTTTACCGGTACAGACTATCATCAACCCTGTTGCCAGGGGATCAAGAGTGCCGGCATGACCAACTTTAAGCTTTTTAAGTCCGCAATGATGACGTAATGCCATTTTTATCTTATTCACCAGGTCAAATGATGTCCAGTAAAGTGGCTTTGACAAGCAACAGGATCTCGCCAGTCTCAAAGTCAAGACAGTTTTTTACCACGGTCAGGTAAACAGAATTAGTGAAAGACCAAGTATAAGGCAATACAGTGCAAACCATCCCAGTTTGCCTTTATTCACAATACTAATCATCCACCTGCAGGCAGCATAACCTGAGACAAAAGCAGTGATGAAGGCAATTATCAGCGGGAAGGCAACCACATCAACGGCAACCTTTTCGGCAGTGATAAGTTCAACAAAATTGGCTCCGATGATAGGCACTATCACCATTAAAAATGAAAATCGCGCCAGCTCTTCCTTTTTATAGCCAAGTATTAGTCCGGTTGAGATGGTCGATCCTGATCTCGATAAGCCCGGCAACACAGCCAGCGCCTGCGCAATCCCCATCAGGAATGCCCCTCCGAATGAAATCTCCTTGTTTCTCTTTTTTACAAAATGACCAAAGACCAGGAAAAGAGCCGTGACAATTAAAAATGAGCCTGTTATTTGCATATTGGCAGTGAAAAGAGACTCCACAAAATCCTTCAGAGTAAACCCGACAATAGCAACCGGGATCATTGAAACAACAATCTTCAGCGCATATATCGTTTCCTCATTCATTCTGAACTTAAAGACCCCCTGCAGACAGTTTCACTATCTCTTTCCGGAACACCACAATTATGCTCAATACTGTCGCTCCGTGAACGGCAACAGAAAAAAGAAAGCTCTCTTCAATTCCTCCGAATATGTACTTGACTATCTCAAGATGTCCGTCACTGCTGACCGGCAAAAACTCAGTCAGTCCCTGAACCAGCCCAAAGATCAGGGCTTCATACCAATTCATGCTTTGCTGTTAGGTTAAACTTCACTGATAAGGTTACTCCCTCGGTCTTTTCATGATCGCATAGATCTCGAAAATGAAACCTGCAAGTACTATCAGTGGAGCGACAGTAATTCTCCGAAAGCTGAAAATATCTTCAGAGAAGACTTTTGGATCATCTGACTTGCCTCCGGCCATCAGGATAAAACCAATTATGATGATGGCAAACCCTATGGCCATCAGCTTGTAGTTTTCCCTGCCAAGGGCAAAACCAGTTTTTTTATCTTCTTCCTTTTTAGCGTCCATATTTTCTAAAAATATAATTTATCCTCGTGCATGCCCAGATACCTGTTCAGGGCAAAATAAGTCGAAACAGCATTTATGATCACTCCTGAACCCACCAGTGCAAGACATAAAAGCAAAAAGAGATTGATATTCTCATAGGTGAACAGTGTGAAAAACTCTTTCTCGATCAGAAACATCAGCCCCATCAGGAGTCCAATGGCAATCAGCGCTGCAAGAAAACCGAAGAATAAACTCTTTAGCAGGAACGGTTTCCTGATGAACGATCTGTTCGCACCTATCAGCTGCATGGTATTAATTAAAAACCTCTTTGAATAAATGGATAACCTGATGGTGTTGTTAATGATAGTAAGAGCTATCAGGAAAAGCAGCGCGCTGATTATCAACAGAAACGCACTGATCTTTTTAACATTCTCATTTATCAGGTTAAGGATTGATTCCTGATAGTATACCTCGTCAACAACCGGGTATTCAGATATCACTTTCTCAATCTTTATGACACTGTCAGGATGAGTATAATCAGCCAGCAGGTAAACATCTATTGTCGGCATCAGCGGGTTATATCCGAGAAAATCAAGAAAATCCTCCCCCAGCTCCTCCTGTAACTTTACCGCTGCTTCATCTTTGGAGACATACTCCGTCTGCTTGACATAGGCTCCTGGCATCAAGCTCCTTCTGCAGCATCCTGATGTCCGCCTCACGGGCGTCTTCCTTCAGCATTATTGTGAACGAAAGACTCTCACGGAAATAATCTGAAAGTTGCCTTGCATTGATGAGTACCATTCCTAAAATACCCAAAAGGAAAAGCACCAGGGACACACTGACTATCAGCGTTGCGTATGAGCTTCCTAATCTGTACCTGGAAATACCTCCGACTGTCTTTGTCACCTCCTGATCTTTGTGTCAAAAATAGCATAGAAACAGCCATTTCCTTCAAACAGCCGTTAACTTTTTCATAACAAGCTGTTAATAAGATAACTGACTGCACAGGGTATAGGCTACTCCAGTGCGGTCATCCAGCCGAATTCATCCGGTTCTTGCCCGTACTGTATCCCTACAAGCTTGTTGTAGAGCTTCATCGACACAGGTCCGGGTTTGCCGTCTTTACAATATTCGTAGGTCTTACCGGTGTCAGAATCAACAATCTTTGCAATAGGGCTTATTACTGCTGCAGTACCGCATGCCCCCGTCTCCTCAAACTCGGCAAGCTCCTCAACGGGCACTTTTCGTCTTTCGACTTTCATTCCCATCTTTTCAGCGATAGCAATAATGCTTTTGTTTGTTATTGAGGGAAGTATTAGATTCTGAAAGAGGTGTAATGTAGGTGTTGTTTTTTATGCCGAAGAAGTTGGCAGGTCCGCATTCGTCAATATACTTTTTCTCCCTGGCATCAAGGAACAGCACGTTGCCGTAGCCCTCGTCGCGGGCTCTGACGATAGCCCGGAGGCTGGCAGCATAATTGCCCCCGACCTTTATATTACCCGTGCCAAGTGGTGCAGCACGGTCGACATCGCGGCAGAGCAGCATATTTAACAGGTTTTACACCACCTTTGAAATAAGGTCCCACAGGTGTGACAAAGACTATGAAAGTATATTCCGATGCAGGTTTAACTCCAACCTCAGCGCCGCTTCCGTAGAGCAGTGGCCTGATATACAATGATGCCCCTGAACCATACGGAGGAACAAATTTCTCATTAAGCTTTACTGCAGTGAACACTGCCTCCCTGAAAAGATCAATCGGCACCGGCTCCATCTTGATTCCCTTGGCAGACGAAATGAGTCTCTTTGCATTTTCCTCCCACCGGAAAAGCCTTACCTTGCCGTCACGGCCCATGTAAGCCTTGAGCCCTTCAAATGATTCCTGACCGTAATGAAGACCGGTGGCAGCTATGTGAACATTAATGTATTCAGAATCCGACTTTTCCGGCTTGCTCCACTGTCCGTTCCTGAAATAACATCTTACATTGTAATCGGTTCTGACATATCCAAAAGGCAGATTGTTCCAGTCTAAATTAGCCATGACAATAATTATTTGAGTTTTTCAAATGTACACTTTAAAAGCAAAGTACCAAATGATTTTAAGTAATTGTTAAGCTTCTCCCCGGCATAAGCCTGAAGGGCTGAAACTTGTTCCTCGTGCGGTACAGACCGAAGTCTCCGTGCCGTCTCAGTGAGAAATTGGTTTTCTTCAACTGTTTTTATCAGGTTTTTGAACCATATCTTCGGATCATCCACTTTGCCATACGCCAGCTCTTCCCTGAAAAGCCTGTCAACCATGGAAATGAAGTCAACTCTCCCGGTAAAGTCATACACGGCATCATGCAAAACCATTCCCGCGGTACTGTTCTGGACAGGCATGGCAGCCGTATCCATCAGGACTGTTATGGCATCATAGGTTGACCGGCCGAAGCCATACACAGACAGTATTTCTTCAGCGCGCTTCTTTGCTGCTGCCATCGGATTATTATAATCAAATACATATCCGAATGAGAGAAATACCGATGCCAGCCTCAGGTGAATATAATCCTGGTCTTCCAGTTTTTCAGCCCTTGCCAGGAGGTCAGCCTGGAGGCAAACACTGCGGATATAATCTGTACTGTGAAAGAAAAGGTCAGGGGATGCATTCTCAAAATATTTTGTGAAGACATGCTCTTCGACATCGAGGATACGAATCATCTCAATTTTGTTGAGGAACTTTCTGTTGGGTGAGCCGTCAGGCTCACTCAGTTCCGGTCTTATGCCGGTGACAAAGTACATATCCAGGTCACCTTTATACTTTACCGGCATTCTTCCACGGTAATCACACACAAAATAATCCTTTACAAATTCATGCGTTGTTCCTGAGATGTTTATCCTCCCGGCCTCACCGGAGGATTCCATCCGGCTGGCTGTATTAACCGTATCACCCCAAATATCATAAGTGATCTTCTTGTGCCCCACCACGCCCGCAATGATCGTCCCGGTATGTATTCCTATCCTGATATCCCAGAACCGTGCGGCAGTGTTGGCAGGGTCATCCCTCATGGCACGCATGTATTTCTGCATCTCGAGCGCGGCAAGAACCACTTCAACAGGATTAGTTCTGTTCCTCTCCGGTATGCCTCCCGCACACATATAGGCGTCTCCGATGGTCTTGATTTTTTCGATGCGGTATTTCTCCGCAACGGAATCAAAATGAAAAAAGAACCGGTCGAGTTCGTCGATCAGAACTTCAGGATTCATTTCCTCCGCTATTCTTGTAAATCCCTGGATATCAGAGAATAGTACCGTTACAAAATTGTATTTAGTTTTTGCAGCCTTACCCTTTGACATGATCTCCTGGGCAGTTCCCTTCGGAAGCATATTAGCCAGGAGGTTATCTGATTTCTCCTTCTCGTGCTGAAGTTCTTCCGTGCGTTCCGCGATAAGCTCTTCGAGCCGCTTTTGCCTCTCCATGAACAGACGATGTGTCCGGCGTCTGAGCATCAATACACTGAAAAGAAGCAGTAAAGCGGATAGACCACCCATGCTACCGGTGAAAAGTACCATGGCGCCCTGACCCTGAACCTGAAAGAGCCCTCACCGGAAATTATACCGCCGTTGGCACGGTACCGGTACATAAACGTATACCTCCCCCGGCCCAGATTGGTATATTCCTTGTAACTTCTTGGGGTCCAGTATGACCACCCTGAGTCAGGCCCGTCAAGATAATAGGCATATTCGAACCCTTCACCATTGATCATGTCAAATACAATCCCTTCATGATACTGTAAAACAGGCTTACCCTCAAGGGTGTCAATCTTCTGGTCTGACCTGTACAGATAAACCCCCGATATGCCTCCTTTTACCTCAGTCATGCTTCCCTCAGCAGCGCCTGCAAATGCAGGAATTGACCCTGGCACATTAAACAGGATGAGGTATAAAACAAGCAAACCACGGAAGAATTTGGTGACCATAAGTGGTTAAGAAACGGTGATATATACAAAAATAGTCTTTTATTTCACTGATTTATCTGACTTAGCGGTCCATTGAAATTCCAATGATTAATTTTGCGTCTGATCAGAAAACAAGATGAAACTCATATTTGCCACAAACAATAAACATAAAATCAGAGAGATAAGTGATCTTCTTGATGACCGGTTCAAGATTATCGGACTGGCTGACGTCAGCATCACGGAGGATATACCTGAGGATGCCGATAATCTTGCTGACAATGCTTTGTTTAAAGCCCGCTATGTGCATGCAAGAACCGGACTCAACGTGTTTGCAGATGACACCGGACTTGAGGTTGATGCACTTGGAGGTGCCCCCGGAGTGTATTCCGCAAGATACGCCGGCGCAGGAAAGAGCCCGGAAGACAATATCATCAAACTGCTTAAAGAGCTGGAAGGTGCGGAAGACCGAAAAGCCAGGTTCAGAACTGTGATTGCCCTGATATTTGACAATCATGAATATCTTTTCGAAGGACAGGTGGAGGGTGAGATAATTCATGAGAGGCGGGGTACTGATGGGTTTGGATATGATCCTGTTTTCATGGCAGAAGGTTATGACCTGACCTTTGCAGAGATACCGCTGTCAGAGAAAAACAAGATCTCTCACCGCGCACGGGCAATGAGAAAACTGCTTGCATTCCTTGCAACAACAACCTGTCTGACACATAAAACCGGCATGAGTCACGGTTTAAGAATTATGAAGCGAATATTGCCAGGATTACTGCTCTTCTTCATGACCTTCCTGCTAAAGGCACAGGGAACGGTCGGCTCATGGCAGGATCATCTCTCTTACAGCACTTCACATTACCTGACCGGTGGCGGTGATAATATCTATTCTTCAGCCGGCGCTTCCCTCCTGGTGAAGGACATCTCCTCAGGAGCTGTATCATCACTCTCCAGAATTTCAGGTCTGAATGAGACACTCATAGGAGCAGTGGCATGGTGCGAAGAGGAACAAACCCTGATCATCGTCTACCGGAATACGGGTGTCGATCTTGTAAGGAAAGGTGTCATCACGAACATCCCTGACATAAAGAACAAATATATCCCGGGGCTAAAGGAGATCTACAGCGTAAGTGTCTCCGGAGACCGTGCAATGCTGTCCGGAAGTTTCGGAATTGTGGTAATCAATGTTGCAGGAAGGTACGTGGCTGACACCTGGAGGCCAGGCCCGGACGGTGATAATAATGAAGTCTATGAGACAGCAATCATCAATGACCAGATATATGCGGCTACTGCCAGAGGCGTTTATTTTGCACCGCTCAGCAGAACAGGTCTGTCATATTTCGATAACTGGGAAATGCTGATGGAACTGCCTTCCCCTGACTCAAAATATGACAGAATTGCAGCTGCCGGCTCTGTGCTCTTTATCAGCAAACCAGGCTCACAGTCCTATTCCGATTCACTGTTCCGTGTCATCCCGGGCCAGAACGCATCGAACTTATATACACCGCTCCCGGAGGCTCAATGAGATCGATTGACGCTGCAAATAACGATGTTTGCGTTTCATTGCCGTCTTCCGTTAAAATGTTCTCCCCGGAAGGAACAGAAATCAGGGAGATAACTGGTTATGGCTGGGCCTCGGTAAATCCTGTACAAACCTTTTTTTACCGTGAAAGCCTCTGGATAGCTGATGCTTCTGTCGGGTTAGTGTCAACAGCTGACTACATCAAATTCACGCATTATACACTTCCGGGACCTTATACGAATAATGTGGCTGACATCCATTTCGCCGGTACTGACTGCTTTTGTCACGGGCGGAACTGTTGACAATGCCTGGGGTAACGTCTACCGTCCGTTACAGGTTTTTGCCAACAGTGGCAAGACCTGGAACAGCTATATCCTTTACGGGGCTGCTGACAGGGATGCGATGAGGGTGGTGGCAGACCCGGCTGATAACGGTCATTTCTTCGTCTCATCATGGGGAAATGGAATTTATGACTTCCGCGAAGGAGAAGCACCGGTTAATTATAACCAGTATAACTCACCTTTGCAAGCATAATCCCGGGAGAAAATTATACCCGTATCTGCGGCCTGGCATATGACAGATCAGGTAACCTGTGGATGACGCAGTCGGGTGTGCCGGGTAACCTCAAGGCACTCAAGAAGGACGGCAGCTGGATATCAGCGTCCATAAATCTGAACGTGCCGGTTGTGGGCGATTTACTCATCACACGGAAATGACCATGTATGGGCATTGCTTCCCCGCGGTCACGGACTTCTGGTTTATGACCTTGCCGGTACCCCGGAAAACATCTCAGATGACAGGTTTGTCAGGCTGCAGGTGGAAGACAGCTGAAGGTCATGTGATGAATAATGTGTTTTCAATCACCGAAGACAAGGATGGAAATATCTGGGTTGGAACAGACCAGGGACCGGCAGTCTATTTTAATCCTGAGAACGTTTTTTCCTCAGATCTTAAAGCTGCCAGGATCAAGATCCCGAGAAATGACGGATCAGGACTCGCCGATTACCTCCTCGGGACGGAGACGATCACCACCATCGCTGTCGACGGTGCAAACCGGAAATGGTTCGGGACAATGAGTTCGGGTGCATATCTTATGTCTGATGACGGTAAGGATGAGCTGCTGCATTTCAACATTGCAAACAGTCCCATGCTGTCTGACAATATGGTGAAAATAAGTGTAAACGGAATTATCGGGTGATGTCTGGTTTGGCACTTCCGAAGGTATCATTTCCTTACCGTGGTGACGCCACCGCCGGCAAGGATGATTACTCGGACATGTACGTGTTTCCCAATCCGGTCAGGGAAGATTACGAAGGCCCGGTGACTGTAACCGGCCTTGTCGAGGGTTCATCAGTCAAGATAACAGACATAAGCGGCAATCTTGTTTTTGAGACTATTTCACTGGGAGGTCAGGTCACCTGGGACCTGCGGAACTACCGCTCGGCAAGAGTGGCAACGGGCGTTTACCTGGTATTCTGCAGCAACGCAGGACGGCAGTCTTACAGCCATTACAAAACTGCTCGTAATACAGGTGATCAGTCTTCAGTAATGAGACTCTGAATTCTTTCAATCTGAAGTTGCTTGTTGACTTCCCTCAGACTGCGTGCTGTGGCAGGTGAAATACTGATGCCCTGAAATGAATTTGACCTGGAGCTTATTCCAGTCGTTCAGCTTCGAAATTTTGTTCTGGGCTCTCATCTCCTCAAACAGTGTATTGGATACGGGAATAAAGTCGCTTCTGCCCAGGTAGTCAAGATCAGAATCACAGATTATTTCTTCAAGCAGGTTCGTCGGTCTGGGAGGCAGTTGTGTCGACAGGATGATCTGACAGATCATGTCAATCTGCTTGTCGGTATAACCGTAATCCGGAAGCATCTGCCGTGCCAGAAGTGTTCCCTGATGCTCATGACCGTCGTATGTGACGGTATGGCCGGCATCATGAAAGAGAGCTGCAGTCTTAAGAATAAGGATCTCCTCGTCATTGCATCCTTCCGCCCATCCTATCAGCTCAACCTCGGTGACCACATCAACTGTATGTTTTACGTTATGATAGAAGAGAAAATCAGGCAGTTCCTTTTCGAGCTTGTCAAGAATAATTTCCTGAATATCGGTGAACTGTATCAATCCGAGCTTGATCCTGAAAGCATCATTGGGTAATAACCCCTGTCCGTCCACAGATAACTCCGGTAAAAGACCTGTCACCTGGTACATCTGGATACTGCCGGTATATTTGACCGGCAGCTTGCCGAAATATTCACATTTGAAAAACTCCTTAACCAGCTCATAGGTCATAACTGATATCAGTATAGAATCCTTTTCTGATACGGCCTCTATGCGGCTTGCAGTATTAACTGCCCTTCCCTTGATATCATATGAGACCTTGCTCTTTCCTGATATGGTTGCGGTGACCGGACCGGTATGTATGCCTATCTTAAGTCTCCATAATTTATCAGCTTCCTCTCTTTCTCGTCTCATAAGCAGTCAAGAAAATTTCTCAGCTCAAGCGCTGCCATAACAACCTCAACGGGATTGGTAATATTCTTTGTCGGTATTCCGCCGGCACACATGAAGGTATCACCGATGGTTCTTATCTTTTCAACATGATATTTTCTGACTATTTTATCGAACTCAAATAAAATCTCATCAAGCTCATCCATCAGCTGTGATGATTCCATGCCCTCAATGAGATTCGAGAAACCCTGAATATCGGCAAAAAGCACGGTGACCATGTTGAACCTGAGAGACTTCTCTTCCTCTTCAGCCTTCTGGCCGGCCGGTTTATTCTGTTCAAGCAGCAGCCTGTACTTTTCGTTTGAATCAAGGATCTTTTCCTTTTCCCGCTCAAGCTTCTTGACCTGCTCCTCAAGCTCCTTGTTCTGACGGGCAAGCCGTGCCACGCGCTTTAGAAGCTGATCTTTTGACCTTGTATCCATCGATTAAAAGTTGAAAAGTAAATATACAATTTTTTAGCTCAGCCTGTGACCGGCAAGGCTCTCTGCGGAAACTTTAATACATTTGGGCAGTCAGCACAAGATCATGCTTGTAAAGACCGAAGCCATACTCCTCCATCATGTACGTTATTCAGACAACTCTCTGATAGCGCAATTCTATTCACGTGAGTACGGCAGGTTATCAGTGATGGTCAAGGGCATCTCTTCAAAAAAACGAGGTTATAAATTTTCTTACTTCCAGCCGCTGAATATTTTTAATGTCGAGCTCTACCGGTATGAGAAAAGAGAGATCAGTAACCTGAAAGAGCTAAGTCTTTCCTTTATCCCTAAAAATATTTCCGGAGATATTTATCGCAGTTCCGTTGCGCTGTTCATCAGTGAGCTGCTATACAGTGTCATACAGGGAAGAGGATGTTAACCGCAGGTTATATGAGTTCATTGAATCGTCTGTGATCACTCTTGATGAGATGACGTCAGGCATCAGTAACTTTCATCTCTGGTTCCTTGTTGCATTTACGGCCTATACGGGAATAGGCCCATCGCCCACTTCACTCAGCGAGTGTTATTTTGACATGGTCAGCGGTCAGTTCACGCAGTCAGCACCGGCACACACCGATTATCTTGAACCACCCCATGCCGCAATCCTCAACCGTCTGCTGCAGATGCCTGCTGACCGTCTGGATGAACTGCTGCTTGTCAGGAGAAGAACGGGCTGAACTGCTTGACAGGATACTGAAGTATTACCGGTTTCATCTCCCGGGTATAAGGCAGATGCGCTCGCTGCAGGTACTGAAGGAGATCTTCCGGTAAACAGATGATCTCTTTAATTATCTTTGAAACAAATAACTGATCAATGCCATTCATTCCTTCTGTAATAAAGTGGATAAACACCAAAAGGATTCAGGAGATAGACATTCTTCAGGAAATATCCGGCAGAAACCCAGCAGGAGGTTTTAATCAAGCTCCTCACCCGGAGCAGTGACACCCGATGGGGAAGGGAACACGGGTATTCATCGATCTCCGGCTATGAGCAGTTCCGCAGTAACGTCCCGCTGCAGAGTTATGAGGAATTTATCCCATATGTTGAGAGACTCAGGGCCGGTGAGAAGGATTTGCTATGGCCCGGAGAGGTGAAGTGGTTTGCCAAATCATCAGGCACTACCAGCGCGAAGAGCAAGTTCATCCCGATTACCAGAGAATCCCTTGAAGAAACACATTACAGGGGAATGAAGGATTGCCTGGTGATATACACCTCATTAAATCCAGCTACAAGGATCTTTCTGGGCAAAGGTCTTACCCTGGGAGGCAGTCACCAGGTCAATAACTTCAGCAACAACTCACTGTACGGTGATCTGTCGGCTATCCTCATCGAGAATGCTCCGGCCTATGCCGATCTGATCCGCACTCCACCGGCACGGATTGCACTGATCGAGGATTTCGAGGAAAAGATGAAGATGATAACAGAAAAGACGGTCGGCCTTAATGTGACCAGTATTTCAGGAGTGCCGTCATGGAATCTTTTGCTGATAAGATATATTCTTAAAGCCACCGGGAAGGATAACCTGCATGAGGTATGGCCTAACCTTGAAGTGTTTTTTCACGGCGGCGTTAGCTTCACACCGTACAGGGAACAGTACCGCCGCCTTCTGCCTGACCCGGAAATGCATTACCTTGAGACGTACAACGCCTCTGAAGGGTTCTTCGCCATCCAGGATGACATGTCTGACAACTCGATGCTTCTCATGCTCGACTATGGCGTTTTTTATGAATTCATCCCCGTCGAAGAGATCAGCTCAGACAATCCCCGGACACTTACAATAGGTGAAGTGGAAAAGGGAGTGAATTATGCAGTTGTCATATCGACTGACGGCGGATTATGGAGATACACCATCGGCGACACCATAGAGTTTACCAGCCTCTTCCCGCATAAGATAAAGATAACCGGACGGACAAAGCATTTCATCAACGCCTTCGGCGAAGAGGTCATAATTGACAACGCTGAAAAAGCTCTGGCAAATGCCTGCCGCGAAACAGGTGCACATATAAGTGAATATACGGCAGGACCGGTTTATATGGGAAATGAAACCAGGGGATCGCATGAATGGATCATTGAATTTGACAAAGATCCTGATAACCTTGATCACTTCACTGAAATACTTGACACCACCCTCCAGTCTGTTAACTCTGATTATGAAGCTAAACGGTACAAGAACCTTACCCTCACAAGACCGCTGGTGAAGACTGTTCCCGGCAGGGACTTTCTATAAGTGGTTCAAGGAAAGAGACAAGCTCGGAGGACAGAATAAAATGCCGAGACTTTCAAACAACAGGGAGTACATCGAGAGTGTTCTGAAAACGGCCGGCATGTAAAATCTTTTTATTAACATGCTGCTCTCCTCCTTCCCTTTTTCCTATATTTAGACTCTGATTTAAACCGTGTTTTTATGCACATAGCAATCGCAGGCAATATCGGGTCAGGCAAGACAACACTGGCAGGACTGCTTTCAAAACATTACGGCTGGCAGGCTCAGTATGAGGATGTTGATAACCATCCATATCTTAATGACTTCTACGAGGATATGCAGAGATGGTCGTTTAATGTCCAGATATACTTTCTTAACTCGCGCTTCAGCCAGATACTTGAAATAAAAAAAGCAAAAAATACCATTGTGCAGGACCGCACGATTTACGAAGACGCATATATTTTCGCCCCCAACCTTCATGCCATGGGGCTGATGTCAACACGCGACTTTGAAAATTATTTTACCCTGTTCAAACTGATGAGCTCACTTGTCGAACCGCCTGATCTGCTTCTCTACCTGAGGGCTTCAGTACCGACACTTGTCAACCAGATACAAAAGCGCGGAAGAGAGTATGAAAGCTCCATCAGGATTGACTACCTGAAGAGGCTAAATGAGCGTTATGAGGCATGGATAGAAACATATAAGCTTGGAAGGCTGCTCATACTCGAGGCTGACTATTACGATTTCCCGGAGAACAAGGAACATCTCAGCGAGGTTATCGATAAGATCAACGCCGAGCTGCACGGGCTGTTCTGAACAGTCAGGTAAAACAGCATGGCAAAACCATCCGTTGTGATGGTTTTTTTTATAAATTTGGAACATAATTAGTCAAGTCAGTGTCTTTAAATACTAATAATCAAATCATGATCATGAAAAGGTTTCTTGTTTTCTCAGCTCTTATTGCCATCAGCCTGGCATCCGTTTCACAGATCACTCCCGGCAACAGCAGTACCGGTTGATCCGGAATACCGTACCGGTAAGCTTGAAAATGGTCTTACCTATTACATCAGGCATAACACCGAGCCTGCCGGCAGAGCCAGTTATTATATCATTCAGAATGTCGGAGCAATCCTGGAAAAAGACAGCCAGAACGGACTGGCGCATTTCCTTGAGCACATGGCATTCAACGGAACCAAACGTTTTCCTGAAAAGGAAATCCTTAACACGCTGGAGCGCCACGGTGTGGAATTCGGAAGCAATATAAACGCCTATACAGGCCTGGGATGAAACAGTATATAACCTGAGCAATGTCCCGGTTGACAAACCCGGTCTTGTTGATACCTGTCTGATGATCCTGGCCGACTGGTCTGATTACATCACTCTGTCAGATGAAGAGATAAATAAGGAGAGGGGTGTGATTATCGAGGAATGGCGTTCAACACGTAATGCATCCAGGAGAATGCTGGAACCAGATGCTTCCGGTTCTTTTTGAGGGCTCTCAGTATGCAGTCAGAAACCTGATAGGTGACACCCTTATTCTGAAAACATTTGATCCTGATACATTAAGGGATTTCTATCACAAATGGTATCGCACTGATCTTCAGGCTATTGCTAGTTGTCGGCGATATCGATGTTGATGCAGTTGAAAATAAAATAAAAGAGATCTTCTCTTCCATCCCCAAAGTTGATAATGCACTCCCCCGGACTGAAAACCTTCTTGTTCCCAAACCCGGCACAAAGTACCTGCTTGTGACTGATCCTGAAGCGCCTCAAACTTCAGTTAGTATGTTCACTGTAGATTCCGAGCCTGACCTCAGGGCAAGGGATAAGGACTATATCCGTGACGGTTTTGTAGTATCACTCATGAACAGCATGATGGATAACCGTTTCAATGAGATAGTGCAGAAAGGAACCCCTCCGTTCATCACAGGCACGTTAAATTACAGCGCCTTCAATGCCAGAAATTACAATGCCCTCATGCTCTCTGCCTCTGTCCGTGACGATGAAGAAAGCCAGGCCTTCGAAGCAGTGCTGACTGAATTCGAAAGAGCTCGCAGGTACGGATTCACGGAGGGTGAACTTACCAGGGTGAAAGCAACAATGCTTTCCAACTTCGAGAGTATGTACAAACAGAAAGACAAAATCAGCAACGACAGATGGGCTTCACAGATAAGAGATCATTTCCTTACAGGTGAGCCAATTCCGTCACTTGATCTGCAGTATGATTATTATAAGCAGATCCTTCCGCTGATTACAAAGGAGGAGGTCTCCGCCAGGCTGAAGGGCCTGGCCTCTGATGATAACAGTTTCATCATTATCCAGGGACCTGACGATAAGAAACATCTTACTGAATCAGAGGCATTTGATATTGTCAGAAAAGTTAAAGGCGCAGAGATTAGTCCCTGCGAAGATATCACCGGAGGCCCTGACCTGTAAGTGAGACCCTCAGTAGGTGCAGCAGTTGTCAAAACAGTTCCTCTTCCGCAGTTCAGCGCAACGGAATGGACGCTTGCCAACGGAGCCAAAGTAGTCTTCAGACATGCTGACTATGAAAAAGATAACGTGACAGTGTCAGGCTATGCCTTCGGTGGTTCATCACTTTATGCAGACTCCCTGGTGCCGTCACTCACCTTGTTCCCGCAGGTAATTTCAATGTACGGTGCAGGTGAATTTGACAACGTCACCCTTACGAAGATGCTTGCCGGTAAAAAGGCTTCCGTCTCACTCGGCCTGCAGGAGACAATGCAGACGGTCTCGGGCTCCTCCACTCCAAAGGATTTTGAGACAATGATGCAGTTGCTCTACCTGCGTTTCGCACGACCAAACTACAACAGGGAAGCTTATGACGCAATTGTCGGACGCTACACCGCAGTGGTTACCGCCATGCAGAAAAATCCCAATAAGATAATGTCTGACAGCCTCAGCCTGAACCTGACAGGATACCACCCGCGTACATTCACCATGACACCTGAGTCGATGAAAAAGATCAGGTATGATGATGTGAATTACATTTACGAGACCGCATTTGATGACGCTTCAGCATTTACTTTCTTCATCACCGGCAATATTGAAGAATCAGTTGCAAAGGATATGGCTGTGAAATATATAGGCTCACTGCCCTCGAAACAACTTAATGAGACCTGGAAAGACCTCGGTATAAGACAACCCGGCGGCACTGTCAGAAAAGAAATACAGTTGCCTCTTGCAGTACCAAAGGCAACTGTGATCATGAGTTATACCAATGAAGAAAAGTATAAGCCCGCCAACTATATTTCAAAGATGGTGCTCAAAGGCATACTTGACCTGGTCTATACGGAAAAGGTACGCGAAGATGAAGGCGGGACCTATGGAGTAAGTGTTGAAGCAAATTCGGAAATGAGACCCGTTGAAAAAGCAGACCTGTTCATTTTCTTCGAGTGTGACCCGGAGAGAGCCTCCGAACTGAAAGCAATTATTTACAGGGAATTGCAGGAACTAGCCGTTAACGGACCCACACAGGTCAATCTTGACAAAACTGTAAGCAACCTGCTGAAAAACCGTGAGGAGAACAAGCAACACAACAGTTACTGGGCCAATACCATACGCAACTATTACCTTAACGGCATTGACGGTGACGCTGACAAGAACTTTGCCATCATCCTTAATAGCCTTACCGTAAAGGATATAAAGAAAATGACTAAGAAGTACCTGGCAAAGGCTGATCTCCTGGAAATGGTCTTTGTGCCCGAAAAGAAAACGACAGAATAAAAAAAGGATGTAACTTGCTGTTTGTAACCTGTGCAGAAGGAGGCACAAACAGCAGCTATGAAAAAAAGAATCTCCCTTGTTACTGCTTTTCTCCTGGCAGCAATTTCCTGCGAAGGCCCTGAAACAACTGTCACCAACTACGTCAGACGCGATGGATCTGTCCTGAGAAAGGCCGAGATGAAACACTCAAAGAATGAACTTGCCCTGAATGACTTTACAGTGCCCGTTGACAGCACCTGGAAACTGCATGATTCAATCAGTATCTCAGACCGTGGAGACACCACATGGTTTTTACTGGCCGAAAAATTATTTAAGTCAGTCGATGCCATTAATATGGCCTATCAGTCAGATACGGGTAAAAACAGCGTAGCCCCGCGCAGTGCGTCTCTTCAGCTCAAATTCAAATGGTTCACCACCGAATGGCGCTTCACCGAGCAGTGCGGAAAAAGTCTTGCATACGGTTTTCCGCCTGAGAACTTTCTTACCCCTGCAGAAATTGAATTCCGAAAGCTGCCCGCATCTATAAGGGATGAGCTGATGGCCGGGGCTGACAGCCTGAAATATAAAGCCATGAATGACAGCGTGGATGCACACACTGAGATGTGGCTTATCAGGTCTCTGATCTCTGAGTGGATTGAAGATGCGGGTGCCCTATGTGCTGCCTCCGGCAAAGGCACAGAGGTTGCTGAAATCCTCAGATCACATGCAACGGAATTTGATAAATTATCGCTTGCCGATGAAGGTTTCGATAAGACCTGTATAGAAATTTTTGGAGACAGCATATTTGAAAAAATCAAACCCGAACTTGACAGCGCCATGAAAGTCTCTGAAAAGAAATTTGACAGGTCACTTTCATTCCAAAGCTATACATTGAAAACCGTATTGCCATTAAAGGTCAAATCAACCAACGGATACATTATGCCGGGAGGCGAAATTGCCTGGCCTGTGAACGGTGATCTCTTTCTGACAGACGATTACATCATGTGGGCAGAAACAAGGGAGGTGAATTACTGGGCTATATTCCTTACAGCTCTTGTGTTACTTATAATACCGTTTGAAATACGAAAACACACCTCAAAAAAGAATAAAATCAAGGAATAGCTTGTCTCTCTGATCACAATTCCTGATGATCTGTATGAGTATACCGGATCTTTTTTGCCCCCTGGTTAACAGACCTTCAGCCCGGTGAAGGAGGCATGGTCAACATCAAAGAAACATGAAGATCGGAATAATCACTGATATCCACGAAAATGTGACAATGCTGGAGGCCGTATTGCGGTTGGCTGAGGCTCACGGATGTGATGAACTGGCCTGCCTGGGAGATATTGCCGGATACGACCGTAGATTTTACAACTACCATTTTACTAGAAGTGCAAAACGTTGCGTTGAGCTGGTAAGGTCAAACTGCCGCTGGGTTGTTGCAGGTAACCATGACCTGTTTGCTGCGAGCAGGTTCCCCTCTTACTCAAATGGCTTCAGCTACCCTGAATTGTGGTTCAGAATGACACCGGCAGAGAGGAGAAAAACATCTGCCGGACTGGTGTGGTCATTTGACGGAGAAGATCTCAATGACCTTGACTATGAAGGGAGGACTTATCTCAACTCTCTTCCTGAATATGCGATCGAATCAGAAAGTGGGCTGAACCTGCTCTTTTCACATTATGTCTTTCCCGATCTCACGGGATCAACAACCAGACATGTTGAAAAGAAGCACCATATGAATGAGTTATGGAAATTCATGGGGCTTCATAATGCAAAGTTTTCATTGGCCGGACATTCACATAAACCATATGCATATTTTTCGTACAGCGGGTCGTTCTCTTTTCTGAAGGCCATTCATCCGGTCCCGAATGACAGGATACACTTGGGGGATGATTTGACAATGCTTTTGCTCCCTCCTGTTACCGGAGGAAAAGGCAGAACTTCCTTTTCAATAATTGATTCTGAAACAAGAATGCTTTGCCTGATACATGAGAAAGTGACATAAGATAACTCTATGGACAATATAACCGCAAAAGGAAAAAGAAGGAAATTCCTGCTGAAGGTCGATCTCCCAGCCCTGCTGGCATTCATTCTATTTGCCGGGATGATTTTCCTCTACCTGATCCCGGCATTTGAAAAGGTGATGATGGACCGGAAAAGGAATCTCATTCATGAGATGACCTCATCAGTTTACAGCCTTCTTGAACACTATCACTCACTTGAGTCAGACGGTATCCTTGATAGCCTTGCAGCAAGAGATCAGGCAAAATCTGCAATCAATTCAATCCGGTACGGGGAAGACCTGAAGGACTACTTCTGGATTACTGATAAGTATCCCCGGATGGTAACCCATCCTTACAGGACTGACCTTAACGGGAAGGATCTCACGGACTTTCATGATTCAAGGGGTAAGGCAATATTTGTTGAATTTGTGAAGGCGGTCTCCATTGACGGAGAGAGCTATGTCGATTATATGTGGCAATGGAATGATGACTCAACACGGATTGTTCCGAAATTATCATATGTCAGGCTCTTTGAACCATGGGGATGGGTTATAGGTACCGGTATCTATACAGAAGATGTAAGAATAGAGATTCGCAGGATGGAGATAAGAGCGCTCCTGATCTCCAGTCTCTTCGGGATCATGATCCTTACGCTGCTTCTGGGCATATCGCGACAGAGTCACAAAATAGAACTAAAAAGAAACAGGGCAGAGGAGGAACTCCGCAAGTCGAGAGAACTCTACAGAACTCTTGCCGAGGCGGCTTCAGAAGGTGTTATCATCTGGTCGCGGCATGGACTTCAGGCAAATAAAACAATGCTTTCATGGATCGGATTTACAGAAGAAGAGTTACAGTCACTCCTGTTACCTGATGTGATAAATGCCAGGGAAATTACCTTAACTGATGACCCGGAGACACTTTACGAGGAGCTTAGTACAAGGATGTACTTCGAATGCCAGCTTAAAATCAAAAACGGTAGTGTCCTGAACTCACATGCTGATCTTTCCCGGATACTGCTGGGAGACACGAAGGCAGTGATGGTGGTTGTACGCCCGGTTAAGAATCTCGCCTCGAAGCCTGATCTACCCCCGCCTGACCCTCTTCTTGACTATATAACCACCGGTTTCTTCCGCATCACCTACGGTAAAAAATCGAGATTTATCGATGCCACCAATCCGGTTATGGAGATACTTGGGTTCAGTGACCTGCAGGAGCTGCAACGCCAGACAATAAAATCCCTTTTTGCTGATCCTTTTCAACTGAGCGAGTTCAGACATTCACTTGCAGCAAGAGATAATATCTATGGCAGGGAAGTGTTGCTAAGGAAGAAGAATGGTACTCTCCTCCGCGCGCTGGTGAGCGTCATTATTATCGATACCGGATCGGAAGAGATATGGTGTGAAGGAGCAATTGAGCCTCTGGCTGTTTCCGCCTTCAAGCACGACCTGCCTGTGGCCGATCCAGCTACATACGGCATATCCTTCGTTATGGAGGCGCCTGTTACTGTGATCATGAAGCCATATGTCGGTTGCAGTGAATTCACCCCAGTTTCAAGGGTTCTTGCGATGATGACTGAAAATAACACACAGGTAGCGGTTATTCTTAACAAGTCCGGAGAACCCATGGGTGTAATTGATTCCGGGAGCATAGCATTCAGGCTGGGGGAAGGCGCCACCGCTGAAACCGAAGCCTTCAGGTGGATGCACTCACCTCCCGACTCTGTAAGGGAAGATACAAGTGTAATTAAGGCCTTCGGAATTATGCGGGACCAAAAGGTGAAGTGCCTTCTTGTGATTGATCATTCCGGCATCCTGACCGGGATTATAACGGTAGAAGAGCTGTCTCATGCATATTTAATGACACCACAGTTGATCTACTCTGACATAGCCAGATCAGCCTCTTCAAATACGCTTAGAACATGCTTCCTTAACAGCCGTAAAACGGCCATTTCGATGCTATTGGGCCATGCAGATCCCTGGTCAGTATCTCTTCATATATCATCTGCCGCAGATGCTATTTGCCGGAGGATACTGGAATTATGCATTGAAGTGACTGGTGAACCACCCTGCAGATTTGCTTTTATTCAGACCGGAAGTGCAGGCAGAAAAGAGCAGAGTCTCTCAACAGACCAGGATAATGCCATCATATTCGAAAACATGGATAGCGAGCGTCTCAGTCAGGCCAGTAATTATTTCCAGTCACTCGGGAAAAAAGTGAATAGTATGCTGGCTGAAGCAGGCTTTCACCTCTGCAAAGGCGATAACATGGCCGGAAATCCGAAATGGTGCCAGCCGGTGGATACATGGAAAAAATACTTCACTGACTGGATCAGGACACCAGGCCCTTCTGAGTTACTGGATGTAAGTATCTTCTTTGACTTCAGGTTCTGCTATGGTGAAATATCACTTTGTGAAGAACTTCGCGACCATGTGAAGACAAACTTGCGTACCAATGACATCTATTTTTATCATATGGCACTGGCATGGAAACAGTTTGCACCTTCATCCTCTCTCCTGAATGAAGAAAAGACCGACATTAAACGGGTCATAATGCCCTTGACAGGTATTATCCGCCTCTATGCGCTGAAGCACGGTCTGAACAGCCTTTCAACTACCGACAGGATATTGGAATTATACGAGGGAAACCATATTGATCATAAACTGCTTCTCAGTACCCTGAGAGCCTGGAAAGACCTTACCTCGATACGTCTTCTGCATCAGGCTTCATGCATTGAAAGGGGTATTGAACCTGATAATTACGTCGATTTTATCCTGAGAGAGAGTAACATGCGCTACTCTGCAATCCATGGAATTGAAGAGATAAACAACCTGATGTTAAAGGCAGGCAATGATTTTCACTCCGTGACGATCTAAAACTTATAAATAGCGCTCAGCAGGACCCGCAGGTTGGTCACATTATGGGTATCAACGACTCTGCCGTCTGACTGTATCGTACCATAAGCTGCTGTTGTTGTTTCAAGTTCACCGGCAAAGCTCAGCCTGCCTTCAGTGACCATAATCCTCGGGGAGATCCTGAAAAGATGTTCAATATTATTCCCGCGGCCGTAAACAGTTTCCGAGATAAGGTCCCTTGATCCGAGATTCTTACTGTATCCGCTGAAGAGCCCGAATGTGACTTTCTTTCCGTTGGTGCCCATATCAATCCAGACATTTGCTGTGTTCAGGGTTGTATACTTTACGAATTGATTTACCGGATCGGTGATCTCAGAAACACCATAGCCGCCTATCATGACCATATCACTGGCATTTTCACTGTAAATCCCCATCATGGCAATATTAACCGGTTTGGTCTTGATCTTCAGGTTGGCAAAGGCCGAAAAGCTGCCTACCATTGCATCGGTCTCCACATTGGCCTGAGACTTGATCTCCGGTCTTATCCTCTTGTAATCCACGCCTGCCCATGCAGTAAAAACATCTCCTGCAGGCACTCTCAACTGAAAATGCATTGCCGGTATACCGCTGTTGCGCAGGTATTTATTGCTGTTCCCGTCAGGCCCGGAAGAGACAAAATCCCGTTGAGAATAAAGTGCCATAGACAATCTTATATCACCAAGCTTACCAGTTAATCTGATCTGGGGATTACGGCTAAATGGAGTGAATGGTGCTCCGGTATTGAAGCTTAATGTTCCCGGGAAACTTTCAGTTATAAACATCGGATGCCAGTACTGCCCGGTGAGCAATGTCACGCGCGGCCACTCCATCTGCACATAGGCATGACGCAGCCTGAACCCGTTGAGGTCGCTCTCACTTGTTCCAAAGAACTCTGCCTCAATAGCCCCTGACGTCTTTGCCCCGAACGCATCAGGACCACTGATATCTCCCCTTATCCGTGTCTGAATATTAAGGATATGAAAAGAAGGGTTAGCGTTCAGGTCATTCATCTCATCATCATATAGAACATCATCGGGATAGAGAAAGAAATGCCCTTCCCTGATACTGTTGGCAGTGGATGACTGCCTGGTATCATAGATAAAATCTGTTTTTACATACCCCGAGAATTTTATCCCCCAGTTTTCTTGAGCTTCCTGAGCTGCTGCGTTATAAATAAAAGCAACAAGGAATAGAATCGTTACATTTATCCGTTTCATTTCGGTCGGTTTTTGGTTTCACAATTTTATCAATCCTCCGGAGCCAACTCCGGTATTAATTATTATTTCCTGGTCCTATCAGGAGGGAAAAGAGACTCAATGAGTTCCGGTTTGAGCGGCTCCCTTCCCAGAAGCACGCTCAGGTTACTTTTTGCAGTACGGTTATCCTTCCAGAGTGAAAGAGCTTTTTCATAATAAAAGAGCGCAGAATCCTGCTTTAGCATATGGCGGTAAACAGTGGCTTTATTGGTATAACTGACTGACAGCCTTCGCGGAGTCTCAATCTGAGCGAGGGTAATGTTCTTAACTCTTCGCGCAAATATCTTTTTGAAGTTTCTGCCTTCAAATGCCAGATCGTTTTCGTTCATATAAGCCTCTAATTTACCGGCGATGTTCTCTTCTGACAGCTCCCCCCACTCATTTATCCACTTCCCGTAAACAGCAATGCTGCTGTCACAATAATCAATCGAAAGCTTCAGCAAGCCGGTCTTGTTTTCACTGCTTAACGTTGAGTCATATAAAGCCATTAAAAGATATCCGCTGCACCTGTTGTTGAAAATCACACCCGTTTCAAATGAGGCCTCATAATCGGGGAATAGTTTATAAACAGCAAGGGCCGAATCAAGCAGTGGGAAAAAGGTATAGCTGTTTATACCGCCTGACTGCTTGTCATATTCTGATATGTAACGCCGGGCATCGTCCACCCGTGGATCTTCCGACATGTTGAGCCCACGGTAATAGAAAGAAGCAAACAGCACAGCCACAACCGCAACAGAGAAGGTGATGGCTAACACCATCTTCGTTCCCCTTGATATGACAAACAGATCTCTGAAACTCATCAATTATGAACCTGTTCTGCCAGAAATTTCTTTATCTCGAGAGGAGTTGGTTTTGTAAGTTTGGAGACAATAATATTAACCACTATCGCCAGTGGCGCTCCAAACCAGGCAAAATACCATACATTAAGCCAGTACGCGATAAAGGTCTGCCCCGGAAGAGTGCCTCCGCTGAGACCAACGATAAAATATGTCAGTGAGATTACAGTGACAAGGCTTCCTGCGAACAGGCCTGCCTTTGCACCGGCCTTGTTTGATCCGCTCCACCATATACCAAGGAGGAACAGCGGAAATATGGTACATGCCGCCATTGAAAACGCGACAGAAACAAGTTGTGCGATCAGTCCAAGCCTCATTAGTGCAACTATCGTTACCAGTACCCCCATGAGTACAGTGCCGATACGCGCAATTCTCAGCTGTTGCTTAGGGGTTGAGGAGGGGTTGATGACCTTTACATAGAGATCATGTGAAAAGGCTGACGCTCCTGCGACCAGTAAACCCGAGACCGTGGAGAAAGCCGCAGAGATGGCACCGGCCGCCAAAAGGCCCACAATCAGTGAATTGACCCCTCCCAGCTGAGCCGTGTAAACCACAATGGCATCCTTAGCCAGTACTCCCACCTCCGGATTCGAAGAGAGCAGCTTCCCGAAAGTTGCATAGGCTGGAGCAGTCCAATAGACGAGGCAGATGAAGAAGAGACCCCAGACAACAGACCATCTGGCATCCGTTACTTTCGGCACAACATAAAATCGCTGTATCACATGAGGCAGTCCGGCCGTCCCTACCATCAATGAAAAGCAAATAGCCATCCACTGAAAAAAGGTGGTACCAGTAGAAGGATCCCAAGGCATTGCAAACTCGGGACTGGGCACGATTGAAAAGTCATGGCCATAGGCATTGAGCAGAGCTGCACCATCAGATATATTTGGTGCGGGTATCCCCTGCACTATGTCCGTTACGGCAGCGCCGTACCCAATCTGAGGAAGGAGCCAGAAGTAATCAAACTTAAATGCCATTAAAAACACAGGTAGAAGAAACGACACCACAATTATAACATACTGAATCTGCATGTTCTTTGTCGCCCCGATCATGCCTGAAATCAGAGTATAGAGCAAAACAACAGATGAACCGATGATCACCGCCCATGTATAGTCAAGGCCCAGTATCCACTTGAACATCAGTCCTATACCTCCAAACTGCCCCACGCAATAAGCAAATGAAATCAGAATAGTAAAAATTGCACTTACAATTCTGAGATCACGTGAGTAGTAACGGTCACCTATGAAGTCAGGTGCGGTATATTTACCATATTTCCTGATCTGGGCAGCCATCAGTATCAGAAGCAGAACATAGCCTCCCGTCCAGCCCACAACATAAGCAAGACCGTTATAACCGAAGCCGTACATCATGCCTGCCATGCCCAGCACCGAGGCTGCACTCATCCAGTTGGAAGCGATGGCCATGCCTGAGCCAACCTTGGATATGCTTCTTCCTGCGGCATAATAGTCTGCAGGATCCTTTGCACGGAAAAATATTCCGACCAGAACGAAGGTAACAAGTATTGCGATCAGGATAATGGCCGGACCTGTCTTGAAACTTCCCTCCAGCTGGGTTAGATTCTGTGCGCTCAATGAAACAATCGCCACAAAGAGAAGAATAAATGTGAAGTATATTTTTTTCATAACTGTCTGCCTATTTACTTATTCAACAATGCCTTCCTTATTTAAGCGCCATTCTATCAGTAAGTTGTAAACTATGCACAATACAACGAAAAGCACCAGCAGAAAGACGGCAGTATAGAAATAATGAAAAGGAAACCCAAGGAATTTTGTATCAGTAAGCACCGACTGGTTATGAGTAAGATACAATTTCATGAGGTCAGGCAGACGAGCAAGCGATGGTTCCGATAATGAAACAGGGTAATCCTTCTTAAGGCTGGCAGCAAGTATTGGCGCCTCCAGGCTTGTCGTTCCATATCCCGTATAGGGTTCTAAGAATCCTGATCAGATTTGCGCTTGCATCCTGCATTCGGAATTTAAGGTCCATATACTGCTCCCCCTTCAGTGTGGCAATACCTAAATACATTTTCTCCAGCTCCGCAACCTTCTCCATTACCAGAGGACTCAGGGAATCAGGTATCATCCGGTATGTGACGCTGCTTATTGCCTCAGAGAGGAGCTCCCGGTCGCTTACAGCAATGGTAATCTTCCCTTTAACCATAAGAAGTGAATTAAGGAGTGTCCGGTAATCAGCCTGCCTTCCTCATTCCCACTTGCAATACCTGACCACTCTGATTCAAAAAGCGTTAGAGCCTTTTCGGGTGTTGGCTTCTCCAGAGCCTTCAGAAGGACTTGGAAGCCGAAAACTGCCACCGCCCATATGGCAAGCATAGTGAAGATGACATTCCTGTTCTTCCTTCCATGCAGGTTACGGGGACTGAAAATACTGAAATTGTACTGATCGCTTGATTCCATAGGTTTCTCTGATGTTGGATTTTCATTAAAGTGAAGGCTAATTTATGGATTTTATGAAATAATTGATTAACAATGCTTAGAAAGATATACAATCCCGGCCGACTGACCCTCTGTTTTTCAGAAACTGCCTTAGTCGATATGTAAGAAAAGACCGGGTTCTTCTCTCCTTTATATAAATCTCCTCCTATTCATTACTTCCAAACGGAAATTCTTCCAGAATATCCCAGCTCCTGCCGTTATGTTTCAGAAGGAAAATGCTGTGAACATCAAATGATGCACTGAAATCTTCCTCCTGAAAAACAGGCCATGCCTCACTGAATGCTTCCCTGGTCAGATCTCTGGTCGCAACTGTAACGTGCGGCTGCAGATCTTTCATGACCTCCCCCGGACTGAAATGAAGCTCCGAAAGAAGAACATTGTTAAGGCGCTTGTGGAGCGCTCTCACTGGCTCAGGCTGTGTGATTTTAATGAATATAACCCTCGGGACAAATGCACCGTAACCATTCAGATCAATTGTAAATTTATTCTCCGGCAGAGCAAATCTCCGAAGTGCTTCTGATATCTCAGCCTCGTCCGCCTGATTGCGTTTAAAAGGCATCTGCAGAGTAATATGCGCAGGCGACTTCAGGGCATGGCTGGCGCCATACTCATCCTTCATTCTCTCCTTGACTTTTCTTATCCTCTCTCTGAGCTCATTGTAAGGGATAATGGCAATGAAATAGAGATCCATATTCTTCTGCCGGATAATCATTCACTTCTCTGATATCTGACTGTTTCCCTGGCGACAATACCTTAAAACCAGGTATCCGGTTAATCCGGAAACCATTGAACCTGCCAGTATTCCGATCTTTGCCGAATCCATAAGCTTTGCAACATCGGCGAATGCGAGATTTGCAATGAACATTGACATGGTAAATCCCACTCCGGCAAGAATTGAGACACCGGCTATCTGTCCAAAGGATACCCCATCCGGCAGGTTGGCCAATCGTAATTTAAGTCCGATGAATGAAAACGACAATACCCCGATGGTTTTACCAAGGAACAGACTCATTGCAAGCGATGTAACCAGGTGTATGTCCGGCTGCATACCCGAACTGAAAGCAACCCCTGCATTGAAAAAAGCAAACACCGGAATAATAAAATATGCCACCCAGTTCTGAAGTACATGTTCAAGATGCTGCAGAGGCGACTGCACTCTCTCTGTCCACTCTTCAAGCTCATCAAGACGTTCCATCTGCCCGGATGTCAGAAGAGGTTTATCCTCTGTGCTCAGTTGTTTCAGATCGTCTGCTATCCCGCTTATCTTTCCGGAAAAAGTCTTCAGGTCAGTTCTTTGCCACATCGGAACAGTAAATGCCAGAAGTACACCGGCAGTAGTCGGATGGAGACCTGCCTTGAGGAAAAGATACCAGATTATTAATCCGCATAAAAGATGAAAATATTTAGAGAAATAGTTAAGTAAATTCAGGCCCACAAGTATTGAGATCGGGATAGCTGCCCAGGCAAGGATCTGCCAGTTGATTGATGACCCGTAGAAAAGAGTAATGACAACGACTGCTCCCAGGTCGCCGATGATCGCAATCGCTGCCAGGAAAACCTTAAGCCCGACAGGGACGCGCTTCCCGAGCATCTTCAGGATTGCGAGTGAGAAGGCTATGTCTGTTGCCATCGGTATACCCCATCCGTGGGATGCCTCAGGATTTCTGTTCAGTAACAGGTATATGATAATCGGCAGGATCATTCCGCCAACCGCCGCTATCAGGGGCAGGGCTGCCCTTGAAGGTGAATTGAGCTCTCCCGCCATCAGTTCCCTCTTGATCTCCAGCCCTATCATGAAGAAAAAGATAGCCATCAGTCCGTCATTGATCCACTGAATTAAAGGTTTGGTGAGGCTGAAACGGTTAAAATTTATCCCAAGCGGTATCTCCCGGAGGTTTTCGTAAAAACCCCCCAGTTGCGAGTTTGCCATTATCAGCGCAATGATGGTTGCGCCAAACAGTAAGATACCTCCGAGGCTCTGTGCCCTGTCGAACTTCAGAAATGATGAGACAATACCTTTCTGATCATCTAAAGTGCCTTGATTATCACAATGTGTAATTAAAATTAGATCCTGCCACTGAACACAAGATTGCCAGGACTACTTTATTCAAACCATGTCTTTATGTAGACCTCGCGGTCATGCTGCAGGTCCGTTGCCTTGTATGATACCGAGGAATTGTTTTCAATATTGTAAACCCAATACCCTGATACTATCCCGGGACTGTAAAACACTCTTCGCAGGTAAAGCCGGTCGCCTTCAGAAAAATCACATTTTTTTCCGTATGCTGATATCTTCCCGTAAACATCTTCCATTGATGTCTTGATCCAGATCAAATTGGGGCCGTCATAGTTCTCCGGACCGGTGTGACGGTATTCCTTGAAATCACCTACGTACTTCCTCGTAATGATAAGTTCATCCTCCTGTATTCCGGAAGAAGCTTTTTTTGAGGTGCTGCACGATGCAATCAATACAACTACAATCAGAAATATCAGTCTTTTCATCAAAACACTTGTTATTCCGAACAGGTCAACCTGATCATTACCGGATGGATCAGCCTCATAAAAATAGTACTTTTTCCTGAGCGGATTTCTCAAAATCATTTTTTTACTCATCTTTGTAAGCTTTTGTTCAGAGGTAAGCACCATGTTTATAACGGAAAAATTACATTGAAGTTTGATGTTTGATGAAAAAAGATGAATTCTGGACCATCCCGAATGTGATCACCTCTTACCGGCTGTTCATGGACCCGGTAATACTGTATTTCATCATTTCAGGTCAGGAGCGCCTGTTCGCCATTTTCCTGTTGATTAATCTTCTGTCAGATGTACTGGACGGTTATATTGCAAGGAAATACAAAATGGAGACCGAGCTTGGGGCGAAGCTTGACGCGTTCGCTGACTATTTTACCTACCTGCTGGTATTCATTGGTCTCTTCGTTTTTAAAATGGATGAATTAAGGGAGCATCTTGTCAGCGTCATCATCTTCATCAGCATGCTGGTGTCTACGGTCATCGTTTCACTGATAAAATTCAGGAAGTTTCACAGCTATCACACCTTGATAGAAAAAACCGGCGGTTATATTCAGGCTTTCTTTTTTATCTGCCTTTTTACAATAGGCTTTGTTGCTCCGCTTTATTACTTCATGATTGTTCTGGGTATACTGGGCGCTATCGAGACCATCGCCATAGACATAATAATACCTGAAATGCGATCAGACATCCTGGGAATTTACTGGGTGATTAAAGAGAAACGGGCCGGAAAAGAGCAGCCAAAGTCTTAGTCTTCACATCATAAAATATCCTGTTCCTCAGTTGTCAGGCTGGCCTTTACAGGGCGAATCAACCTTCATAAATTATTACTTTTGCCGGAGAGGATTTTGCAAAGCCGTTTTTTTACTCATCTTTGTAATTACCAACTAAGGATTAACGCCCGGTAAGTACAGGAAAAATTTCATTGAGATTAAACCTCTTATGAATAAAAAGGAATTCTGGACCATACCAAATTTGATCACCTCTTACCGGCTGCTCATGGTACCGGTAATTTTGTATTTCGTCATTTCAGGACAGGAGAAGCTTTTTGCCATTTTCCTTGTTATTAACCTTCTTTCCGATATAATTGACGGTTACATTGCCCGCAGGTTTAAAATGACCACCGAGCTCGGGGCAAAACTTGACTCCTTTGCTGATAATTTTAATTATGTGCTGGCGTTTATCGGCCTCTTTATTTTTAAAATGGATGACCTCAGACCTCATCTTGTCAGCTTCATCATATTCACCAGCATGCTGGTTCTTACAGTCATCGTTCCACTGATCAAGTTCAGGAAGTTTCCCAGCTTCCATCTGTATACGACCAAGATCGGCGGGTATATCCAGGGTTTTTTCTTTGTCTGCCTCTTCACCATTGGGTTTATTACTCCGTTCTATTACCTTATGATAGTCTGGGGAATTATTGGCGCTATTGAGTGCATCACCATTGACATGTTGATACCAGAAATGCGGTCAAACGTAAAAGGACTTTACTGGGTTCTTAAAGAGAGACGTGCTGAAAAAGAGCAACTAAAATGATCTTTCACTCTGCCTTTGACCATATCTATCTGTGGCTGCCGCTTGTCGGTTTCCTCGTCGGGCTGATAGGCACACTGATCGGCGGAGGCGGAGGAGGCTTTTTCTTTATCCCTATCCTTACAATACTTTTCGGAGTGCCTGCCCAGGTAGCTGTTGCAACCTCACTGGCAGCAACACTGCCAATCTGTATCATCGGATCAATCGGACATTACCGTAACGATAATATCGATGTCCGCCTGGGGCTGATTATGGCATCTGCCGGTATCCTGGGCGCCCTTGGAGGGGCCAGTTTCACAAGCCTGATTACCCATAAGCAACTGATTATCTGCTATGGCTCTTACGCTGTCCTGATTGCTCTGCTGATGATCAGAAGCACTGTGAAAAAGAAAAGAGAAGAGGCTAACGGGATTGAGAAAGCTGAAGATGCAAAAATCATAAAGGTAGCAAAAGGCACTTTCTTCGGCTTTGTGGCAGGGGTTATAACCGCCACTTTCGGCACTACCGGTGCAACTCCGGCCCAGGCAGGCCTGCTGGCAATGCGCAAACCGGTCAAGGTGGTAATAGGTACTTCACTGATGGTTGTCATGGCTAATACCGCCTCTGCACTTGGAGCGCACTTTCTGGTTGGAGAGATTGATCTTACTCTTGTTTATTTCCTAACCGCCGGGACGATTATCGGGGCTCTGGTCGGACCCAGACTGCTGAAAGGTGCCAAACTCGAACGCATTGACGGCCCTATCCGCCTATGGTACGCCCTGGGTATGATACTCTTTGGAATTGTCATGATTATCAGCGCATTTGAGGTAATACCTTACCTGGATAAATAATGAAAACAGTCTGGATAATTTATAGTGTCATCCTGGTATATTATTTACTGGGAACAATTGGCATTTATCTCATCAACAGGAGAAAAGAACCGGATGCTAAACGCAAAGCCTGGATCAAACACATCAACTACTTCATAATCACCAATATCGTGTTCTTCAGTATCGCAATTAATCCCGTTGTTTTCCGGATACTCGCAGTTCTGATTATTGCTGTTGGTTTTGCAGAATTGTTTAAGCTGTTCAGGGAGTCGGGATACAACTACAGGAATTTCTTCTTGCTGTCAATAACCCTGATGGCGCTGCTCTCTGCCGGATTTTTCTTTTTCAGCCAGATGGGCAAAGGAGTTATGCTGTTTGCTTATCTTATCCTTTGCATCTTTGACGGTTTCAGCCAGGTATCAGGTCAGCTCTTTGGCAAAACAAAACTGTTTCCGAAGGTCAGTCCCAACAAGACGGTTGAAGGACTTATTGGCGGGGCAATAATTGCCCTACTGAGCGCTTTCGTATTCAAAGGCCTCATCATCGCCCCACAGATAAATGCAATTTTATTTGCAATGGTGGTGGTCATCTTTGCATTTATCGGAGACACAGTAAAGTCGATTTACAAAAGGAAGTACAACGTGAAGGACTTCAGCAACCTGATCCCCGGACATGGTGGTTTTCTTGACAGGTTTGACAGTCTGATAGCGGGAGGTGCTGGAGTAGCACTGCTGGGGCTGCTGCTTAATTTCTGACAGTAAAGGAAGAAACGCTCCTTCCACTCTTGCCGTCAGCTGCAAAGCCTTCCACAATAACAGTATAATCCACCTGTTTCATCTGATGTATAAAATTCGACTGAAGCCTGTACCGCTCTTGTCAGTTCTGACATCGGGATTCCAGTACAGGGTGTTACGAAAATCCGGAAGCCTGCTGGATTTCTGCTCATCGGTCGAATAGTCCCGGAGTAAAACTCATGGTCGTCAAGACCGCTGAACTCCTGCCTGAAGACGCTCCTGTCAAACTCCAGAACACTCAGATTTCCCTTTTTTGGAAACGATGTTGATAATGCCCTCAATAATCAGATCGGAAATGAAATATCTTGTGTTCAGCACTTCGATCTTTTCTATTTCCGAGGATCTGATTTCCAGTATTTTATCGAAGTCATATATCGGCACACCGTCAACGATGACAAGGGGTGATGCAGTGAATGACGCGTCAGGATGTGAATTAATGAGCTTCAGGTTGCTCTTGCCATTTCTTGTAACGGTTGAGGCGCCGGGAACAATCTCCTTAAAGACTTCCCTGAGGGTTGTAAGCTCAATATAATCCGACAGCAGGATTGTATTATCCGGCTCTCCGTAGAAATCAGGCCTGCCGTTCGACTTTAAACCGGTGCTTCTCTTTTGCAGAAAGGGATCATAAATATCACTTACCTGCATACTGATAATTGCCTTGTTTAATTCTTTCACCTCCGTGGTATCAATATACAGCGATCCGGCCTGAAAACTTCCACCTTCAAGGAGGAATGGGTCCTTCAGATCAACGTAATAACCGTCTGTTTCCGGAGATAGCGGCTGAATGACCAGCTCCTTCACACCGTGCTCCCAGATGGCTACATTGAATTCTCCGTTGCTTCCTGTCCTGGTGAAGTTGCAGCGCGATGTCTTCCCGACAAATGAAAGAGTAATGTTTTCACCTGCCAGGGGTGCATCAGTGTTTCTGTCCCTGATCACTCCGCTTATCACATGGCCCTCCGGTTCAGGAAGGTACTTAATGACTGAATCAGGTCCGTTATAATCTGAAAGATCACTTTCGGATGATAAAAGATCATATAGTCATTCAGTCCGGGCAATGCAAGCTCTGTTCTTAATGCCTGCATTGCAGGAGACTGGTTCTGTCTCATGATTTCATTATAGTGAGAAATCTTCTGCAGTACCGGCCTGATGACTGAAACGCTGAGATCGCTTTCAATGCTGTGTCCCGTCATCATCTTTTGCAATGATTTCAATTCTCACTTTTTCGCGCGGAGAAAAACTTTCTGATTGAACTTTTACATCATATGTGAGCTCCGGCAGTTTTGTACGTTGTAAAACCATCCTGAGGCAAGCGCTGCACCCTCTGTATCCGTGATACTGATCTTTGCAATACCGGCGGGAAGAATATCCTGATCTAAAACGACCACCGAATCTCTTTCGGCTGAAATTTCTTTCCTGACAGTGGTAACCGATGCATTTGAATAACTGATGACCAGCCTCCCCTCCGGAGCATTGAAATCCTTGATTTTTAAGGATGTGGATTTTCAATACACCTGCATGCCATGTCTGATGTCACCCTGAAGGTCAACCCTTTTTCATCAACGGAAGGCATCTCGAATCTCCTGTCCCGGCCGGTGCTGTCAGAAGTGACCATGTAAAGACTGCCGGCTGAAGACGGATTAACCGAAACCATGCCTGTACCGTACCTGTCAGTCCGGAACTGTGCAAGTGTATCTTCACCGCTGCCGATGATCATTCCTTCCGTTATAACGGGGTCACCCTTTTTATTGAAGCATTGAAATCCAACGCGGTTCTTCGATGCCTGTCACAATGTGTCCGGTTTCAGGATAGAATATCACACTTTCGGGAAGAGCATGCACGGGCGGAACACTGAATCTGCTCATGCTTTCAAAAGGATTTATGACTGAGATCTTCTTATAGGCAAAAGATGACTGGGGATAATTCTTCATCCAGCCTGTGAATGCGCGGATAAAATAACACCCTGTTCTCAGCGTATCCGGGATCCTGAAAGCACCTGAGCCCATGATGCCGTCTGTAGCAACTTTAAGCTGAACAGCCGGAGTGCCGTAATTGTCGGGCATATCAACGTACACAACCCTGCTGATGCTCCCCGGAGTGTGGGTAAGCCCTCCGAACTCCCTGACTTTCAGATAGACTTCCTCACCGGCTACATAAATGTCCCTGTCGGTCTGAATATAAAGTTCTTCACGGTAATTCGTGTCCCCGTTGACCGCATGGGACCCAGACTGGGCTGAAAGCGAACTGCAGAACAGAAAGACAAACACAGAAGAAATAACTGTCTTTCTGATCAGGTCCGCTTGTTAATATATTTTGACGGGTATGTATCATATATCCGGAATGATCATTCAATATCTACCCAGAAAGATGGTTTGGTCATGCTCCCGTTCACAGTGCATTCTGCACAGAAGGGCCGTACAAAAACCAGCCTGAAAAGTTCGCCATTCAGTCATTGTAAACAGGTTTGATGAAGGTGTAACCGGAATTTAAAAAACCCTGGTTGATCTCGTCAAAAGTGTAACTGTGCACCCGGTGTCGTTGGAGGATAATCAATCTCTCCCTTTTCAACTCTTTCACAGTCATACAGGTAGAAGGGCAGGTCAAGACTGGATATCTCATTAAAAGTTATATATTTCTGTATCAGTTTTGCCCCTGATACCTGGAAATAGCCTATTATCTGCTCGTCGGGGTTTGTGACATTATGGATGTTGCTGAAGATCTGAAAAGGCTGTTTATCAAAAATGTCACCCCCGCTTTCATTCAGCTGTAACATTAGATCCCAGAATCGATATTCCTCCTGTCGAGACAGACAATTGCCTGACTTCCACGCAATATTGAATCATTAACCGGTTTGTCTCTTCGGAAGCAATAAAAAGAACAGGTTTCTGTACAAATCCGCCGTTATTATCCAGCACCGTGTTTTCAATATCGATCACATCAGATTTATTATTCGCCCAGCACGTCAGCTTCATTTCGTCCACAGGTACAATGGTACTGTCATTTATATAATTGAACGTCTTTGGTTCAGGCACCTGGAATTTCCACCACTCCTCGTAGCTCCATCGGTAATAGCCGCTGGTACTTTTATCATGGGAATCAATAAACACGGATACTCCCTGGATCATCTGACCCGTTTCTTCCGACAATAACTGATCTCTTGCTGAAATATATACTGTCAATATCCGGGACCGGATACAAAAAACAAGGGTCCGACTCATACTTTTCGCCACTCTCAGTCTCAATTGTCATCGAATAGGATCTGCCTGTTACACCCCTGAAGGTGGTACTGTCAGTACGATATTCCCCGGCGTTTTTTTCGGTCAGTAAGGTGGTATTGCCCAAATCGTCGCTGATCATCACGGTTGCACCTGTTACTCTTATCGGATCATCATCACTGTTCTTAATAGTGCGCGTAAGAATCACGTAATTCGATCTATCCTCATCTGTGACAAGGGCGTCTATAACCAGGAGAGATTCGAATTTCTTTAGTTCGGGAGTGTAAGGATCAATGCAGGTAAAAAGAGTACAGGCAGTAACCAGAACAAATATGATTTTATGCCATCTCCTTCCTAACCTGTTTTGCATATTTCAGTCTTTCGCTAATTATTCCCGGTAACAGAGAATCGACAAAAATAGGATTAAATACTTTTCCGCTGTCACCCGAATCGCATAATCATTGGGGAAAAACATTAAATATTGTTAAGCGGCACTTTATTAAAAATAATATTAGTTATTTCGATGAAATTTTTGACCCTTCCCTTAATCATGGCAAGAATATCATTTCTGCTTCTGTTTCTTTTGTGTTCCTTCAGAGGGCTGTCACAGGAGACGACCCCGGTAAGCCCTGCCGGTCGAAATGATATGTTGGCTTCGAAAGAAAAGGCTCAGAAAGACTGCGTTCAGGAGGCTTATTCAGTCAGGGTAGGTGTTGGTGACGGGGTAGTCAACGGGCGAACCTATTTCCCCTATCATTACCGCTCCAAAAACAAACCGCTTCTCTTCTTTGAAAAGGACCGTACAGCTTCAATAACAATGAACGGCAGAAAATATGAAAACCTCTTCCTTCATTATGACACCTTTACCGATGAGGTCATTTTTCCTGAAATTGAGAATAAACACGGACAGGGCCTTTATCAGATATCACTTAATAAGGATATTATCAGCTCTTTTGTTTTGTTCTTTAAGGATGATACTCTGACTTTCAGGAATATAACTGAACATGAAGCCGGTAGCGCCGGTATTCCTTCCGGCTTTTATGAGCTTGCTTATGACGCTAAAACCAAATATATTATCAGGCATACATCGGCAGTTCATCAGAGAAACGGTATCGATGAATACTATTATTCCGCCACCGGTTATGTTAATACCGGCGCAGGTTTCACGAGAATAAAATCCAACGGTCAGCTCATAAAACTTTTCGGCTCCAGGTCAGCTGAAATGAAAAAGATTATTGACAGGTATAAGATTAATGTTCGTAAAGCAAATAAAAACCAGATAATAAGTGCATTGAGATTATTCGACAATCTCTGAAGCACTCCTGACCAGACTGATGAAAAAAATCCTCTTTATAATAATGTTCCTGAACCTGATGGTTTTTGTCTGTGGGCAGGACAACAACCTTACATTCCAGTTCAGCCAGATACTGTTCAGTGACATGGTTGACACAATTGAAAAAAAGGTCCCGGTAAAGATCTATTATTCAGATAAGTGGGTCGACAGCCTTTACCTGACCGTGAAGGCCGATAACAGCACCGTTGACGGCGTGCTTGACAACGCCCTGAGACGCGAAGGTCTGTCATTTATTATCACTGAAGACGATAAAGTCATTCTCTCAAAAGGATATTCAATCAAAACCGGATTTGGAAAGGAGTATTCCGAATACATCAGGAGGAATTATGCCGCAGCGGCGACAGATGACTTTGTCAGGCCCGTTGCGAAAACCGAAGATCAGTCGATCAGTGATGAATATAAAATATTCAAGATCGGGAGACCGTCTGCAGCCAAATCACAGGAGAGGGTTACTTTTTCAGGAGTGGTGAGAGATGCTGCGGACGGGGAGGTTATACCCAGTGTAGTCGTTTATGTCGATAAGCTCAAATCAGGAGCTATGACAAACAATGTCGGGTATTACTCAATTTCACTTGCCTCCCGGACAGTATCGTGTTGATTACAGGATGATCGGGATGAAGTCTGCCAGCCGTAATGTTATAATCTATTCAGACGGGTCACTTGATGTCACACTGGCTGAAAGCCCGAACCAGCTTGACGAAGTGGTCATTTCCGCCAACCGTGAGAATAACGTAAAAAACACCCGGATAGGCATTGAAAAGATCAATGTCAAGATGCTGAAACAGATCCCGCTGGGCCTGGGCGAAGCTGATCTGCTGAAAAGCTCACTGATGCTTCCCGGAGTACAGACCGTTGGGGAAGCCTCAGGAGGATATAATGTTCGCGGGGGCAGCACGGACCAGAATCTTATTCTTCTGAATTATGCGCCAATACTCAATTCATCACATTTCTTCGGATTTTTCGGTGCATTTAACTCGGATCTGATAGCCGATGTCACACTTTTTAAAAGCGGAATGCCGGCAAAATATGGCGGCAGACTTTCATCAGTGATGGAAATAGTACCCACTGGAGGGTAATAAGGAAAAGATAAAAGTAAGCGGCGGAATAAGTCCTGTGACAGGCAGACTGATGATTGACGGTCCGATCATAAAAGACAAAGTCTCGTTCATTCTCGGAGCAAGAGCCACTTATTCCGACTGGCTTCTCGGCATGCTCAGCGACCCGATGCTGAGCCAGAGCACGGCAGGCTTCTATGACTATACAGGGAACGCTTACCGCTGATCTGAATGAAAAGAACTCTCTTTCTCTTTCCGGCTATTTAAGCAATGACAGGTTTGACTATTACATGGAGAGCGGGTTTAACTACGGTAACACGGCGGCAACCCTGAAATGGAAACACTCTTTCGGAAGAAAACTGTCAGCACAGTTCTTTGCCATAATGAGCAATTATGACTATCAGCTTACCACAAAGTCCGATTCAACAGTTTATAATAACATGTATTATGAACTGAACCAAAAAATCATCAGAACAGATTTTACATACAATCCCGCCCCCAATCACAGGCTTGAGTTCGGAATTGATGCAACCTCATATTCTCTCCTTCCCGGGAGGCAGGAGCCATTCGGTGACTATTCTGACATTCTTCCCAGGGAGCTGGAGACAGAGCAGGCGCTGGAGCCGTCACTGTACCTGAGTGATGAATATGAAATCACTCCCAGGTTGTCCGTTTCGGCCGGCCTCAGGGGTACTTACTATATGAATCAGGGCCCGCAGACAGAGTACCTGTATTATGACGGATATGCCAAGAACAGCTGAAACCATGACTGACACAGTCACCTACGACAGCGGTGAACTGGTCAAGACCTATCCCGGCCTTGAATTCAGGTTCTCATCGAGGTTCTTGCTTACACCGAGATCATCAATAAAGATCGGCGCACAAAGGGCTTACCAGTACCTTCACATGATATCCAACACCACCTCAATGTCGCCGGTTGATATCTGGAAGTTAAGCGACAGCTATATCAAACCGCAGAGAGGTGACCAGGTCTCTGCCGGCTATTACGTGAACTTTGACAGGAAGGCTATTGAGACATCCGTTGAAGCATACTATAAGATGCTGAAAAACACTCTTGACTATAAGGGTGGCGCTGAATTACTGATGAATGATCACCTCGAAACAGATATGCTGAACGGCGATGGCAAGGCATACGGTGTGGAGGTGATGGTGAAGAAACAGTCAGGCAGCGTGACGGGTTGGGTCAGCTACACTTACTCAAGGGTATTTATGAAGGTTGACGGCCGGTTTGAGGAAGAAAAAGTGAACAATGGCAACTGGTTCCCTGCCAATTATGACAAGCCGCATGATCTTAAGATCGTTATCAACGCCAAGGCATCACAGACGTTTCAACCTTACATCCAACTTCATCTATAACACCGGCAGACCAATCACATACCCGGTGGCCTTTTATAATTTTTACAATTCCGATCAGGTATATTATTCAAACAGAAATGACTACCGGATACCTTACTACATGAGACTTGATCTTTCAGCCACGGTGAACGGTAACCTGAGGGCAAAAAAACTAAATCACTCATCATTGACTGCAACAGTCTATAACGTCCTTGGAAGAAAGAATCCCTATTCGATATTTTTCAGGAATGAAGACGGAGTTGTCAACGGTTACCAGATGACGATCTTCGCACAGCCGATCTTCATGCTGACTTACAATTTCAGGTTGTTCGGAAATGCCGAAGGAGACTTCTAGCAGAAGAACTTCATGAAAAGCAGTCCCGGAAGCACAATCTGCTCTTGCTTCTTTCAGACTTTGAAAAAATGATCTCCCCCGGATTATAAATATATTTTCAGTGCTCCCGGCAGCGCACTGACCTCAAAATGTTTCGCAAAAAATAATTCGCCGTCCACATGGAAAGGAACCTCAGACGGAAATTCCAGGCTTAGCTTGTCCGTCTGGTAATAGTTGACCTTCGGATCATTGATGTGCGTCCCTTTCGGAACCCTGAGGAGGATATTAAGCCTCTGAAATAAATGTTAACTTTTTTATTGAACAGACATCCAGAAGTCCGTCATTGGCCATTGCTTTCGGGGTAAGGAAGAAGCTTCCTGCAAACCTCCTGCCGTTGGCTATGGTATTGATGAAACAGTCTGTCTCATGAGTATTCCCACCGGAGATGACCGTCATCTTTTTTTCCTTAAAGAACAGCAGTGTCTTCAGAATATGCCATATATACTTGCTCTTCCCTCCCGGTTTTACCTCACCGGGTGCGGTATAGTTTTCCGCAGCTACCTGGGCATCGAAACCCCAGTCCCATCCCGTTAAGAAAAATCTTGTCATTACACTGCCCGACATCCATTGCTGCGACATTGGCTTCAAAGAATGTCTCCCAGTCTTTATCTTCAAACCGTCCGGGGAAGCCTGTGACCTGTATGAAATCATTGCCGGTTCCGGCGCCAATTAATCCGACGACAATATCTTTTCTGAAGACCAGCGGAGCGGCAATTTCGTTGATGGTACCGTCGCCGCCAACGCCAATGATGAAGTTGTATCCCTTGTCGGCATACTGTTTTGACAAGGTTGCGGCATGACCTCTTTCCGTGGTATAAACAATCTCTGCATCCAGGTTATGTTTACGGATCATTTCCGCGATCTTGTCAGCCAGGCTGAGTGCATATCCGTTACCGGCAGTAGGATTAATTATGAAAACCCATTTTTTGTTCTGATCCATGGCTTTTTCGATTTTAGGTATCACTAACTGAATTCAATTGGTTGAAAGAGTGGCACGGGGGTACCGACGGTTATTTTATAGTTGCTGAGGCCTGTCGTGTTTAATGAAGGTATTGTCTTTCAGTTCCCTGAAGGCTTCATTCAGCTCTTCTTCCGTATTCATGACGATAGGCCCTCCCCATGCAACCGGTTCCTTCAATGGCACTGGCAGCAATGAGCAGAAATTCTGCGCCCTGATCTCCTGACCTGACCACTACCTCATCAAAGTCAGAACTGCTTTGCCGATGAAGAGGACATCAGTATCGCACAGTTTTTTTCCTCAAATGCAGCCAGTGCATCATCTGCAGCTAAAGTCCCTGTGATGAGATACATGAACAGAGTTCTGATCATTGGGAGTTTCCTGATAATGCCAGGTGCCTGCCGGGCTTCAGTACCACATCCAGGTACTGAACTTTTACATACTCACCTTTCACTGCACCCTTTGTGGTCCTGGTAGCTGCCGGATAAGACCCTGACTGTTGCATTCTCTTCCTGAACCGCCGGAACATCCTGAGGTTTTATGTCACGGTAGGCCGGTTGGGTCATTTTCTCCTTCTTCGGAAGATTGACCCACAGCTGACACCCCAGCAGCCTTTCAGAGGCCTTTGGGCATCTCCTGGTGAATGATCCCTGATCCTGCTGTCATCCACTGACACTGATAATCGCCAATGACCCCCTTGTTGCCCAGGCTGTCGCCGTGTTCTATTTCTCCCTTTATCAGGTAGGTGACTGTTTCAATTCCGCGGTGAGGATGCCACGGGAACCCCTTGATGTAATCAGTGGGATTGGTAGAATCAAACCCGTCCAGCATTAAGAAAGGGTCAAAATCCTTTACCGTACTCAATCCCAGAACCCTGCGAAGACGAACACCGGCTCCGTCAACAGCATTTTGTCCTCTGACAATCGCGATTACATTTTCTTCTGGCCATAGTCTATGTTTTAGATCATGAATGTATGGTTCAAAATTAAAAAACTTATTAGGAATGCAATGGGAATTGAGTATTTACAGGAAACCATGTAGAAAGGCTGCGCACGAAAATCTATCCCGGCAAGTTCAAACAAGAATCCTGTTTCATTGTTATTCGAATGATGTCCAATAAAATTAACTTTGATAAAATTCCTGACCCTGAGATCGGGGATACGGTTTAACTAAAATAAATTCAACTGAAAATCATGAAGCGTAGAAGCAACAGCCATATGGCATGGAAACGGGGCAGAGGGCAAAGGAAGCCTCTCTTCAACAAGCGGAGTACTAAACAATACTCCTTACTCATCCACAACACGATTTAAGAACGAAGACGGCCTTGCCGGCACCAATCCGGAAGAACTGATAGCTGCTGCTCACAGTGGCTGCTTCGCCATGGCGCTGAGCTTCGGCGCTGGCCGGAGCAGGATTTACAGCCACGGAACTGAAAGTGGAGGCTGCAGTCAATATTGAAAAAATGACTGATCATTTTGAGATCACCGGCATCCATCTCGATCTGACGGGAAAGGTCCCCGGGATTTCAGAAGAGAAGTTCCTCGAACTGGCCGGTGCAGCAAAAGTCAATTGTCCAGTCTCCCGGGCACTTAAAGCAGTGAACATAACCCTCTCGGCAAAACTTGTTTAGTGAACTGATCAGTGTTCAGCTGAATCCTATTCACATTTCAGGTTGGTTCTTTGTGCCTTGCTGGCCTCAGCAAAGGGTCCGTAAAGGGCATTTTTAAATGATGCACATGCCTCTGCAGTTTGTCCTTTGCCCACCTGGGCAACAGCAAGCTGATAGAAAAATTTTGCCTTGGCTTCTGCATCGCCTGTTTCCATATCAAGACCTTTTTGTGCATATTCTGCCCCGCTGTCAAAATTTCCCTTCTTGTTATACACATCGGCAAAATAGTAGAACAGATCTTTGTCGTCACCGTATTTTGCGGACTTGTTCAGGAAGGCAAGTGCCTCATCAGGCTTGTTTGCCTGGTTTGCTTTTGATCCTGCTGACCTAAAGTATTCAAGCGCCAGGGTAGATGCCTTTTGCATCTTTACTGTATCATTGGTGCTCTTTACTTTTTCAAGATATACGTCAATGGTGCTCTCAAAAGCATCGTCATTATTCTGCTTGATGTATATCAATGCCTTGTTGTAAATTGCATTTACATAATCGGGGTTGATTAACAGAAGGCTGTCAATCGTCAGAAGGGCATTTTGAAAATCATTTTTCGAAAAATAATCCACAGCCAGGTTGTTATAACCCTGTACAAGAACTTTCTGAGCTTTTTCCTTATTTGATGCATTACCATACTTCTCTGATGCAGCAATGGCTGTTTTTGAAGCAGCTATAATCTCCGCTGCCGGTTTCTTTTCATTCAGGGCAGCAGCTGCGAGCTTATTGTATAATCCGGGCAATACCTGTACTGCTTTTTGTTTGAGGTCAGCAGCTTCCTCGCCAACCTTGTCGGACAGTGCTGACCACATTCTCAAACGCAGCAATGGCAGCCGGAACATCTGTTTGCATTGCCTTGGCTCCTTCATTATAAAAGGTTATCACATCATTTCGTGTCTGCGCCATCATGTTTGTTCCGGTAACAGCAGATATGGCCAGAAACCCTGCAATTAAGACTGTCAGTTTATTTTTCATCTTATTTAAGATTATCAGGTTATTATAAGAATATTTCAAATTTAGTGCCCGTAAATATAAAAGTTAAATTGGATTCTACGATTCCTGCAATAATTCTCGTTTGATGATTAAAACGGAACAGCTGCATCTGAAAACCGGACAGCAATAATCCGGAGATATGTGATTTATCTTTTTTTTGAGGTTTTCATCAACTATTTCGGCAGCGTGAAAAGAAATTCAGTCCCGCCTTTTATTTTATTCCGGACCAGGATTTCTCCTTTATGAAGTAAAATGGCATTCTTCACAATTGCGAGACCAAGGCCGGTACCTCCGCTTTTCCGCGAGCGACCAGAATCAACACGATAAAAACGTTCAAAAACACGGCCGATATGTTCCTGCGGAATACCCACTCCGTCATCGGAGAAGGAAAAATGGTAGAACTTTTTATCCTCATCATAGATAAGAATTCGTATCGTAGTATTTTCTCCCGCGTAGTTTATGGCATTTTCAACCAGGTTCTGAAAGATCGAGAGGATGAGTGACTTGTTACCTGTCACCGAAACCTCGTCGCCAATATTTATTTCAACCTTCATTTTCCTGGTCTCAATGGCTGACTTGAAATTGTCACAGACTTCCCTGATCATCTCCTTTACCATTACCTTTTCAGGCTGGAATGATGCTCCGGCTTCTTCAATCCTGTTAAGAACCGAAATATCATTTATCAGCCCCGTAAGCCGGTCAGTCTGGGCTAATGCTTTTTCAAGAAAATACTTTTGCTTGTCAGAATCAATGCCGGGGTCATTGAGAAGGGTTTCGATATAGCCTTTAACAGAAGATACAGGTGTTTTAAGCTCGTGAGCTATATTTGAAGTCATCTGCTGCTTGATGAGCTTGCTTTTACTGATTTTAGTGATGTCGCTCAGAATGATTTCAAAACTTTTATCATAAAAAATTACGCATTGTATACGAAAAAACCTGCCATCCTGACTTACCTGGTATTCTGTCTTTGGAAGATCTGACGGATCTATTTCAGTGTCCGAATATTTTCCGACAAAATCTCTTACCGCAAAAAACTCGGGAATATCAAAAAGGTCTGATGAAAAGATTTTCAGATCACCCGATATCAGGTTCATCAGCTGTACAAAGTGATCGTTGTTATAGATCCTTGTCTTGTCCGAAGAAAAGAAAGCAACACCCTCATCCAGTGCATTCAGGTGATTAAACAGCTTTTCCTTTTCATTCACAAGGTCATTTTTGGTCTGAAGGAGGTTATTGTAAATTCCCAAAATCTCTTCACCGATGGTGCCAATCTCATTTTTTGGAAACTTTGTATCGAAATCAAAAGCCTCATTATTACCGACCTTCAGGGCGAAATCTTTCAGCTTGGTAATTGACTCACCGAACCTGTTGGTTATCAGCATTAATGCTGCCCAGATGGTGATAAATGACAGGAACAATACCAGGAGGAAGAATACCTTGGCTTTAAGGAAGTTGACCACATTAATATCGTAAACAACTGCTGCTCTTATAAAGTACTTGCCGTAGTTAACTGAATAATAGTAGTAAGGCTGACCGGTAGTCTCCGAATTCCGGATTGCAGTCCCGTAATCTGATCTTAACGACGCTATTACCTCGGGCCTGTCAGCATGATTTTCCATCTTCTGCCATTCCCTGATGGAGCTGTCATACAGGATATCACCTTCCGGTTTTATTACAGTGATTCTCAGGTGTAAATGGGGAAGGAGCTTTACCAGTGAATCTGTGATTTCATAGTTGCCCTTTTCATAAATTGAATTTGATTTGATGAAATTATTAACTATGACAGTAATATTGTAAAGCTCATCATTGAGTGTTGAAACCCGGTAATCCTTTTCCCGCTTAAAAAGGTATGCAAGAACCAGGGTTGTAAAAACCACGAATATTAACGAGTAATAAAGAAGCAGGACGTTTCTGAATGAGTTTCTTATTTTCATCCGGACCGGTATCAGAATTCGAAGTAATAGCCGTAACCTGTTTTATTTTTCAGGCTCTGACCAAAGCTCCCGAGTTTGGTTCTTAAACGGGTAATGTTCACATCAACCGTTCTGTCGGTTACTATAACGTCATTACCCCAGACCTTCTCCAGGATGTCTTCCCTTGAAAAAACCGTAACCGGATTTTCAAGCAGAAGCTTCATTATTTCATATTCTTTTCTTGTAAGATCTATATTCCTGTTATTTATGATCAGCCTTTTTTGAACAGTGTCAAGCTCCATCTCACCAAATTTCAGGATTGCCTGGCTTTTTACCCTCTCTTTATGTGATCTTTTAAGAACAGCCTTAACCCTGGCAGTCAGTTCATTTATTGAAAAAGGCTTTGCGATATAATCATCTGCTCCGAGACTAAATCCCGTTAAAACGTCATTCTCAGTATCCTTTGCCGAAAGAAAGATGATAGGCACATTTGCACCCAGATCCTTGCGCAACATATCTGCAAGCCTGAAACCCGATATCTGGCCCATCATTACATCGAGCAGAAGAAGATCAAAATTACCGGGCAATTTTTTTAACGCTTCCTCTGCCGAATGTGCAACCTCGGTGTAAAAACCCTCATTGTCAAGATTATACTGAAGGATTTCACAAAGATCCTCCTCATCATCGACTATCAGAATTCTTTTACCTTTTAAATCCATTCAACAACCTGATTAAAACCAGAGCAGGTCCTGAACCATCTCCAATCCGTAACAAATGTAGTTCCTATTAATAAATAAAGTAATTACAATTTGGTTACAAAAACTACAGTCCGTAACAAAATTGTAATCAAACCTTCATCGGTTCGTAACCGCCTTTTTACAATAACAGGGGGATATTTGCACCGGAAATATATGAATGTTATAATACAAACTCATGCACAGTCTTAAGAAACCAGCCATCCTTTCAGTCTTCATTATCTTATTATTCGCCTCACAGCTAAACGGACAAACAGGTTCCATACAGGGAACGATTATTGATAAGGAAAATTCAGAAACCCTTATAGGGGCAACAATTCAGATTGAAGGCACAACAATCGGGGCTGCCACAGACATAAATGGAAATTTCGCAATTAATAACCTTAAGGCAGGAGTTTACAGGCTTAAAGTATCCTATGTTTCTTATACCACTGGCATCATTGAAAATGTCATTGTGGAACCCGATAAGGTTACAACTGTAAACGCCGCCCTCGAAAGCAGCCTGGTAAGTCTTGGTGACGTGACTGTTACAGCCGTCAGGAGAACAAATACCGAGATCTCCGTTATGAACGAAATAAAGACCAGTCAGTTTGTAACGACAGGTATTTCAAGTCAGCAGATAGCAAAAACACTCGATAAGGATGCATCGGAGGTAGTCAAGAGAGTGCCGGGTATTACAATAATGGATAACAGGTTCCTCGTTGTGCGGGGATTGTCACAACGATATAACAATGTATGGTTGAATGATGCCGCTACCCCCAGCGCCGAAGCCGATGTCAAGGCTTTTTCATTTGATATCGTCCCCAGTTCGATGATAGAGAACATCATGGTGGTCAAATCACCGGCTGCTGAACTTCCGGCAGATTTTTCAGGAGGTTTTGTCAGGATTACCACAAAGAACCTGCCCGAGAAGAATGGAGCATTTATTTCTTATGGCACCGGCGTCAGTGAAAACACAACTTTCAATGATTTCTATAAACCGGTACCCGGCGGAACAGACTGGCTGGGGTTTGATGATGGTTCGAGAGCCCTGCCTGCCGATATGCCTCAGCACCTTAATGATTATGAATCTGCTACCAACCCTGCCGTCAGAGATAACATTACCTCATTGGGCAGAGAGATGAACAGCAGCTGGCTTGCTCTTCCGGCAAGGGCCTTCATGGATCAGAAGTTCACTGCCGGCTTGAACCTCAGGTCGAAGCTTGGAAAACATACGCTGGGAAACCTGACAGGCCTGACATACAGTCTGACAAACAGCTCGGAGGAGCTTCTTAATGCAGACTATTCAATTTACGATTACGATGACGATAAACCTTCTTATCTGAACCAGTTCATTGACCAGCAGTACTCAAATTCAGCGAGGTTTTCACTTATGAATAACACTTCTCTCTACCTGGGAAAAGGAACAAAGTTGGAATTACGCAATCTTCTCAGCCAGGCGGGTGCATCGCGCTATACCGTCCGCAATGGCCGGGAATGGTATAACGACGGCAGGTACATCAGGTCTGAGGAGCTCAGGTATGTAAGCAGGTTTATCTATACAGGGCAACTTGCCGGTGAGCATTCGGTCAACGAAGGGAAAACAAAAATAGACTGGATTTTAGGGTATGCCGCCTCAAATAAAAAAGAACCTGACACGAAACGTCACAGGTACCTGCGCGATGAGGTTGACACCACGAAATATATAATGCTGTTCAACGATCAGGCAGATCTTTCATCACAGTCAAGGATGTGGATCAACCTCAGTGAAAACACGGTTTCAGCAGCCCTGAATTTTACCAGGATGATGAATTTCGGTCAATTCAGTCCTGAAATTAAAGCCGGACTGTATTTCGAAGATAAGAACCGAAATTTCAATGCAAGGAATTTCGGATATGCAAAAGGAAGCCTCGAATCAACATTTGGTCAGACTACCCTTCCGGTTGATCAGGTTTTCATCGATGAAAATATAAACCTCACGTCCGGAATAAAACTGATGGAGGTAACCGCGCTTTCAGACTCTTACACAGCATCCAATAACCAGGTCGCAGGTTATTTGTCAGCACGCATTCCGGCAGGTGAAAAGATAAATATTTATGCCGGATTACGGGTCGAGAAAAACAGGCAGACTCTTTCAAGCTATAAGCAGGCCTCGACTGAAAAAGTTGATGTTGACAGGGACACCATCAACCTCTTCCCCTCAGCCAATCTGACATACAACTTCTCTGAAAAAAGTCTGTCAGGCTCGCATACGGAATGACCGTCAACCGTCCTGAATTCAGGGAGATTGCTCCATTCTATTATGTCGACTTTGAAATGAACGCAGGCATCTATGGTGCACCTCATATCAAGCAGGCATATGTACACAACTTCGATCTGAAATATGAGCTTTATCCTGCCCCGGGTGAGACATTTAATATCGGTATCTTTTATAAAAAGTTCCTCAATCCTATTGAACAGGTAATATTCGGTAACAACCCCACTCAGTATTCATTTGAAAATGTCGAATCAGCCTACAGCGCAGGTCTGGAAGCGGAGGTAAGAAAATCACTTGATTTCATTCCGGGCTTCGGGAATTTTGCAGTTGTCGTAAACAGTTCGCTGATAAAGAGCCAGGTGAATTTCGCTGAAGGTACTCTTTCCCGTGACAGGCCGCTGGAAGGACAGTCCCCGTTTATTGTAAATACAGGTATTTTCTACCAGGGGAAATCTAACGGGCTGATGGTGAATCTCATGTACAATATCATCGGGAAAAGAATTGTTGCTGTCGGCAGGCCGTCACCGAACGAGTGGGAGGATATACCTGATATTTATGAGATGCCGAGAAATGTCATTGATCTGACTGTCAGTAAAATGATCGGAGAAAGAATTGAAATCAAAGGAGGTATAAAGGATCTGCTGAATGAAAAGGTTGAGTATATGCAATCTGTCAATGCCATGGTAGACATGACCGCATATACTGAGGGTGCCGAAGACGGATACAAGGAATTTAACCGTACACAATATACCAGGGTCTTTAACCCGGGAAGATATTTCAGCCTCGGCGTAACAGTGAGGCTGTAAAAAAAACTCAGGCAACTGAGTTCAGTGTCTGCTGCTTTGAAAAATTTAAATAACGGTCAGGTTGAAAAACCTGGCTAAAACATTAAATGAACTAAATTTTAATGTATTGACTAACAATTGAATTAAACGAATGAAAAGAATTATGAAAACAATTATTAAATCATTAAGTCTGATCGCAGTCCTGGCCGCAGTACTTGGTATTGTGACATCGTGTGAAGAAGATGTGAAAGTGGCCGGGATAGAATTGGACAAGGTCTCCGCAGATGTAATGATCGGAGAGAACATGAACCTGAATGTTATATTCGATCCGATGGATGCAACAAATAAAAACGTTACATGGGAATCAAGCAACCCCGGTGTGGCTACAGCAACAGAAGGCGTGGTAACAGGCGTAGCTCTCGGAACTGCAACAATAAAGGCTGTATCTCAGGAAAACAACCTAGATCCAGGCAACCTGTGAGGTAACAGTAATTCCTTCAAATGGCCAGCAGATAACAGTCACCGGTGATATTACCGCTGATACGAAATGGTATGCCAATGCCCGATATTTCCTTTCAGGATTTGTGTATGTCAAGAACAATTCAACTCTAACAATAGAGCCGGGAACAATCATCAAGGGTATTTCAGGTACTAGAGCTGCCCTGATAATTGAGAGAGGCTCGAAGATCATGGCCCAGGGTACAGAGAGCAAACCGATCGTATTTACCTCAAATGAACCCAAGGGCGAGCGTGCTTACGGAGACTGGGGAGGCCTTGTGCTTTGCGGCAATGCTCCGACCAATAAGCATGACAACGGCACTGGTGTTGGTGTTGCTGAGGGCGGGTTAGAATCAAGTTACGGTGGTAATGATGCTGCTGACAACTCGGGTATTCTTCAATTTGTAAGAATCGAGTTCCCGGGTATTCCGCTTACAGCTACTGCCAACAGTGAGATCAACGGGTTAACGCTCTATTCAGTGGGTTCAGGAACGACAATAGACCATGTCCAGGTATCTTTCTCCGGCGATGACTCCTTTGAATGGTTCGGCGGAACGGTAAATGCCAAATACCTGGTCGCCTTTAGAGGATGGGATGATGACTTTGATTCCGATAACGGTTACCTTGGCAAAGTACAGTTCTTTGTCAGTTTGCGTGATCCTGCCAGCGCTGATCAGTCCCAGTCAAACGGATTTGAATCAGACAATGATGCCGACGGCTCCACACTAACTCCATATACTTCTGCGATCTTCACGAACGGCAGCATATTCGGCCCTTTGGCAACCGCTACGACAACCATCAATTCACTTTACCGTAATTCAATGCAGCTGCGCCGTGGAACGCGCCTTTCGATTTATAACACTGTCTTATCCGGATGGCCAAACGGAGTGTATATTGACGGTGCAAAAGGGGATTCACCTGCACAGGCAACTGCTAACGTTCTGCAGCTTGAGAACTGTGTTATTGCAGGAATGGGTAACAATTATGTCACAACATATATGGCAGATCTGGAGACATGGTTCACCGACGCCTCCCGCCACAATGAAGTATTCGCAACTAATGATTTACTGATGGTTGCCAATCCATTTAATCTTGTTGACCCCGACTTTTTGCCGGTAGCCGGCTCACCACTGCTCAGCGGCGGAGCATTTACGAACACAAGGTTAACCGATGCGTTCTTTACTCCGGTGACTTACCGTGGCGCCTTCGGGACAACCGACTGGACATCAGGCTGGTGCAATTTTGATCCGCAGAATACAGATTATTAAAAATGAAAAGATAACACCGTAAATATTTTTTCAGTACGATTGGTATTCCTTGTACAGGAGTACCAATCTATTTTTTAGTAAACGGGTGAAAGCCACTTTTCGGCAGGCTCATATTTACTCACAACGCTCCAGCGGATTCCGCGCTTGATTATTTCGAGAGCCTCAGGAACCTGCATGTCTGCCGCGACATGCCCCAGGGAGGTGTAGAAGACACGGCCCTTTCCGTACATCTTCTTCCACACTACCGGCATTGTGCAGCCATCTGCCCAGAAATCGTGGTCGCCTGAGAAAGTGGTTGTAGCCAACACCTTAACATTCGGGTCAACATGCATATAGTACTGTTCGCTGTGCATTTTAAAATCAGATAGTCCCCTGGTGACCGGATCATCTGTATCAGAAATATTGACTGTATAATCAATAACACCCCCCGGATGAGCCACCCATTGACCTCCCACCATATACTGGTAAGCAGGGTTGTTCCTGAACGAGTCAGCCAGTCCGCCGTGCCAGCCGGCTATGCCTGTGCCGTTTCTGACAGCTTCCAGCAAGCCCTCTTCCTGGGCAGTGGTTATCTCCGCCATGGTGAAAACCTGTATAACAAGGTCAACGGTTTTCATGAACTCCTTTTCCGTATATATTTCCAGTGTGGAGGAGGTGTCAACCACTGCGCCCTCAGATAATAACCATGGGTAAAGCATTTCGACGAATTTACCCGGCTCATGGCCCTCCCATCCTCCGTAGACGATGAGGATTTTTTTGCCTTTCAGGCCTGGAGTGGAGCTCACCTCCGAACAGGCCAGAAGTGCAAAGAGCATTACAAGTGCAAGTGAAGCAGTTTTCATAAGTGCAGGATTTCGTTTTTCTGTTTTTAAAATTATACCTTTATTTAAAATTTCCCGACAATGACACAAAAAAGAAAAACTCTTTCCAGGAGACAGTTTGTTGGCGCCTCGGCGCTAGGTTTTACAGGCGTCATGATAATTCCTTCGGTGGGCTGCGGCCGTGCAAAAACACCAGCCGGAAAAGATGCCCCTCTTGTCAGGCTCGGCTTTATCGGACTTGGCCAGCAGGCTATGTTCCTGATGGATGGGTTTATCAGGATCCCGGGTGTTGAGGTGCTGGCAGGATGTGATGTTTACGGGATAAAGCGGACACGTTTCGAGAACCGGGTTAATAAGTATTACTCCCAGGCCGGGAAAAAGACCGAGACGGTAACCTATGAAAGATACGATGACCTGCTAAAGAGAACGGATATAGACGCGGTTGTGATAGCCGTACCTGATCATGCCCACGCCATGATTGCCATTGCGGCGTTAAAAGCCGGTAAGGATGTCTATCTGGAAAAACCGATGACCTTCACGATCTTCGAAGGTCAGCAGCTCAAAAAGACAGTCCGCGAGAACGGAAGGATACTGGGTATCGGAAGCCAGCAGCGCTCCGACCCTAATTTTCAGCATGCAGTTAAAATGGTGCAGTCAGGCGCAATAGGAACAATTTCAAATGTAAATGCCTATGTAGGCCCTCCTCCAACACCCTACACTTTGCCGGAAGAGCCGGTGCCTGCTGACCTGAACTGGGACCTTTGGCTTGGCCCCCTGCCGGGCAATATCCACTTCAACAAGGAACTTAATCCACCCATTACTCTCGATCCTCCTCAGGACGAGGAGTATTGGGCCGGATGGAGATGGTATAAAGAGACAGGCGGCGGCTATACAACAGACTGGGGAGCACATATGTTCGATATTGCACAGTGGGGCCTCGGTATGGACGGAAGCGGACCGGTTGAGATATCACCTGTCGGCGACGGATCAGAGTATATTACCTGGAAGTATGCAAGCGGCACGGTGATGACATCAGAGCCTTTCAATGAAAAGAAAACGAGGGGAGTCAAATTCCTGGGCGATAAGGGATGGATCGAGGTCTCGAGAGAACACTTCCTCGCCTCAGACCCTGCTTTGAACCCTCCCGCCTGCTGACAGCGCTGATGAGGGTCCGTATGAAACGAAAATACCTCACCAGCTGAATTTCATTGAGGCGGTACGAAACAGGACAGATCCTGTCGTTCCGGTGGAGACCGGGCACAGCAGCTGTACAGTTTGTACACTCGGAAATATTGCTGTGGCACTGAAGAAAACAATCAGGTGGGACCCGGCAGCAGAGGTTTTCGTTGACGATCCGGACGGTGCAGCAACCGGTATGCTTCACTACAGCTACCGGGAGCCATGGAAGCTGATATAGGACAACTGGTATAAATATTGCTTATCGGTCTCAGAGGTTGCAGGCCCCGGTGAATTCATCGGAAATCTGGCCATTCATTCTAGAATACCAGTCCTGTAAGCCATCCCCATATCACATAGCGTAAAAACTTCCCGGCAAGCATGGCAATGGCCGTTATGAAAATATTGGCGCGTAAAAGGCCAAGCCCGACAGCAAAAATATCTCCCACAACGGGAACCCAGCAGAAAAAGGCAAATACTGCTCCTCTTTTATAAAGACGGTCATGCCACTTTTCAATTTTCTCACGCTTTATCCTCAGGTACTTTTCAATCCAGTCCCATTTGCCGAGATAACCTATGAAGTAGCTGCTCATTCCACCCAGCCAGTTTCCTGCCGAGGCCACCAGAACTGCAGTATAGGCATCTGTTCCGTTGACGATCAGGAACGTAAGCAGCGCCTCGGAACTGAAAGGCACAACAGTAGCTGCCAGGAAGCTGGCGAGGAATAATCCCCAGAGGCTGTAATCAAAAAGTCCTTCCAATGACTCTCAGAGTTAATTATGACTGTGAACTTATATAAATTATTGATCCGGATCAGCTCTATAACAACATAAGCTAAGCATTTAATTCATCGGTATTAATTAGCATGTTTCAGAAGTTCATCATTTCTTCATTATTGCTGTTTTAAATTGTCAAAAAAAAATCAAAATGCTATGAAAAAGACCAGATTAATAATTGCATCAATGACAGTAGTCGGATTAGCTGTCATATTTCTGTCATGTACCAAAATATCGGATGATGCTGTTGACGATTCTGCTTTAAAAGGGAGAAGTGCTCAGTCAAATTCAATAACAGGCACAAACTGCGATTTCACTGCTGTTTTAACAGAAACAGAGATACATAATTTAATGCATATGAGGGAAGAGGAAAAGGTAGCAAGGGATGTTTACCTCGCATTTTATGATATGTATAAAATACAAATATTCAGCAACATAGCAAAAAGTGAACAGAGACACATGGATGCAGTTCTGGGGTTGATTGAAGGTTATGGACTGACTGACCCGGCTGCAGGGAAAGATGCAGGGGAATTTACTCCGGATTTTCAAAGTTTATACGATGCCTTGATTGCTGAGGGTACAAGCCTGATAAAAGCTCTTGAAGTTGGTGTAAAGATAGAAGAAATGGATATTGCCGATCTGACAAAATGTATTTCAGAGACTGAAACAGCAAACATAATACAGGTCTACAATAACCTGCTGGCAGCATCACAAAACCATCTAAATGCATTTAAAAGTAAACTCTGATATACTTTATGTTTACAAAGAGGCTGTCTCCTAAAGCGACAGCCTCTTTTAATTTATCCCCTCCTGCTGATATCACTCAGGGCATCGTGTTTTAACAGTTTTATATCCTTATCATGCAACGCGATCAGCCCATCCTTTTCAAATGTCTTAAGAAGTTTTACGGCGCTTTCCGTTGATATTCCCGTAAAATCGGCAAGATCTTTCCGGGAAAGAAGCTGGAAAATCTCACTTGTTTCCGTTTTCAGACTGTCAATGTACAGCAACGTGTCAGCCAGACGTCCGTTCATCTGTTTGTATAACAGGTTGCGGACCGTACTGAGCAGACTGGCATTCTGTTCACAGTATCTTTTGATGATGGAGAAACCAAATAAACCGTTTTGCTTAACCACCTTAGCCACTGTTTCCTTTTCGATGAGATATGCCTGGCAGTCGGTCAGCGCAACGGATGAATAGTTGAATATGTTTTCGTGAAACACTGCTGAGAGGCCAACAAATTCACCCGGCCTGATGATCCGAAGATTATAGTTCTTTGTTCCGTCACCTTCAATATACTGCTTTGCCAGACCTGTTATCATGAAGAGAACATACGATGCAAATGCACCCTGTTTGATCAGATTATCCCCTTTTCGGAAGGATACCTGTGTCTTGCTCGCTTTGACCAGTTCAGCTTCCTCCGGTATAAGATCCTGGAAGCAGGGCGCCTGGATATCACAAAAAAAATCCTTGTCAGTCTCAAGTATGGTTCTCATGCCGTAAAGATTAATGATATGCCTGCAAAGTTAATCTATAACAATAAAATAGTTGTGCCGGTTCAACCGGCAAGTTGTCGCGCCCGGTCAGTATTTCCTTTATCAATGCTTCAATACATGGTATTTTTGCTGCATAAATTAAAATCATAAAATTATGTTGTACACTAATTTGAAACATCTCGAATCAGCTGCTGACCTCAGAAAGGCAATCAGCGAAAATGAAAACGTTATGGTTGTCTGCGGAAGAATGGGCCCGATGTGTATACCTGTCTACGGTATAGCAGAGGAGCTTGAAGTCGAATACAGGCATGTACGGTTCTACGATATGGAGTTTGACAATCCGGAATCACATATCATCAAGTCACTGCCTGAAGTCCGAGGATTCATGGGCATTCCTTTTACAATTTATTATAAAAACGGAAAAGTAGTAAAGGCCACTTCAAGCATCCAGACCAAAGACCAGGTAAAGTCTATCCTGGATAAGGAATTTGCCGTTACGGTAAATGCATAATAATGGGCAATATCAATCATTATGATGCTATAGTGATAGGGGCAGGGCCAGCCGGTCTTACGGCTGGCATCTACCTGTCACGGGCAAGGGTAAAAACGCTTATCGTCAATGAGGGCGTCGCTGGCGGACAGATGGTCCTTACTCATGAAATAGCAAACTATCCGGGAGTTGAAAGCATCAGCGGGTACCAGCTCTCCAATATCATGAAAAAGCAGGCGCAGAGTTTCGGGTGCGATATTCTGACAAATGTGTCTGTTAGCAACCTCGGTCTGACTGAAGAAATCAAATCCCTGGAGCTTACAGATGGCAGAACCTTTACATCGCACGCAATCATTCTCGCGCCGGGAGGAAGGTCACGAACCCTTGGTGTAATCGGAGAAGACGATTTCAAAGGCAGAGGAATTTCCTATTGTGCTACTTGTGACGGCGACTTTTTTACCGGTAAGGAAATCATTGTAGTCGGTGGAGGTAATTCAGCGCTTGAAGAAGCCGTATCGCTTACAAAATATGCCAGTAAAGTGACAATAGTCCACCAGTTTGACCATTTTCAGGCATTTGAGCATGCTGTGCAAGAGGCAGAAAACAATCCCAAAATAAGTTTTATCATGGAATCTGCGATTGTGGCATTTTATGGTAACGAGAAGCTTGAGAGCGTCGATATAAAAAACCTGAAGTCAGGGGAAACAGCAAATTTCAGGACTGACGGTGCCTTTATCTTTATAGGATATGTGCCAAACACCGAGTTTATAAAAGATAAAGTCAGTTTGAATCAATGGGGAGAGATCGTTGTGAAGAACGATATGTCCACCAGTATTGAAGGAGTTTATGCCGCCGGTGACAGTACTGCCAAGCGCTTCAGGCAGGTTACAACTGCGGTTAGTGATGGAACAATTGCTGCCCTTGCGTCCGCAAACTATCTTAATGAGCTGAAAATAAGACAAAAACAAAATATACTAGCTTAATATGAAAATTGCACTAATCATAACCGGTACTTTGATTGTAATTTTTGGCGGGTTGTTTTTAATGGCACGGCATAAGATGAAAAATATCCCGGTCGTTGCTGATCACAGCAATATAATTACCCTGACAGATAAAAATTTTGATCACCAGCTGAAAAATAAGATCGTACTCGTAGATTTCTGGGCAAGCTGGTGTGCGCCGTGCAAAATGATGGCGCCTGTGCTGAATGCTGTTGCGGAAGAGCTGACAGGCAATGTGAACGTGGGTAAAGTAAATATCGAAGAATATCAGGCAATTGCACAAAAATACCAGATCAGGAATATTCCGACCATGATTCTTTTTAAAAACGGAAAGGAAGTAAGCCGCTTTGTTGGCGTCAAGAACAAAGAATTTCTGTTACAGGAAATTAATAAGGTCAGATAAAAAGGATGTGACAGGAATTATCAGCTCGCTTGACTCCCGCATCAAGTAAACTCATCACTACAATAATCATTTTTTCTAAATCTTCATGAATACTTCATCTTCAGGTGCGTAATTTTATTTCTTAAAGTTTATCTGACACTTAAAATGAAGTTTTAAACAACCTATGACAGCGGTTCGACTGTTATCATGTAGTTTCTTTTTTCTTTTGCTCCCCTTTAGTGCATTGTCTCAGGCTGACAATGAAATACCTTTATTATCATCTGATACAACTAAGAGTGCAGCCAAAAGCCGTGGTCAGTCTTTGTACGCGGGTGCGGGTTACGGAAATAATATGGTTTACCTCGGGTCAACAATATCCCGTAACCAGCCTTACGGCTATACTTATCTTGCATTCGGCCTCACTGAAGAACTATTTCTTTCAGCCTCAGCTTTTCACCTTTCATACCTTGATCCCTTCCTTGCTTTTTACAGCGGCGCTCTGACTTACAGTCATGATTTTAATTCCTGGTTCGATATCTCTGCAGGTGCTTACAGATACCAGGTGCAGCCCTCGCTTGCCGACACCCTGTTCAGTAATTTCACATACGGCGATGTTGCATTGGGCATCGACTGGAGAGTACTATATACGGAGATTTCTTACGGAGGATTTTTAATGAAGGACCCCCAGACATACCTGCAGGTAAAAAACTCCAGGTATTTTATGACCCCCGGGTTCTTAAGGAAAAAGGCCTTTATTTCTTTCGATCCTTATGTGAACCTGCTATTCGGGAACATGATAACTGTTGAGACCTATTCAGGAACAACGCTTATTACCACAACACAGACATATACCAGTCCTGTGTCATCAGGATCCGATACAGGCTTGGGTACTGGCGCTGGAGCAGGAGCAGGAGCGGGATCAGGATCAGGGTCAGGGTCAGGATCAGGATCAGGGTCAGGATCAGGGTCAGGGTCAGGATCAGGGTCAGGGTCAACAACACCTACCAGCACTACTCCAACAACAACCACTACTACTACCACAACCACAACCCCTGTCCCGATAACTAGTACTGTTTATTCAGAAAATTTCAGGCTTATTGAAATAGAGTTCGGACTGCCGGTTGCTTTCAACCTTGACTTCATGATTTTAGAGGCTGAGGCAAGCTATTTACTTCCCGCATACTCTGACAGCGCTTATACCGGTCCGAAGGGATTTATTTTCACAATCAGTGCCCTTTTCAAAATTTTTTGAAAAAAATAAATAATTTTCTCTCTTTTCGCCTGATATTCATGATACCTTCATCTTCAGGGCTGTAATTTCGAACTGTAAATTATTATCAACTTAAATCGAAAAACATGAAAAAAGGAATGCTCTTTGTCGCAATAGCACTTTTAATAAGTGCAGGCGTAACAGCTCAGGATCAGCTGAAGACGAAGGACCAGCTGAAGACCCATGACCAGATGAAGACTTAGGATCAGCTGAAAACTCAGGACCAGCTGAATACCCTGGATCAGCTGAATACCCAGGATCAACTGAAGACCCAGGATCAGCTGAAGACCCAGGACCAGCTGAAGACCCAGGATCAGCTGAAGACCCAGGACCAGCTGAAGACCCAGGATCAGCTGAAGACCCAGGACCAACTGAAGACCCAGGATCAGCTGAAGACCCAGGATCAGCTTAAGGCCCAGGAGCAGATCAAGAACCAGGATCAACTGAAGACCCAAGAATCAGCTGAAGACCCAGGACCAGCTGAAGGCCCAGGAGCAGCTGAAAGCCCAGGAGCAGATCAAGACCCAGGATCAGCTTAAGGCCCAGGATCAGACCAGGATAAAAGCTCAGATCCATGACGGCACCGCCGCAATGAATAAGACAGCAAAACAGAGTCAGGGGGCAGCGAAAAACTCAGGTATCAGCAGTGCAAGGAAAACTCAAACACATAACAATGCAGCTGTACCTGCCAACGTAAAAAAGGCTACGGGTACCGGCGCCGGACGTAAATAAACAGTTTGTTCTCAGATAAATAACTACCTCATAATAAAGCCGGCTGGATAATGAATACCAGCCGGTTTTTTATTACTCTACGGCTCCGACTATTCCCGTGAGGAACGACTGCCAGTCAATGGTGCCCCTTGGTGAGCATCCGGTACGTACAATAATAAGCTCTTTCGAAGGCAGAATGAATATACGCTGCCCGTCATAACCGTCACAATAATAGAGGTCTTCAGGCAGACCCGGGAACTCGCCGTTCCTGTTCAGCCATAGAAGGGCACCGTACTCTCCGCCGGAGCCTTCAGCCGGGGTGGTGGTATACTCCACCCAGTCCTCCGGAAATATCTGTTCTCCCATCCAGTTGCCGTTATGCAGGTAGAGCAGGCCAAAGCGGGCATAATCGCGCATGGTGGCGTACAGGTATGACGATCCCACAAAGGTGCCTGAGGCATCTACTTCCCATACCACGCTTCGCATACCGGCCTTATTGAATATCGCTTTGCGGGGATAGGCAAGGTAATCATCGTGACTGCCGAAAGCAGTGCGCAGGTAATCCTGGATAATATTACTCGAGCCCGAAGAATATGACCATACTGAATCAGGCCTGACAAGCAGCTTCTTTGAGGTGGCGTAGTCACCCATATCGCCGTTCTTCAGCAGCATCGTAGTGGTGTTCGTAAGCCTCATCTTGTAGTAGGCTTCGCTGAATTCAAGCCCGCTGGTCATATGAAGGAGATTATCAAGAGTAATGTTCTTACGGTCATCCTTCGCCCATTCTTCAACATTCATCGGTGCATTGATGTCAATGAGACCATCTTTGACCATGGCGCCGACCATTGCATTTGTGTAGCTCTTGGCCATAGACCAGCTCAGAAAAAGATTGTCCGGAGTGAAGTCGCTGCGGAACCGTTCTGCAACTATCTGGTCCCTGTAAACAACCGTGACGGCAAAAGTCCCTCTGTAAGTGGCTGTATCTTCAAATACCCGGTCAAGCATATCATTGAGAGCCTGCATGTTTATACCTGCCGGGATGGTGTCAGCAAGAAGATCACCTGCAGGCCACGGAATGGTATCGGGATCTCCCTCCGGCAGAGACAAATCGGGATAATCAAGTCCCATGACCTCCTTAGTTGAGAAATCTCTTACCAGGGTACATCCCAGCCCCTCGTTATAAACCGCCACTGACTTCCAGATACCCAGCAGTTTGCTTGTAACAATTCCGTTGTCATAGTCGACACTGTTTTTTGTGTACATGACAGGGAAAAAGTTAATGTCTTCCTTTTCAATGCTCTCCTGCGTCCGTCCCGCGACAAAGACACCTGAGCCTATGTTCTTGGCAGCATAGCCGGTAATACCAGGTGAAAGATATGTGATGTAAAGCAGTGCAACACACAGAAGCACAATCAGGAAAACCATCAGTGAAAGGAGTACTCGTTTTATCATAGCCTATGATTTGTCTGTTGCAAATTAACTATTTATCTGAAAATAACCTCAGCTATATTATTCTCCAGCCGTTTTTATGTGAAATCCTGAGAAGCTTTCTGTCCGGCTGGACACATACCGGATGACCAACAACCTCAAGTGCAGACAAATCGGAAATTGAATCACCGTAGTAATAGGCCTCACCGAGGTCGTAATTCTTCATTTCACAATATTGTATGAGGCGTATTCTTTTCTCATCATCAAAACAGAATTTGTTTTCAGCGGAGCCCGTAAAAACGCCGTCCAGAACTTCCATTTCAGTACAAATAATATTGTCTGCACCGATATGGGAACCTAACGGTTTGCATATCTGGAGAATGGCAGAAGAGAGAATGACTATCTCAGCATTATTCTCCCTGTGAAATTTTATTTCAGAGTATATTTCAGGTCGGATTGCATCAACAAGATGCTTATTTACAACATATTCAGACAAGCGCATTCACTTCATCAGGAGTCGCCCCTTTCAGCCATCTCCCCATCCCGGAAACAATAAGTGAAGTATCTCTCAGATGGAATTTGTACAACCAGGAGAGATATATTGCATTTAAGAGATCTGAGGTATTCATTACCCCTCTTCTATAAGCCTCCCGGACCAAAGCTGATCCGCTGTTGACGCTCAGGATGGTTTTATCAAGATCAAAAAATGCAACGTACTTTCTAGCTCCTGATGCCATGATGTCGCGGATTGTCAGGTGGCTCCACTGATACCAATGAAGACTCAATTATGTTTTTAATAATACTGATAATTTCCGCATCATCCTTGTCAATCAGAAATTCCCTTTCAAGAGGTTCATGAATGATTACGCTGATCCTGGAGCTGAAGTTTATATAAAACCTGTTCTTGGGTTTCAGAACAAAAAAACCGTTGAGCGTAACCGGTAAGACATTAATTTCTGATGCCCTGAGCACCTGGATGAAACCCCTGTAGAAATCGCTTATTTTACCATCCTGCGTCCTTGTCCCCTCAGGAAATATAGCAATTGTATGGCCTTCCGATTTTTCAATCAGCCGGTCTATCATCTCCTTCGTATTTGCGATACTTGCCCTTTTCATAGGAACATAATCCGTCATTTCCAGAATCTGCCGGAAGACCGGGATCTTTAGAAGACGTTCATGCCCGAACCATGAAACACCGGGGAAGAACGATATGATTGCCATTATATCAAAAAGGCTCGAGTGATTTGCAACCAGGATATATTTCCCGGTCTTCTTTATGTTATGCTTTCCCTCGATATGCAACTTTTTACCGATGATCAGAAATGCTGATTTTGCCCACAGTTGCATCACCAGGCGAACTGCCCCCCTCCTCCTTAAAAAGGCAAGTGGAATTAAAATCATAACCACTATTGCCGTAAGCAGGTACAGTACACCAAAAGCTAAAACTGTCAGGAAAGTATAAATCCGTATTCTCATCACATATAAGTCAGGAGGAAGAAAATAAGTCAGCTATGATAAATGCGAATTATTTTGCCCCCATAACCCATCAAAATTTCCGGAAATGTACTGCTTTTTCCGCTTAACAGTAAAAGAATAGCCAATGTAATAAAGGACATATTAAGAAATGACCCTTGAGCTGGCTTTCATGATTCTTCCAGCCAAGAAATATATAGGCGGTTCCGATAACAAGGAATAATGGCTGTAAGAAACTTGACATGTTATCCAGGAAACCTGAATTATTATCCAAATAACCAATATAATACCCAGGATTACACCAGCATGGCCCGCATACCTGTTCCTGGAAAATGAAAGAAAAGCTCCCGCAGCATTGGCAATTCCATTAACAAACAGGAGAAACAGGCCCGGCAACAGGAATGAGTCAAGGGGAGAATTTGCCAGCATATCTGTTGTCACACCCATTTTCTGCCCCGAGGTATCAAGAAGATACCCTATTCCGGCAGGGATTGCACCCAAAGCAGTAAAAACCTCTAATGATCCAAGAATAATAAAATACTTTTTCATATTGCTTAAATTGATCACTTTGTGCCAATTGTATTGATGAAAGAATAATCTGGGTTTCCCCCCTGAAAAGAACCGTGGAAACGATATGACCTAAATGACAGATCTTTCATAAACTTCAAATTCCTCTCCCAAAATCCTTCCCGGGACATTACGAATATAATCACTTACTTCAAGTTATTCGATATCCCTTGTTATATTGATTTTCGACCGGAAAAAATTTGCTTTTTGCTAATTATCGTGGGTGAACTGATAAGTGTCATAATATCAATAAAATACATAACTGTTACACGTTCTGTATTTTTAGAATGGATTTTTATCAGCTGTTTGAATTATAACATATTTCGTTATCTTAGGCCGCTAATCCTGTTCGAATAACCATAACTAACACAAACAATTATGTTACTCCATCAGCAATTTGTCCGCATAGCAAAGAAACACGCCAAAAAGCTGGCAGTTATTGATAAGGCAACCGGGAGGAATGTCACATATTCAAGAGCGCTGATCGGAGCCCTCATCCTGAGTTCAAAATTCAGCAGGTACGATAAGGGATTCATAGGCATAATGATCCCTACCTCAGCCGGATGTGCACTCGCTTCAGTCGGAGCGCTGATGAGCGGCAGAATACCTGTGATGATTAACTATTCAACAGGCGCTGAGTCCAACGCAAAGTATGCACAGAAAAAATGCAAGTTCACCACAATCATTACTTCAAAAGCACTGCTTGAAAAAATCGGCTGTCCCGTAATTGATGGCATGGTGATGATTGAGGATATAATGGCAGGTGTTACAACAGGAGATAAACTTAAGGCTGCCCTGACAACAAAACTGCCTGTCAATATGATCCTGAATAGTATTCATAAAGGGGACGAAAATGACACAGCCGTCATTTTATTTACAAGTGGAAGTGAAAAAGATCCAAAAGCAGTCCAGCTGACCCACCGCAATATTGCTTCAAATATTGAAAATTTTGGTGGTTATGTGAAAATAAATGAATCTGATATTTTACTGGCAAATCTCGTTTTTTACCATGTATTTGGATTGACAGTAAATCTCTGGGTTCCATTCTATTATGGGATGACAATGGTGACTTACGCTAATCCTCTTGACTTTCAAACAATCAGTAATATAGCCCGTAATGAGAAGCCGACAATAATGGTTGGTACTCCCAGCTTTTTCTGGGGCTATCTTCAAAAATCCGAACCCGGCGATTATAAATCACTCAGGTTAATGGTAGCAGGAGCCGATAAATGTCCTGATGCCCTCAGGGATGGGTTTATGAAAAAGCATGGGGCTACACTTCTCGAGGGTTATGGGGCTACTGAAACATCACCGGTTATATCTGTTAATTCACAGGAGTTTAACAGGCCCGGAAGCACCGGGAAAGTCATTCCGAATGTACAGGTCAGGATTGAAAACTTTGAGACCGGCAAAGAGTGTAAAACCGGGGAAGTAGGAAAAATTCTTGGTAAAAGGAGACTCTGTAATGAAAGGATATTATGATGATCCGGAGCTTACAGCCGAGGCCCTGGTTGACGGTTGGTATAATACCGGTGATATGGGTTTCTTCGATGAAGATGGCTATTTATGGCATGCCGGCCGGTTCAAAAGATTTGCAAAGATCGGAGGAGAGATGGTCTCCCTTGTGAAGGTTGAAAATATTTTAGAGAGGCATCTTCCCCAGGGAGTATCGTGCTGTGTCGTTGAAGTATCAGACAGAAAAAAGGGATCAGAAATTGTTGCAACGGTTTCCAGGGAGGTGAACAAGACAGCAATACTCAGGAAGATGATGGATGAGCTGCCTGTTATAGCTCTTCCAAGACAGTTTATAGTTATTGAGGAGTTACCTATGATGAGCACTGGGAAAATAGATTTCCGTAAGGTTACAAAAATGGTCCAGGAGATTATGAATGGTCCCGGCTCCGGCGTGTAGTCTGAATCCCTTCTTCTTTAACTTCCCCCTGGTCTGGTCTGAATACTTTATTGGGGAAAGTCATCGCCCATGAACAGCCTCCGGCGGATTCAACTGTTTTCCTGTTCTGCTTATTTCCAGTATCAGTACCGGCTCTTCAATGTATTGGCCTGGTGAAGGAATGGAATGAATTCTTTTTACCACATTCATGCCCTTTGTTATTTTCCCGAAAGCTGCAAAGCCCTGCTGATCAGGATTCCTTTTCCCTCCAAAGTCAAGGTCCGGCTGATCGCCGACACAGATAAAGAACTCTGATGTAGCGCTGCCGGGCTCTGATCTGGCCATTGAAATTGTCCCATTTCTGTGCCTGATACCTGTCATTTCAGTCGTTTCATGAACAATGGGAGGAAATTCGCTGTTTTCATTTTCATATAATCCGCCCTGAATGACTTCAATGAGAATTGAATCATGCGGTTGATTATCAAACCTGACAACCCTGTAAAAACATGTACTGTCAAACAATTCAGCATCAACATAACGGAGGAAATTTGCAGAGGTAACAGGCGCTCTTTTCAGATCGATCCTGACAGTGATCTCTCCAAACTCAGTCCTGATGACAAGAGTTTCCTTCCTTTGCCCTGATTGTCCGAATGAGTTACCTGATAACAAAAATGTCAATGTCAGTATACAAACCGCTATTCTCATCGTATTGCAATATAGTTAATATAGCCGGGAGATTATTTTAAGTCAGAATTGATTTTTGTTGTTTGAAAAAGCGTACTTTGAATTATCACATTGTCTTCAAAACCTTTAAAAATGAAAATTACGGTAAACAACACAGTGCTTGAACTTCACAACGGTGCAAAAGTAAAAGATGCTATTATTAATTATTATACGCATAGCGGTCGGAGAGCACCCAAAAAGTTACCTCCTGCTGAAGACCGTTTTGGGAACAGGGTTGCCCCTGACGGGGAGCTGACGGAAGGGAACATGCTTTTCACCGTTTCAGGGCGGAAAAAGAGCTTCTCGTCTCTGAAACTGATCACTTCGATCGTGGCTCTCGGACTTCTTTCTTCCTGCAGCAGCACGAAGCATGCCGGCACCACCGTGCCCCCCGAACGACAGGCCGTTATTTTCGCCGTGAACGATATGCATGCCGCAATCGATAATTTTCCAAAGCTTGCCTATATAGCCGACAGCCTGAACACCATTTATCCTGACATGCTCCTTGTGGCTGCAGGGGACAATCAGACGGGAAACCCGGTAAACGACCAGTATCCTGAGAAAGGATTCCCGATGATTGACCTGATGAATGCAACAGGATTTGACCTCAGCGCACTCGGTAACCACGAATTCGATACCGGCCAGGAAGGATTGATTAACCTTTTAAACAAGGCCGGTTTCAGTTTCATTTGCGCCAATGTTGCCTCAGATGGTCAGTATAAGGCTAAAATAGACCCTTTCAAAATATTCACCATGCCCAACGGACTCAGGATTGCCTTTCTGGGGCTGCTGCAGCTTGGTCAGAACGGCATACCGGACAGCCACCCCGACAATGTCAAAGGATTCTCCTTTCGTTCTCCGTTTGAAACCGCATCTGAATACATGTGGCTGAAAGACAGCAGTGATATTTTTATTGCACTTACCCATATCGGGTTTGAGGAGGACGTAAAACTGGCTGAATCAATGCCGGCAGGTATTGATCTGATCATAGGGGGACATTCCCACACCAGGGTGGATAAGGAACAGGTTCACAACGGGATCATGATTGCCCAGGCTGAAAACAAGCTGAAGTACGGCACTCTGATCAGGCTGACAGTCAGCGCTGACGGGGCAGTCCGGAAAAGTACGCAGCTGATCGACATCAGGAACTCGAAGAAGGAGAAACCATCGATTCGTGCAATGGTTGATAAATACAATGATAACCCTGTACTGAATGAAGTGATTGCCACCGCTGCCGATGACTTCTCCACATACGAAGAGCTGGGTTACCTGATGGCCGATGCACAACGCGAAGCAGCCGGGGCTGATATTGCCCTGATGAATCCGGGCGGAGTCCGTATTGATCGGCTTGAAAAGGGTCCGGTAACGATTAAGAACGTTTATCAGCTCGATCCCTTTGGAAATGAGCTGGTGGTCACAAAGCTGACCGGTGAGGAGATTTACGCCCTGTTGCATGCCGCATGGACGGTTGATGACAAGTCACCTGTCTATCCTTCAGGCATCAGAATGGAGCTTAAGAGTGATGATAAAGGAGACCTGGGTGACCTGACCGTCCGTACCGAAGACGGCACCCCTCTCGAAATGAGCCGGATCTATACTGTTGCCATGAACAGTTATATCACACAGGTTTACAAGTATCAGCACAGCGATCCCGGACAATCGCTCTTCATCACTACAGCCGAGGCATTAATCAGCTACCTTAAAAAGCAGAACATCGTCAGGAGCTACCGGGGCGAAAAAAGGATTCAAATCCTTTAAGTCTAAATATTTACCTGGTAACTGGTACTTCGGCCTCCACCTGAAACAATCATAGCTTCTACTGCAGCAAGATACTGAAGATCTCTCGTCGCTGTTGATTTTGAAACCTTACTTATACCAGCATATTTTCTTGCATTCATCCCTCCCTGAAAACCTTTAACACCCTCATCGAGCATTCTTTTTACCACGATTAACTGTCTTTCATTCAACTTATTTTTATGCCTGTCAAAGAACTTGACTTTCTTAAGGGTAAAATCAATTTCGGCCTCAGCATTTGTCTGTGCACTGAGAATTGTACTGACGAAATATTTTATCCATGAAGTAATTTCCAGTGACCGTTGAGCTTTTTTTAGTTCTGAATAGTAAGTCTTCCGGTCATTCTCTATTGCCTTTGATAGGCTTAATAAAAGCGGCCGTCCCATTCCCTGAGAAAGAGCCTTTTCAGCAATGGCACGACCGATTCTTCCATTCCCGTCTTCAAAAGGATGAATTGTTTCAAACCAGAGATGCGCGATTGCTGAACGGATTGGTGCTTTTTTTATTTCTCTTCCCCCCCCCCGGGCCCGACTTATTGAACCATTTTATAAACTTTCCCATTTCAAGTGGCACCCTGTCTGAAGAAGGGGCTTCAAAATGAATGTTGATATGCCCTATTGCTCCTGAAATAACTAGCATCGGTTCGCTGCCAGTCCGCCATTTCCCTGGCTTTATGTCCTTTCGGTGACCCATCAGCAAAGAGTGCCAGTCAAAAAGAATCTCTTCAGACAGAGGCTCTGAGAATGTGTTTCTTACCAAAACCATCAGGGAACTTACTCCTTTTGCACGCTTATCCTTTACTGGCCCTCCCGGGGATAATCCCAGGGATTTCCTGACAGATGACATCACGTCCTCACGGCTTAAAAACTCCCCCTCTATTTCTGAAGTTTTAATGGCTTCTGATACGATTATATCAATCAGCGTTTCTTGCTGAATTTCTTCAGGAATTGCCTTAATAATGCCACTTACCATACCCGATTTCTCAGTGAAAGCATACAGTTCACTTTCAACTACCGTCTCATCATATGAAAAATGAGGCCAATCTTCTTTTTGCCAGTTAAAGTTCTCCATGAGCCGATTTAATTTCCTATTCGGCTCAAATATAGCATTATTTTGAGCCGATTACACTTTTTATTCGGCCCAATGCACTGCCGTTAAGTCTTTAAGTAGAAAAGCCAGTGCCAGGGACATACTTGCGTCGACGAATGAACTCGTCTTAATAATTCAATGTACAACTGCCCCCTTCCCATTCCGCCCGGCGGCGTTTCGGAGCAGGTTCTCACTGAATAAGAGTAACAATATTCTATAAAATCTCAGCCACAAGCCCCTTCCCCCTTGCTCCTTATCCCATGGACTGTCTTCCGGGCTTCGAGTAAAAACTGGTCTTGTTGAACCAAGAATACAAGCCCCCGCATTTATCATCGTAGATGATATGATTATTGCAGCCAGGGTGACAGGTCCCCCATGTGATCTTCGTAGATGATCAAATAATCAAATTGCCTTCGTTCCAATTATTCGATGACCTACGGCCATCTTTTTTGTAATTCTGTCTTTTTCTACAATAATCCGATGTTCTACGAACATCAGTATGGATTTCATCCCATAATGCAGTAGTACTTTTACTCCGAGGTAAATAAAATTGACTTCTGCTTTTTGCCGGTGTAACTTTGATAACAGAGACGTAAGGCTGAGGTGTGAATAATCACTCATTTTGACACCTTCACTATCATTTTGGATTTAAACGAGTTAGCAACGAATTCCGGAAAACATGAAAGCAATCAGTATTTTTCTTGCAATTGTTCTGACCGTCAGTACAATTTCCAACGCTCAGAATTCAAAACTTTATGAGATAATTGAATTCCGGAATGCGATCATTAACGAAACAAGAACCGGTTACGGAGAACCGGGAACAAAATACTGGCAAAATTATTCTGACTATTCACTTGAAGCTTATATTGACACTTCAGACAATATTTTACACGGCAACGGATCAATAACCTATCACAACAACAGCCCGGTAACTCTGAAAGATCTGCATATCAGACTCTACCAGGATTTATACAAGACAGGCAGTGCACGCAATTTCCCTTCTGCAGTATCAGATATTCATAATGGTACTTATATTGACAGCTTAAGTATTAACGGCAGGCAGTATGTTCAATTAAACAAGCCGGTAAATAATATGATCGTCACCAGATCCTGCACCGATCTATGTATTCAGCTGACAGATTCAATTATACCCGGTGACTCATGTGTGATCAGATTAGGGTGGAATTTTATTATGCCATCTGCACCCTGGCCAAGAAGACTGGGAAGATACAGTGATGATTTTTTTCTGGCCCAGTGGTATCCGCAAATAGCAGTCTTCGATGATATTTTTGGATGGGACCAATCGTGCCATTATGGAATACAGGAGTTCTATAACGATTTCAATAATTACGATGTTACAATTAAAGTTCCGGATGGATATATTGTCTGGGCTACCGGAGAATGTGACAACCTGGCGGATGTCCTGGGTGAATCAACTGTCAAAAATCTGAAGTCAGCCGGAAAGAGTGACACAAATGTTACTATTATGAATTCAGGGGTACATAAAACTGATCCCGTCAAAGAAAATATATGGCATTTCACTGCGGATCATGTTCCCGATTTTGCTTTTGCTGCTGCAACAAATTATGTGTGGGAAGGAACTTCGGTTACGGTTGATCAGAAGACCGGAAGGAAGGTTTTAATAGATATCGTTTATCCTGAAGAATCAAACTTGCCCCTGAATACTTTGCAGGCAGCCAAAGATGCCATTCTTTGGGCTTCTGAAAGTTTTCCGTGTGTTCCTTATCCATACAGCCATGCCACATCTTTTTTCCATGATTTACCAAATGATGTAAGTATGGAATTCCCCATGATAACCAATGATAATATTTATCGTAACGCAGCAGAGCATAATGCAACTGTTATTCATGAATTATTTCATGGTTATATGCCATTTTTCATGGGATTCAATGAAACAATATTCGGCTGGATGGATGAAGGCTGGGTGACATTTCTGGAGAACAGGTATACTGATGACGGGTATTCCTACTTTGAATCGGGGATAGCCGGCTATTCTGAAATTGCAGGGAGTATTTATGATCGTCCCTTGTTTACCGCTTCAATTGATAATGGTATTAGTAACCAGCATTATCTCAGTTATTTTAAGCCGGCTTTTAACCTGATGTTACTGGAAGAATTACTGGGTGAAGAGGCATTTGCAAATGCAACTAAAGACTTCATGGAAACATGGAATGGCAAGCATCCCGCTCCGTATGATTTTTTCAACACGTTTAATAAATATGCCGGCAGTGATATCAACTGGTTCTGGAAAGCATGCTATTTTGAATACGGTTACGCAGACCTGGGCATCAAATCGGTTGATAGTAACACAATCATAATCGAAAGAAAGGGTAATATTCCTGTCTCCATAAAACTTGAAATAACCTATGGCGACAACTCAAAAGAGTCGGTTTATCACAATCCTTCTGTCTGGGAAACCGGCGGAACAGAATATATTGTCAGGTTAAAATCAAATAAGCCGGTCAGCAGAATTACTTTAGGTGATCGATTGACCCCGGATATTGACCTGACAAACAATACTTATCATTATTAGAATCTGTTACCGGCATCGTAGTTTGACGGAATATTGAATTTCCATCGCAGGACCGTTAGCCTAAAATTTTGTCAATGGCACGGGACTAAAATTACAGGCTCCGTACAATTTGATCATCGTAGATGATATGATTATTGTAGCCAAGGTGACAATTGACGACCTTTTACAAATTCAAAAAATAATAAATCAAAGCTGACAATATTGACAAGCCAACGCCCATAAACACCCTTCACTTCAGTTTATTAACCATTTATAACCAAATAAAAATCACTGAAATACAAATAATTATACAAAAGTCACAGATAGGTCAACATAGCCAGTGAGTAGCTTATAATAAATTTGACTTTAGGCTGTTGATGGTCTAAATTTGTAATATAAATTACTTAACCTATCTGCAAGCCTTATGAAGACATTTTTTAAAGTCATAATAAGTGCAATAATCCTTTTTATTAGCGAAAATGGGATCCGTTCACAAACAGTTACCGATTATGACGGAAATATTTATCAGACAGTCACAATGGGCACACAGGTCTGGATGCGTGAAAACCTGAAATCCGTGCATTATTCCGATGGCACTCCCATAAATGAAGTCTGGTCATATAATAACAGCGAAGCAGAGGCTGCTGTTTATGGGCGGATATATAGCTGGAATGCAGCTATGAAAGGGGCGTCTTCGAGTGACCTTATCCCAAGCGGTGTGCAAGGAGTATGCCCCACTGGCTGGCATTTACCAAGCTCTGCCGAATGGAGAATACTTACCGACCGGTATGGTGGAGAATACCTGGCAGGCGCTAAGCTGAAAGAGGCAGGTACCCTCCATTGGCTTTCGCCTAACACAGGCGCAACAAATGAAAGTGGTTTTACAGCCTTGCCGGGAGGATTTCATTATCAGCCCGAAGGGGGTTTCGGTATTATGGGTGAAACGGGTGGATGGTGGACAAGTTACAATAGCGATGGCTATGTTTGGTCAATATACATGGGCAACGAAAATATGTACGCAGTACTATTTGGCACCTATATGGGACCCGGATATTCATACAATGATATGTCAGTTCGTTGCATAAAGGATGGTTCTGCGACCGTTATAGAGGAAACTGATAATGCCGGGATATTCAGAATGTATCCCAATCCGGCAAGTATATATCTGACAATACGACTTGAAAATGAAACCGAAGCATCCTTATCAGTTTACGGACTAGACGGAAAACTGATGTTTCAGATACAACTTAATCAGCAGGAAACTATTCTCGATATAGAGGAATTACCGGCAGGGATTTATATTGTATCTGTCAGCAGCTCAATGGGAATCATCCAAAAAAAGATTATCAAAACTTTGTGATTCTTTTCTCAAGATATCTATGATTAAGTCTCGATTTTTTATTTAAAAGAGCAATCAGCCTCTTACCTGAAAGCAACAGAATTAACTGCCTCACTTATATCTTTATCTGCAGTTCCCATCACTTCTGAAATGGTACCGCCAAACATTTTTCCTAATAACCCGATGTTGAGTTTAGAAACAAAAACCTGACCTTTCTTGTCTTCATAGACTCCAAGCCCAAGAGGCATGAATGCGGTAACTCCCCAATTCTTATCATCAGCAAGAATCTTCGAGGCGGAACGCGGATTGCAGATATTTATACTTCCAACCCGTTCCAGGGTTGCAAAAGCCTCAGTACTTTTCTGGTAGTCATTCACTACCAGAACTTTCCAATCCTGTTTTTTCTTGAAGTTTTCACCTAAGACTGAAATAGTTTCATCGTAGGTCAGTTTACTCCTGAGCTTTACCAGCATCAGCAGTGGCATTGTGAACCATACAATCAGTCCCATGAGAACCATGCCAGCTACACACAAATTAACACTTGTAGTACATTCATACTCTGCCTCCTTAATTTTGAATTGAAATTGTTGCTTGTACTCTTGATTGAAAATTACTACGATCTGTCACTCTTCGGATAATATTTTCAATTGAGGATTACCTATTTCATTAACAAAATTACACCTTATCCAGGCCAAAGTCAATTTTCTTTCAGTTTGTGAGAAAAGGAAAGTATTTAAGATTGTCCTGCTGCTGCTTTTTCAAGGTGCAAAAGCCGGATGCCCTGACCACTTTCAGCCGGTCATGATACCATTTTAGTATTTGTTTAATTATCAATGAATTAACTACGGTGTCATATGGTCAATCTGATCCGGCGCCACTTAGCAAGGATTACCGGCTTCATCACTATATGGTTAAAGATGACTATGAATTATTTGACTTTGCCTTTTAGGTGGTATAACTTGCATCAAAATTGCTGACTTTTACAGCTATTTTAATTTTATACATCACTTAAAGCCAATGAAATGAAAGCGCAACTCTTTTTTCTGGTTTTGCTAATTATCTGCATTTCATGCGGGACAAACAATAAACCTGTGTCTGATGCTCAGAAAGAGAAAATAAGGGGAGAAGTAAAAGATGTTGTTAACTCAATTTATAAAAATTCGGAAGAAGCAAATTTTGACAACACAATTGAATCTGCTTTTGATTCAATTGATTTTGTCTGTACCATCAATGGAAATTCATTTAGTTATAAGCAAATGATGGATGCCAACAGGTCCTTTTTTAATTCTCTGATAGATCAAAAGTGTACAATAGTGGAAGAAAAATATGTCATTCTCGATAATTCCACTGTCGTGTATACGGCAAATACAAAGTGGTTGACAAATTTTAAGGATGGCCATTCTATTCTTCAAGATCCACGGGTAATCCAATATATTTTTAAGAAAATAAATGACAGATGGAGAATAATTAATGTAGTTCTTTCTGGTCCCGAGAAAATTGTTAAGTACAAAGAACCATCAAAAGATCTCAATCAGATCAGCCTGTGGAAAAAATTTTCAGGTACATGGAAAGGAGAAATAGCCAAAGACACCTTTATAGTTTATGAAGAAAAACCATACGGAACTGGAATGGAAAACAAGATTAAGATTATCACCAAAGGTAAGATATTGCAAGAGGGCATTGGCCTTTTTGGATATGATATAGAAAGTGATAAAATAATTGAAGCCACTTTGCTAAAGGGTTCAGATATTGTCTCCAATGCATTTTGGTTTGTTTCGGAAAACATTTGTGAAGGAATTCCATTTAAAGACATTTCCAATCCCGAAACTGCTGAATTGAAATGGAAGATTGAATTTAAATCGCCTGACATGTGGGTGGTTGAAACAATAAAGGATAACAAGACAATTGCGGTAAACACCCTTTATAGAGTTGAAGAATGATGATGCCTTTATTAGAGAAAAATGCTCCCTCTTCATTTTTTTACCTGAGCCAGTGATTTTCGTCCGGAACCTTGCCCAAAATTGGCGTTAACAGACTCAAAAAGATTACTCTCCCTCATCCTGCCGACACCCAGTTTGGGCGTCGCTACTGAGGATTGGACCTATAATCTATCTAAAATCCGCGGTGACTAAATGTTTACCTGGTAGCTGGTACTGCGACCGCCCCCGGTAACCTTCAGTGCTCCTATTGCAGCAAAATACTGAAGATCCCGGGTAGCTGTTGCTTTTGATACCTTGCATATACCGGCATATTTCCGTGCATTCATCCCTCCCTGAAAACCTTTTGCACCTTCGCCCAGCATTCTCTTTAACACAGTTGATTGTCTCGCGCTCAGCAGATTTATAAACCTGTCAAAGAACATGACTTTCTTTAGGGTGAACTCTATTTCGGTCTCTGCCAGCTTATCATCGTATGAAAAGATAGGCCAATCCTTTTTCTGCCAATTGTACAACGTTATGAGCCGATTATATTTCTTATTCGGCTCATGAGCAATGATGCAAAAGCCGGATTCATTAATATGTTGGACCTCTTCTATCTCAGTATTCTCAGATTATTTTTAAAGACATATTTCGCAAGTTCCCTGCCCATCTTTTCTCCCTGGACAACATCATTCCTGAATTGATAACCTATGAAAATTCTTGAAATGGCTATATCCAGAGAGAGCTGTGAAAAACTTTCAGCTGTTTCCCATCCGTCCAGCCCTTCCTGAACAGCCAGGATTCTTGCCACAAGGTTCATGACATTCGACAGGTTGGAAAGAAAGAATATTCCAAGGTCAGTCTCATCCTGCATTCTTTCAGTGCTGGTGTCGCCACCAAGGTTTTTTACTTCATTGAAATCAGCCGCATATTCCGGTGGACGAAAAACTCATTTGCGTCGACGAATGAACTTATCTTATTAATTAAAAGTTCCGCTGACTCCTCCCACCTAATCCATGCAAAAAGCCGGCTTGTGACCGGCTTTTGCAATTTAAAGCTTATCTATTTTAGAGGCAAGGATAAAATCATTCTCCGATAATCCGTTAATGGCATGCGTCCATAATTCAATAATGACCTTTCCGTAGTAAACATGCATTACCGGATGATGACCTTCTTCCTCAGCCAGATCAGCCACCTTTTTTACAAAACTCATTGTATGCCCGAAGTCTGTAAATAAAAACTCTCTTGAGATTTTTTTATAGTCTGTAACCTCCCATTCGGCCTTTATATGGTTTTTATATGCTTCGACTCCCTGCCTGTCCAATTGGGCAATGCCTCCTTCACATGGTATACATTTTTTCATACTTAAGTCCATAGCTTTCCTTCAATTTATATGTTTCTCTTCATAAGCATTTTCATAATTGTCAGAATATAAATTTCATTTTCCTGACAGAAACAATTGTTCATTTCAGGCTTGTAATTTTAATGTTAAATGCCCCATTTCCGGTTGCCGCGAAAATTCGTAACCACAAAGGTAAATACATTTCTGTCCCACGTGCTGAACTGATGTCCCCCAGGTCAAGGATATTCTGTTCCGGCCAGCCGAAAGATTTTAAGATTTCCTTCACCGCTGCCTTCGCTTCTGTATCGTTTCCGCAAATGAATGCGGTATGATCACCATCGTTCAGCATTGCCGGATTTACCATCAGACCATTCCACATTGTATTCAGTGTTTTGACAACCTGAACATCAGGAAAGGTCTTTTGGATCTCTTCGCCCAGTGAATTTGTGTTTGATAGTTCAGGCAAAAGACTTGGTGGCATTCCCTTACTGAAATCCAGCGGATTTGACACATCGATCAGGATTTTGCCGCTTAAGTTTTTTGCACCTGCCGATTTTAAGGCGGAAATTGATTTAATGCCCAGTGTAGCATTGAGGATTATCTCTCCGAATTTAGCAGCCTCCTCGAATGTCCCCAATTTTACATTCCTGTTTGCCAGATACCATTCACTGAATGGGGGGTTTCCATAACCATCCCTTTCAACACCCGCCAGTTTCTCAGACACGTTTCGTGTTCCCATCATTACCTCATAACCAATGGTAATGAACCTGGAAGCGTAGGCCTGGCCAACACCTCCTGTACCCATGATTGCAATCCTTTTCATAATTATACAATTAAAAGTTGTTTACACCCGGATCGATATGACAATTCATTTGTCATATATAACAACCGGCGTTTGAATATGTTTGACAGAGACGGACTTATAACAATCCGGGGGGGTAAAATCAGAATCCTGCCTGGGAGAGCAATTTACTCCGGCGCAATATGGTCAGACTATCCGGCGTCTGCAACCAAGATCTAAAACTTATCGATTCATAGCAAAAACCTATATTTGGATACCGTTTTAGAAACAATGCAATGATCAAAGAAAAGCGTCCACATGTCTGTCCGGCTGAGTTAGCTTGTAGTCTCGACAATTCAATAAGAAGGCTGGTTCACAAACCAAGGAAGATACTTGAAGCGTATATCAGAAAAGAGATGACAGTACTTGATCTGGGTTGTGGACCAGGGTATTTTACAATAGAGCTAGCGAACCTGGTAGGTGACGGAGGAAAAGTAATTGCGGCAGATCTTCAGCAGGGGATGCTTGACAAGGTGAGGTTGAAAATCTAATCACAATGTCCGCCCTGGTTATAAAATCCGTCCTTCTTTGACCACTTCAGTAGAAGGTCTGAAAGCACAAAACATACAATCCGAGTTCACACTGTCATAGTTGTATGCAAAGCCTTAAATATTAATGAGTACATACAAGTAGCGGTAGGCTTGCAACTAACTGCCATAAAACATTAAATTTAAAATATAAAAAATACATTATGAGAATATTATTTCTGGGTATCGTAATTATGATAGTAACATTTTCTTGTAAAACAGTTAAAAATGAAAGTGTTGCTGAAAATCAGAACAGAGACAGTAAAAAAATACCAGGCAACAGCTCCTTCATCTAAACCATTTGGAAAAGAAGCATTTGAAGCAACCAATAAAACTACCATCAGGTGGTTAGGCATGGCAGGTTTTATGATTAATAGTCATGGTACAACCTTAATGATTGACCCTGTGCTTAAAGACTTTGAAATGCCTTTATTGATAGACATTCCAATTGAGACTAAAGCCGTTCCATATTTAGATGCAGTCTTAATCACACATAGCGATAACGACCATTACAGTGTTACAACATGCATAGATTTGAAACCGGTTACACAAGAATATCATTCGACTATCTATGTAGACTATCTGATGAAAAATCAAGATTTACATTCATTTGGACACGATATTGGTGATGTCTTTTTTGTAAAAGACATAAAAGTGTCTCTAACTCAAGTTGACCATGCCTGGCAAAATGATTATCCTGAATTTAAAAATGGAAGACATTGGAAACAAGAAGATTGCACTGGCTTTTGGATTGAAACTCCTGACGGGACTATATGGGCAACGGGAGATTCACGGTTAATGCCAGAGCATTTACAGATGCCAACACCCGATGCAATTTTATTTGATTTTTCCAATAGTGAGTGGCATTTCACATTGGAAGGTGCTGTAAAACTAGCAAATGCTTATCCAAATACTCCTTTGTTACTTCACCACTGGGGGTCAGTTGATGCACCTGATTTTGAACCTTTTAATGGCGATCCTGAAAAATTAAAGACCTTAGTAATAAACCCTGAAAGACTTGTGATCTTAGCACCTGGTGAACCGTATACGCTTACAAGAATAAAAAAATAAATTCATATTAAATATTTAAAAGTGTCTTAGCCCCCCAAATACCTGCACATAATTTTAAAACCACTCCCAACCTCCCCTTTTCTCAGGTCAGGTTAAGGTATCAAATCTGACCCCAGATAGACGATCTCATGGTTGGATGGGGTCTGGAGGGTCGAAGGTCCTGGACATCCAGATCGAGAGTATGGAAGGGGCTTCCCCCTCCGTGGTCAAAGGTGACTATGATATATTTGACTTCACCCTTTTGCTGGCGTAACTTGCATCAAAATTATTGGCTTACAGATATTATAGTAATACTTTAATCATATGAAGAAGTTATGTGGAACGGCTTTAATTGCTGTATCATGGATGATTTTTTGTAACGGAGTACAGGCACAGACATTGCAAACAAAAATTAATGACAATGTAAAACCGTGTATGGAATGTGAGGAATTAGCAAATCTTGACCTTCCAGACCTTCGAATTATGGAAGCGGAACTGGAAGGAACTGACATTAAGTATTGCAGAATTACAGGAATAATCGGAAGTGAGATAAAATTCGAACTCAGGCTCCCTGAATTATGGAATTCAAGATTTGTTATGGGAGGAGGAGGAGGCTATGTAGGATCATCCACCAGCCAGCATTGCATGCGAATCAAGGTTATGCCACCGCTGGAACCAACACTGGACATGAAGGTACAAGTATTGATGGTACATGGGCGTTAAATAATATAGAACGGCAGCTGAACTTTGGATTCCTTGCGGTACACAGAACTGCTCTGATGTCAAAAGCTATTATTGCTCATTATTACGGCTCCAAACCACTCTATTCATACTTTATTGGGTGTTCCCGCGGTGGGGGACAGGCTCTTATGGAGGCTCAAAGATACCCTAATGATTTTAACGGGATAGTTTGCAGCGGACCATTAATTGATTGGGTAAGGTATACTTTGGAATGTATTGATAACTACAAAGCCCAGTTTCCTGTTGGTACTGATGACGAAGATGGTATCCTGACACTTGAAAAGACAAAACTGCTTCAGACAATTGTAATGGATAAATATGACAGAGTGGACGGTGTAACAGATGGTATCATAAGTGATCCAGGTGAAATTAAGCTGGATTATACCATTTTACCAATCTGTACCAAGGAATTACCATCTGATGATTGTTTTACTGAGGATCAGATCAAAGTAATAAAGACTTTCTATGAAGGAGTGTCCGTTAATAATTCAGGAATTTACCCTGGATTCCCTATCGGCAGTGAGTCTGGCTGGTATTTCCCTCATTTAATGACCGATACATCTTTATCAAAATTTGGGCAAAAAACATGGTTCGGAGCTTTTGGCTCCCAGTTTTTCAGGTACTTTGTGTTTAATGATCCTGATTGGAATCTCTACGATTATGACTTTTCGAATATATTCAGGGACACAGAATATGCAGCTTCATTTATGAATGCTACTTCAACCGATTACAGGGCATTCAAGAAAAATGGAGGGAAAATGATTATAAATCAGGGCTGGGCTGACTTTTCAACCACTCCTTTTAAAACCATTCAATATTATAATGATATTATACAAGTTGATAGCGAGGTGGAAGATTACATCCGTTTGTTCCTGCTTCCTGGCGGGGGCCATTGTGGTATGTTTGATGTTGGTCCGACAAATACTGACTGGTTAGAATACTTGCGAGACTGGGTTGAGAATGGCAATCCCCCTGAAAAGGTGCTGGTTACAAAGAGTGAGAATAATAAAGTGGTTATGACCAGACCAATATTCCCCTATCCGTCTAAAGCTGTTTATAACGGTAAAGGTGATCCGAATGATGCAGACAGCTTTACCGAGGTTAAGAAATAATCGGTAAAATCAGTTACTGTCATTATTCAGGTCAAATAAATCCGTCTTTCTTTAGCCAATTCAGAAGAAGGTCTGGAAACAATTAACATATTTGGAAACCCCATTAAACAATTTTAAATAATGCCCTTGTAGGAGGAGGAGAATTTCCAACTCGTCTTTTCAGTCAAAAACTCCAATTTTCGCCCAAAAACTGGCCCAAAACTGGCGCTAAAGTAAAAACCAATTACCCGAAATCCGTGTAAGTGGTTGACTTGCTTTGCTCCCTAGCCAGGACTTGAACCGAACCGACTGTAAAGAAATTGCCCGGTGGGCAATTTTAGGGAGGTGTCAGACTGCAGCAGGGGCAGTTCAAGCTGTAAGCTTACATGGGGATGTTTAATCAGAAAGAATGCGATATAACTCAAGATTCAAATAATAATGACGGCCTTCAATTTCCTTTCTCTCAAGAACATGTATCTCGCATAGTCTGTTTAAATAATCCCTTGCAGTATTTTCAGAGTATATTCCTGAATCAACAAGGTGTTTTACTTTAGTAAAGGGCTGAGTGAACAATGCATTCACCAGGTCTTCGGGACTTCTAACCTTTCTGGTATCTTTCTTTATAAACTCTAAAATTGAATCTTTTGCTGATACAATTTCATTGATTTTATGGAAAGTAATCATGGATGTATATTCAATAGCTTTGAGCATAAAAAATAGCCAGTCCTTCCAATTACCTCTTTGAGAAACCCCATATAATCCTGAGTAATATTCTTCTTTGTGATCTAAAATATATCGGCTTAGAAATAGTATTGGGACATCAAGTAGGCCCTTTTTTGTCAGATAATTGATATTAAAGATCCGTCCTGTTCTGCCGTTGCCATCGCGAAACGGATGGATGGCTTCAAATTGATAGTGAGCAATGGCCACTTTAAATAAATAGTCTATTTTGAAGTCTTCATCATCGTTTAAAAAGGTTACCAGGTTGTCTAACTTTTCTTTTATTATCGCCTGACCCTTTGGCGGAGTATAAACAACCTGACCAGCAGTTGGCCCAGTACCACCTTGCTTTATTGTTGTATTTAAAAAATCAGGCCGAATCTCATCTTTTGTTTGTTTGATTTCCTGAAAGACTTTAATAAAATACTCAATATCAAAATAATCCTGTTTTCTTAAATAATTGTATCCAGACCAAAGAGCCTCTTTATACCTTAACACCTCCTTTGAAGCTCCATTAATTTCATTGGTTTGGTCACTATATGCTTTATATAGTTCATCATCTGTTGTGAAAATGTTTTCAATTGCACTTGAGGTTTTTGCTTCCTGCAAGCTGATAGTGTTAATTAATAATCCTTGATTAGGAATTACAATACTACGACCATGAAGCCTTGCTAATGCGGCTTTAGCATCTCCTAGTTTCTCCAATAACTCTATCGTTTGAAAAAGTTCTTGTCTTATTGGCAACAGGGGAAGATTGTTCCATGGGACATTTCTGTCGGGATTGATTTGATAAAGAATTTCGGGCATTAATTACTAAATTATTTAATGTTTATTCAATTTATGGCATCAAATATAGTATAGAATTATGATTCGAACATTAATATTTTGATTTTTTAATGTATTGATGCCTGGTTGACCTTAAGCTTAGTAAAGACTTCTAAAACAAATCAGACATTAAAATATTACATTTTTAATGTTCATAACGGATCAATGGCTTAAATACGGGAAGTACAGCCAAAGCAAACCTTAAAATAATCCAATATTAATGCTGGCCTGGTTAATTAGAAGCATAAAAAGGTTCTTCCACTGTAACGACCAATTATAGGGTATATGGTCTACCCCTGTCCAGAAGTGATTGTCTTACCCCCTAAATACCTGGACATAATTTTAAACCCATCCTCAACCTCCCCCTATCTCAGGTCAGCTTAAGGTATCAAATCTGACCCCAGAGACACTATCTCCATATTGGATGGGATCTGTGAGGGTCGTGGGAGGATCGAAGGTCTGGGACAACCAGAATGTGAAAAGTCAAAGGTCTGTCCAATCGGTTTAAATTGCAATATAACCCGTCAAAAGGATGGGAAAGTCATTTTTAAGGTCTTTTCGAGCATCCGAAATGATTGAAGTGAAGAGTGATTTTCTTCAAAATCCGTCCTTCTTTGACCACTTCAAAAGAAGGTCTGAAAACAATTGACATACATGAGACAACAAGGATTTAACTCGGGATTGCGGTGGTCAGTTTAATGCGGATAACGGCAGGAGTGTTAGTTTTTTAATTGTAACTTAATTATTTTTTTGACTGGCAACAGCCTTTTTTGCTGCTTCAAGATGCAGGATATGGCTGCATGATTATATATTGCTTTCTCCCGTCTTATATCCCAGCTTTTCTGAAGAATTTCCAATGCTTCCTGATAGTTGCCCTGTTTATATAATCCCCAGCCTTTTGTATGCAAATAACTATAGTTGTCAGGATTTAATTCTTGTGCCATTTCAACGAGTTCTAAACCTTCACTTATATTTCGATCTTTATCAATGAGGAAGTAAGCAAGATTATTCAGCCTGTCTGGATCTTCTGGTTCAAATGATAGAGTTTCACGAAGAATTGCCTCTGCTTTATCCAATACTCCCCCCTCACTGTAAATCCAAATCAGGTCAGTTCTAATAATTGAATCAGATGCAGAGTTCTTTTTACGAATGGTTACATATTTCTCAATATACCGCTTCGCTTCAACAGTATCTCCCTGAGTAAACGAAAGAACAGATTGATTTGCTATTATATCAGGATCATCAGGAAAGTCCTGTTCTGCTTTCCTGTAAAGTTCTTTCTCTTTCATGTACATACCCATTTTATGGTATGTATATCCAAGAAGATAATAGCTTAAACTCCATCTTGGTTTTGAATCCCAATTCTCGTATATTTCTAGCTCCTTTTCCCATTCAGTAATCGCCAGGTCATATAATCCAAATCTGAAGTATGCACCTCCAAGATTTGAATGAGGAACAGGCATTTCATCATCATATCCTACCAGTAGTTTTAGATATTTAATTTCTTCATTCGGAGTGTCCATTAATCTAGCATAAACGATATCTGCCCAAAGTTTCTCCTGTTCTGGCATTTGATCTCTTTTTTGATAATACTTGAGAAGCCATTTTTTACTTTCTTCAATATTACCCTGATTAAGAAATGAATAGATAAGCATTCTGATAGCTTCTGCAAAACTTGAATCAATATCAATTGCTTTTCTATACCACTCATCTGAAGTTGGGAAATCATATTTATAAAAAGCCTGGTTGCCATACAGGTAATACCTATAAGCTTTAGATGAACTGGTTGAAATCAGAGGGCGAAAGTCCTTTATTATGTCTTTTTCCAAAATTGATATTAAAATGAAGTCCCTTAACATGACCGAAAGGGAATCAGTGATATTTAAGATCTTCTCTTCTGTCCCATCAATTTGAAAGGACTTAAAGATTTCTTCTGATTCTGAATCAATCAGTTGTGCATTTACCCGTATTGTTTTACCTACCTGCTTAATACTACCATATACAAATATATTAGCGTCAAGTTTCTGTGAGATTTTACTTGCGACAGAAGGTGTTAATGAAGCGTAATTGGTAAGACCCTGACTTTGAAGCAAACTGTTTATTGATTCTGTCTGTCGGACTTTTAATTCTTCAGAGTTAGTCAAACAAGTAATTAATTCATTTTGGATCCCATCCTGCCAAACATTCCAGGTAGTATCATTAGTCATATTTTGAAATGGCATTACTGCTACTGTAATTCTATCACCTGATGATCTTAGTTTTTCAGTTGTATCTCTTTTGAAGATTTTCGGATAAGCAACTATTCCAGCAACTATTAAGAGTACGACAATAGCTACTGGGATAAGAATTTTGCCTCTTCCATGCTTTAGCAGGTTTCTCCAGATCAATCCTTCTCTCATCTTCCCTGCTTTCCTTTACTGATTCTCTTTGCTGATCTTTTTCTTTCACCTCCAGAACTGGCTCTATCTTCATTCCAAGAATAATCTCCTTTATTGCATGACCCGCCTTGTTTATCTGATCGCTATAAAAGGTTTTGTTAAGATTATCTTGTGGGTGATCCTCGTTGATCTTCAGAGGTCTGCTTACACCTGTTGAAGTCCTGAATACAAAGTCCAAGGCCCGAAGTACACTTCCTGTCTCTTTTTCAAACAGTTTTATATCCTCCTGCTCAAGATCATGTATCCGTATCGGGAGAATCCTGCCTGCCACATTACCACTTCTTAATTTGACATCTTTACCGAACCGATCATTTTCTGTCGTTTTCACAAAGGCCAGAAACTCATTCTGCCATGCATAGCTTTGAGGATCACAATAGGTCTGAGAAAGAATAGGGATAAAAATGACGCAATTCAGTTTCCCTTCAAGGCTCTTATCAACATTATGAGTTTCCTGAAGGCGGTCATGGGGATTTTCATCGAAATATACTGATACATCTTCCTTAAAGGTTGCTTCCAATTCCGTTTTCAGTGCATTAACAAAATTACTTACCCACCTGTCGCCTTTGTTGTCTTTCTGACGGTAGGAGATGAAGATGTCGTAATTATAACCTGGAATCAGACTGGCCATATTAGCTGTTCATTGTGATAAAGTTACGAAAGACAATCATGCAAGCCAAATAAAACCCATCGATGGAATTTACTAGATCTGTCTTTTATAACTTGGAGGAAGGTGAAAACGCCTCATTTTCGTCAAGAAGCTGGCCCAAAACCTGGCGCGTTATCATAACAGTTTTGAATTGATCTCAAATGTTCGTTCAATATCAAGACTGGCCAGATAATGAATAGTCGTTTTTATGTCACTATGACCGAGGGCTTGGCTAATATCATAGATTGGAACCCCAGCCCTCATGAGCGTCGTTGCATAACAGTCTCTGGCCTTACTATAATTCAGAGGAGTTGATAGACCTAGCCTCTTGCCAATCTTGGTGAGGTTTGCGTTGATCTTGCCTTTCAACTTATGATTCTTGTTCTCAAAGTAACTTTCAGTATAGCCATCCTTAATCTGGCCCAAGATGTAAGTACTAGATTTCACTGCTACCCTATCCAAAATACTCTGAAGCTTGGAATCAATTGGAACTACAATGTCTTTTACATTATACTTCCTGGTTGTTTCCGTCTTCTTTCTTATAAGGGTAATGTAGTCGCCAGTAATCTGAGTCCATCTCATTCTCAGAAGATCTACGAAATTGCTCCCGTTACAGTAGTATCTCATTAGGAATATATCCCTTGCATATTCCTCGTCAGGATTTTCAAATTCAGTCATATCGATGATTGATAATATCTCCTTCTCGCTAAGAACCCGTTTACGGGGGAAATAACCCGACACAGAACACTTACCCTTCCCGAATGGATATTCATACTGCTCGGGAATTACCTTGACCTTAAACATGAAATAATTGATGATCTGTCTTAAATGTCTGAGATGGGCGTCAATCATTGCCCTTGAATACTGCTCATCCATTTTTTTCTTAATAAACCGATTGAGAAAAGTCGGCGTAATATCTCCAACGGACACATCCTTTTTGTAATTCTCCAGAAAATTAGCCGTACCTCTTAGCAAATTCTTCGTTTTGAGTTTTATTGACTGATTTGTTTTTATGTAATTATCAAAGAGTTCCCGTAATAGAAGGGAATTTGGCTTTTCTGTGCCCTTGTTCCAGAACAGCTCACGAAATCTTTCTTTATTGAATGGTTTAAGGTCGCCATAGATCTTCTCACACTTGGTAATGTACTGAGCACATGTTTCCCTGAATTTGATATCGGCATCCTCTATCGATTTTTTGACAAATACCCTGTTATATTGAGTTTCTGTCATCTTCTCCAAATTGATATACATTACCTCGCTTCCATTGCAGACACGAACAGCCAGGTTATATTTTCCATCCCTTTTCTTTACCCGCTTATCAAGAATCACATTAAATTTTGCCATGAAATTTACTTTTAAACACTTGGAAGAGATGGAAGCTTGTCTTCCATTACACCTCCGTTTATGACCCAATCGTCGATTTGAACTCTGTCAAACAGGGCTCTTGTTCCAATCTTGCTGAATGGAATTGTCTGATTGCTTACCATCTTATAGATCATTGATGTTGACACATGCATGTAATCAGCCAATTGTTTAACATCTAAAAACCTTCTTGTTTCCATGCTAATTGATTTATTTCCTTTTATACCCGTTGACATCGGGTAGAAAAAATATAAGGAAAAAAAAGCCTGAAAACAAAATTTCAAGTCAAAAAAATGGGGACCAAAGTACGATTTTTTAATTGTGCTAACACCAGATTTGATGCGTAATAGAGAATTCCTATATTGACTACATATGAAAACCGAAAAGTTATCCCAAATGTGGATGCAACAAATGTGTCAAAGGTCATCTAAGGCAACGGATTGAGAAACCCATCCTCTTTGGGTGGGTGTCACGGGCTACATATTCGAAGGAATAGACCAAGTTCCGATACCAAGCACTGGAGGCATTGGCTTCGGTACTAGTCCACCAGAAGCCACTACTTCCGCCTGCGTAAAAGCGAGTAAGGTGTTCACCGCCAGGAAGAGCAGAGAAGCCGAAATCATCTGTGCCAGTCACCCCGGATCTCCATCCCGAAGTTGCTTTTAGCCTTTGGCCAGCATCGTGCCCTCGTAGCCCTGATTTGTCCCAAACAGAATTGCCAATACCGTATTTTGTATCAACAAAACCTTCCAAGTACTTCCACTCTTCATCTGATGGTACTCGCCAGCCATCAGGGCAAAGTTTACCAGTGTTTACAGCGTACCAATTGTAAAGCAATCCGAAGGTATCTGCATAGCTTTCATTATTATTGTACCAACCGTATGCGCCATTACTTAAGCGTAACCAAACACTTTGTTCTGTGACATTGGGTATTTCTGTACCGTTGTTGTAGGTTGTGGTTTTTAGGTTCTCCTCCATCCATTTGTACTTGCCGATTACAACAGTTTTGTAAACATTACCGTCAATATCTTTAACAGTATTATTATCAACTCTCTTACAAAAACTGGTAAGTATTAATACAAGCATAATAACTACTAATTGGCATATCCAATTTTTGTTTTCCTTTTTCATTCTCAAATCAATTAATATATCAAATTTACAACTTGCAATATCCATAGTCAAGTACCAGATAAACTAACGGTTTTTTAATGACTGAAATACAGGGGAGGATTCAGCTTTTTTGCCGTCAAAAAGTATACTTGAATTATTTGGGGGAGGGTTGTTTGTCATTTTACTCGTTTTCATGACTTTTAAGGAACGGAATTGTTTTGCTGACCAATTCTCCTACTTTCCTTTGAAACTATCCCATCATTAGCCAAATTCGTTCTGGTGAGGTATTGAAAGGTACCCGAATTAAGCGTTAAATTCTAATTATGTTCGCTGCTGTTTTTGGGGAAGCTTTAAATGAACCTAAGAGAAATCATTAGTCTAGACTATTCTCTTGAATGTATAATTGAGTAACTTTCACTTAACATACATTACAAAACAATAGGAATTTAACTCCATATTGAGAGGTAAATCTACTCTGCAAACTACAGTAAGAATCATTGTCTTTACCATTGATATACTGGAATGAAAAAAATGATTTTCAATTCTTTAATTTATAAATTTGATTTTTACTTAAACCTTCTGAAATATGAAATCATTATCATATTTGATTGTGTTTACGATAGCGATTAATCTGCTTGGGTGTAAAAATCAAATAAAAGTAAAACAAGACGAGAGATTACTGGCTGTTACTAACCCTGGGGAGCTTGTTTTTGGTGATAAAAAGGTAACCTATTTTGTTGAAGGACAAGGCATGCCCTGTATAGTTTGTGCTGATGGTAATATTCAGGCGTATTGCCTTTCGGAAAACTTAAAAGAGAATTTTCAATTTGTGTTCACGGAACCTAGACATGGTACTTATTATGATGAGCCAAAGAACTATTCAGGTATTTCAATGGACACCATAGTTGATGATATTGAGATTCTTAGGAAGAAATTAAAATATGATAAAATCTATGTACTTGGCCATTCAATCTGCGGATTGATAGCATTAGAGTATGCCAGAAAATATCCACAAAATACATATGGCGCCATAATGATTAATACACCTCCACATTTTCACAAGGATTATATGGATATTGTCTCGACCAATTGGGAAGTCAAAGCTTCTGAAAGGAGGAAGGCGATATATGAAATGAATAATGATCAATTAAAGAAGATGAACCTTGATAGTTTAAACAAGGTAGAGAGATCAATACTCGAAGAAAAGGCAAGTGTGCCTATGAAGTGGAGAGATTCTCTTTATAATATTAGTCCTATCATTATTAACTATCGGTTAAACGCAGAAGGATGGAACCATTTTTTCAGTATAATGCAGGATTATAATATTGCCAGATCCGAGGTAAAGGTTCCTATTTTTCTTTCACTAGGCTCATATGATTTTATAGTGCCCCAGTTCTTATGGGAAAACTATTTGGATAAATTCTCTTCAATGACTGTTTATCGCTTCGAAAGAAGTGGACATTTTCCACAAGTTGAAGAACAAGAATTATTTGACAAGCAACTACTCGACTGGAAAGCAAAATGTAATTCAATTTCAGTGGTGAAATAAGAGAGCTAATAAGAACTTGGACTCAATTATTCCTTAGGTTTTGAAAAAAATGGTGTTAAATACCACCGACCTTTACATACTGAAAATCCGTCCTTCTCTGACCACTTCAAAAGAAGGTCTGAAAAGATATAACATACATTTGGAAACAATGAGGATTTAAAGCAGATCTTGGATTATCCATTTATTAAGTCCCACCATAGTCAAGGTCAGCTACTTTTTTTAGTCTCCTCATAAGTAATTTATCCGGTCAAAGGAAGGTATTCTACTAAGTTAATTGCTTACTGAAAATATACTTAAAAGGAATTGCAATTGCATTCCCAATTATGAATGTCGCAAAAATAATTGTATTGATTAGTGCATATTGGGGAAATTGTCCTTTTAAGATTAACGGGATTATTACCCCTATGAACCATATCGTTTTATATGTTATCTCTGCCAGCAAGACAGGTACAAATTTAAGTGGAGATCTTAATCCTAATATTGAAATAAGACCAAAAGCAAGATAAACGCTGCCTAAAATTCCAAAATTGATTGGTTCTTGTATTGGCAAATTAAACATGGATGCATAGGTCTTTGGCATTAATATCATACCAAGTCCAGACAAGCCTGCTCCAAGGATTGTATAAATATACATTCCTTTCAACCAGCCGTAACGAATTTTGATTTGATTTTCCATAATGTATCACTTTAATGATTTGAATACTTTAAAGCAAGGTTTCTGGTTGTTATAATTACTGTTTGTATCAAATACCTTCCCATTTAGGTAGGAACAAATCTTTAAGACGAATATCATCACTTGTCAATGTAATTACTATATAGAGAATTGACCAGGATAAATCTATCACACCAGTCCACCAGAAAGTATTAGGGAAATCTGCTTCGCCCCAAATATATGCATACAGCAAAAGAACATAGATAATCCTTCCTATAATTACGGCACCAATAATAAAGAGATATCTCTTCATATTGAAAGAGGATAGGATTTGCAGATAAGCAAAACAAAGAAAGAATGATGCAATGAATATAGCATAAAAACGATGTATCGGGGGGTCTGTATAAACAGTTCCTATCATGAATCCATAATTGATTCCTCCTATGATGTCCCAAACACCACTGAGAAAAAATGTAATTGCCAATGCTTTTAATGATTTTGATGCGGTCATGGTTTTCCCTCCTTTCTGTTATGTATTGTAAATCTGTCTGATTAACATATATTCTACCCCAATGTCAATTACAAAATTACGCCAGTAAATCACCAAAGTCAAATTAATCTAACAGATGTCAGCCAAAAGAGTACTTACTATCAGTATTCCATCAATAATCCTCTTATAACTAATCGAGCTGAGATTCTTATTTGGATTAAGAAAAGAATGGTGACATTACCACCAACCGATGATGTCAAAATCCGTCCTTCTTTGACCACTTCAAAAGAAGGTCTGAAAACACTTAACATACATTCGGAAACAACGAGGATTTAACTCCATCTTTTGATGGTCAATTTGAGACGGCCAAACATGGTCAAGGTTCTTGACATCCCGCATATCGTTAAATAAAATTGCACTGAACCTTTTTATAGATTAAATTTGATAAAGAATTAATAGACCTCAGATGTCAGGCATTATTCTAGGATATAATTATAACCTCTTCCTTAATTACCGCCAGTCGGACAACAAAGGAGACAGAGGAGTGAGTGAGTTTGTTACCGCATTGCTGGATTAGCTTGCAATATTTAAATAATTCAATCAATCTAAAATAAACTAGTTATGGGAAAAAACGAAAATGGATTTGGCTATTTTCTTTTGATTATCATTCTTTTAATAGCTTGTGAGAATTTGTTTTCACAAACAACAGAACACTCAATTTCAAGCAATAAAAAAGTACCTGTAGTTGAATTAAGTGGGAATGGATATCAGCGTGGGTTACAACACGGCAACGCTTTAAAAAATGAAATTGAGGAAGTATTTAAGAAATGGAAAGAGAATATTCAACTCAGTACAAATCTAAATGTTGATTCAGTAATATCAATGTTTTACAGAGCCACCAATTTTGAGCCTGCAATAAAGAAATGGACACCAGAATTATTTGATGAATTAAGAGGCATTTCTAAAAGTACAGGTCAATCTTTTAAAGATGTATATTGTTTTCAACTTGTTGATGAATTTTGGGTTTATTTAGACAAACTACAAAATCCAGAATACCATCATTGTAGTGGAATTGGCATCGCTGCCACAAATTCTCATCCAGCATACATAGCTCAAAATATGGACTTAGAAAACTTTATGAATGGATATCAAGTATTATTTCATATTTCTTCTTACAACGATGAGCCAGAACAGTATCTTCTTAGTTGTGCAGGCTTAATCGCATTGAATGGAATCAATTCAAATGGCATTGGTGTGTGTGTAAATACTTTAATGCAATTAGAAGCCAGTTCTGATGGACTTCCTGTGGCTTGTGTAATAAGAGGAATTTTATCTAAGCAAGATGGAGCAAGTGCATTGAAATTTCTAAAAACAATCAAACATGCTTCTGGACAAAACTATATCATAGGAACTGTTGATAGCGTATATGACTTTGAAGCTTCAGCAAATAAGGTTGTACGCTTTTTCCCTGACGCAAACAATCCTTTGTTGGTGTATCACACTAATCATCCCTTAACCAATGATGATATAAAACCTTGGTATATAGAAAGCCTAAAGAAAATATTGTCAGGTGAAGCTAAAAATAACAATAGCTTCATTCGTTTTACTTCACTTAAAAACAGGCTCACACTGCCCGATAGTAATTTTTCGATTAATCTGATCAAAGAAACACTTCGTTCAAAAGACAATCAATTAAATCCAATTTGCAGGGTATATAAAAATGGCGAAGCCGTTTTCACTTTTAGCTCCGTAATATTGACATTGGGCAAAAGTCCATCCATACAGCTTACCAGAGCCTCACCTGACCAATCTGAATATGTTTTGCATAGTTTTAAAAGCAAAAAATAAACCTCCTGTCACCTGAAACGAAGTGTAAAATCCGTCCTTCTTTGACCACTTCAGAAGAAGGTCTGAAAACAATTAACATTCATTAAAAAATAAAAGGGAACAACTTGTAAATAAACAATCTATGCTAGTTTCCTATTTTTACAATCCGATCACTTACTTTCGGGAATTTTGAAAATACAAGGTTATCGTGTCCTGGAATTATTAAGTCAGGATTTGTAACTAAAGTTTTCATCCTTTTCATGGCCTCAATATATGCTTTTGGATCAAATATATAAGTTGGGACAGAAAGCAAATTATTCAGATTATAATAAAACCAGATTGCATCCGAGGCAATTAAGATTTTGTTTGTTTTTGAATTCGAATTGACAAGTAAGTATTGATTTTCAAAGGTATGCTTTGAACCGATAAATACCCTTATTCCAGGGAATATTTCAATATTATCACCATCAATGAGTTTTAATCTGCCTTGTAAGTTGACTTCAATAACATTACGGACATCATTTTTCTCAAAACCCTTAGGATAACCGTCCTCTTGCCAAGCTTCCCCAACAAAATAATCGAAGTCATCTTTTTGCATCCAAATTTTAGCTTCTGGGAAAAGGTTTATTCCTCCAATATGATCCCAGTGTGGATGCGTTATAATTATGTCAGTAATATTAGATGGGTATACATTAATTCTCTGCAAAACTAAATCAGGTCTTACATAGGTTCCATTTTCTATATCTGTTTTAGAAGTATCAATCCATCCTGCATCAACAAGAATATTTCTTCCATTTTCCCCTTTCAAGAGCCAAACCATATGACAACCCTGTACGCTATCTTTTGCATTTGCTCCTACAGCAATTTCTTGAGCTGGAATGTTCGAAGTACCATAGTATTTAAGTGCATAAACTTGATACTCATCACCTTTTTGACAGTTCGATATTATAGCTGTCAATAAGAGTATGAAACTTAAAGAAATTTTTTTAATCATGGCTTTACAATTATTTGATTGTATTAAGAATCTGTCGTTTAATGAATTCTGTCTATTGAGTAATTTAACTTATGCATAAAATGGGGTACTCGAGTTCAGTCTTCAGAGAATCAACAAATTCACTAACCCACTTTTCTCCTTTATTGTCCTTCTGGCGGTAGCTGATAAAGATGTCGTAATTATATCCTTCAATAATGCTTGACACAAATTGTTACTAATTTGGTTATTGATAATTCGATAACCCCATTTTCTTAATTATTGCCTGGAACCTTGGTTCAGAACGGATGTTATCAAAATCAGGAACAGTATTTATACGGGGCAAATTGGTCGGTGGATCTTCAAGCCGCTTTCTCAAGCCAGTATAATGCATCTTCTTTTTTACCGATTATCGCATAATTTGTTGCTAAAGATAAAGGATTGGGATTTGATTTTTTTAATATCTGATTCAATCAACTCATTCCCTAATACCTTTAATACCTGAACTAGTGAAGATGTCCTGACTATTTGGACATTTTTTCTTTGAAATAGAAGTATCTCCTCTGAGAAACTCCTTTTCAAAGTGCATCAACTGCTTTTAAATCTTCTCCCAACCTTTCATAAATTGAGTAAAACATAATATGTACACTATGATCAGGATCAAGTTCATGTGTCATTTTAGTACTCATTCAGAGATTCTTCATATTTACCTTCATTATAATAAAATAACCCACTTAAGAGCATGCATCATTGGGAAAAAAGGATCGATCGATAAAGCCATATTTATATGTTTCCTGGCTTCTGTTTTCCCTTAAAATATCCAGCAGTTCGGCATAATATGAATGGGCAGTTCAAAGCTTGGATTTAATTCAATAGCAAGTTGTAATTCCTTCCTTGCATCCTCCCATTTCCAGTCGTGCCATGTCAATACACCACCAAGTACTGAATGCAAGCTTCCGCCACTCTTGTCTATTTTAAGAGCTCTTGTCTAGATATTCTTTTGATTTAGTATAAAAGCTTCTTGTTTTGGCATTTGGTTGTACCATGCAAGCAGGAAATAAGCGTCAGCCAATCCTGCATATCCCAAAGCATAATTAGGGTCTTCAGCTATTGCTTTATCAAAATATTCAATGCTTTGTTTAAAACCTGCGTTTGTTCTTTTTTGATAAAAAAATGACCTTGTAAATAAGAATTATATGCTTTAGGATTCTCAGTCTGATATTTATTAAACTGTTGCTTTTCTTCAGAGGTTAATGTTGCCTTTAACTCCTTTGCAACATTTTGAGCGACTTCACAGATTGAATTGCGAAAATATCCGTAATGTCTTTATCATATATTTCTGACTATAGATGTATATCTGTTTTTGCATCAATCAGCTGTGCAGTGATCCGTACATTGTTACCTATTTTCTGAACGCTGCCTTCCAGGATTGTAGCAACACCCAACTCCCTGGGAATCTCTTTGATAGAAAGTTCTGTATCCCTGTATCTCTTTGTTGTATGTGCTGGATATTACTTTTAATTCACCAACTTTGGAAAAGTAATTTAAGATTGCTTCCACAATTCCATCACTGAAGTATAACTGGGTTGAGTGATTACTGAGATGTTCCCCTGAAAGGAAGTACAGCAATGGATTTTTCAAGCTTTTCTCACAGGTTCTGAATATTTTGGAATAGAGAAAATACCAAGAATTATCAATGCCAGTGCAATGATTGTTCCTGCAATGATTTTTTATCCACCCATTCTTTTGATGTACTTCGTTTTACTTCAAAATCCTTTTTTGAAGTTTCTTCAGGGTGCTGCTCCAGTTTTTTTAATGCAAGCGTATAATTTCTTTAATTGCGTTAGCGACCTTATTTATCTGGTCACGGTAGAGAAGCTGTGTAGGTTTTTAATTAGATCATCATCCGTTGGCGTTAATGGTCGATTTACACCTGTCTCTTTATAAATAAAGTCAATGCCTCGTAGTACTCCCCCCACAGCTGATTCATATAGTTTTATATCGTCAGGATCAAGGTCATGGATTCGTACTGGGAGCACTCTGCTTGCAACATTACCGTTAGGAAGTTTTATCTTTTAAACCGAAACTATCCCGTGAAGCTTATTAACGAATGCCTTTAACTCATGTTCCCATGCGAATGACTTCTGGATCACAGTATGTTCGAGAGATTATCGGGATGAAGATCAGACACTTCAGTTTCTCTTTAAGAGATTCATCTACGTCGTATAGTCTCCAGAAGTCCAGTCATGGGGTTGATGTCAAAATAAACACTGATCTCCTCCTTGAATGTTGCTTCAAGCTCTCCCTTCAGATTATCCACAAACTCAGTCACCCAACCATCGTGCTTGTTATCCTTCTGGCGGTAGCTGATGAAGATGTCGTATTCGAAACCTGGAATTATGCTTGCCATCTTATCCGTTCATTGTGATAAAGTTACGAAAGACTATAACGCAAGTCAAATAAAACCCATTTATGGAATTTACTAGATCTGTCATTTGTAACCTGAAAGAAGGTGAAATCGCCTCAATTTCGTTCAAAAGCTGGCCCAAAACTGGCACCAAAGAAAAAACCACTTACCCGAAATCCGTGTAAGTGGTTGACTTGCTTCGCTCCCCAGCCAGGCTTGAATCAGAGCCCCTGAATTAAGCACACAACAGAATTGAGCCTGCTCTTCAGGTGGTTAGTGCATATCACAGGGTATTGTTTTTAAAGAAATATACCTGCCAACAAAAGTGTAAAATTTATGTGGTATATATTTACATAATAATTTTAACTGTAAATTAGTGGGGATTAGTTGAATAATGCACTTTAAGTAACTTTTTAAAGTCACATTTATACTAACGATTAACCCTTCCCCATATGAAAACGAGACAACAGATTAGCACGATCCTGCTTGTGACTACGCTAATGTTGATAATCACAAGCGGTTGTAAAAAGAATGATGAAGACGATTCTTCAATCGTTAAAGACGGCGATGGTAATATTTATCAGACTGTAACCATCGGAACAAAATATCTGGCTGAAGGAAATTGAAAACGACCAGGAACAAATGACGGCACCGACATATCACTAATTACTGATCAGACAGAATGGAAAAATGCAATATCAGCAGCTTAATGATCTGTTGGTACGACAATGATATAACCAACAAAGCTCCTTTCGGGGCTCTTTATAACTGGGTATGGGTAAATACTGGCAAATTGTGTCCCAAAGGTTGGCATGTACCATCAGAAAGTGAATGGACTGAACTGGTTACTTTTTTAGGCGGAGAATTGTTGTAGGTGGTAACTTAAAACTACTGGGCAATTTGAGGTTGGGGATGGTCTATGGAATGAACCTAATGTTGATGCAACTAATGAACGGGACTTGCTGCCCTCCCTGAGGCGGGCGAGGGAGTGGAGGTTTCAGTGATATTAATTGGGGAGGCATGTGGTGGACATCAACAGAATACCCTTCTGATTTGGCTTATTATTTTTTTATAAATAATTATGATGGTACTGTTGGGGGGATAGTGAAACTGGAACTTCTGAAGAATTCTGGATACTCAGTTCGCTGTTTGAAGAATTAATGATTGTCTTAGACCCCAGACATCTGGACATAATTTACAAACTATTTCCTCAACCTCCCCCATTCTCGAGGTCAGGTTAAGGTATCAAATCTGACCCCAGAGACACAATCACCGAGTTAGATGGGGAATGGTGATGGTCGGCAGAATTGCGTCGATGGGTATGGCTATTAATGCCATGATTTATGGAGAGCCAATTCGGATTTATTTGACTTCTGGGCCCAATTGATGTAACTTGTATCGATATCTTTGCTTACAGCGCGTTTGTTTGACCAAAGAGCCACAAATCAAATATGATGAGAATACAACTAAGGATTTTGTTATTAATGGCTACTGTCTTGATGCCTGTCTCTTGCATGTTGCATTGCTCAGCAGAAGAGTACATTAGAAGACAGGAAGGTTATGCAGGAATGGTTCGGGGTACGGTTCACTTATGTCATTAAAAAGTATGGAATCAACACTAGGCCATCAATACAGCGACTCTGCGTATATAATTCACTTAAATGAATTCATCAAGAGCATGGACGAGTTATCGTCTATTCTATGACCCCAAAGCAATGAACTCGAAGAAGCCTGATTTATGTGTTATGTTATGGAAGGCAATGATAGTATTCCATTTGACGGCATTGTCCAATTAAATGTTGAATCTAGAAAAATAGTAAGATAAACTGTATATTGTATGTTATCTCTGATGAAGACATCATCAATTTCGATAAGAGGGAATTCGGTTATGAGAGGATTGATGTCACAGATAAAGTTGATGAGTACAATATTCTGGGTGGTAAAGTATATGTTTATCAACAGAGACCAGGATATTACGACAAACCTACATTAACCTTGAACAAGTTTATCCTCATTGAGGATTATGTAAATATGATTACGAAGGCTTGTGACGAATTCGGGGAAAACTTTAGAATTGAGTTTGACAAATCTACTCTTCCTCCCTCTTCTCAGGTTGTACCTTCTCAAAAAGTAGCATGGAAAATGGTAAAATAATCACATTGACATTAACCCTTAAAGCCTGTTCCATATGAAAAAGAGTGCATTGATTGAGGTTCACTTATTTTTAATAAGTGTCTTGTTCGTCCTATTGGCCACAGGCTGTAAAAAAGACAATGATGATTTAACTGTAACAGACATTGATGGTAATGTTTACAATACAGTTGCTATTGGCTCCCAGGTTTGGATGAAGGAAAACCTGAAAGACGACCAAATTTAAAGATGGAGCGGCAATCCCCAATGTAACGAGTGATTCTGAATGGGGAAGCACCATTACTCCTGGGATTTTTTCTGTTGGTACGATAATGATCAGGCTGCAAATAAAAATAAATACGGTGCCTTATATAACTGGTACACTGCCAATACTGAAAAACTGTGCCCTGAAGGGTGGCGTGTTCCTACTGATGCCGATTGGACGCAGTTAATCAACGAGTTGGGTGGAGAAAATGTAGCTGCTAACAAGCTTAAAAGTACCTCGGGTTGGTATGAAAACGGGAATGGCACCAACGAAAGCGGATTTACGGGAGTTCCTGCAGGATACCGTTACTCTAATGCTGCATTCTGGGGAGTGACAAAAAACACACATTGGTGGACTGCAAACGAAGCTGATGGAAGCAATGCAAATACGGTAGGACTTGAATATGACCCTGACGAGATCTATAGAGATCCTGATGGCAAAACCCTCGGTTTTTCCATTTGCTGTATCAAGAACTGATTGAATATTCCCCAAAATTGATTTCAAGGTAACCATTCCCAGCCTCCCCCTTTCTCAGGTCAGGTTAAGGTATCAAATCTGACACCAGGAGCACGAATTCCTGGTTGGATGAGGACTGGTGACGGTAGGGGTTATTTGCTTTTCAGAATGATGACCATACCCTGAGAGCTTACTCACCTGCCGAAAATTTAATTGACATAGGTTGAATTATTTCAGAAATTTGATATTAAACAAACTAAAGCGGAGGTAAAATTATGAATGCACTTTTTCTGGTTTATCTGATTGCTGAAGTAATATTTGGCATAGGCTTTCTCTTAAGCCGCAGTATTAATGATGGATCCCATGGGCGTGACTCTTGATGATGACATCTACAACCTTTGCCAGGTTGTTTGGTTCGCTGATAATAAGTATTCCTGTTTTGTTGTTTTTCGTTCGCAAATCTCATAGTACTGAGTTTAGAAGAGCTGTTGTATATTGTGCTTTTACATACTTATTAGTGAGCACAATTATCCTTCTTGTTACTCAGTTAAAAGGGCTGATGAACCCGCTGGGCTGGGGTATTGTGATGATTTTATTTTATTTTCATGGTCTGGTTCGGCTATTACCTGATAAACCAGAGCAAGATGGATTCTTCCCGATAAAGAAGCCATTGTTGTAAAATCATAAAAAATAAAAATGCGACCAATTTATGAAACTTAAACTCTATTGGTATTGAATGCTGTTATTGGCGCTGTTTCTGCCTTAACAGCCATCCTGTTCGGAGAAAAGGTGTTGTCAATGTATGGTGTCGATTTGAATCCCGCGGAATCTTTAATGGGTCAATACTCAGCGCTGGGAACTATAGCCATGGCACTGGTAGCCTGGTTCGCCAGACGTCGAAGCACATGAAAGCACAAAGAGCAATCATTCTTGCCTTCCTGATTACTAATGTGCTTGGAGTAATTATTTCTTTATCAGGGATAATTTCTGGCGTAATGAAAGACGGTTGGCCAGTTGTCGGAATTTACCTGCTGTTTGCATTGGGTTATGCTTATTTCCAATTTTTTAAAAGAGGGGATTCTTAATTAAACTGGTGAAATGATTATGTTCGACATAAAAACTTCCTGTAACCTGAAAGGGAGAGAGTATCTATTAAAACCACGCCTATTCCTTCTTTTATTTTCTTCAAAACCCGTCCTTCTTTGACCACTTCAAAAGAAGGTCTGAAAACAATTAACATACATTTGGAAACAACGAAGATTTAACTCGGAATTCTGATTTTCTTTCCTCTAACCGCATCAAATTCTTCAGATAACGCTATAAGTTAAAATGTGGTGAAATTAATTTATTTGATTTTTCTGGTTTATTGTTGGCGTAACTTTCATCATACAATTAATCTTCAGTTATTCTAATCTTATCCAGTCATAAAAATCCAACCAAATGAAAAAGTTGTGTTTAATATCCACATTTGCTGTAATACTACTATTGTGTGTGGAACGTCCAAATACAGTCACAGACCACTGAAACTCAACCCAAACAAGCTTGCCTCAAAAACACTGGACAATTTACCATTTCATCAAAATATGGTGCTGGAGAAAATTATGTAATTCAGGTAGGTTTGCCAATCGGTTATTCCCCCGAAAAAAAATCTTACCCCGTGCTATATGTACTTGATGGAGATAAATCATTTGGAATGACCAAGGAAATAACAGACTGGCTGATATGGAGTAATGAAATAAAGGAAATTATTATTGTAGGCATAAGTTATGAACAGGGGATGGTGGCAAAAAAGAGCAAGAGATTATTCACATTGCGCTGATACCATAAATTTTAATGGGTAAAGGAGGCAGGTGGCGCAGATAACTTTATCAAATTTGTTAAGAACGAATTATTCCCAGTAATAAATCAAAACTACAAAACAAATCAAGATTCTATTGCAATAATGGGATTATCACTTGGTGGGAATGTCAGGAATAAATATATTCTGTTTACACAACCAGAATTATTTAAAGGCTACATAATCATCGCTCCTTTTTTAGGCGAACAAATAGAACAGCATATTGAAAATGGAAGATGAATTTTATAATAATCACAAAGAACTAAACAAATTGCTTTACCTGGCATATGGCACTTTGGATAATAATAAAGTATTGGTTGTGAATCCCTCAAAAGATTTCATGCAAACGATTCAGATGCGTAATTATACAGGTCTCAAATTTGTTCCAGAAATATTAGAGGGAGAAACACATATTTCGGTTTATCCAACAGCACTTACTCATGGTTTAAAGACAATTTTTAAACGATAATTAAACAATTTTTTGATTTTGAATATTAAAACCACAAGACCATGAAGAAAATTACCGCATTGTTTTGTACCTGCATCCTTCTTATCGGATGCACTTCCTCTCCGAAAGTGGATCTTGTTGCTGAAGCAGAAGCAATTCGCAACATTGAAAATCAGTGGACTGTCGCACTGCAGAATAAGGACACTGAAAAAATCCTGAGTTTTTACTCTTCTGAGGGAGTTGTAATGAAACCCAATAATGAGATTTATATTGGCCTTCAAAGCATCCGAAATCAAGTCGAATCAAACTTTGCAGATACAACCATGCTTTGGAATACTACTACAGGAACGATCGATGCCGTAGAAGTCTCATCATCAGGAGACCTTGCATATACCAGGGGTATAACCCGAGGTACAATGAAAACCCTGACTGGAATCGTAGAAATTTCAGATAAATGGGTAAGTATCTACAAAAAAGTTGATGGTCAATGGAAGTGTATTGTTAACACCTGGAACAGTAACGACCCATTATAGGATGAATGGTTTGCTGCTGTCCAGAATTGAACATCTCCCAATCCCCCCAAACATCTGGACATAATTTCAAAACCACACCCAACCTCCCCATTCTCAGGTCATGTTAAGGTATCAAATCTGACCCCAGAGGCGAGATATCCTTGTTGGATGGGGTCTGATGAGGGTCGTGGGAGGATCGTCGGTTTGGCCCAAACCGATCTAAGAGAATGAAAAGGACCTTCCCTTATATGGTTAAAGGTGACTATGAATTACTTGACTTCAACTTACTTATCGCATACCTTTATAATCAGTTGGAGAGGACTGCAACTACCTCAGTTCTTGCATCAGAATTTATCATGACCATCAAAACATAAAAGGAATTATCATGCTTAAAGTCCGACTTCTTTGAAGGAATCATACAAGCACCAGTAAAAGTTGGGAATTATGACATCCCTGTCCCTATATTTTATCAGGACATAACCAGCCTGGGTGTGTTTCTGCTTGCTCCGCTTGATAAGGTAAAAAACATTCTGCCTTCCAAAAGAATGAATCCATTTCGTGTCACACCCTGGCATTGTTTAGTCACTATAACAGCGTCTGAAAACAAGGAATTGGATCTTGGACCATACAATGCAGTATCAATCGGAATTCCTTTCATTCTGGATAGAATTCCTCTCCTCTGCTGACAGGTATTTTGCACAAACCTCCAGAAGTGCCAATGATTTATGTTCTTTATCTTCCTGTCACGACTGAAAAAGCCCGTAAAACAGGATTTGAATATCGCCAGCTATCCTGAATTCCTGCTGAAATCAGTTTTGAAAACGGAGATCAATGGATCAGCTGTAAAGTTGACACTGAAGGCGAAAACATTTTAACCCTGTCAGGACGGAAAATAAAACTCAAATCCTCTGGAAGAGAGCGTGTGTATCCAATTACCTTACAACAGGATCGTGGTTTGCTTAGATCAGAATTTAACTTTAGTGAGAGTGAGACTGGAATTTCCACTAAACAATCCGATGTGCGGTTGGAATTTGGGAATTATCGAATTGGTGTAAAGCTAAAAGAATTGAATTTGGGTAAAGTTCTGAGATACCAATACTGGTCGAAACAACAAGCTATCCTTACGATGGCCTGTGAAAGTTACACGATCTAAAAGCAGGTTTAATTTAATTTGTTATGAAACCACAGATCCTTTCAATTTTGGTCGGAGTAATCTTACTTCTTGGTTGTACACATGGAGCAAAGCATGAAATCCAAGGAACATGGAAGCTGGTATATTTTAAATGGAATTACCCTGATTTGACATTTTTTGAATATCCTGAAAATATCAAAATATGCAATGGCAGAATGTTGTTATTGGATGATAATGCCATGTGGTATTTCAGATATAAGACAAATACTGATTTGCCTATACCATGGACTTTGGAGACATGAAATATAAATTCGTTGGTAAGCTTTATCAAGAAACATATTTATCCGCTCAGGATGACAAATTTATTGGCCAAACATTTCACTATAATGTGACCATTAGTAACGATACCCTGACCTTAACTGGTCCACAAGATGAAGAAGTGAATAAACTTGGAGCCAGTGTTCTTGAAATATTTGTCAGAGAGTAATTGTCTCAGCCCCCAAAATACCTGAACATACTTTTAAAACCATCCCGAACCTCCCCCTATCTCTCAGGTCAGTTTAAGGTATCAAATCTGACCCCAGAGACACGATCTCTATGTTGGATGGGGTCTGGTGAGGGTCGTGGGAGGATCATCGGACTTGGACCAGCTGAAGGTTAACTGTAATCAGCCTCGATTGCAGATCTGAGATTATCTTGCCGTCCTCATATAAAATGTTGTATACCAATATACTGATTTAAGAAGAACTGAAAAGGATAAGTTATTTGGAAACATACTTATCTTTGAGGACCAAATACCTGAATACAGATAGTTTTTAATTACCCGAGTTTTAATTTATGCCAGATTTAAGATTTTGGAAAAAATCATTGGCGCCTATAGTTTGGGTCTCAATATTTGCATCGGTATTAACAATTTCAATAAAATCAGCTGCATATTATGCTACTGGTTCTGTTGGATTTTTGTCTGATGCCATGGAATGATTCATTAATCTGGCAGCAGGTATTGTTGCATTTGCAATGTTAAGTATTGCTGCAAGACCTCCTGATAAGGAACATCCCTTTGGTCATGATAAGGCAGAATACTTTTCAAGCCTGATTCAGGGTATACTGATAGTATTAGCGGCAATTGGAATTTCTTACACTGCTATCAACCGAATATATCATCCGCAGCCGTTGAGTGAGTTAAACATCGGCATGCTGCTAGCCCTTTCAGCCACCTTGATTAATTTTATAACAGCCAGAATCCTTTTATTTTATGGCCGAAAACACAATTCAATAACTCTGGAGGCCCTACTTACAACATCTTATGACAGATGTATGGACGACCGTTGGAATTATTTGCGGTATTTTTCTGGTTAAGCTAACGAATTGGCAAATACTAGATCCCCTGATGGCAATTGCAGTTTCATTAAGCATTTTATACACTGGCGGAAAACTAATCATTCGCTCCATTGACGGTTTGATGGACACAAAAGTTGCTGAAAAAGAACTGATTTGTATCAGGCAAATTTTAGACCAGTTTATAGACAAGGATATAAATTATCATGCCTTGTACACAAGGCAGTCAGCATCCAAGCGTTTTATCTCTTTTCACCTTCTTGTTCCAGGAGAGTATACTGTAAATAAGGCCCATGAATTCACTAAAACAATTGAAAATGAGCTGACAAAAGAGTTTGCCTATTCTGATATTTTTATTCATCTGGAACCAATCGATGACCCTGATTCATTTGACGATTTCTTAAACGAGAACCATAAAATTAAAAGTAATCTGTCTTAGCCCCCCAATAACTGGACATTATTTTAAAACCATCCTCAACCTCCCCCTTCTGTCAGGTTAAGGTTTCCAATCTGACCCCAGTGTGCAATTAATTATTATAATTGGTGTAAATTATTTCAGAGAACTTTTCAAATATTATTGTAGTAGCTGGATAATTAAATGGTAAATATTGTGTATATATACTCGCAGCTATGCCAGACTGCTTATTTATATAAAAATAAGTATTAAAAACTCCTCCCCAAAGTAAGGTGCCAGCTTTTCTACCGTAGGGAGTACCTTCAGTATCAATTAGTCCAGCTAAGCTCCATTTTGAGGTTGGCTTAATTAGTCCTCTGAAGTCGCAACAGAAGCCAATTTGGAAATAGTTATTCCCAATATCCATTGAAAGTGATTTGGTTTGATCTTCAAACATTTCGTCGATTGTGGCCTTTTGTAGTAATTGTCCTCCATCATAAATGCCATTATTTAATAGGCAAGTCAACAGTTTTGTATAATCCTCTGGAGAGGAAAACAGGCCACCTCCTCCTTCAAAAACTTTGGTTTTTGTTTCAATAAGATCATCGGAAATTCAGAGATTTCTTTTGATCCCTCAGCTTTGCAACTTCCATATGAGACAATTTCAGTTTTTAATGAATCTGGTACATTAAACCATGTACGATTTATTTTTAATGGCCCCGTTATATGAATTCGAAAATAGTCCTCTAAGGTTAGTCCAGATATTTTTTCAACTAGTTTGCCAACCCAATCAGTACTACTACCATATAAAAATTGTGTACCACTTTCAAATCTTCTGGGTAAATCTTCATTTTTCCAATTGGTTGTATCAAACTTCGCTAATAATGAATCTTGTAAAGAAATATCCAAATCCTGAGGTATGAGTTAATAAATGTCTTAATGAAATGGGATTTTTCTGCCTTTTATTAGTTTTTTTTCGTTAGTTAATATTGGGATCGCTGCCATTTCTGGCATAAGTGATGAAAGATCCTCATCTAACTCGTACAGAATTGAATTCAAACGAGCTGTAAGGCCGCAATACTTGTCACTAGTTTAGTCATTGAAGCAATTCTGGAAAATGTTATTGGACTTAATTTGGGATTCTTCCCCCCAGATTGCATTTCCATAAGTATATTCTCTTTTTTCACCGTTTTTGTTGATTGCTATTGCAACTAAACCAGGAAGATCACTGTCAGTCATAATAGAATCCATTTGTTGAATGATTCTTTCTTCAGATGGAACAAACTAACATTCTTGTTTTGATTCCGCATGACAGAACAATCATGGATGCAACTAGAAAAAGGATAAGAAAATTTGGTTTCATAAGTCCAATATTTAATGTGTGTTACTTATTTAGAGTGGGTATCCGTTTTAGTTGGCACGCTTACGGCTAACTCGTTTATATGTCTCTTAAAGGTAGAAATTTTTAACCAACAACGGAGTTGTTACACACTATAAGATGTTGTCTAAAAGACTATTGTTGTGGGGATTGTTGACAAAAAATCCGTCCTTCTTTGACCACTTCAAAAAAGGTCTGAAAAGATTTAACATACATTTTTTACCTCAATAACCTGACTCCTTTTCAGTAGTGATCAATTTATTCCAGTGTAATCTGATCAAGATCTCTGGCTTTTGGAGTTATATCAAAAAACGAACAGGCGGATACCGTTCTAACAAAAATGCAATGATCAAAGAAAAGCGTCCACATGTCTGTCCAGCTGAGTTAGCTTGTAGCCTCGACAATTCAATAAGAAGGCTGGTTCACAAACCAGGGAAGATACTTGAAGCGTATATCAAGAAAGAGATGACAGTACTTGATCTGGGTTGTGGACCAGGATATTTTACAATAGAGCTAGCGAACCTGGGAGGTGACGGAGGAAAAGTTATTGCTAGATCTTCAGCAGAGTATGCTTGACAAGGTGAGGGTGAAAATCAGGGGAACTTATTTGGAACAAATAGTTGAAATACATAAATGTCAGGATGATAAGATTGGTGTTTCACAAAATGTTGATTTTGTTTTAGCCTTCTGGATGGTTCATGAGGTACCTGATCAGGACAGGCTGTTCAGGGAATTGAAATCATTTCTGAAGTCTGGTGGAAATCTTTACATAATAGAGCCCAAATTTCATGTTTCGTTAAAATCGTTTGAATCTATGATTACCCGAACGGTTTACCAGGGATTTAAAATTATAAAAAGACCTAAGGTTGCTTTTAGCCGAGCAATCTTGTTAAGTTATATTTCCAGAAACAAAATATTTGCTGAAAATCTAATCACAATGTCTGCCATGGTTGTAAAATCCGTTCTTCTTTGACCACTTCAGAAGAAGGTCTGAAAAGGCTTAACATACATAACCAAAAAACGAAGATTTAACATTTTCTGGCAGGTTACCTATTTGCACCCTTAGAATTCCAGACATCATTCGTTCCAAATTTGTAAGCAGTCGTATCGCCACCAATTACCCACATACGATTTTTATAATCTATTACTGAAAAACTTTTTCTCGCTGCCCAAGCAGATGAACTTGCTGACTGATTCCATACAATTCCATCAGAAGAAGACCAGACATCATTTAAATGAGTCGATGGAAACAGAGGACATCCACCCATGAGCCACATTTTGTCACGATGAACAATTACCTGGGGGGCATACCTTTTTGACCATGATGCATCATCCGTTGCCTGAATCCATTCCTTGCCATCCTTAGAATACCAAACATCATTCAGGTAAACAAATTTTTTATCCGTTCTATTTACACCACCAATTACCCACATCTTATTATCATAGACTACTGATGATTGGGCACATCTTATTGGCCATGGTGCTGAATCAGTTATTTGCATCCAATTTACTCCATCCGATGAGCACCAAACATCATTTTTCCACTTTCCGTCATATCCTCCAATGACCCAGATTTTATTTTCAAACACTACTGATGTATGATAATGCCTTCCAGTCCAGGGTGCAGATACTATTGCCTGCACCCATTCAATACCATCTGACGAGTACCAGACATCGTTCAAATTCTCACCATTTGCTAAACAACCACCAATCACCCATATTTTGTCATTAAAAACCACACTCGTAAAGCATGACCTACCTGACCACCCAGGATTGCTCGATGCTTGCATCCATTTTAGACCATTTTTCGAATACCAGACATCATTTAAGGCAATGGTATCATTAATACCACCCATTACCCACATTTTATTATTGAAAACTACTGCGGAATGTTGAAACCTTGCTTGCCATTCAGCAGATGTTGATACTTGTTTCCATTTCACTTGGGCAGATAGATTGGTTGTTAGACTACTTACAGAAAATACAATTACTGTAACCAAACTCTTTGCTGATGTCATAGCTTCTCTTTTTGTAATATCAATAGTCAAATAAAGTTAGGCAATTATGTCTTAGCTCACCTGTAAATTGGACGGTTATTCCACAGCACCTGGCTCGAAACTTGCCCCCACCAAAAACATTGAATTCCCCAGCTCGCAGTCTTCCGTCTTCAGTCTTCAGCAGTTATCAGTTACCCGTGAGCGAGGACCGCCAACCTATGCACATGCCGCATGACCAGAGACACGATTTCAAGGTTGATGGCGTCTGAAGGTGAGGGTTGCGGATCAGGTGCCACCATAAGTGTTAAGTCATGTGCCTGTCCTACTGTTTAAATTTCCATAGAACCCGTCAAAAAAATGGAAAGTCATTTTAGGTCTTTGGGGGTACCCAGACTGATTGAATTGCATCAAGGGAAATTCAATGCAAAAGAAAATATTTTTGGATCCTTGGATCTGAACGAAATGAGCAGTTTAAGATTCTGGGTATCAGGATATAATTCAAAATATTTTTGATCTGATTGATTTCTGTCCGAACTTAGTAAATATTTTACAATAGCCATGGCTTCCTCCAATATTGAGTAATTATGAACCATAATTAAGTAAATTACTCTTATGACATGTCTGCCTATCCAAATTTATATGGGATAGCACAGGAAAAATCCTCATTAGCTTATGAAAGTGATTTGAAGGAAATGTTATCGCATAGCCTTCTAAATATAATGATATCGGGAATCCGTAACAGTGTTAGAAGATTACACCAGGAGATCCAAAAGTGATCTTTATGACTTGTCGGCTGGAGACATTGGGAAAAGTAAAAAATCTAGGCAACTAAAAGATTGGAGCATAGTATTCCATTGTAACGTTTTGGATAGATTTGACCGAAATTTCTGTCTCCTACCTGATTAAAACCGATAATGATTTATTTGATTTACGAATTGACACAATACCTCCCGATATCTTTTAACATGAACTGGCATCAAGGTTGAAGAAATTGATGATATTGTTCCATAACCATTATTATCATAATGGAGGAGTTAATGAGAAGGAACATTCTTTATTGACAACGAAAAATTGAAAGAGCTGTATTGACAACAGGAGTAATACAAAGTCAAATATTCTTAACAATGTCTAGTAAATGTAAAAGGCAAAGGGCTTGTGATTATATCTGGCTGCGGTCACCACAATTATTCATCGAACAGAACTTATTTGATGCGCCAATTTAAGTATAAGCGAGTGTTGAGGCCGGATTTCCATGAAAATATCACACCGATATACAAATATTTTGTAACGGGGAAATTATCCAATGGCAATCCCTGACCCTGGAAGATATTCAGGAAAACATCAAAATCCTGAGGATAAGAATATTAAAGTCATTTCAAGCTCTCCAGACACGATACAACCTTGAAAGTATTCCTGTTCAAAAGGTCATTCCCATAATGTGTTGATTTATTAATATTTAACCACATGAATTCCCAACATTTTCTCGATAAAAAAATCCGTCCTTCTTTGACCACTTCAAAAGAAGGTCTGAAAACTCATAACATACATTTGGAAACAACAAGGATTTAACGCTTGATTTGGTTGTCAGCCTTGAGAACCAATAGAAAATTAGGGTTGCTGGCCTTTTCAATCAGCACCAATCACATTTTATTTCCTGGATAAATCCTCGTAAACTGTGGCAACATAAAGCTTAACTGGTATCCAGGATTCACCGCCTTTATAAAGATCTTTAGTGGGATCGGCAGCAATTACCTCGTCAACAGATTTCCCCTCCTCGATAAGCTTTGAAATCCTTGTTCTTGATTCAAGCAGCATATTCCTGTAATCCTGTAAACCCTGACGGTTAGAAGGATCACCATGCCCAGAAATAATGACGGTATTGTCATTACAGATCTTTAAAATATCATCTAGAGCCTTAATATATCCATCAATTGTTCCTCCATACCAGACATCAAGAATTGGAAATCCATTTGATTCGAACAGATCACCTGCATGAAGAACATTGGCATTTTGAAAATAAAAAATCACATCGCAATCTGAATGGGCATTTGGATAATGAATTGCCTGGACAACATCATTGTTAAAATAGATATTCAGAGAATCTTTAAAACAGATTTTTGGTAAATATTCTACCGTGTAAGGTAGAACTGGCGAATAATTTATACCCTGAATTTCAGGTACTTTCCATCCTGATAGCATATGTTTCCTTGTATTTTCATGTGCAATAATGACAGCTCCATCTTCTGCAAGTTTCATATTACCTCCGACATGGTCAAAATGCAAATGTGTATTTAATACATACTTTATAGGCAGATTAGAAATAGTCAAAATAACTGAATCTGTTTTTAAAGCAGATCCTTTATACCCTGTATCAATAATTAACAGACCATCGTGCCCTGCCATGACTGCAATATTACAGCCATAGTCCTTAAGCAGATAGATATTCTCGGCTATTTTTAGACCTCCCGTCAAGTTGGTAATTAAATTCTGGGAATATGACCAATTACTGAATGACAGTAAACAGATGATCAGCGTTAAGAAAGCTGAGTAAAATCTTTTGATTTTCATGGTAATAAATTTAGAATGTAAGATTGAAACAGTGTGTTGGTAAGCATTAATCGCCTGATCGATCATGGGCACAGGCGGTCAATAACCTTTTATACCTCAAAATTCTCCCATTCGTATTTTACCCGCTCCATTAACCTTTTGAACCGCTCCTCACCACGGATGTTTTTAAGGAAGTGATTTTTTTCTGCCCAATATGGATAGTTAATTACACCACGGTTAATAGCATATTCAATGCAATCCAAAGACAATTCCTTTTCGTCAATTAATGCATAACATTCTGCCATCTGGAATGCAAGTTCAAAATCATTCTCAGACTTCTTTTTTAGTTCCTGGCTTACTGACATTAAAGCTTTCTCTTTATTACCCTGAAAACAGTATTTCACAAAATTGCTCATCGAGCCCAGATAAAAGTCCTTCCCCTCAATGGCAACTTCGTCCAGAATAATAAAAGCCTTGTCGTAGTATTTTTCATATGCAAGGGAATATGCATACATGTATTTTATGTAAGGATTGCCAGGTTCCTTCAGGTAGATTTTTTCACACTGCTTTAAGGTATTGTTATAATCTCCTTCCATAATAAATATTAAAACCACTGCAAGATTATTTAACCAGGGAAGAGGATCTATTTTTAATAATCTGTTTGAAATTGCTTTAGCTTCATCATTCCTCCCCGAATAGATTAAACACAAAGAATAAACAAATAATGATTCTGAGTCATTAGGAGTCGACCTCCAATACCTTACTAAAATACATGGATGCTTTTTGAAGGGGTTCTGTAAACATAGCAGCTAAACCCAGAAGCCTGACTCCCAAAGTAGAATCTGGATTGATTTTGAAAATTTTATTTGCGTATTCCCTTACCTTTTCAAGCAATGAATAGTCTGGCGCCAGCCCATAATTAAAAATTTGAAAATTAATAAACCCCAATCCCGCATAAATGAGTTCATTCTCACCTATAATATTTAATCCATTTTTAAGATTTTGTTCCGCTCTTCTCAAAGCTTTTACGATCCCATGCCCAAAAATCTTGTTTTGCCCTTAGATAGCAATCATATGCCCTCAGATCCTGAATAGGTTTTAAAACAATGCTTTTACTTTCCTGAGAAGTAAGTTTTAATCTGAGTGAATTAACTATTGAAAATGCTACTTTTTCCTGAATATCAAAAATGTCATTCAGTGTCCCTGAATATTTCTCAGCCCAGATATGCGAATCATTTATCCCATCTATTAACTGTGCGGTAATCCTGAGATTATTACCTTCTTTCCTGACGCTTCCCTCCAGTACATATCGGACATTCACTTTATCGGTTATTTCTTTTATGGTTGATTTAGTCCCTTTAAATGTCATAGCCGAACTTCTTGAAATAACCAAAAGGTCATGAATGTGTGAAAGGTCAGTAATGATTTCCTCAGTTAATCCATCGCTAAAGTATTCCTGTTCAGGATCAGAACTTATGTTCTCAAATGGGAGAACTATAATTGATTTTTCAGGAGGGGCAGATTTTTCAGTCAGTGAAACAAATTCTTTTGGTTCGCCTTCAAATTCCAATGGTTCATTTTTCAATCCTGAAATAATCTCATTTATTGAATTAGCGACCTTGTTAATCTGATCTCTGTAATAAGTCTTGTTGGTATTGTCTTGAGGATGATCTTCATTAGCTCTTAATGGTCTGTTTACGCCTGCAGATTTATGAATGAAGTCAACACTGCGAATCACTCCTCCAAGCACTTTCTCGCATAGTTTAATATCAGTCTTATTTAAATCATAAATGCGAATAGGAAGTACCCTGCTTGCCACATTACCATTTGGCAGTTTTACCTTCAAACCAAACTGATCCTTTGATGCCTGTTCAACAAATGCCTTAAACTCATGTTCCCACGCAAAGGATTTTGGATCACAGTAGGTTCTTGAGATAATTGGAATGAAGACCAGACATTTGAGTTTCTCTTTCAAAGATTCATCCACATCATGTGTCTCCAGAAGTCCGTCATGAGGATTGATGTCAAAATAAACGCTGATTTCTTCCTTGAAGGTGGATTCGAGTTCCGTCTTCAAAGCCTCAACAAACTCACTCACCCACCTGTCGCCTTTGTTGTCTTTCTGGCGGTAGGAGATGAAGATGTCGTAATTATATCCTTCAATGATGCTTGACATCTGAGGATTATTTGTTTCATTATCAAATTTACACCTTGTTTTAACCAAAGTCAATTTTCTTTCAGTTTGTAAGAAGGTTATTGCCTGGATGTGATTAGAATGGTGTTCATTACCACCAACCTTTGTTTAAATTTAAACAATGTGGCACTAAGATTTATTTGACTTCTGCTTTTTGGGGGCGTAACTTTGTACTAATATTCTTGACTTACAGATATTTTAGTCATATAAATTCACGGAAATCCAATCAAATGAAAAAGTCGTGTTTAACATTCGCCATTGCTGTATTTTTTCTATTCTGTTTGAACGGAGTACAGGCACAAACCGAACAAACAAAACTCAATCAGACAGAATTGATTAAAAAGTTTGTCGGGAACTGGGAATTAAAGTTTACAAAAGACACGACCATTTTGTTTGATATTAAACCCTATGGAACGGGTCTTGAAGGTGAAGCAAAAGCGATTACAAAAGGTCAGGTTTTTGGGGGAGGAAAGCAACTTTGGGGGTACGACAATAAAGATGATATTTTTATCTTATCATTTTTGAAAGCAGGGCAAGATATGGAGCTTATTGCGACCTGGTTTGTCTCTGAAACAAATTATAAAAGGATTGCATATGAATACTTTCACAATCCTGAAGATGCCCCATGGGAATATGAGGGTGTGTTCAAATCACCTGATATTTTCGAGGAAACCCTTGTTGTAAAAAACAAGCCAATGGGCAAGGATGTTTATACGAGAATAAAGTGATAGAAAATCCAGTCTTATATTGGGAAGTAAATTATATCAAAGACAGTCCATTTTAATCCAAATCCTGGCACCAAATAAAAAACACCCACAAATGGTCTTGAAAGTGTCCGATTTTTTCACAATCCGTCCTTCTGTGACCACTTCAAAAGGCGGTCTGAAAAGACTTAACATACATGTGGAAACAAATAGGATTTAACGCTGGATTCTGCTTGACTTTTCTCAAACTGCATCAAAATTCGTCAGATACCGTCATAAGTTAAAATGTGTTTAAATTAATTTATTGACTTTGGTTAAATTTTGCGTAACTTTCAACATACAATTACCCCAATTTTGTTTCTATTCCACTAAAAAAGCCCAATCCTATGAAAAAGTTATGTTTTACCGCTTTTATTGCAGCATTCCTGTTACTATATACAAACAGAATGCAGGCACAAACAACCGAACCAATATTCAATCAAGTTGAATTGATGAAGCAGTTTTTAGGTAGTTGGAGGATAGATTTAACAGAAGGAACTTATATGATGTGGGAAATTACACCATTTGGTACTGCAATGATAGGTAATACCAAATTTGTCACCAAAGACACAATTTTTGATTCGAATAAGTATCTATGGGGATATGATAAAAAGAACGATAAAATTTTGCTTGCAGAAATTTTTAATGATACTCCAGACATGGAGATTGATGTACTTTGGTTCACCTCAGAAAATATGATGGATGGGGTATTGCAAAAGGATATTGACAATCCTGAAAACGCCGTGATAAAATTTAAATTTGAATTCAAATCTCCTGATTTATTGGTATTAAAATATTTAAAGAATAATATTGTAGCAACAGAACTTACAATGAATCGGGAAAAGAAGTGATTTGTAATAGTGTCTCCCTCCCCAATAGCTGGATATAATTTGAAACAAAATAAGGTCTGATCAACTACTGAAGGCTAGCATTAATAGCATTCAATCGTCATCAATTTATGATCCAAAAACAGTGAATTTCGTCCAGAAACTGGCCCAAAACTGGCGC
>CAVTAA010000009.1:0-121593 GCA_963732575.1 uncultured Bacteroidales bacterium
CGGCGGTATGTGGCGTTGGCGCAGAGTCGCGGTGGCGCGTGTTTTTGCACTCGTGGTGCGGTGTAGGGTTAAGCGGTTAATACTTAATTCTCGCGTTGGCAAAAACCGTGACACCAAGAGGGAGTCCCCGGCGGGAGCCGGGGCAGGCCGCACCGCCGACCACTTAACTGTCCTCTTTAGCCAGAAAGTTCTCGCGGTGCGGAGAGCCAATGACATATACCGACCTGTTAGGCCCAGGTTTATTCAGATATTACAAACTCTTTTATTGTTAAGTTGTCCCCGATAGCGTTATCTAGTTTGATCCAGCCATATCTCTTTCCGATTTTAAATCCAAGATATTTGTCAATGACATAATGGTAATTGCCAATCGGATAAGATGTGGAGCGTTGTGCGTAACTAGCTAAAACAAGGTTTTCAGATGATGTTGTTGTCCACTTCAGGTTGTCATCTATAGTTGTTCCAACATTCAATGAATCTGGATAGTTATTGATGTCTGATAATGCAATTTGGGTCCCATTAGCGATGCCAAGGAAAGTCGCATCAATGAAACCAGTCATCAGAGGTGTATATGATTTTTTGAAGAATACGTCATATCTATTATCCGCATCTAAATCGAGTGAATCCTTTGCATTGGATAAAATTGGAATTACAATATTTGGTACAAGTTTGACAACATGCAGGTTATCTGTATAAGTACCGATTATTACTTCATTGTTTTTGTCCGGGTTGCAAGCAAATAACCATGGTAATAATGCAATGATGAGTAGTTTCTTCATGACTTTCTGTTTTAATTTGATAATACTCTAACTTGGGCCTAACTCGTTTATATGTCTACTAAAGGTATGCATATTTGCCGGAAAACGGTGTTATTGGTTACCTGAGGTGGCTTTTATTGATAGAAGAAATTATCATAAATCATCAAACGGCGAACGGATCTTCTGAATACTCTTCTCCGTTACATGGGTGTAGATCTCGGTGGTCCGACTGCTCTTATGACCCAGTAACTCCTGAATGTACCGCAAATCAGTTCCGGACTCCAACAAATGTGTCGCATAACTGTGACGCAATCCATGTAACGTGATCCTCTTTTTTATTCCTGCCTTCTCACATGCCATCCTGAATACCTTCTCAATACTCGTTGCACTGTATTTACTGCCCTGATATTGCCCTTCAAAAAGATAAACAACCGGGCGATATCGACTGACATACGTGTCTATCATCTCTACCAGCTTCACCGATACCGGCACAATCCGGTCCTTGAATCCCTTCGACTGCCTGATACTTAAAAGCATCCGGTTACGGTCAATATCCTCCGGCTCAAGCATGATCACCTCACTTCTGCGCAGCCCACATCCGTAAATAATACTCAATATTGCCCTGTGCTTTTCATTCATGGGTGCGACAAAATCTTCTTTACCTCTTCCTTACTTAAAACGTTTGGCAAATTATGCCGCGAACGGGGCCGGGTAAATGCCCCCGGATCAATCTTCTCGCGACAAATCTCTCTGTAGAATTTTTTTATAGAACTGATGAGCTGATTCTGATATGAATAGCTTAATCTCCGTGGCAGAATGTAATCATTAACCATCCTTACGAGATCATCTGAATTGCATTCCGAAGCCTCCTTTGGCGAAACAAACCTCAGGAATGCCTCCATCATCGAGGTATAAGTCCTGACAGTCGTCGAAGGATACCTGTGAGACTGGAGCCAACAGCGGTATCTTTCTATATCTTCCTTGCCCTGCCGGCTGAGCTCTGCGTAATGTTCATGTACCTGAGAAGGTCCCGCACGATTGCTATCAGCTGGTCTTTCATTTTGGCGTGCCTGTCGTTCCCTTGTAACTGACTGTTGCTCCCGTTCTTTTCTTATTTCTCTGACCGTGCTGGCAAGATCCTGCTTTTTGAGTGCAGTGTAGTCAACAAATGCAAATTTGCTGAGAACCTTCAGGAGAACCGGAACAACATCCGTATCATCAGGTATGTGCCAGCATTGCATCCGCTTACTCCACCTGGCATCAGGTAACGCTCTGACCAGATCAATAACCTCCTGATCATAAGGGAACTTGAGGGCAACACGAATTCCACTGTCATGTAAAACCCTTTCAACAATAACAGTAATCATTATATGCAGCGTTTCTTTTTTATGTTGTCGTTTTTAGGCAAAGAGTTGAAAGTCTGAAAGTCGAAGAACTGAGGAAATTAAAGGATGATTCTTATAAATAATTAAACTTCTGCCGATTAAAATTTCCGGACAGGAAAGTTCCGGTATACAATGACACCAGTGTCGTTCATGAGTATTGAGAGGTGACAGTTAATTCAATACATTAACTGCCACCGTCATTACCTGGTATGTATAGCCGGGCTACTTGTTATTGATTTCTGCTTCAGATTCCTTGAAGTTCTTGCAGTAACATCAGGGCAGAGTCGTGGAGCGGCTTCTGCCTTTTCCGCCAGATCAGGTATCCGACAAAAGCTGAAATAGCCATTAACGTTATGGAAACGGCCTGTACCAGAAGTACCCGGTTCAAGGGCTCGACTGATATCCACCTGTGAAAATAGGTCACTGAGATACCGGCATCAATAAGTAAAAGTGACGGCAGCATCCAGACATAACGCCATGATAAAAACTTGTATCTCTTTGCAGCCTGCTGCAGCATTTCTACTGAGGTAAGCGAGTAATCCACATTGCGAAATCCATTGTTAAACTTGGCAAAAACAACTGTGAACAAAGTAAATGCCGCAACATAGCATAGACCTGAAATCCTGTGGTGCATCTTCAGCTCCGGATCAGGATTAACTACCATTAACAGAGTGTACAATACCGCCATTACAACCAGAAACCACCTGAAGTTCCTTGTCATTTTCAGATTGCGGTCATCTTCCTTTTCCAGACCAAATACCAGTGCATCGATATCAACAAATATATTTGCACTGTTTGAGCTGTTCATTTCCTTGTTTCCCTGATTATTCATTTTCGTGTCCTTTCATTTGGTTGCGAAGGACCTCTTTAATCCTGTGAATCTTAACCCGTATATTGGGCTCAGTCAGCCCAATTATTTCAGAGATCTCCTTATACGACAGATCATCAAGAACAAGTCCCATTATTGCCTTGTCAATCACCCCGAGGCTGTTCAGACAGACCTCGAGACTTTCGACTCTGACGTTCCCTGGTCAGAGTATCATCGCCGTCATCAATCAACTTTCCGGCAACTAACGGATCTTCGATGTCTATGTTAAGCTTCATTCTGCGTTATTGCTGCCCCGCGAAGTTCAAAGATGTATTAACTGCTATCCTGTAAATCCAGGTTTCAATCTTTGACTCTCCGCGGAACAGATCGAGGCTTTTCCAGATATTCACCAGTGTCTCCTGGTAAATATCCTTCCGATCTTCTGCAGAAGGTGCGTAATAGCCTGTGACACGCATAATCCTTGTTTTGTTTTCAGCTATTATCTGCCGGAACTTTTCTTCTTTTCTGTCCATAAAGGATGCTGGTCATTGCTCATTTAGTCAGTGAACTGCCAGCATTGTTACAAAAATCAGGAAAGGAATTTATAAGTTTTCTAAGGATAGTGATACTTTGAAAGTATACCCAGAGGAGCAGCCTCCAGGTGATCTGACAGCGCATTGTACCGAAATTAACCTCTCAACACTTCTGAATCAGCAGGCTTCTTCATTGGCAACATTCAATTCTGTCAAGGCAACACCTGCAGATCAGTGTCTCCCCGCGGTAGATGCAACAATTGCCGCTGTAACACTTGTAATAATTACAGCCTGTACCTGCCTGATGGTCTTAGCCACCACATCCGACACAGGGCTCTCCCTTATCATCTTCTTCAATTGCGACCTGATCGTCTTCAGCTCATCTCGGTCAGCCGACAGTATCCGGTACATCCTGCAGGCTTCTATCATTCCGGCAAGCGCCAGATAATCACCAGAGCCACCACGGTAAATCATGATATCATTCTTTAACTGACGAACCAGGTTGCTGCGGGTATAACTCTCATTGAGGTACGACTGCCTGTAGGGGATCAGTCCGAGAAACTTTTTTTCCTCAATACGTATCAAGCGTTTATCTGCAAGGCCTTTCAGCAGCTGCCATTTATACTTATTGTAGCGTGTCGCCAGTTTCCTGACCCAATAGTCAGCCTTGCGGGACTTAGAGGACTGTGAAATAAGGGTTACAACTTCAGTTATTACAGGGTCTGCAGAAATCCCGGCTGACTTGATGATAAGCCTCTTGTCCGTTATATCCATGAGGTCTTCAAGAGCCATATCCAGCAGGATTGCCCCGGCAATGCCGTACTGGAGGTACATCTTCGGGATCATGAACCTCCCTTTTTCGGGATGGTGTGCAATCAACAGGAACTTCTCGACGGTGCTTAAATTCTTTTCAGCCATTTGTGTATAAAGCTATTTTGTTAATGCGGATAAAGCATCTTCCAGGGTGGGGAGAAAGCTGACCGCCATTCCGCGATTGCTTTCACGGATGAAATCACGCCAACTCTTGCCTGTCAGGTGAGAAAAGTCCCCGACAATCGCAAGCTTCATCCTGTAGTTGGAAAACTTCTGAAGTATCTCACCGGCAACACCAGAGCGAAGATCATAGAATTCATGGCTGAAGGAATCAGAATAAATTATGACCGCAGAGGACCCGGAAAAACTGACATCGCCAAGGATGTCTAAAATATCGCTCGCGGATTCTATGACCAGAGTGCCTTTAACTACTTCGGCAATAGCTTGTTGCGAGTGCGTGTTGTGATATCTTATCATCTTCCTGAATCTGCAAGGGTCCAAATAAGGGTCCTGAGATTAACCACTCGCTTGTTGTTTTTTCTGTTCCGGGACGCCAGGACTTAATTTCCTGAATTCAATTAATTCTATCGGGACTCCATTGTGCTCAATCATTGCAACTGTAATTCCTTCAGCAGGTTGATTTGGCTCGGTAATTACATTGAAACCATGTGCCCTGAGCTCCTTCTCCAGGTCGTCAACCTCAAATGCAAGATGCGGAACTGTCTTTATCAGAGTATTTATCGGACTTCCATCCTCAAACCTCATCCATTCCACACCAAACGGACTGGTACTAAATCCTGATACATACAATTTAAAGTGCGGGAGGTACCTTTCACCAGCCATGACCGTGTTTGTCGGTATGCCCATATGATGGTATCTCCATCCCCATTTTTCAACCGCCAGCGGAGGCTCAAAGTCAAGCCGGGTATTAGTCATTTGTTCATGAGATTCATTTTACATCATTCTCTATTTAGTATGTAACGACCTGATAATGAGTATATTTAATTAATATAGATGCAAACCTTCGTTTGGTCAGTCACACGGTCATAATCCCCTGCATTAAACGGTGCCTTAAATAAAGACTGACAAAAGAAAAATGCAGACACATAAATTTAGCACTTCCGGGGGAATTAATTAATAAAAAAAGGGAAAATATGAGGCTTACCTTAGAAAATTCAGGATACTCTTATCCTAAAGTATCCGACTATGCCCTTACCTCTTGGCAATCACTTTAAAATCTTTATTTTTGCAAGAAATTATGATACGCATTCCATCATTGGTTTTCAGAGCTTTGTACCGTTACCTTGACAAACTGGACAAGCACAGCCATGTTATTTTTATGAATTACGGATACTCTGATCCTGGAATTATAATCCCGCTTGATGAAAGGGACGAGAAGAACCGGTATTCATTACAGCTGTATCACCATCTGGCTGAAATGGCGGAATTGAAAAACAAGGATGTGGTTGAGGTGGGAAGCGGCCGGGGTGGGGGACTTGAATATATTTCAAGAAAATTTCTGCCGGAATCCGCAATAGGAATTGACCTTGAAAAGAGCGGTGTGGTATTTTCAAATAAGTTCCATCAGTTGCCTAATCTTACTTTTATCACCGGTAAAGCTCAGAATCTCCCTCTCATTGATAACTCCTGCGATGTACTGCTTAATGTGGAGTCATCACACCGTTACAGCACTATCGAGGCTTTTTTCAATGAGGTGCACAGGGTTCTTCGTCCGGGCGGTTATTTCCTCTATACGGATTTCAGGGACAGCCATCAATGGCCGGAGCTGGTGGCAATGCTGAACAAAGCTGGATTAACAGTGCTCGAGGAAAGGGATATTTCAACAAACGTTCTGCAATCCCTTGAACTGGATTCGGAACGGCGGGCGTCACTTGTAAAAAGATATGCACCGAGGATATTTCAGAAGGCAATTCTTAATTTTACAGGCTCTAAAGGAACAGCCACTTTTGACAACTTTCTGACAGGGAAAGTCACATATAAATCCTACAAGATCCGGAATAATGGCGATTTGCCCCATGAGGCACAGCCATGAACAGCAATATAACCCTCAATTTTAAGTTTCCGGGTTTAAAGATCCGAGATGTTCAGAGGGCTCTTGCTTAAGAAATCCTATACCAGGCCGGCAAAGCCCATGAATGCAAGAGCAAGAATGCCTGCCGTAACCAGCGAGATTGGCACCCCCTTCATTCCCTGAGGAATATTCACCAGCTCCATCTGCTCCCTTATGCCTGCCATAATGATAAGGGCAAGACCAAAACCAAGGGCTGTCGCACCTCCGTAAATAACACCGGTAAGCAAGTCGTAATCCTTTTTGATGACCAGCAGAGCAACGCCAAGGACAGCGCAGTTGGTGGTAATCAGAGGAAGAAAAATGCCGAGGGCCTGATATAACGGCTGACTAATCTTCTTCAGGACAATCTCTACCATCTGCACAAGAAAAGCAATCACCAGGATGAAGGTGATAGTCTGCATGAAAGCTATTCCGAGCGGAACAAGCACATAAGTATAGACGAGGTAGGTAGCCATCGTGGCCAGCACAATAACAAAGACAACTGCTCCGGACATGCCAAGAGCAGTGCTGACCTTATTTGAGACGCCAAGGAACGGGCATACACCAAGGTATTGTGCCAGGACAATGTTGTTGACCAGCATTGCTGAAATTATCAGTAAAATATATTCCATCTCAGTCCCTCCCTATGCTTTTTTAGCCTTATTGATCTTGTTAACAACGGCAATCAGATACCCGAGGGCAATGAATGCCCCGGGTGCCAGAATAAATACGAGTATGCCGTCTCCTTCGATGAACTTGTATCCGAAGAAAGAGCCACTGCCAAGTATCTCTCTCATTGCCCCCAGTATGCCAAGTGCCACGGTAAAGCCAAGTCCCATCCCGGCACCGTCAACAAAAGATGACCATACCGTGTTCTTGCTGGCAAATGCCTCAGCACGCCCCAGCACGATGCAGTTTACCACAATGAGGGGAATGAATATGCCCAGCGTTTCATACAGTGCTGGTACATAAGCCTGCATCACCAGGTCAACAATAGTCACAAAAGTGGCAATAACCACTATAAATGCAGGGATTCGCACCTTATCAGGAATGACATTCTTCAGAAGTGAGATCACAACATTCGAACCGATAAGCACGAAGGTCGTTGCAATACCCATCCCGAGACCGTTCATAGCTGATGATGTCGTTGCAAGGGTAGGGCAGGCACCAAGCACCAGCACAAGTATCGGATTCTCCTTCAGGAAACCCTTTGTAAAATTACTCATCTGGTTCATTTCAGACCTCCTTTCTCAAATGTGTTGTATGCTCTCTGAACCCCGTCACAGAATGCTCTTGAACTAATGGTAGCAGCTGTAATGGCATCCACCGGACCTCCATCCTTCTTTACTTTCAGGGCGAAGGTGGCAGGATCCTTATCCTTGAACTGATCCTTGAACTCAGGCTTATCCGGAGTTCCTTCAGGAACCATCTTGGTGCCCAGTCCCGGAGTTTCTTTATGTTCCAGGATGCTGATATTATAAATGGTTCCGTCAGGTTTAAATCCAACCATAAAACCTATATAGCCGCTAAATCCCTTGTTGGTATAAGATTTAATTGCATACCCTACAACCTCCTCGCCTTTCTTTGCCGGATAAACCTCGAGACTGTCACCCTCGCCGGTGGGCAGCATGAACATATCATCGTTGGGGTTATTAGTGAATTCCGGTACCACCAGCTTTATGGCATCAAGCTTTTTGTTCAGTAATGAAATCTCAATGGGTTCCTTCGTGAACTCGTAGACGAAGCCAAGGGCAGCAGAGGCGCACAGTGAAATAAGCGTGAGCGACAGCACCATGTTCTTAAGTGACGATTGCATCTTAGCCATGCTTCACCTCCTTTCCGAACCTTCCTGGCTTAATATACATATTCAATAAGGGCACAAAAGCATTCATTATCAGTATCGCGAATGACACACCCTCGGGGTAAGCACCCCATGTCCTTATCAACACTGTGATCACTCCGATGCCGATACCGTATATTATCATTCCCTTCGAGGTCATGGGCGATGTCACATAATCTGTTGCCATGTAGATGGCGCCAAGCATCAGACCTCCGGTCAGAAGATGAAATGCGGGATCCGCAAATTTCGTCGGATCGGCCAGCCAGAGTATTCCTGTGAATAATGCTACTGTTACAAGTACAGAGACAGGTATATGCCAGGTGATAATCTTTTTCCACAGCAGATAAATTCCTCCGATGATAAGGGCCGCAGCTGCGACCTCTCCCATTGAGCCTCCCATCTGGCCGTAAAACAACTGCATATGAGAAGGGATCTTATCCATGATGTCAGATACGGCTTCACCGTTCTTTACGCCTTCACTCAGCAAGCCCAGCGGTGTGGCGCCGGTGACAGCGTCAGCATAACCGGTTTTAAACCCTGACGGCACCGGCCAGCTGGTCATCTGAACAGGAAATGAGATCAGCAGGAACACCCTGCCCACCAGTGCCGGGTTGAACGGGTTGTTGCCCAGTCCGCCGAAAGTCATCTTTGCAACGCCTATTGAAACTATCGCACCTATTACAATGATATGAACCGGCAGGTTGGAGGGTACATTGAATGCAAGAAGCAATCCGGTGACTACTGCAGAACCATCTGATATTGAAGGTTTTACTTTCAGGATGAACCGCTGCATAAGATACTCGACGGCGACACATGAGGCCACTGATATGAGAGTGACAATTATCGCACCCAACCCGAAATAATAGACCGAAGCTGCCAGTGCCGGCAGAAGCGCGATCACCACTCCGTACATCAGCTTGCGCGTCGTCTCGGAGCTCTGATGATGCGGTGAGGGCGAAACATTAAGGATGTTATTCATATAGTTTTGCTGCTATTTCGTAATACGTTCACGTGCCATGCGCATCACCGTGGTCTTGCCCAGCCTGATATAATCGAGCAGTGGCCTCTTTGCCGGGCATGTGTAGGCACAAGCCCCGCACTCCATGCAGTCAGTGATCTTCTCTTTCTCAGCTTTTTCCCACATTGATCTCTCAGAAGCCGCAGCAAGGAGATAAGGTTCAAGACCCATAGCGCAGGCCATTGAGCACTTGCCGCACCTGATACATGGCAACACTTCGCTGCGACGGGCTTCATCAGCCGGGAAAAGGATTATTCCAGAGGTGCCTTTGGTTACGGGTACATCGGTCATCGCGAGCGCCTTACCCATCATTGGTCCGCCGTTGACTACCTTACCGGTATCGTCAGGTATTCCGCCTGCAGCCTGAATAAGGCTTGTAACCGGGGTCCCTATCCGTACAAGAAAATTACCCGGATTCCGGACTGACTTCCCGGTAACGGTCACAACCCTTTCAACCAGAGGCTTGTTTTTCTGTACGGCTTCGTAAACAGCAAAGGCGGTGCCTACATTCTGTACTACAACACCAACATCAAGGGGGAGGCCTCCGGAAGGTACCTCGCGCCCGGTACATGCCTTGATAAGCTGTTTCTCACCTCCCTGCGGATACTTGACCTTCAGCGGTTGGACCGTGACGCCCTTGAAATCTTTGCTAAGGGCTGCAAGATGATTTATTGCATCCGCTTTGTTAGCCTCAATGCCTATTATTGCTTTGTCCACTCCCAGGGCCTTCATGATAATGGTTACACCGGTAAGCAGCTCGGCGCCTTTTTCAAGCATCAGCCTGTGATCAGAGGTCAGATACGGTTCACACTCGACCCCGTTTATGATTATCAGGTCACATTTCTTGCCGGCTGGCACCGTCAGCTTGATATGCGTGGGGAAGGTAGCTCCTCCGAGACCAACAAGACCGCACTGCTGGCAACGTTCAATGATCTCCTCACGGGTCATCACAACCTCCTTCACCAGGACGCTGCTCCGGTCAACAGTGTCAACCCATTCGTCACCTTCGACGTCAATCACGACAGCCATCTGCTTGTACCCGGTTGAGTCAATCAGAGGTTCAATCTTGTTCACTTTTCCTGATACGGGGGAGTGAATATTTGCAGAGACAAAACCCTTGGCCCGGGCAATGACCTGTCCGGCCTTTACTGAGGCACCTTTCTCAACTACTGCGGTGGCCGGTGCACCTATATGCTGTGACAGGGGTACCGTCACCTGGACAGGCAGCGGCAGCACCACAATGGGTTTATCGGCTGTCAGCTTGTTCTCAGGCGGATGAATACCGCCTTTGGAAAATGTTTTAAACACAGTAATAAGTATTTATCAGGTTATCAATATCTTTCTAAACAGCAACAGTTGCAGCCGGCTCGGCAGGCTTTTCCTCTTTAACCGGGAAATTGATCTCAAGGATGGCGCTGGTGGGGCACTCATCAACACACTTGCGACACAGCTTGCATTTGAATGAATCTATGAAAGCAAGGTTGTCAGCCATTGTGATTGCCTCATAAGGGCATACTTTAACACACTTGCCGCATCCTATACAGGCTACCTTGCACGCCTTGCGTGCCGGGCCTCCCTTGTCCTTGTTCACACACGAGACATAGATTTTACGATCCTTCTTATTACGTTTACGCAACTCTATGATGTTACGGGGGCATGCTTTGACACAGGCACCGCACGAAACGCATTTTTCGTCAATAATCACCGGCAGCTGAGTGACAGGATCCATATACATTGCGTCGAACTTGCAGGCAATGACACAATCGCCGCAGCCCAGGCATCCATAATGGCAGCCTGTGGTACCTCCGTAAAGAGAATGAGCCACCCGGCAGCTGGCTGCACCGTCATAGAATGATGTCCGGATGCAGTTGTCAGGAGTACCGTTGCAGCGGACCACAGCCACCTTAGGCTCCACCGCCACAGCCTTGCGGCCAAGGATGTCAGCAGCATTACCCATCGTCTCAGCGCCGCCTACCGGACAGTTTAGGCCTTCAAAGGAAACTGATTTCACAAGGGTCTCGGCAAAGGCACGGCAACCGGTAAAACCGCAGCCGCCACAGTTGGCTCCCGGAAGAGCCTCGGTAACCAGGTCTATACGCGGGTCTTCAACGACCCTGAACTTCTGCGCAACAAAATACAGTATCACCGCTGCAGCCAGACCAAGCACACTCAGCATGATGATTGTGAACAAAACAATGGAACTCATCTGTCAGACCTTTATTTTGAATTCAAACCTCTTGTCAATTCTGCTCCTCAGGAGCCAAACGGAAAAGTAATAAACTACAAGTGAACCAAACGAGAGTAGCGCTGAGCTCAGCTCACCTGCCCCCGCAACTGTAAGAGCCGCAAATACTGTAACAAGAATAAGAAATGGGATCACATAACCGATAGCCAGTGCTCGGAAACCCTGCGACTTCTCCATAACCACCGTGACTTTATCACCGGGCCTGAGGTCAGCTTCACTCTTGACATTGACGGTCCTTACATCTGTACTGCCCAGCGAGCAGGCTGATTTTGCATGGCAGCCAGAGCAGGCGCTGCCGGTAATAATCTCAACTTCAGCAGTACCATTGCCCGGGGCTTTTAAAACTATTCCTTCATGAGTGATTATCTCTCCTTGCGGCATTGTGACATTATTGAACCGGCAATTTTAAGGAATTGTCCGGAAATAAAACAGAACAATAGTCATTATTTTGGCAGGCAATAGAGGACCGAGCGTTAATAAAAAGCCCGGTGGGCTTTTTTAGCGAGGAGACAGAGTGCAGGAGAGGAAATATTGACTCCTGGCATCTGCCAGTAGGCAGTAGTGATTCATTGTCTGGAACCGATAACAGATAACAGACAACAGATAACCCTTCAGCTTATCTCGCTCCATGTGAAGCTCTTGCCGAAAAGTCTCTTCAGGCCGGCTTTCAACACCTTGTTATCGCTGCTTTCCAGCCCGGGGTCATCGGCCAGGATCTCCTCGGCGTGAGATCGTGCGAGGTTTAGTATTTGTCCGTCCCTTCCAAGGTCCGCTATCTTCAGATCGAAGGCCATGCCGCTCTGCTGCGTCCCTTCGAGGTCGCCCGGACCGCGCATGCGCAGGTCAGCCTCTGCAATCTCAAAACCGTCGTTTGTGCCAATAATCGTATTGATACGCTCAGACGCATCGGCCGAACGCTTGTGCGATGTCATGAGTATGCAGAACGACTGATCGGCGCCGCGACCAACGCGGCCGCGCAGCTGGTGAAGCTGCGAGAGCCCGAAACGTTCCGCGCTCTCAATGACCATGACACTGGCATTAGGTATGTCAACACCAACCTCAATTACCGTGGTGGCAACCATTATCTGCGCCTGTCCCCTGCGGAACAGATTCATTGATATCTCCTTATCACGTGCAGTCATGCGTCCGTGGACCACGCTGATGCAATACTGCGGCGGCGGAAAAGCGCGTGACATGCTCTCCAGCCCATCCTCAAGATCCTTGTAATCAAGAGATTTCAGACTCCTTGATGAGCGGGTACACAACATAAATCTGTCTTCCCTCTTCTATCTGACGACGCATAAAGCCAAATACCTTCTCGCGTTCGGCATCGGTGAAAGACATAGTTTTTATTGCCTTGCGTCCCGGGGGCATCTCATCAATTACTGATACATCAAGATCACCGTACAGTGTCATGGCGAGGGTACGGGGTATGGGTGTCGCCGTCATCACCAGCACATGCGGCGGACAGTCGCTCTTCTGCCACAGCTTTGCCCTCTGCGCCACACCAAAACGATGCTGCTCGTCTATTATCACCAGGCCAAGGTTCTTGTACTTTACATTATCCTCTATCAGGGCATGGGTACCTATCAGAATAGAGATGCTTCCGTCGAGCAAGCCATTCTCGATGCGGGTCCGCTCACTGCGCTTCGTCGAGCCCGTCAGCAGGGCCACCGCCGGCATCAATGCCACGGACGAAATGGCTTATCGAATTAAAATGCTGAATGGCAAGAACTTCCGTCGGAGCCATCAGGCAGCTCTGAAAACCGTTATCAGCTCCGATGAGCATGCTCATAAGAGCAACCATGGTCTTACCGCTGCCCACATCGCCTTGCAGCAGCCTGTTCATCTGCCTGCCGCTGCCGAGATCGGTGCGTATCTCGCGTATCACCCTCTTCTGCGCCTCTGTCAGGGTAAAAGGAAGGTTGTTTTTATAAAATGAGTTTAGCCTGTCACCAACAATTGAAAAGGTGAAACCGCGAGTGTTTTTTGCCCGGCTGCCCTTATAGTGCAACAGGTTGAGCTGGATGTAAAACAGCTCCTCAAACTTGAGCCTGAAACGGGCGTTTTCAAGATCGATGTTCGAATCAGGGAAGTGGATCCGGAACATTGCATCGGAGAGGCTTATCAGCCTCATTGGTTTCAACAGTGAGGCTGGCAGCGTTTCATCAAAGCGAAGTGCAGGTTGCGAAAAGAGGGTAGCCATCAGCTTTCCTATGGCCTTGGATTGAAGGAAATGATCCTTCATCTTTTCAGTTGTGTTGTACTGCGCCTCGAGGGCTGAACTAACCCTTGTAGCCTTCTTCTCTGTCTCTTCGATCTCGGGATGGACTATGTTAAAGGCACCGCTGAAGAGCGTCGGTTTACCGAAGATAATATATTCTTTTTCGACTTTATATGCATTAAGCACCCACTTCTGCCCCTTGAACCATACAAGCCTGACCATACCCGTATCGTCATAAAAATCAGCGGTAAGACGCCTGGCCGACCCGCCTCCCTCGGTAGAGTAACGGCGTATCTTTCCCTTTATCTGAACATACTGCATGTCGGTGTCAAGCTCGCTGACAGTATAAAAGCGTGTCTTGTCAACATACTTGTATGGAAAATAGTAGACGAGGTCCCTGAAAGTATGGATATTTGCCTCTTCTGCCAGCAGTTCGGCCCTTTTGGGACCCACCCCGGGAAGATATTTTATCTCTGTATCAAGCAGTTCAGACATCCGTTTAAACAAAAAAGATACTCATCGAAAATACGTAAATTTGGGCTGCTTTCAAATGACCTTCCTAAGAAATGGACCTGTACCCGGCAGCTGCATACCTAAGACACCTCCTTACTGCCCGGAGCACGGCAGGACACGGTGTTCACAGTCCGTATGTTTATGACTTCCTGACAAAGGTGGTAAGGGGTAAAACTGATGTGAAGATTGTCAGTCAGGTTGAAAGTCTTCGGCGTGAGATGCTTGCTGACAAGCGATGCATCAGAGTGACAGATTTGGGAGCAGGTTCTGTGACCAGAGCCGGAGGGGAGCGGCGTGTGTCGGAGATAGCAAGGACAGCGGCGATGCCGGCGAGGGAAGCGGGATTACTTGCGAGGATGGTGGCTGCTTCGACAGGCTCAGCAGCTCGGGGTGAGCTTGACAGGCTCAGCAGGGAATAAAGGCTCAGCAGCCCGGGGTGATCGCGCTCAGGATGCCGGGAAGCAGGCTCAGCAGCGCGGGGTGAGCATCGGCAGGCCAGCTATGGCACGGGATAATACTGGAGCTGGGTACATCGCTCGGTATCAGCACGCTGGCGCTGGCGCTGGCAGCGCCGGAGAGGAGAGTGGTGACAGTGGAGGGGTGCCCGGCACTGGCAGACATTGCACGCGAAAACCTCATGAGATACGGTGCATCCAATGCTGAAGTAATGACTGCCGAGTTCAGCACTGCCCTCGAGAGCCTGAGAATGGACGGACAGAGTGTCTCTTTTGCATTTATCGACGGTAATCACAGAGGCACGGCTTTGACCCAATATATCTCGATGATCGCTGCCATGGGAGAGGAGATGACAATTGCAGCTGATGATATCCACCTGACAAAGGAAATGTTCCTGGCATGGAAGAAGGTGGCAGCATCAGGTATTGCTCCGGTCACAATGGAGACACTCCGTCTCGGGATATTTTTTCTTAAGCATAGCATAACACCGGGAAGCTACAGGATCAGGTATTAACAAAAAATAACAGGATCATAACATATATATAGAGTAATTTGAACTAATTTCGGGACTTTAACAAAACAGGCATGGATAAGGTCATAGAGATACACGAGATTGTAAAAAATTACCAGGTCGGAACGGTAATAGTACGTGCCCTCCGCTCTGTGTCACTCACTATCAACAGAAACGAATATGTAGCCATTATGGGCCCGTCAGGGTCCGGTAAGTCAACACTGATGAACATCCTGGGGTGTCTCGATACCCCCACCAAAGGCCAGTATATCCTTAACGGAACCGATGTCAGCAAGATGGAAGATGACCGTCTTGCCGAGATAAGGAACAAGGAGATCGGCTTTGTCTTCCAGACCTTTAACCTGCTGCCGCGGTACTCAGCCCTTGAGAACGTTACCCTGCCTCTTATTTATGCCGGCGTGCCGCGCCATGAAAGGGAAGACCATGCCAAAGTCACACTTGAAGAGGTCGGATTGGGTGACAGAATGACCCACAAGCCCAATGAGTTGTCCGGCGGACAACGGCAGAGGGTGGCAATCGCCAGGGCACTGGTCAACAAACCTTCAATAATCCTTGCCGATGAGCCTACCGGAAACCTTGACAGTAAGACATCCTATGATATAATGGGTCTTCTCGATAAGATCCATGAACTGGGTAACACTGTCATTGTTGTGACCCACGAGGAGGATATCGCACGCCATGCGCACCGCATAATCAAGCTAATGGACGGCGAGGTTGCAACCGATTACGTCAACGAGAACAGAATTGAAGTAAAGCTGAAATAGATATACTTCATTTCCTGCCGATGAAGATATATACCAAAACAGGAGACAGGGGAGAGACCTCTATCATTGGAGGCAAAAGACTTCCCAAATATCATCCCCGCATTGAAGCCTATGGCACTATTGATGAACTTATAGCATGGATAGGCCTTTTGCGTGCTGCCGGTCAGCACTGTGTCAGCACTGAAGAACTCATTGCCATACAATCAGCACTCATGACATGCTGCTCGGTTGTTGCCACCGACCCGTCGGCAAAAGTGCCGGTAACCTTAACACCGGGCGATACATCATTGCTTGAGCGTTCAATAGATGCCATGGAATCCCGGCTTCCGGCACTGAATTCTTTTATACTTCCGGGCGGTCATCCTCATACAGCAAATTGTAATATTGCACGATGTGTGTGCCGGCGAGCCGAAAGAGCCCTCCTTCGCCTTGATAAAGAAGAAAAAGTGGACCAGGAAATCATCATATACATTAACCGTCTCTCCGATTATCTCTTCGTACTTTCACGATGTCTGAGCTATGATGCTGGTATTGAAGAGGTTAGGTGGCTGCCAGATAATAAGGCAAAATAATCGATAAAAAAGTCGGGCCCCTCTTTTATTATTCTAAATAATTTTATATTTGCGGACTTTAAGGAAGGTAACAAAAATCTTTCAAAAAAATGTATTGGACACTTGAATTAGCGTCAAAACTCGAAGATGCTCCCTGGCCAGCAACCAAGGATGAGCTCATTGACTATGCAATACGGTCAGGTGCCCCTATGGAAGTCATAGAAAACCTGCAGGAGATAGAAGACGAAGGCGATATTTATGAAGGTATTGAAGATATCTGGCCTGACTATCCATCAAAAGAAGACTTTTTCTTCAACGAAGACGAGTATTAAATAAGTTCGGAGTGACTAAAGTCCGGAGTGAGCTAAAGTTGCTTTTCCCCAAGACACTTTAGTTCACTTTAGTTCACTTTAGTTCACTTTAGTCACTTTAGTCACTTCAGTCACTTCGGAAGTTTCTCTTTCCGGCCGTAAACCAGGTAACCATCGAAAACCATCAAGCCTCATCTCACTGTCCGGCTTTTCAAGCGGAGGATTAAGTGTACCGTCAGGACTTTGGTTCTGGTAGATCTCGGCTATCTTGCCGTCCTCGAGCAAGATCTCAATGCTAGCGCTTTTGGCCCTGTTCACACCCACAAGTTCTTTGCTGTCAACAACATAATAGATAGCTTCCCCATTGCCGGTAACCTTTATACGGCGAAGCTTATTGTCAACGAAGTATCCTGACAGATTCTTTCCGCTGATCTGGTCAAAGCGGGCCGAATCGACAGAGCTGACCACAAAAGCAGAATTGTAGAGCTCCATACGGTCCGCTTTGCGGTCTTTTGTGAACAGGGCGATGGAGTTCTGCTGAAAGCTGACTCTCCCGCGACCATACTAGAGGGTCATCATACATCCTGATGACTGAGTCCATGAATGAGTAAGAAAGTGAGTCGCATCGTCCCTGCATCTCCCTGCTGTAGATTGTGCAACTGAAATATGCCTTCAGCAGCCTGTGATCTGCACCCAGGGTGTCAGTCTGAGGAAGCGCCCTGAGGGTGTCGGCCCTGAGAGTGATAGTGTCTTCATTTGAATACATCGTAAACCACGGATCATGGGTAAGAATAAACTTTTCAGGCCGCTTCAGATACCATGCATAACCTCCTCCGCAAATGACATTGTCCGACGTGTCAGCAATGGTTACATTGCCGAAGCTCTCCCCTTGTCCGTTTTTCTCATCATACCAGAGGGTGTCGCCTGTGATACGCTGCTGGCGATTGTCGATAACAGCATTCTTCATCAGCTGAGAGACATCTTTTCTGGTATCGCTCCACCCTTTCTCGCAGAAGAGGTAGATACTGTCACCTACTGCTTCTGTGGGTCCTTCAAACCAGACAATCTCGTTATAAGTGTCATAACGCATCGTGTCGGCACGCATTACAAAATCAGGATTGACGATCTTAACACTGTCACGGAAATGAAGCATCTTCCTGTCGGCATAATAAATTCCTATGATGCTGGTAAGCGTGTTTTCACCGTTGAGAATGCGTCCGCCATCATCGTAAACTGCTATTTGTGTATTGGTATCATAATCAATCTTGCGTGTGAAAAGCTGTGTTTCTTTATCTGCAAGTTTCACACTGTCAGTCATTACGGCCTTTCCGGTGTCACCATCGTAAAACAGGTAATTACCCCATATGTGGATTGTATCGCCCTGTCTTATGTGGATGTTGCTGAAGGCGTTAACCTGGTTTGTATCGTCATAGTACAAGGCGCTGTCGCATGTCATGTAGAGGTCATTATGCTTCAGGCTGACGTTGCCGTTCAGCTTGTTGCGCGACCGGTCATTCATGCGGCCGTATTGCATTTCATCAGAATGGAGTATCTCAACCCTGCGGCGCTCCTGCCCGCCCTGTGCAGCAACCTGCAGCGGCAGGAGAGATAGGAAAAGAGGCAACAAGAGATAAAAATCTCTCCGCGATGTTATCTGACCTATTCGAGCCATCCGGGAAAATGAAAGCCACAGCCGCGGAAATCATCGCTGACACGGATATAAGTCTTCTTAATCTTCTCAGTGATCCAGTCCTGGTATGCTTTGTTCTGTTTGTCCATCAATGCGGCTTCTGACAGGTAGTTGTAATCTTCCTTCGGGTTGACCCTGTGGGGTGCAACCTCATTATCAAGTCTGACGATGACATAAACGCTGTTGCCCTTGGCATCAGTTGTGCGGAAGGGCTCCGAGATCTCACCCAGCTTCATGTTACGCACAACCAGGTTGATCTCACGCGGCAGCTCATCAAGGGTGAACCATGTTACGCGATCAGAAGGATTCTCCTGAACCATCTTGCCTCCGTTAGCCCTGGTAGCCTTATCAGACGAGTATCTTAAAGCTGCCTTATCGAAGGCCAGGCTGTCAAGGCGGACAAGACCTGCAATACTGTCAAGTCTCAGGATAGCCCATTCGGTTTGTTCTGCCGAGAGTTTCGGTTTCATGAGTATATGCCGCGTGTTGACCATTTCTCCTTTACGGTCAATGAGCTGGATGATATGGAATCCGAATTCGGTCTCAACAATTTTGGAGACAGCACCTTTCTTCAGGCTCCAGGCTGCCTCGGCATATGGCTTGGCCACCTCACCTCGTGGTACATACCCGAGCTCTCCGCCTTTAGGAGCCGTGCCGGGGTCTTCTGAATAGAGCACTGCCAGCGCACTGAAGCTCTCGCCGTTAACGATGCGGCTGCGAAGATCAAGCAGACGCTGGCGCACCTCAGCCTTGCTGTCATCCATGTCAGGAGGCTCAACGGAGATGATACTGAGCTCAACCTTCCTGGGAACCAGCGGCAGAGAGTCTTTTGGCATACTGTTATAGTATTTTTTTATCTCGTCCGGAGTAACGGTGATATCCTGCGCAATTGTTCCCTGTGTCTCCTGTACGATATACTGGTTTGTGAGCATCTCACGAAGGTCTTTCTTTATCTCAGCCATACTCTTGCTGAAGTAATTCTCAAGAGCCTGCTCTGACCCGGCGCGCCTTATGTATTCAGCCAGTCTGTTGTTCAGGTCAGCCTCAACATTGTCGGGCGACACCTCAATGGAGTCTATCTTCGCCTGATCAAGGAAAAGTTTTTGTGATCATCAGGTCCTCCAGTACACGGCAGCGAAGCTCCTCGACAGGTGTAGGGTCCCTCTCAGCTTTCATCTGCATCACCTGACCCTCAACATCAGAGAGAAAAATGACCTCATTTCCTACCACAGCCACAATCGACTCAACAACCTGCTGACTGTAAGCGCTGTACCCTGCAAGCATCAACAGCGCGTTTAATATGATAATTTTGATTTTCATGCTTTGAATTTAGTCATTAAAAGATTTTCAGGCTATTATTCCTTACCGCCTCATTATAAATTCCGTCTTCAAGTTTCTGCAGGAAATCATTCCTGCGGTTGTTAAGTATAATCGTTTTCACCTGTCCGCGGATGTATTCGAACGGAGCCACACTGTTTCTCAACTTGTACTCTCTTATAGCAATAAAATATGTGAATTTGTCATCCTTCAGCTCAACTGCGCTGTTCCTTGCCAGCCATTCCTCCTGGTTTTCAGATTTCAAGCGGCACCTCCATCAGCAGGTGCGTGAACGGAATCCAGGCATCATCATAGTCATCATACCTCAGAGCGAACTGGGCACAGTAATCTTCAAGCTCCCTTATCTCCTCCGGGATGGATGATCTGTATAATTTTCTTACTTTCCCGATATCCGGGGTGGTTGCCGGCAGCTTGATGAACAGTGCTTTGACAAGATTAGTTGTCAGCGAGAAGGTATTCAGGTTACTGACATAGTAGTCCTGCAGTTCGTTGTCGGTAACCACGGTATCCATCTTCTGGATGATCATCTGCTGCTGGTACTGGTATATAAGAAGGTTGTTTCTCATCTCACCCAGTTGTCTGTTCACTTCATCCTTGTACTCTGCTGTCAGGTTCTCTTCAGCTCTCAGTGCCATCAACTCCTTGCGTGACCAGCGCCTGATATAGCTTTGCACTGCCGATATGCTGTCAGTTCCGCTCATCCCCGGCATCACAAGTGTTGAAGGTATCTGGTCAAAATAGAGTACCCTGTCGCCTGCCTTTGCAACGGCCAGACGGTCAGACTCGTTTTGAACCCTGTTACATGAGACCACCAGAACAAGGAAAAATAATATTGCCGTACGTATCATCAGTATTCGTTTATCTTCCGGCTGTAGTTAGGTGCTTCACGGGTGATAGTAACGTCATGCGGATGGCTTTCCGTCACCCCGGCGGTTGTTACTCTCACAAACCGGCCCTCTTTCTTTAGTGTCGGAATATCCTTTGCGCCGCAGTAACCCATTCCTGAGCGCAGTCCCCCGAGGAACTGGTAGATAACCTCATTCAGGGTACCTTTGTAAGGTACACGGGCTGTAATGCCTTCAGGAACAAGCTTATGGATATCATCCTCCATATCCTGGAAGTACCTGTCTTTGGATCCCAGCTGCATTGCCTCCACAGAGCCCATGCCGCGGTATGTCTTGAACTTGCGTCCGTTGTAGATGATTGTCTCACCCGGAGATTCTTCCACCCCTGCAAAGAGCGATCCTGCCATGATGCTGTCAGCGCCTGCAGCCAGCGCTTTTACTATGTCGCCCGAATAACGTATCCCACCGTCAGCTATCACCGGAACACCTGAGCCGTCAATAGCCCTGGCCACGTTATAGATTGCTGACAGCTGCGGCACACCCACACCTGCCACCACCCTGGTGGTGCATATTGAACCGGGACCGATGCCTACCTTAACGGCGTCAGCGCCTTCGTCAACAAGCATCTTTGCAGCGTCTGCGGTTCCAATATTACCCACAACAATCTCTGTTCCCGGGAAGATCTTCTTTATATCCCTTAGTATATCTATCACACTCTTTGTATGACCGTGTGCAGTGTCGATGGCAATAGCGTCAACACCTGCCCCAACAAGGGCCTCCACCCTTGACAGGGTGTTGGGAGCGATTCCAACGGCAGCAGCAACCCTGAGACGGCCTTTCTCGTCCTTGCAGGCATAGGGCCTGTCTTTTGCCTTTGTGATGTCCTTGTATGTCACCAGTCCCTTTAGCCTTCCCTTGTCATCAACTATAGGCAGTTTTTCTATCTTGTACTTCTGAAGCACCTCCGCGGCAGCCGCCAGATCAGTCGAGTGACTGAGGGTGATAAGCCGGGACTGGGGGGTCATGATCTCGCTGATGCGGCGCGAATAGTCCGTTTCAAAACGCAGATCCCTGTTGGTGACGATCCCGACCAGGGCACCATCGTCACTGATTACAGGTATACCTCCGATCTTAAACTCCTTCATCAGGGCCAATGCATCGGCGACAGTGGATTTGTCGTTGATGGTCACGGGATCAAAGATCATTACGCTCTCGGCGCGCTTCACCTTTCTCACCATGGCGGCCTGCTGACCTATCGACATGTTCTTGTGTATCACTCCAATACCTCCCTCACGGGCAATGGCGATAGCGAGCTCTGCATCGGTTACCGTATCCATGGCCGCCGAGACGATAGGTGTATTGATAATGACGTTACGCGTGAACTTTGATCTCAGATCAACATCGCGCGGAAGCACCTCCGAATAAGCCGGAAGAAGCAGTACGTCATCGAAGGTCAGACCTTCAAACAGTAGTTTATCTTCAGAGAATGACATCGGGCAGGGTTTTATTTGGGCCGAAAATTACAAAAAAATGATGAGCACCGGCACATCTTAAACGTCAATAAAACGTTAAAAATGAGATTGAGTTATTAAATTTGTAAACAAGCAGCCTGCACTACAATGTTACCGGACATTTACAGGGAGACACTGGCCCGTTACTGGGGTTTCACATCATTCAGGCCACTGCAGGAGGAGATCATCGATGCAGTGGTATCAGGAAATGATGTCGTTGCCCTTCTTCCTACCGGTGGCGGAAAGTCGGTGACATATCAGATCCCGGCCGTAGCCCGGGAGGGACTGTGCCTGGTGATAACCCCGCTTATAGCCCTCATGAAGGACCAGGTCACAAGGCTTAAGTCAATTAATATCAAGGCTATGGCGATCCATAGCGGGATGACGCGCGAGGAAGTTGAAATATCACTCGACAACTGTCTTTACGGTGACTACCGGCTGCTGTATGTCAGTCCTGAGAGGCTGCAGACACCCGTGTTCAGGGCCCGCCTGGCCCGTTTCAACTTTACCCTCGTGGCCGTCGATGAAGCTCATTGCATATCACAGTGGGGTTACGACTTCAGGCCTTCATACCTCCGTATAGCCGAGATACGTGATATCATTGGCAAACAGGTGCCTCTGCTGGCGCTCACGGCAACGGCAACGCCTGATGTGGTTAAGGATATCATCTCCCGGCTTACCCTTAAGAATGCCCAGGTGCTGCAGGCAAGCTTCAAGAGGACCAATATCACCTATGTAGTCAGGGAGATTGAAGACAAAAGCGCTTATGCCATACGCAGCCTTAGAAAAGAGCCCGGCAGCGGAATTATATATGTCAACAGCAGGAAAAGATCAAAGACGGTAGCTGAAATGCTGATCGCCAATGATATCGGGGCAGACTTCTATCATGCCGGCCTGCCTCAGGAGATGCGCGACAGGAAGCAACATGCCTGGACCACGGGTGAGGTGCGTATTATCGTCGCTACCAACGCCTTCGGCATGGGAATAGATAAGGCTGATGTCAGATTTGTGATTCATTGGGATTGCCCTGACTCGATAGAGGCTTATTACCAGGAGTCAGGCAGGGCGGGCCGGGATGGCAAACCCGCTTTTGCCGTTCTGTTATGGTCACAGGATGAGAGGAAAAGACTGGCTGACTCTGTCCATATAAAATTCCCTCCCATAGACCGGATCAAGGATGTGTATGAAGCAATAGGTAATTTCTACCAGCTGCCTGTGGGATCTGGTAAGAACAGCGTTCACGATTTTGACCTGTGGAAATTCGTGACCGCTTTCAGATTCTCGGTTACAGAGACATACAACAGCCTTAACTTCCTTCAGAAGGAAGGATACCTTGAGTTCACTGACGAGATTAACAATCCTTCAAGAGTCCATTTCGTTTTCAGCCGCGATGACCTCTATAAATTCCAGGTTGCAAACGAAGAATATGACAGGTTCATTAAGCTCCTTCTCAGAACCTACAGTGGCATGTTCTCTCAATTTGTTCCTATTAACGAGGAAATGCTGGCAAGCAGATCTGGCATGACGCGTGAGGCAATCTACCAGTATTTGCTTAGGCTGACTTCCCAGGGAATAATTCACTTCATCCCGGGTAAGAAAAGCCCCCTGGTGATCTTTACTGAAGAGCGGCTTGACCGGAGCCACCTGACAATATCACCTGACGTCTATCTGCGTGTCAGGGAGAACTATATTGAGAGGGTGGCAAAAATAACTGAGTACGCCGAGAACAAAACACGCTGCCGGTCTGCCTTCCTCACCAACTACTTCGGAGAAGAAAACGGCCGGTGCGGTATGTGTGATACATGCCAGGAGAGGAATGAGCTGGAACTCAGCAAATATGAGTTCGATCTTATTATTGACAGGATAAAGGAACTGCTCGCAGACAGTGCCATGAGACCAGAAGATCTGGCGGCTGCAATGGAATTCCCTGCTGAGAAAGGCACCAGGGTGATCCGCTGGCTCCTTGACCATGAGAAGCTGCAGTATGACGATGCCTTTAAACTTTTTTGGAAAAGGTGATAATGCTCCTTTTCTGTTTCCGTAAGCATTTTTCAGCCTGAAATGAATACTTTTGTCGATTATGATATAACAGATGGAACAAGAGGAGAAGATAATTTTTTCACGTCAGGTGGTTGAGTTTGCAGCTTCGGCTAATGAATACTGCAAATACATTGAGGGAATCAAGGAAACAAAAGGCATTGAAATACTGAAGGTCATGCAGCGACTGCTGCCTTTCATTTATCTCAGGGCATCGCTGCTGCCTCTGCTTGAACCTGTCCTCGAAGACGGAAATGAAAAAGTGGTGACCGAGTTTGACTGGACACGCATTCATGACAATCTGCTTGGAAGGATCGGGAACGATGATCCTTTTCCGGTCATTGTTGATGCAGGTGACCCGGCTGACGGACTCTATACCGGCAGTATTGCTGAGAGCCTGGCAGATATTTACCAGGATCTGAAAAACTTCATCGTCAGCTATAAGAGCGGGAACGAAGATGTGATGAATGACGCTGTATGGGAGATGCTTATGAGTTTTGAAGAATTCTGGGGCAAGAAGATGCTCAATGTCCTTGTAGCCATACATACCGTACTCTACTCAGTTGACGATGACCAGGAGACCAACCAACCTTCAGGCGATGACAAGGCAGTTTAATGAGAGTGTCACCGATGAGGACCTGAAGAAGATGCCCGTGCTGCAGTTTGAGGGCAGGGTAAGTCTGATCGACAACATGCAGAAGTTCCGTCACGCGATGGATGAGATCAGCCGGTGCAAAATACTGGGGTTCGACACTGAGACAAGACCTTCATTTAAAAAAGGCAACAGGCATAATGTTTCTCTCCTTCAGCTGGCAGACGACCGGAATGCCTGGCTCTTCAGGCTGAACATGATGGGATTACCGCCGGAACTCACTGACTTACTGTCCAGTAAGGATGTAATTAAGGTTGGCGTGGCTGTTCATGATGATATTAAAGCGCTGAGGCACCTGGAGCCCTTTGAACCCGGCGGATTCGTCGATCTGCAGACTGTGGTGGCCGCACACGGAATAAAAGAACTGGGACTTAAGAAATTATCGGCTATCATTCTTGGTTTCTCAATCTCAAAGTCCCAGCAGACCTCAAACTGGGAAGCTCCCGGACTGACCACCCCGCAACAGGTCTACGCAGCCACTGACGCATGGGTTTGCCGGCGCATTTACCTGCAGCTCAACGGAAAGGGACATTCTCAAATCTAAGCAAGTGACAGCAGCCCGTATAACCCTCAAAAAGGGTAAGGACCAGTCAGTGAGACGGTACCATCCGTGGATCTTCTCGGGTGCAATAGCAACCATTGCAGGTTCGCCTGCCGAAGGTGATGTGGTGGATGTATGTGCCTCTGACGGAACCTACCTTGCCACAGGACATTGGTCTCCGGGCTCGATTGCCGTCCGCATCTTCTCTTTTATTCAGTGTGAAGCTGACAGGGAGTTCTTCAGGAAGAAGATCGGCGATGCCTTCAGGTACAGGCTGAACACAGGTACAGCAGGAAAACATGAAACTAATGTCTGGAGGCTTGTGCATGGCGAAGGCGACGGCCTGCCGGGTCTGATAATTGATATTTACGGCAGCGTGGCGGTGATGCAGGCCCATACTGCCGGATTCTGGCAAATTCGCGGGATGATTGCTGATATCGTGCTGGAGGTACTCAGGGGCACAGTGACCTCAGTCTATGACAAGAGCGAGGGTACTGTACCCTTCATGGCCAAACTAAGCGCTGTAAACAGCTATCTGGCAGGTGAAGACGCAGGCAGCAACGCTATCGTCAATGAAAACGGTTTCAGATTCAGGGTTAACTGGGCGACGGGCCAGAAGACAGGATTCTTTATCGACCAGCGCGACAGCAGGAGCCTGTTAAGAAATTACAGCGAAGGCCGTAAGGTTCTCAATATGTTTGGCTATACAGGCGGTTTTTCTGTCTACGCCATGGCCAATGCTGCAACGGTACACACCGTTGACAGTTCATCCTCTGCCACAGCCCTGGCGGATGAGAACATCAGCCTGAATTACAACGTCGATGACCGCCATAAGTCATTCACTGCTGACGCTTTCAGCTACCTGGCTGAGATGAAGCGTGAATACGATCTGATAGTGCTTGATCCTCCTGCCTTTGCAAAGCATCAGACGGCCCTTGACAAAGCCCTGCAGGGTTACAGGCGGCTTAATGCGATAGCCATTGAAAAGATTAAACCGGGCGGTATAATATTCACTTTCTCCTGCTCGCAGGTTGTCAGCCGCGACGACTTCCGGCGGTCAGTCTTTGTTGCTGCTGCAAATACCGGGCGAAATGTAAGGATACTGCATCAGACAGGACAGCCGCCTGATCATCCCGTAAATATTTATCATCCCGAAAGTGAATACCTCAAGGGGCTTGTACTGTATATCGAATAGTCGAAATGGATGCGGCGACAAACATAAAGCTTATTGCACAAAAGCTTCACCTGCACGACTGGCAGGTTGAGAACACGTTAAGGCTTCTTGACGACGGCGCCACAATACCCTTTATCAGCCGTTACCGCAAGGAGATAACAGGGAGCCTGAACGAAGTGCAGCTGGCTGACATACGTGACGAATATGAGAGGCTCAAAGAACTCGATAAACGCAAGGAGGCTGTCATAAAATCAATTGAAGAGCAGGATAAAATGACGCCGGAACTGCTCTCCAGGATCAATGATGCCCTGACACTATCGCAGCTCGAAGATCTGTACCTTCCATACAGGCCTAAGAGAAGGACGAGAGCCTCCGTAGCACGTGAGAAAGGCCTTGAACCGCTTGCCTTGTGGCTGCTTGAACAGGGGCCAGGAGCGCCTGACGATGAGGCAGAGAAATATCTTACCGGGGATGTCGGCAGTGTTGATGATGCCCTGGCGGGCGCACGTGATATTATCGCCGAAATAGTAAGCGAGAATGAGCAGGTACGCGGAAATCTGAGGATACTGTATGAACGTGAGGCTGTTATCTCATCCAAAGTAATAAAAGGAAAAGAGGAGGAAGGGAATAAGTTCAGCGATTATTTTGAGTGGTCTGAGCCACTGCGCCGCTGTCCTTCCCACAGGCTGCTCGCCATGCGGCGGGGTGAGGAGGAGGGGTTCCTCAAGCTCTCCGTCATGCCGCGGGAGGAAGAGGCTATTCAGTTGGTGGAGAAGCAATTCATCAAGGCGCATAACCCCGCAGCAGCAGAGGTGAAGGAGGCTGTCAAAGACAGCTGGAGCCGCCTGCTGGCGCCGTCGATGGAGACGGAGTTCAGAAAGGTCTCAAAGGAGAAGGCCGACGAGGAAGCAATACGGGTTTTCGCCGATAACCTGAGACAGCTGCTGCTCTCTCCGCCACTCGGCGAGAAGAGTGTGATGGGTATCGATCCCGGTTATCGTACCGGGTGCAAAATAGTATGTCTCGACCGGCAGGGCGCGTTGCTGCATAATGATGTGATATACCCGCATCCGCCACAGAATGAAACCGCCAGAAGCGTCAGCAAGCTGCTGACTTTGGCAGACAAGTTCAGCATCGAAGCTATCGCTATAGGTAACGGTACTGCAAGCCGTGAGACAGAGGAGTTTGTGAAACAGTATCTATCTTCTCAGGGCACCATAAAAGTATACGTTGTGAGCGAGGCCGGCGCCTCAATATATTCAGCATCAAAGACAGCCCGTGACGAGTTTCCCGATCATGATGTGACTGTCCGGGGAGCCGTCTCTATCGGACGCAGGCTGATGGATCCGCTGGCTGAACTGGTGAAGATAGATCCCCAGTCGATAGGTGTGGGCCAGTACCAGCATGATGTGGACCAGGCAAGACTGCATGCCAGCCTTGATGAAGTGGTCATGTCATGCGTGAACGCGGTGGGAGTGGAGGTAAATACCGCCAGTCCTCACCTCCTCACTTACGTCTCTGGACTTGGACCGCGCCTGGCGCAGAACATTGTCGAGTACAGGAGCGAAAACGGCCCGTTCAGGTCTCGACAGGAGCTGATGAAGGTCAAGCGTATGGGCGACAAGGCATATGAACAGGCTGCCGGGTTCCTCAGGATAAGAAATGCCAGTAAATCCGCTCGATGCCTCTGCCGTTCATCCTGAAAGTTACCATATTGTAAAGAGGATGGCTGCCGACGCCGGATGCACAGTCGCTGAACTCATACAGGACGAGGCGAAACGCAAATCATTAGTGATAGAGAAATATGTCTCACCGGAGGCCGGACTTCCGACACTCAGGGATATAATGCTGGAGCTGGCAAAACCAGGTCGTGACCCACGGTCAGCGATACAGGAATTCAGCTTTGCCGATATTCATACCCTCGAGGATGTCAAAGAGGGAATGACTGTTCCCGGAATTGTTACCAATATAACCAAGTTCGGTGCCTTCGTTGATATAGGGGTGAAGCAGGACGGACTTGTGCATGTCTCGCAGATGGCTGACAAATATGTCGATGATCCCTCAAAGGTGGTGAAGCTGCATCAGCATGTGATGGTGCGGGTGGTGAGCGTGGATATGGTCAGGAAGAGGATACAGCTGTCTCTCAAGGAATTAGGCAGCAGGCAATAGGGTCAATGATTGCCGTAGGGCATAAAGTATTGTAGATTAATGTTATAATTAAAAATCTTTTCCCCGTAGGGGATATATTATTATAGATCAGACACATTAACTATTAATAATCCTTTTATGAAAAAATCGTTCTTATTCCTCTCCGTTACGGCTATGACGCTCGTGCTGGCATCATGCGGCAAGAAACCCCAGCCCCCTGTGGCTGAAAAAATCCCGTATGTCGTTGAAAGCAATGGCAACGAACGTGTTGACAATTACTTCTGGATGCGCCTCAGCGATGAACAGAAGAATGCCGAAACACCTGATTCACAGACTGTAAAGGTACTGGCCTACCTCAATGCCGAGAATGACTACGCTGACGCTGTGATGAAACATACCGAAGCGTTCCAGACCCAACTTTTTGAAGAGATAAAAGGGCGCATCAAGGAAGACGATGAGACCGTTCCTTACCTTGACAATGGTTATTGGTACAATACCAAATACTTCGAGGGCAAAGAGTACCAGGTGATGTACAGGCGGAAAGATGGCACCAACACACCCGAAGTGATGCTCGATGTCAACCTCCTTGCTGAAGGTCACGAATTCACCAGTGTCGGTGGCGGCTCAGTCTCGCCCGATAACAACCTCCTTGCGTACGGCGTTGACCATGTCAGCCGCAGGCAGTACACCATTTTTGTCAAGGATCTGAATTCAGGCCAGCTTCTACCTGACGAGATAACCAACACCTCCAGCCAGGGAGTCTGGGCAGCCGACAGCAAGACCCTGTTTTACGTGAAGAAGGATCCCGAGACCCTGAGGGAGGCCACTATCATGAAGCACGTCCTGGGTACCCCGGTCTCCGAGGATAAGGTTGTGTTCGATGAGACCGATGAGACATTTTCAGTATATCTGGGCAAGACAAAGAGCAAAAAGTACATTACAATCACCTCAAGCCAGACCCTCACAACGGAGGTGCAACTCATAGATGCCGGTAAACCTGATGGTGAAGTGGTCATCTTTGAGCCCCGCTCGGTTGACCGCCTTTACTCGGTGGAACACCTGAACGGACAGTTTTATATAATGACCAACGCTGACAGTGCAAAGAACTTCAAGCTGATGAAATGTGCTGATAATAAGATTGGTAAGATTAACTGGACAGAGGTTATCCCTCACCGTGACGACGTGCTTCTTGAAAGTTTTGAGATCTTTGACAATTACCTCGTGGCCGAAGAGAGGATCAAGGGGCTAACCAATCTGCGCATCATCAGTCTCGCTGACGGCTATGAGCATTTCCTCGATTTTGGCGAAGAGACCTATACAGCAGGTATAAGTGTCAACCTCAACGCCGCCACAACCCTCCTTCGGTACAGCTACTCATCGCTGACCACCCCGAACTCGGTCTTCGATTATGACATGTCTGCAAAGACGAAGGTACTGCTGAAGCAGGACAGTGTCCTCGGCGGTTTTGACAGCAACAGCTACGAATCAAAACGGCTATGGGCAAAAGCTGCTGACGGTACCATGATCCCTCTGTCAATTGTCTACCGCAAGGACTTTGTGCAGGACGGAAAAGCTCCGCTGTTGCTCTATTCCTACGGCTCATACGGCGGCTCAACCAACCCTTCATTTCGCTCGTCAGTGATAAGCCTTCTCGACCGTGGGTTCGTCTATGCTCTTGCCCACATCCGGGGAGGCAGCGAGATGGGACGCCAATGGTACGAAGATGGTAAGCTGCTGAAGAAGATCAACACCTTTACCGACTTCAATGACTGTGCACGCTTCCTGATAGATGAAAAATACACTTCACCGGAGCATCTCTATGCAATGGGTGGCAGCGCCGGAGGCCTCCTGATGGGCGCCATAGTGAACATGGAACCGCAGCTCTATAACGGGGTCATTGCCGCAGTGCCATTCGTTGACGTGGTAAGTACCATGCTTGACGCCACAATCCCCCTTACGACCTTCGAATGGGATGAGTGGGGCGATCCGCGCAAACAGGAATACTATGACTATATGCTCTCATATTCACCCTATGACCAGGTGAAGGCACAGGCCTATCCCAACATGCTTGTCACAACAGGCTACTGGGATTCACAGGTACAGTACTGGGAGCCGGCAAAGTGGGTTGCCAAACTGCGCGACATGAAAACCGATGACAATATCCTTATCATGGACGTCAACATGACTGCAGGCCATGGCGGCGCCTCAGGACGTTTTGAACGGCTGAAGACCGTAGCCCTCGAGTATGCGTTCATACTTGACCTGGAAGGCAAGGCGAAATAGGACGGGTCAGAACCCGTAAGGCGACCTCTGCTGCGTTGATTTCATTTCTGGTTTGCGGGGAATGAGGCTCTCTTCCATAGCTGCATTCCACGCCATCCATGCGGTGATGATTGCATTGTGCCTCAGATCGGGCAACAGGAGACGCTCATAAGTGTCTGCCAGCGTGTGGTAGCCACGATCGTATTCAATCTCATCCTGGATGAACTGGAAACCCGGAAGGCCAACACGGTCAAAGCTCTGGTGATCAGTTCCACCGGTGTTGCGAATGGCGATGGTGGCAAACCCCATATCTCTCATCGGCTCCATCCACTCTTCGAAGAGCGGACGAACCAGGTTGTTCTCCTGCAGGTAAATCCCCCGGTAACGCCCGGTGCCATTGTCCATGTTGAAATAGACAGAGAATTTGTCGAATCCGGGCTTCTTCTCGTTCTTCTCCCTGTCAAACAGGTAGGCTGAAACATAGCCGTTTGACCCGATGAAGTCCCTGTTCTTCGCCTCCCCAGAGAGCAATACGAATAGTCCTCCTGGGCTTGGCATCAATAGCCTTCAAAATCCTGAGAGCCTCCATCATGACTATGCATCCTGATGCATTGTCTGCGGCGCCGGTGCCACCATGCCATGAGTCAATGTGAGCGCCGAGCAGGACCACCTGGTCCTTAAGCTTCGGATCAGTACCTGGTATCTCGGCAATTACGTTGTATACTTTTTTACCGGGAATGAACTCAGCCCTGATCTCAACCTCAATCTCAACCTTCTCACCGCTTTTGATCATGCGCTCCATCCTGCCATAAGGCTCCATGGGTATGCTTATCTCAGTTACCGGGGGTTGCCCGGCACCGTCATACGATTCACCTGATGATCGCGGGAGGTTGAAGGCATTGCCCTGGTTGATTATCATCGCCACCTCCTCGGTGCGAAGAAACTCATTGATCTTGTTGCGGAGCTCCCGCATGGCCGCCCAGTCCCCCATCACCCTGCGCGACGGAGTGCCGCCTGCGGTAACTGTAGCGATATCTTCAAGATCCTCTTCCGTGAGCCTTTTGGCAAGGGGCTCAAAGCTGACCTCATACTGTGACGAGGCAGGTGACATAATTATCTTTCCCTTCAGTTTGCCGCGGTACTTTTCAATATCTTCAGCCGTTTTGATATCCACGAGTAACACTTCACCCCTTATCAGGCCGTTTGTACCTGCCGTCCATGCTGCAGGTGTGACTGAGAAATTGCTGTAATAGGGGGCGGTCATTGCCGCATAGGCCTTTGAATAGTCCCATCCGCCACGCGAGAACTCGCCCGCGACCTCAATACGGACATTCGCCATACCATACTCTGCCAGCCTGGCCCTGGCAATCTCGTTGGCACGGTCAAGGCCTGGTGACCCTGTCAGACGCGGTCCGGCAAGATCGGTCATTATGAATGCCAGTTTTTCAATATCAGAATTTCTCTGGCCCTCCTGCCTTATCCTGTAAACCATTGAGAGGTCCACAGTAACATCCTGGGAAGCGGCGGGTATGACCATAATCAGCAGGAGAGCGGTGATCAACGCACTTCTTGCGCAAGTGAAAAGGTTTCTCATTTTTTTTGCAGATTAAGCGGAATAAATATACTTTCATATGTTATACACAATGAAGCATTAACATTAATTAACCTTACTTTTGTTCTGAGAATAGCACTGAATGATTTACCCCGACACCTACGAGACCAAAATAGGATTTGACCGCATCAGGGAGCATCTGACGGCATACTGTCTCAGTCCTGCCGGTGTGCGCAGGGTGGAGGCCATGAAGGTCTCTTTTTCAGGGGAGGAAGTAAGACAGCGACTTGTTCTTACCGAGGAGTTTCAGCAGATACTCAATGGCAGCGAACAGTTCCCTTCAGAAAACTACTACGATCCTCACACTGCGCTGGAGAAGCTTCGGATTGAAGGCTCCTTCCCTGAGATTGAGGAGGTGGTCGCCCTCAGAGCATCCCTTGACACAATCAGGCGCATCATCGGATTTTTTAAGAACAGGAGGGACGGCAAGTATCCGGGACTAGCGGCCATGGCAGGGGCGGTGGTTTACTATCCATTTGTTAATGAGGCTATTGACCGTATAATTGACAAAGAGGGTAAGATACGTGACAACGCTTCACCAGCACTGAAGGTCATTCGTGCCGACCTGTCAGCAAAGAGTATGTCAGCTGTGAGAAAGCTTCACAGCGTGCTCCGCCAGGCGCAGGCCGACGGCATAGTGGACCGTGATGCAACAGTGGCAGTGCGTAACGGTCGCGGGGTAATACCTGTCAGCGCCTCTGACAAGAGGGGAATAAAAGGCTTTGTGCATGACGAATCTGCCACAGGCAAGACTGTCTTTATTGAGCCGGCAGAGGTGGTAGAGCTTAATAATGAGATCACTGAGCTGGAACACCAGGAGAAGAGAGAGATAGTCCGCATACTCACAGCCCTGGCAGATAATATAAGACCCTATATAGATGACCTCTCTGATAACTTCGCCTTCCTGGCCGGAATAGACTTCTTAAGAGCGAAGGCGCTCTTCGGGGTGAGGCTTCAATGCATCAGACCCCCGGTGGCCAATAACCCTCACATACGCTGGATCAATGCACGGCACCCGCTGCTCACACTTTCCTTTGCACGCACCACGGGCAGGGAGGTGGTTCCACTGACAGTCAGGATAGACAGCAGGGACCGTATCCTTGTCATCTCGGGCCCGAATGCAGGCGGCAAGTCGGTTTGCCTTAAGACAGTGGCACTGGTCCAGTATATGCTGCAATGCGGTATGACAATCCCTGTTGCTGAAGGCACTGAGACAGGCATCTTCGGCAAGTTCTTCATAGATATTGGCGACGAGCAGAGCATTGAGAACGACCTGAGCACATACAGCTCACACCTGATTAACATGAAGCAGATGCTGAGGCATGCCGATGACAGGTCACTGGTGATGATAGATGAGTTCGGCACCGGCACGGAGCCGGTCATCGGAGGAGCGATAGCAGAGGCTATTCTCGCTGAGCTGAATACCAGGAAGTCATACGGGGTGATTACGACACACTATACCAACCTCAAGCACTTTGCCACCTCGCAGGAGGGGATAAGCAACGGCGCAATGGCCTTCGATAACCAGCTCATGCAGCCCCTCTTCCGCCTCGATCAGGGCAAACCGGGCAGCTCGTTCGCTTTTGAGATAGCAAAGAAGATTGGTCTGCCGCAGGAGATACTAAATGATGCCGCAGCCAGGGCAGGAGAGGGTAATGTCGATTTTGACCGTAACCTCAGGGAGATAGCACGTGACAAACGATACTGGGAAAGAAAGCGCGAGACAGTACGTCAGCATGAGAAGAGGCTTGAAGAGCTGATCACCTCATATGAGGCGCAGCTGGGAAGCATAAAAACACAACAGAAAGAGATAATAGGGCAGGCAAAGAACAAGGCTGAAGAGATGCTGCGTGACACTAACAAAATGATAGAGAACACTATCCGTACTATCAGGGAGACACAGGCTGAGAAGGAAAAGACGAAGGAGGTACGTGAGGAGCTCGACAATTTCCGCGAACATCTGACGGCAGAGGAGAAACACCCCGAAGTACCCTTGCCCGCTCCCCAGCCGCTTAAGAGCAGCACGGCAGGAATAGTGAAACGTATCAGTAAAAAGGCGGCACCTGAACCTGTCGTGAAAAAGAAATACCGGAAAGCCGGCCCCGTGGGCGACTATGTCAGGCTCACCGGCACTGATACAATGGGTGAGGTGACGAAAGTAAAAGGCAAAAAACTGCTGATCATCTCCAACAACCTGAAGATGACTGTTGATATCGACAAGACTGAGCCAGTAGATGCTGCCGCCTACCTGAAGGAGATGTCAAAGAACCGCCCGCAGCAGAAGATAGACTGGTCACTGAACACGAGGAGGAACCAGTTCAATTCAGAGATCGATGTCAGGGGAATGCGAACGGAGGAGGCGTTGCAGAAGGTGCAGGAGTTCATTGACACGGCACTCATGATACAGTTCAGGCATCTGCGCATCCTGCACGGCAAGGGTAACGGCATCCTGAGGCACATGATACGACAGTACCTGGAATCTACCGGCGCCGTGAAGAGCGCCAGTAGACGAGCACGTAGAACGTGGCGGAGCAGGCATCACAATCATCGAACTGGATATTTAATCATTCAGACACATGAAAAAATTACTGCTACACTTTTTTGCGCTCATGATAACGGTCAACGTATCTGTGACCGCGCAGACAAACGATTTTTATGACGATGCTCCCACCACCTCCCTCAAGGGCAGCAAAAAGATACTTGTGACCGGTGAGGTGGCCAGGGAGATGACCATCGACCTGAACAAACTGCCGCTGCACAGCATAACGGTAAAAGAGACAGCACTTACAGACGGTGCTGTGAGTTTTGTCGGAGCATATCGCTATGACGGATACTCGCTTTACGATATCCTTGACAAAATTGTGCTGAAGAAAAAGAATGAGGCTGAATTTCCTCCTATAATTGACCTTTATGTCGAGGTTGCCAATGAGGAAGGTGAGAGCGTTACCTTTTCCTGGGGCGAGATCTACTATCCCGTGAACCGGCACCGCATAATGATAGCTACGTCCGTTGCACGCATTGTGCCATCAAAGAGTAAGGATCTGTGGCCTTTGCCGCAGCAGACCAGGGTGATTGCCGGAAATGACCTTATCACTGAAAGGAACATCAGTAATCCTGTCCGCATCACTGTCAGGTCGCTCGACAGCAGGTACGAGATAAATAAAAACATGAGTCCCATGTTCAGCGAGACCATGAGAATATGTGTCAACGGCAAGCAAAGAAGTAATCTCAGCGGAGTTGCCGGAGACAGGCAGTGACATGAGATACCAGACGGTCTTCTACGGTCGCGGGATGGGCATACATGGCACCACGCCCTTTACCGGAAGAATGTTATCTGATATTATATCAGGATATTATACACTGTCACCTGAGGTACTGCAGAAGGGCATTGCCGTTATAGCAGGTGTCGACGGCTACCGTGCCGCCTTCACTCTCAGCGAACTGGTTAACAGGAATGATCAGGAGGAGACGCTGGTGATCGACCGTGAAGATGAGGCCGGTTCAGGAAGATTTTCACTCTTTCCTGCGGGTGACTTTTTCTCTGACCGGGCTATCAAGTCGGTCATGGAGATCAATCTGTTGCTGCCTGTGGGCGGATCGAAGTGGGCTATCGTCGTACACGGCGGCGCCGGTGTCATTACCCGCGACCGCATGACACCTGAGACAGAGGCAGAATACCGTGACATGTTAAAGGCAGTGACTGACACCGGCGCCGCTATCCTCGCCCGCGGGGGCACGGCCCTCGATGCTGTTGAACGCACCATACAGGCTTATGGAAGACTCACCTCTGTTCAATGCCGGCAAGGGTGCGGTGTTCACTCATGAAGGCATTAATGAGCTCGATGCGGCGATAATGGACGGCAGCGACCTCTCAGCAGGAGCTGTTGCGGGAGTGACAGACATACGAAATCCCTATCTCCGCTGCAAGGAAAGTCATGGATGCCTCTCCTCATGTGATGCTCTCCGGCAAGGGAGCATCGGAATTTGCTGCCGGACAGGGACTGGAGATAGTCGACCCGTCATACTTCTACACAGAGAGACGGTATCAGGACCTGCAGAGGGCCCTGGAGAAGGAAAAGCACGGAACAGTAGGTTGCGTTGCACTGGATATGAACGGTGACCTTGCTGCCGGCACCTCGACAGGAGGGATGACAAACAAACGCTACAACCGGATAGGAGATACCCCTGTGACAGGCGCAGGGAACTATGCCAACAATGCAACCTGTGCAGTATCGGCAACGGGCACGGCGAGTTTTTTATCCGTTTTACAGTCGGCCATGATATCTCAGCGCTTATGGAATACAAAGGACTGACAGTTGACTCGGCATGCGAGGCTGGTGGTAAAGGAGAAGCTGGTCAGGGCAGGAGGCACCGGCGGTGTGATCGCTCTTGACCGGACCGGCAATATCTCGATGCCTTTTAATACTGAAGGCATGTACCGCGGGTACCGCACCTCGGATGGATGCACGGGGGTATATATATTTGCGGATGAACCGGACAAATTAATCAGGTAAAATGCTTATAAACAGGTCGTAGAGACAGGTCTGAGACCTGTCTCATAAATAAAAAAAAACAGCGCCTCAAAAAGGCGCCGTTTTTGAAATGTATAACCCAAATCGTTTAAAAAAGCCGTACCGATCCGTACGAAGCACCAATTGTCACCTCTGCGGTGGGACTGCTGCATTTGCCTACTTTACCCTCAAGCTCAGTGGAGGTGTTGCCAACGATGCGCCTGTCAGGTGAGAAATTTGCATCATCAACTTTTACGCTTCCGTAAGAGCTGTTTGCTTTGAGTTTATAGCAGGCCGCCGGATCAATGCCAAGCTTCACGGAGCAGTAACCGGCCTTGACATCTACGCTGCTAAATCCGGCCGGGATCCTTTCCACCGAGAGATTACCGTATTTTGTTTCAACCTCAAGCTTCTTGTTCACCCTTCCAATACTGATATCCGTATACCCGGCCATTATAATTACATTGTTTGATGCTGTGACTTTATAACCGTCATACTTGGCATCAGCCACCAGTGAGCTTACCTCACCTATTGAAATCTTTGAGTACCTGCTGTCAACGAGCAGGGCAGTGGCTCTTTCAATACTGAACTGTCCGCAGTAGCGTGCATTGATCTCAGCCCATCCGAGCTCATCAACGGTATGCTTTGCCATAGGCTACAACCAGTCTGTTCAGTGGCTTGACATTGCCTCTGGTCAGCTTATGAACGGTCAGATCACCGTACTTGACTGTCAGGTTTGTCAGTCCTGATACCTCATCAATTGACCGTGTTGCCATACTTGTTGGTGACGTCAAGGTTGATATCTGCAGGCATTTTTATGTTATAGTTGATGCTGAAGGTATTGGTACCGCCTTTCCAGTTGATGGAGGAGAAGTCGTCATTGAACACTGTTTCAGCCGTCAGGTTGCCGCCTGTCTCGGTGAATTTTACAGTAATCATATCAAGGAGCTTATTAGCTCTTTCGGCTGACGAGTGTTCAACCTTGACGGTTACATCAATGACGATGTTTTTCTGGTCCCATGTCTCGGTGACCACCGATCCGAACTTATTGATTACAGTAAGTGTGGTATTGCTCGAAGGTACCATCTCCCTGTGAAATTCTTTCTTTACCTCTGCTGCCGAGGCTGACAGGGTCGCCGCGCAGAGTAATACTGCGAAGGTGACTGCCCTCTGGTTAAATTGTAACTTTTTCATGGCTGCTTGGATTTTCGGTTTCTGCTTTTATCTGTCTGAGCTGTTCAAGTAAATAGCTCATCACTTCAATTTTCTGCTGGTAATGTTTGATCATTGCATCGACGATGCGCTGATCGCTCGGGTTTGCCTTCAGTTCTTTCTGGAGCTCGACATAGACTGAATCCATGCTTGCGAGCTCCTGCATCATGATCTCTTTCTGATCGGGGTTGCTCAGATCGATGGTTGTGAATTCATTCTGCATGAATTTAACCTGGCTGACGTAATAATTCTCAACCTCGCGATATTCGGGAGACACCTGGCTGAGGGTCATGGTTCTTTTCAGGTTCGGTTTGATAAAATGGTCAAATGACCACAGTGAAGAGAGGGTCACCAGAAGGGTCACCACGGCGGCCTTGAGCAGGTACGGAAGGATGCTCCGTTTGGCATTTCCTGTATGCAACCGTGTTGCCAGCTTGAAGCTGAACCTCTCGAAATGACCATCTGACGGCTCCCTGTCGTCAAACTCACCTCTTCTTTTTCTTGAATATCTCTTCCAGTGTATTCATGATACGTAATTATTTTTGTTTTTTAATTCACTCACCAGCTTCTGCTTTGCCCTCGAGAGTTGTGATCTTGAGGTGCTGCTTGAGATGTTGAGCATCTCTGCTATCTCATCGTGGTCATAGCCTTCGATGAGGTAGAGAGAGAGTATCACCCGGTATCCTTCGGGCAGCCGTTCTATTGCTGCCTTCACTTCTTCAACCTTGGCTTCCACGTCCTCATTATAGGCGGCATCTGTCATTGCTGTCGTCGCGGAGACCGGTGTGACTTTCAATGTCTTCAAAGATCGCTTTTCTTTTCCCCAGGACGTCGAGTGATCTGTTTACCACTATTTTCTTCAGCCATGCGCCGAAGCTGACGGTGCCCGAGTAGGTATTTATCTTTTCGAATGCTGAGAGGAATGCTTCCTGCATCACATCTTCAGCTTCCATGTTGTCGTTCACAATACGCAGGCTCGTGTTATACATAGCCTTGTAGTACAACTTGTAAACCTGGAACTGAGCCTTCTGGTCTCCGTCACGACAACCGTCGATCAGGTCCTGGTGTATGTTCCTGAATGCTGCTTCAACATTTTCCATCTTTCTTAAAAGATCTGATTTGTCTATGTTAGTCGCTGCACCCACGTACTTGAACTATTCATAACAATGACGAATGTAATGCGTGAATGCTGCATCCAAGGTAAAAAAAAGCTGTCAGAGGATAAAAAAAAGTTTTCAGCCCTGTGTCACCGTTCCTGTTGCGTAGTCAAGCTCCGAGCCAAAGAGGCTGTGAGGAATGGAATAAACAAGAAGGAGAAGGATGGCTGCGGCAATTGTATAAGCCGGACGATTACGTTTTCGGTTCATAACAACAGCCATAATCCAGGCAAACACTGCAATAAGTGTCTTATTGTCAGTAAGATCCCATCCGAAAGGAATTCCTGTCCAAAGGTCGCCGAAGGCATACTTCTGAACCACCGGCCCGAGGATCATCCCGCCGGCGAGCAGCAGCCACAGCGCCCATCTGCCGTATTTCTTCTGCTCAGGCCTGCCAAAGGCTGCCGTGAGGCCTGCCAGGTTAGACATGAGCATGGCAAAAAACATGATGAGAATATGTGGTATCATCACTACTGCCGGTACATTGCCCTTGAACCGTATCACGACCGGCTCTTCCTTGCTGATGGTGATTTCACCGCCTGAGGGTGGCTGGAGAATGATATAGTACTCAAGCTTTCCGGCAGCAGGCTGGGAGGGGAGCTCGCCGGCAAGACGGACTCCCGTCATGTTTCATATCAGCCGAAACCCACTCTTCATCCGTCCTGAATTTCCTGTAGAATATCTTTCCGGAAATGTTATCCGGGGTCTCAATACCAATGGTGCACGGGTGCGTGTTGGTCTGGCTCCTCTTCAGGCTTATTTCATATTCTGAGCCTTCAATTGTGACCGGCACTTCCTGTAGGATATGTCGGGCCCGTCATTCTCTGGTACATTGCTGCTGCAACCGTTATCAAAACTGCTATTACCCAGAAGAGGATTTTTTTCATGTCAGGTGAAAAGTATGTGGTTCTACAATTGAATAATCAGAAGCTCGCGTTTACCGTCGCGCATCACTTCAACAGTGACCATCTGTCCCGGCTTGAGCTGGCTTAGTCTGAACATATAGTCTTCGATATTGTTCACAGGTTTGTTTTCAATAGCCACGATGACATCTCCCTTGATCATTCCACCGAGTGCGGCGGGCTTGCCTGGGGTGACAAAGTCAGCCCTGAGTTCGTTTTTTACGTTTCCTGCAAAGTCGGGCATAATCCCAAGGGTCACTCCCCTTCGTCTTCCCATACCCTGAGCTGGCGCCATCGGTCCTGCCTCGCGGAAAGCCAGTCTTGCAGGCTCATTGGCTGCAGTGGTCACAATACCGTACAAGAGATCGCCTATTCTTACCATACCGGCATAGTTCAGTTTGTCATAAGTGTCAAAAGGGGTGTGGTAGTCGAGATGTGGACCGGTTGTGATGAAAAGAACAGGTATATTCTTTCCGTAGAATGAAGAATGATCTGACGGACCGTATCCCTCATCAGTAAAGCTGAGGCTGAGCATGGTTGAGTCGTTGAATGAAAGCACTGTGTCACGCAATCCTTCGGCAGTGCCTACGCCGCCCACCTGGACTCCGTTCCCCTCTTTCATCCTCCCAACCATATCAAGGTTCACCATCAGGTTGACAGTTGTCGGGCTGATGCCCATTTGTTCAACAAAGTATTTTGATCCGAGTAATCCCATCTCCTCGCCGGTAAAAGCGACAAACAATATGCTTCGGGCATGTTTCTGTCTGTCTGATGCAAGTTTCTCGGCCAGCTCTATCATCAGGGCCACGCCTGAGGCATTGTCATCAGCACCGGAATGTATCGCCACAGTATCCTGTATCCTGCTTGATGAACCCGGGCCACCCATGCCAAGGTGATCAAAATGAGCGCCGACAATTACATATTCATCTTTCATTGCAGCGCCTTCAATGAACATCACCACATTGGCAGTACCGGCATCCTTAATCACTATCTCAGCCTCCCCGTCTGCCGTTGAAGAAGTTAAAAAACTTTGAGGCCGGAGATCCCTGATTGCGTTCTTTTCAAGCTCTTTCAGGGTTTTGCCGGAAGACTTGAGTATGTTATCGGCAACGTCTCTTTTGATCTGCAACACAGGAATTCCGGCACTGCTCTCGCTCCGTGACGGCGTCTCAAGGTAATCGGCCGCATCCCATTCCTCCCCGGAAACAAGGAGCACACCGGCGGCGCCGTTTTCCCTGGCTGACATGACTTTCATCCGGTCAGATGAGAGGGTGCTGTAAGAGGCAGCTGCGGTATTTGATTCAGGGTACCCACGCATCAGCAGTACCCATTTGTCTTTAAGATCAATACCTTGAAAATCATTCCATTGCATTGAATCATTATCTGCCATGAAGCCGTAACCACAGAAGGCTACGCCTGCACTCAGAGAGCTGTTTGCAGTCAGGGTAAGCGGAACGAAGTCGGTGCCGGGAACCTGTTCAGTACCGTTTATCACAAGTCTGTTTGCATCACCTCTTACAGCTGATACATTGACCTTGAACCTTTGTAACCCGTCACTGATAAAAGGTTCCAGTTTTGCTTTGCTCAATTCCCTCCTTATATAAGCGGCAGCCAGCGTATCGTTTCCGGTACCGGTTCCTCTTCCCGCAAAATCGTCATCTGTCAGGCGGGAGGTAATTTCCAGCAGCTCATCATGAGTGATATTTGAATTACGGTTTATGCCTGCACATGAGTTGAGCAGAAGTGCAATTGCTGCACATGCAATAAGACAGTACCTCATATTGGTTTTATTCAAACTGTTGAATTGCTTTTTTAATAAGTGAGATGGCGTCGCGAAGCTGGTCCTCTGTGATGACCAGGGGAGGTGCGAACCTTATTATATGACCGTGGGTTGGTTTGGCCAGCACACCAAGCTCCTTCATGGCAAGGCATACATCCCAGGCTTCCTTTCCGTTCCTTGGTTTTATGACGATGGCATTGAGGAGGCCTTTACCCCTGACAAGCTCGATCATGTCTGATTTGAAAGCCTTCATCTCGTCACGGAATATTTTTCCGAGGTACTCAGCTTTCTCCGCGAGTTTTTCTTCCCTGACCACCTCGAGGGCTGCTATCGCCACTTTGCCTGCCAGCAGATTGCCTCCGAAGGTTGATCCGTGTTCGCCGGGTTTGATTGTAAGCATGATACTGTCATCAGCAAGCACTGCCGAGACAGGCATGGTGCCTCCTGAGAGGGCTTTGCCCAGGATGAGGATATCAGGTCTCACTCCTTCGTGATCGCAGGCCAGCAGCTTGCCCGTCCGGGCAATGCCTGTCTGCACCTCATCGGCAATGAAGAGAACATTTTTCTTCCTGCACAGGTCGTACGCCTTCCTGAGGTACCCCTCGTCAGGAACAAATACACCAGCTTCGCCCTGGATGGGCTCAACGAGAAATCCTGCCACATCCGGATCACTCAGGGCATTCTCCAGAGCGGGAATGTCATTGTAAGGAATTGTGATAAAGCCAGGTGTGAATGGCCCATAATCCTTCCGGGCGTCCGGGTCAGTAGACATTGAGACAATGGTGATGGTGCGTCCGTGAAAGTTGCCTTCACAGACAATGATCTTCGCCTGGTTCTCCCTGACGCCTTTTACAAGGTAAGCCCATTTGCGGCACAGCTTCAGTGCAGTCTCATCAGCCTCTGCACCGGTGTTCATTGGCAGTACCTTGTCATAACCGAAGTAACCGGTGATGTATTCTTCAAACTCGCCAAGGACTGAATTGAAAAATGCCCTTGAGGTGAGAGTGAGTTTCTGAGCCTGTTCAATGAGTGCGGCGGTTATTTTTGGGTGACAATGACCCTGGTTCACTGCAGAATAGGCAGAAAGAAAATCATAATAACGTTTTCCCTCGACGTCCCATACAAACGGACCCTGACCTCTTTCAAGAACGACCGGCAGCGGATGATAATTATGTGCCCCGAATTTCTCTTCTCTCTCGATATATTCATGAGGTTTCATACACAATAGTTTTATGTTTTTAAATGGCAGGCAATTTTACGAACCTTTTTCGACATAAAAAAAGAAAGAATCATGATTCTCCCTTAAGGAGGTCAGGTCTCTTCTGTTCCGTGCTGCGGAGCGACTGTTCGAAACGCCATTTTTCTATTTCAGGTGTATTCCCGCCCGTCAGTATTTCAGGCACCTTCCATCCCATGAACTCAGCCGGTCTGGTGTAGACCGGTGGGGCTATTAGATTATCCTGGAATGAGTCTGACAAGGCAGACTCAAAATCTGATATGGCCCCTGGAAGAAGTCGGACAATAGCATCAGTGATCACTGCCGCAGGCAGCTCGCCACCTGAAAGGACATAATCACCGATGGATATTTCCATGGTGACAAGATGATCCCTTATACGCTGATCGACACCCTTGTAATGACCCGCAAGAATGATGATGTTTTTTTTCATCGACAGCTCATTTGCAATGCGCTGGCTGAAGGGGGTGCCGTCGGGTGATGTATAGATAACTTCATCATATTTACGCTGAGCTGAAAGCTGAGTGATGCAGTTGTATACCGGCTCGATCATCATCACCATTCCTGCGCCACCGCCGAAAGGGTAGTCATCAACACTCCTGTGCCTGTCAGTCGAGAAATCACGCAGGTTGATTATGTTGATCTCGATCACACCTTTTGCTCTTGCTCTCTTGATTATTGATTCTTCAAGCGGGCTTCTCAGCAACTCGGGCAATACTGTAATTATGTCTATCCGCATATAAATCTCAGTTGGTAAATCTAATAAAGTTTTTTTTGTATTTTTGAGAGTATTAAGTTCAATTAACCTTTCATTAAAATTAGAAAACATGGGAAAATTTGTGATCTCGAAGAGAAAGAATGGTGAATTCCAGTTCAACCTGGTTGCAGGCAATGGTGAAGTAATCCTTACCAGTGAAGGTTATGCATCAAAGCCATCTTGTGTAAACGGTGTCAAGTCAGTAATGAAAAATGCAGCTGAAGTCAAAAGGTTTGAATCGAAGGTAGCAAAGAACGGAAAATTTCATTTTAACCTCAAAGCTTCAAACGGACAGGTAATTGGTTCAAGTGAAATGTACGATTCACAGAGTACCTGCGAAAACGGTATCGTTTCGGTTAAGAAAAATGCTGTTAGCGCAAAAATCGAGGATCAGACCAAGTAGAAGTTTTCTCCTATATAATTACCCTGACTCTTTACATGCAGGGTTTAATAAGCCCGGTTGACAGCAATGGATTGCAGACCCAGTTGCGGAGCGTGTTGTATTGCTCCCTCAATATCATCGCCTATCCCGGGTATGCCAGAGGGTAAACCTGCAGGGGTGAGATGCTTGCATCTCACCCCTGATTACAGGTGTGCTTTATGGGGAAAGCCTGAAAGACCCGAGGTCTGCTCTGCTTTCAGGGCTGAACCGGATTTCTGTGGCAGCAACAGGAATGAAGCTTTGTCCATTCTGACCTCCCTGCTCTGACCCGGTTTTTAAATACTGATAAATTTTCCGGCTATTAATATTAAATGATAAAATTGACCTTACTTTGGTTCCCTGTAAACCTGTGAAAACTGACTCCAATAACTGAAACCATGAAAAACAAGATCATACCCCCGGGGTATCTCTTTTCAAAGAGCTATTCCAACTATGTGTTCATTCTGCTCTTTCTGCTCTACCTTTTTGATTATGCCGACAGAATGGTGGTCAATTCGATGTTCTCCTATATACAGAATGACCTTGGCATAAACGATTTTCAATCAGGATGGCTGGTCTCAGTCATTTATCTTACCATTGGTCTGCTGACTTTTCCCGTTTCTCTTGTTATTGACCGGTGGAGCAGGACAAAGACTATAGGTATAATGGCAATAGTCTGGAGTTTGGCTACCCTGGCATGTGCTTTTACCGGCAATTATATTCAACTTTTCATGGCCCGCATATTCATTGGTTTCGGTGAAGCCGGATATGCACCTGGCGGCAGCGCCCTTATATCAGGTATGTATCCTATTGAGAAGCGCTCAAAAATGATGGGACTGTGGAATGCCTCAATACCCCTCGGTTCTGCTATCGGCGTGACGATGGGAGGCATTATTGCAAGTACCTGGGGCTGGAAGCATGCCTTCGGTATTGTTGCAATACCAGGTCTTATAATTGCAATACTGTTCCTCTTTGTCAGGGACTATAAGACTGTCGATCTTAATAAAGTGGACACAGCTAATAAAAGGATTAAGATGGAAAGGAAGGATATAATTAGGGAGTTCCTTAAGAAACCTTCAGTGATCTTTACCTATTTTGGCATGACAGCAATTGTTTTCGTTACTACCGCAATGATAGTATGGCTTCCGAAATTCTTTGAAACCACAGCCGGCATGGATCCCAAGAAAGCTGGTACTCTTGCGGGTGCTGTTATGATGCTTGCATTAATAGGGGCGCCGGCTGGTGGATATATCACGGACAAATGGAGAAAGACCGAACCCAGGGCAAGGATGCTATTCCCTGCAATCACAACTTTTATCTCAGCCCTGCTGCTGTTCATTGCCTTCTATTTCTTTAAAGGCACAGCCCAGCTGATAACACTTTTTGTCTTCGGGTTATTCATCATGCTTTTCATTTCAGGTGCAGCGGCTGTAACCCAGGATGTCATCCATCCGGGATTGAGAGCCACATCATACGCAATTGCAGTACTGGTGCAAAACCTGATAGGCTCATTTACAGCCCCTATTGTCCTTGGCAGAATATCTGACCTGACAAATATTAAGACTGCAATGAGCATTCTTCCGTTCTCGTTGCTGATTGGAGCATTGCTCTTCCTCATTGGCTCCCGATACTATAAGGCTGATATGGAGAAAGTTACGCACATTAAGCTGGAGGCTGAATAGGTGAGGATCGCCTTGCTCGGATACGGCCGTATGGGCCGTGAGATTGAGCTGGCTGCAGCCGCTGCAGGACACACTGTGGCGGTAAGAACGGATATTTTAAATGCCGGCGATCTAAACAGCGAAACGGCGACAGGCTGCGATGTAGCCATTGAGTTCACGGGACCGGAGGCAGCTGCCGACACAGTGATCAGGGCATTGTCTTTAGGTGTGCCGGTGGTCTCCGGCTCCACCGGATGGCTTGCCAGGTATGACGAGGTGGTGCGTGTCTGCACCGAAAAAAACGGATCATTCATACATTCATCAAATTACAGTATCGGAGTAAATATACTCTTCAGGCTCAATGCTGAGCTGGCGCGGATAATGAACCTTCTCCCTGAATACAGGGCAGCAATTGAGGAGGTACACCATCTCCAGAAGCTGGATGCTCCGAGCGGCACGGCAATCAACCTTGCCAGAGATATCGCAGGAAAACACCATGCCTATGACGGCTGGCAAAAAGCAGGGGAGACCGGTGATCCGGAAAAGATTCCTGTGACATCAGTGAGAGAGGGAACGGTGCCTGGAGTACACACTGTGACATGGACATCAGATGCCGATATAATAACCCTGAGGCACGAGGCTCGGAGCCGCAAAGGATTTGCAGCAGGAGCATTGCTGGCCGCCGGCTACATTTCAACCCGCAAAGGGGTTTTTACAATGGCTGACGTCTTAAGTATTTAATTATAGTTAGATTTGCACCTTAAAAACAACGAGATGAACAGTATATTCCAAAGCAAGTTTTTCAAATTTGGCATTGCGGCAGTTCTTTATATCCTTTGGGTTATCTGGATGGGTAATTTCTGGTGGCTCTTCGGGTTGCCCGTGGTTTTTGACATTTATGTCAGCAAGAGGGTAAACTGGTCATTCTGGAAGAAACGCACCGGCAAGAACCATGTCGTCATCGAATGGCTCGATGCCCTGATATTTGCAGTAATAGCTGTCACCCTCATCAACATATTCCTGTTCCAGAACTACCGCATTCCCACACCATCGATGGAGAAATCACTGCTTGTTGGTGACCATCTGGCTGTCAGCAAGGTGGCTTACGGACCGCGTATGCCCAACACCCCCCTGGCTTTTCCGTTTACACAGAATACAATGCCTTTCTCGAACCGCAGGGGCAAATCATGGTCTGATCTTATTCACCTTAAATACAAGAGACTTGCAGGCTTCGGACATGTTAAGAATAATGATGTCGTAGTGTTTAATTTCCCTGCAGGCGATACTGTTTGTCTTGAAAACACAGCTGTCAGTTATTATGAGATTGTCAGGGAACGTGCAGAAATGCTTACCACTGATGACCTCAGGGCAAACAGGAGCCTGAAGAGCAGGGAAGAGTACAATTCCCTCGCGAGACAGCTGGTATGGAATGAGAATACGGTGATCTACAGGCCTGTAGACCGTCGTGATAACTATGTAAAACGCTGTGTGGGAATCCCCGGTGATACTATCACAATAAAGAGCGGACAACTCTATGTGAATAACATCGAGGTGCCTGATAACGGAACACAGCAGACATCTTACTATGTGCGCACAAACGGCACACGCATCAATCCAAAGGCATTTGAGAGGATGGGAGTGTCAAAATCAGATCAGTCGCTCATGCTCTCAGGAACAGTTTACAAGCTGCCGCTTACGAAGGGCAATGCAAAGCTGATCTCCGGCTTCACCAACGTGACGGGTATAGAGATGGATATCAAGAGGGCAGGGGAGTATGCCCCTTACATCTTCCCTCATGATGCGGGATACAGATGGAATGAGGATAACTTCGGACCTCTCTGGCTGCCTTCTAAAGGAGCCACGGTCAGGATTGACCCCTCCAACATTTGCCTCTATTCACAAATCATTGGAATATATGAGGAGAACGACCTGAAAATAACAGACAGCCTGATCTACATCAACGGCAAACCTGCAGACAGCTACACTTTCAAGATGGACTACTACTGGATGATGGGTGACAACAGGCATGACTCAGCCAACTCACGTTACTGGGGATTTGTTCCCGAGGATCACATTATCGGACGTCCGGTGATTGTCTGGTTGTCATTAGACAAGGAAGCAACAGGCCTTAAAAAGATAAGGTTCAAGAGGTTCTTCAAAAGTGCCAGATAAAAAAAAAAGCGGGTCAGCCCGCTTTTTTTTTATTCTTTTACCTTATCCACTATCGCCTTGAAGGCTTCCGGGTGGTTCATGGCCAGGTCGGCCAGGGTCTTGCGGTTGAGGGTAATGCCCTTTTTGTCAAGGCCGCCGATGAATTCTGAATAGCTCATACCGTAAAGGCGTACGCCTGCGTTGATCCTCTGGATCCACAGCGCCCTGAACTGACCTTTCTTGTCTTTGCGGTCACGGTAGGCATAGGCCAGACCTTTCTCAAGTACGTTCTTGGCAACACTGTAAACATTAGCGTTGTTGCCAAAGTACCCCTTGGTCTGTTTGAAAATCTTTTTTCTCCTGGCCTTCGAGGCCGGTGCGTTTGTTGATCTTGGCATTTTCTTTTTTCTTTTTCGGATGTAAGCGCCGTTATGGTCTTTTGTGCTTCACACCCTGGTTAATAATTCTTGTTGATTATCACGCTGTCAGGTGGTTAATGCTATTTTAACCCGAGCATAAGCTTGACATTCTTCTGGTCAGCCTTGTCTACCATTCCGTCGTATGTAAGATTCCTCTTACGCTTGGTCGACTTCTTGGTAAGGATGTGGCTTTTGAATGCATGCTTACGCTTGATCTTACCTGAACCGGTCAAAGTAAATCTCTTCTTTGCACCTGGATTTGTTTTAATTTTTGGCATGTTTTAAATATATGTGTATAAAAAATTCTATTTCTTCTTTTTCGGAGAAAGGATAATGATCATCCTCTTTCCTTCCAGTCTCGGAGTCTGGTCAACCTTTCCGTATTCATCCAGATCACTGACAAACCGTGCAAGCAGTTTTTCACCCTGTTCCTTGAAGAGAATTGACCTTCCCTTGAAGAATACATATGCTCTGACCTTTGCTCCCTCCTCCAGGAAATTGATAGCATGCTTCAGCTTGAAGTTGTAATCGTGATCGTCAGTGTTTGGTCCGAACCGTATCTCTTTAACAACTATTTTAGCTGCATTGGCTTTGATCTCCTTCTGTTTCTTTTTTTGCTGATACAGAAACTTCTGATAATCAACTATTTTACAGACTGGTGGGTCTGCCAAGGGAGATATCTCAACAAGATCCAGTTCCATTTCGTCGGCCAGATCGAGGGCATCCCTGATGTCCATAACCTTCGGCTCGATGTTTTCACCAACAACCCTTACTGTCCTGGCTGTGATCCTGTTGTTAATCCGGTGTTCCGGTTCCGGTTTTCTTCCCGGCCTGGGCCTGGAAAAGATTGGTCCTGCTATGATTTTGTCCTCCAGTTAAGTTAATAATATGCTTTAATTCAATCTTTTAAACATCGATTTCTTTCGAAATCTCACTTTTGATCAGGCTGATAAACTCATCAGGTTTCATAACTCCCTTATCGCCTTCACCCTGCCTTCTGACAGAGACAGTCATGCTCTCAACCTCTTTTTCACCTATCACCAGAAGGTACGGGATCCTCTTTAACTCATTATCCCTTATCTTTTTACCTATCTTTTCACTCCTGTCGTCAATCAGGGTGCGAATATCGGAATTATTAAGGAAATTCAAAATAGTTTTTGCATAATCATTGAATTTTTCGCTGATGGGCAGAATGACGACCTGGTCGGGTGTCAGCCAGACCGGGAATTTTCCGGCCGTATTTTCAATGAGCACGGCAATAAACCGTTCCATGGAACCGAAGATAGCCCTGTGTATCATTACCGGCTGATGCTTCTGGTTGTCGCTGCCTGTATATGACAGGTCAAACCTCTCGGGGAGGTTATAGTCAACCTGTATTGTACCGAGCTGCCATCTTCGTCCGATGGCGTCCCTGACCATGAAATCGAGCTTGGGTCCGTAGAAGGCAGCCTCGCCTATGGCCACCGAAGTGACAAGGTTCTTCTCACCGGCAGCTTCTATGATGGCTTTCTCAGCCTTGTCCCAGTTCTCATCTGACCCTATGTATTTTTGCCTGTCAGAGGGGTCGCGCAGTGAAATCTGCGCTGTGAACTCATTGAACCCGGCAATTTTAAAGATATACTGAACAAGGTCAATGATACTCTTGAATTCTTCTTTAAGCTGATCGGGACGGCAATAATGGTGAGCATCATCCTGTGTGAAGCTGCGTACTCTTGTGAGGCCGTGGAGCTCGCCACTCTGTTCATAGCGGTAAACCGTGCCGAACTCAGCCATCCTCAGGGGAAGATCCCTGTATGAGTGCTGTGTGGCATTGTATATCTCGCAGTGATGCGGGCAGTTCATGGGTTTGAGCATGAAGACCTCACCTTCCTGCGGCGTTGTAATCGGCCTGAAAGAATCAGCACCGTATTTTTCGTAATGACCTGAGGTCTTGTAAAGATCAACATTTCCGATATGGGGTGTGGAGACCATTACATATCCTCTTTCCCTGAGCACCTTTGTCATGAAATCAATGAGCCTCTGTTTCATGTCGGCTCCCTTGGGAAGCCACAGCGGCAGGCCCATCCCCACCTTCGGCGAGAAGGCAAAAAGCTCAAGCTCTTTCCCGATACGGCGGTGATCACGCTTGCGGGCCTCCTCGATCATTACCATGTACTCATCAAGCATCTTCTGCTTTGGGAATGTTATACCGTAGATGCGGGTCATCATCCTGCGCTTCTCGTCTCCCCTCCAGTATGCACCGGCCAGGCTAAGTACACGGATGGCTTTTATTGATGATGTATCAGGCAGATGGGGTCCGCGGCAGAGATCGGTGAAGTTACCCTGTCTGTACAGAGTGATGGTCCCGTCTTCAAGCTCCGAGATGAGCTCTGTCTTGTATTCATCTCCTTTTTTTGTAAAGAAATCCAGGGCCTCCTGTTTACTGACCTCGGTACGCACAATGGCGCTACTCTTTGCAGCAAGCTCCTTCATGCGGTCTTCAATGACCGGTAGGTCTGCGTCAGTAATGACTTTCCCCTGACCCGGATCCACATCGTAATAGAAGCCGTTTTCGACCGCCGGTCCGATACCGAATTTCATGCCCGGATACAGCGATTCAAGCGCCTCTGCCATCAGGTGGGCCGATGAGTGCCAGAACGCATGTTTTGCCTCAGGGTCATCCCACTTGTGCAGCTTCAGGGTTGCGTCAGTGTCAACAGGGCGGGAGAGATCCCACAGTTCACCGTTGACTGTTGCTGCATAAACATCGGCGGCCAGCCGGGGACTGACAGACACGGCTATGTCATAGCTGCTGATACCTTTCTGATACTCCCTGACAGAGCCGTCCGGGAATGTGATCCTGATCATTAATTACAAATTAAAATTAGTTTGCAAAGATAACTATTTTTTACACGCTAATGTGCACCCTCTTTAATCCGCCGTATTATCATCAGTTATTACCGGAATATTATGGCACAGATTTTGGATTTCATCTTACAGCACTAATACACGGCAGTCATGAAAAGGATGATTTATTTAACGGTACTGGCAGCGATAATGCTGAGCTCATGTGAAATACAGCCTGAAGCTTACTTTTTTTCAGATAAGATCACGGCGGAAATCGGTGAAGAAATCTTCTTTACCAACGAAACGTACAATGCAAGTCATGTTGAATGGGACTTTGGTGACGGCACCTGGTCAGATTCTTACAATGTTGTCCATTCATATTCTGCATCTGGTACCTACACTGTAGTTCTGAGCGCATTCTCTTCCACAGGTAACGTTGACAGAGCCTATGCTGAAATAGAGGTGCTCTCGTCCACAATGCTGGAGATAGAGGTGCTGGAGTGGTATGACGAGTACCCCGTGCAGGGTGCCAGTGTGATACTCTATCCAACCTTGACTGACTGGGATAATGAGACCAACGCCATTGTTGAAGGCTTCACCAACGCGGCAGGAAAGGTGATATTCACCGACCTGGGACCTTACGTTTACTATATTGATGTCTGGCATGAAACCCATAATAACTACGCATTCAGGTATGAAGTAGATGGTCTGAAATACATGAGGACCGACCAGCTTCTTAACAACGAGCTGAACCAGTTCATTGCCTGGGTTGACTACACCGGAACCAAAAGTAGTGCCATCCGTGACAGGAAACAGATGGTGCCCTTAAAGAACAGGACAATCACCGGAACAAGAAAGAAGTAATTCTGCCGGAGTATAAAAATCAGATCAGCGATTTCTGATGTAATAAATTAGCTAAGTTTGTGAGTTCACGAACTTAATCGAAGAAATCACTTGGATACAAAATTTGCACTTGGCGGAATAGACTACCTGATCATGGGGGTCTATTTCGTCTTTGTACTGGGTATCGGATGGGCCCTGAAAAAGTACATGAAGAATGCCTCGGCCTTTCTCGAGGCTGGCAGATCCATCCCGGCATGGGTAGCAGGCCTGGCGTTCATCTCCACCAACCTTGGAGCATTGGAGGTGATGGGTATGACCGGTTCAGGGCTGAAGTATGGCATGCACACCACTCATTTTTACCTGATAGGCGCCATTCCGGCTATGGTCTTCCTGGCTCTTTTCATGATGCGATTTTATTATGGTTCCAAAGCCAGGTCAGTACCTGAATACCTGAAACTGCGTTTCAATGAGAAGACCCGGGGCCTCAACGCCATTTTGTTTGCCATAATGACTATCCTCGCTTCAGGAATTGCAATGTATGCACTCGCAATCCTGCTTGAGAATGTGCTTGGATGGAATTTCCTTGTATCGCTTCTTGCATCGGCAGCAATAGTGCTTGCCTATACATACCTTGGCGGACTGTCATCTGCTATCTATAACGAGGTGCTGCAGTTCTTCATCATCATCATCGGCCTCCTGCCGATGGCAATTCTTGTCATGAAAGATGTGGGAGGGTGGAACGGAATGCAGGCAAGCCTGGCACCAATCGTTGAGGCCAGGGGATATGCTCCGGATACCTGGACAACCCATTGGAAATACACTGGCAATGCCTCGGATAATCCGTTCGGGGTTGCATGGTATGGCATTTTCGCAGGACTTGGATTTGTTCTCGCTTTCGGCTACTGGTGCACGAACTTCCTGATCGTTCAGCGTGCCATGGCAGCTGAATCAATGACTGCGGCACGCAAAGTGCCCCTCATCGGAGCCATACCTAAGATGTTCATACCGTTCCTTATCATTCTCCCCGGTGTTGCATCGCTTGTTCTGCTGAATGATCCGGCGAAAGGATTTGCCCTGCCGCTGAATGACGCCGGCCAGCCTATCTATGATTATACAATTATAATGCTCCTGAAACAGTACCTGCCGGCAGGCGTGCTTGGTCTTGGTGTTACTGCCCTCCTCGCATCGTTCATGTCAGGTATGGCAGGTAACGTTTCTGCTTTCAATACTGTCTGGACTTATGACATTTACCAGAGCTATATCAGACCTGTTACAGGAAATAAGGAGGCTGACGACAAACATTATCTGAAGGTCGGCAGGATTGCTACTATTCTTGGCGTGCTGGCAAGCATCGCGGCAGCATTCATAGCAAGCAAGTTCGGAAACATCATGGACTTCCTTCAGGCGATCTTCTCGATGATCAATGCGCCTCTCTTCGCAGTGATTTTACTGGGAATGTTCTGGAAACGGTCTACGGGAAATGCAGCCTTTACGGGTCTGCTCGCGGGCTTTCTCATTGCGCTGCTGCATCACGGACTGAGCGTACCGGAGGGGGCTACCACACTTGTCAAAGGAGGGTGGATCGCTCCGCTGATTACATATCCTGTTGAGATGGCTCAGAATTTCTGGACAGCAATTTACGCATTCTCGGCTGCATTATTACTGACCGTGATTCTATCGCTTCTGGCAAAGCGCACAAAGACCGATGAAGAGCTCAACGGCCTGGTCTATTCAATGACTCCCAAACTCGACGACAGTGGCGTACTATGGTACAAGAGGCCATGGTTCCTTGCTGTGATCGTCGGTGTAATGTTTTTCGGGCTCACAATATTGTTCTGGTAACTTAAAATATTGATAACATGATAGATATAAGATTTCCGCTAGGACTGATGTTCTCAATATTCGGGGTGATACTGACCATTTACGGTCTGGTCACGATTGGCAATCATACCATGTATGCAACTTCGCTGGGCGTGAATGTCAACCTGATATCAGGCATCTTTACTCTGATATTTGGTTTGGTGATGCTCTTTTTCTCCGGTCCGGTAAGGAAAAAGCTGAGGAAGAAAAGCTAACTCTTTCTATTTGCGATTGTCGATTCCCGATTTTCGATTTAGGAATTTTTCAATCGTAAATCGCAATTCGCAAATCGCAAATTTCAGAAACTCTTAAAGCTTGTCGGAGAATACTGATGGCGGCAGTGCACGGAGATTGTACCTTGAAGCCATAACCTCACCGTAAGCTCCGGCAGAACGAATTGCAATCAGGTCACCGCGCCGTGTCTCCGGCAGGTCAATAAACTTACCGAATGTATCAGTCGTCTCGCAGACTGGGCCGGCAACAGTGTATTTTTTCTCCTTCAGCTCCGAGGTTAGATTATCTATTCGATGATAAGCATGGTACAGTGCGGGCCTCAGCAGGTCAGTCATGCCGGCATCAAGGATCACGAATGTCTCAGCTGTGCCTTCCTTGACAAATAAGACCTTTGAAATAAGTGATCCGCATGCTGCTGTCAGTGATCGTCCAAGTTCAAATGAGATAGTGCTCCGTATCTTTTTATCAAGATGATCACGGAAGATGCTGAAGTATTCTGCAAATGCAGGCTGCTGGTCCGGCTCGGAATAATTTATCCCCAGTCCGCCACCCACATTTATATCCGCTGGCTCAAGTCCCCTGTCCGTAAACCATTCATAAAGCTCGTTCACTCTTGAACAGAGATGTCTGTATACATGGAGGTCGGTGATCTGTGACCCTATATGAAAATGGATGCCAGCGAAAGAAAGGTTCTTTAAGCGGGGCAGGAGCGAAACCGCATTATCAAGCTCGCTGATCCGGAAGCCGAATTTGTTTTCATCGGTTCCTGTGGTTATCTCCCTTATTGTATGGGCTTCTATGTTTGGATTGATACGCAGGGCCACTCTGGCATTTCTGTCCATCCGGCCGGCAATTGCGTTTATGACTTCCAGCTCTTCAGCAGACTCGCAATTAAAGCATTTAATGCCGAGTCTGAGGCCTGTTTCAATCTCATGATCGCTCTTGCCTACTCCGGCAAAAACGGTCGCTGCTGCCGGAAAACCACAATTGACTGCGTGTTCAATCTCATTGCCGCTCACACAATCAGCCCCGAAACCGTATTCAGAAACAGTTTTCATAATGACGGGGTTGAAGTTGGCTTTCACGGCATAATGCACTTTAAAGCCTCTTTCGGCTGCTTCTTTCGAAGCCAGGGTGAGGGTTCTGCGCAACACATCCGTATCATAATAGTAAAAGGGTGTACTGCGGGACCTAAGTCGCCTGACAATATCTTCGGTAAATGTCATTCTTCAGGAAATAGTTTTGCACTCAGCGACCGCAGAGCTATTATCTTGTCTCTTGTATTTACGAGTATTGACACACTGTTTTCGCTTCCTCCGTATGATATCATCTTCACCGGTATTTCATTCAATGCCTCAAATATTTCAGGTGCGGAACCGACCCTGCCGGGACGGAAATCGCCGACGACACAGATGATGGTCTGCTCTTTCTCAACCTCAACAATGCCGATGGAGCTCAGGCTTTTTACAATGTCATCAAGGTAAGTAGCATCGTCAATAGTAAGTGAAACAGATACTTCTGAGGTGGTGATCATGTCAATCGGTGTTTTGAAAGCTTCGAAAACCTCAAAGATCTTTCTCATGAAACCGTAGGCCAGAAGCATACGGTCGGACCGTACCCTCAGCACTATGATCCCGTCTTTTGCCGCCACTGCCTTGTAGTCTTCCAACGTTGATGCGGATTTGATAAGTGTTCCCTCATCAGATGGATGCATGGTGTTTTTCAGTCTGACGGGGATATTTTTCATTCTGGCCGGATGGATGCTTGAGGGGTGAAGTATCTTGGCGCCGAAGTATGCAAGCTCTGCTGCCTCATCAAATGAAAGGTTCCTGATGACACGGGTATTTTCAACATACCTGGGGTCGTTGTTATGGATGCCGCTGATATCGGTCCAAATCTGTACTTCTTCCGCACCGGTCGCTGCACCTATTATTGTGGCGCTGAAGTCACTTCCGCCCCTGCGCAGGTTATCTGTCTCCCCGAACACGTTTCTGCAGATGTAACCCTGGGTAATTATGATCTTCTCTTCATTTACTGCTGACAGTTCACGTTTGAGGTTCTCCCGGATATAGAAATAATCAGGCTCACCGTCCTTATCTATGCGCATGAAGTTAAGTGCCGGCACAAGCACGGAAGGAATACCCGTCTCTGAAAGAAGAAAGTGCAGGAAAGCTGTTGAAAGAAGCTCTCCGCGCGCCAGTATGCGCTTCTCATTGTGCCTGCTGTATTCCCTTGAAAAAAGAGTGTCGATATAACCGAATTGTTCATCAGCAAGATCATGTGCCTTGAGGGTCCATGTCTCTGACGAGAAGAGAGCATCAGCCACTGCATGATATTCTTTCCTCATGGCTTCACACTTTTTCCTGGCTTCATCCTTGTTGCCGTCAGAAAAAAGTTCCGACATCTCTGCAAGAGCATTTGTTGTACCGGCCATGGCAGACAGTACAACGATCTTTTCTGTCTCGTCGTTTATGAGTGGAATCAGCGCCCTGAAACGCTCCGCTGTTCCGACTGAAGTACCACCGAACTTATATACTTTCATCTTCTGTCAATGTCATCAATATGCGGCATATCCTTATTTGCCGGGGTCAAATATAAATAAAAGTGATGCTCATGATTAAATATTTTCTCTCTTTTCTCCAAAGGGGGGTATTGTAAAAAAAAATTCTTTATTTTTGCACCCGTTTTAAAGACAAAAGACAAAAGTCACAAGACAAAAGGGGAAAGACTTTTATCTTTTATCTTGAAGCAAGCCCAGATGGCGAAATTGGTAGACGCGCTAGTTTCAGGGACTAGTGTCAGCAATGATGTGCAGGTTCGAGTCCTGTTCTGGGCACCAACTGAAGACAAAAGACAAAAGGCACAAGACAAAAGTGATAATTAATTCCAGTAATGACTTTTATCTTTTTACTTTTATCTTTGATCTTTAAGAATGGCCCAGATGGTGAAATTGGTAGACACGCCAGCTTGAGGGGCTGGTGCCGGTTACGGTGTGCAAGTTCGAGTCTTGTTCTGGGCACAAAAAAAGCTGCAAAGGCAGCTTTTTTTTATTGAATGATTGCATCATACGCTGCCTGTAAAATATGGCCGCGGATCAGCAAGTCGGAAATTTTGTTGTTGCTCCGTGTCGGATACACCCTGTTGCTGAGAAAGACAAAGGAGAGCTCTGCCTCAGGATCGACCCACACAAATGTCCCTGTAAAACCTGAATGGCCAAAGCTTGAAGGTGAGGCTGACGGACACGGATACATTTCCTCAGGCGGTATTGTATCATTTGGAAGTCCGGCTTGTCAAACCCCAGTCCCCGCCTGTTATCATTCTCGGGAAACTGAACCCTTGTATATTCTTTCAGGACCTCCTGGCTTAGTACCCTGACTCCGCCGTATTCGCCCCCTCTCCGGTACATCTCAATAAGCTTCAGCAAGTCATCGCCTGTGGCGAAGAGCCCGGCATGACCCGAGACACCGCCAAGCATGGCAGCGCCTTCATCATGCACTGTACCCCGGAGAAGCTGCTTTCTGAATAAGGAATCATACTCAGTGGGCACAATCCGCATCTTTGGATACTTTTCCATCGGATTGTAGGTAATATTGAATGCACCGATAGGGCGGTAGATATTTTGAACTGCAAACTTGTCAATGGTTGAATCAGTCAGACTCTCAATAATGTCAGCCGAAAGTATAAAAGCGAGATCCGAATAAACAAATTTTCCGGGTCCTTTTTCGCTGTCACGGATCTCTTTGAACATCTCTTTCAGATAATGCCTGTTCATATACATTGAATCAGTAACCGCCAGGGCAAATTTCCTGTTATGGAAGTCGCTGAAGATGCCGCTTTTGAATGTGCTGTCTTCTTTTATGGTGCTCTTCCAGAATGGAATCCATGATTTAAGTCCCGCCTGGTGGGCGAGTACATCGCGCATTACCATGTCGCCCTTATCGGAGAACCTATACCAGGGGAGGTAATAACCCAGTGTTTTGTCCGGGTCGAACAGCCCCCGGTCGTCAAGCAGCATAAGTGACGGAGTGCCGGCTGACACTTTGGTCACAGATGCAAGATCCCACAAATCATGCTCAGTAACCGCCTCGGTGCTGTCATAAAAATGAAACCCATAGCATTTATTAAGAACAACAATACCTTTCCGGGCGATCAGTACCTGGCATCCGGGGTATGCAAGAGAATCCATTCCTGATTTGACGATGGAATCAACTCTGGTGATCAGCGCCACGGAGTTGAGACCGGCATTTTCAGGGAAACCGTACTGTAGCCTGAGGCTGCCCGGGGTCCTGATGCCAAAACCTTCAGGGTAACCGTCACTGATCGTCACAGGAAGCCGTCCGGATGCTCCAATAGCGCCGAAAACCACCTGTACCGACGCCTGGTGTGTGTAGTTATTGTCCTGATAGGCAATAAGCATAGCCGATGGCCTTGTCGTAACCTCCAGTTTTGCCACTCCGTAGGGATTGCCGAACCACAGTATCACTGACCTGTCCAGCTCCGCCAGCCGGTTTACAACATTGCGCAGAGGCTGCGTCACGCCGTAGGAAGAAGAGGGTTTCTGTGCGAGACCGCAGATCCCGGCAATAACTATATCATAATCCTTAAGCTTTGACAAGACGTACCCGGCAGACTGTTCATTCTCCGGGTCAATAAAAAAGTGATCGGCATTTGTGTACCTGTCTGTCATCCGCTGGAATTCAGTCATAGCCAGCCTGTTGACTGCCACAGTAGCGATTCTCACTTTATCAAGCCGTCCGACTGGTATCAGGTTATCATTGTTTTCAATCAGGGTCATTGCGCCTGCATACAGATCCCTTATGAGTGCAGGATGGGCAGAGGCAGGGATTTGGAGATGTCTTTCCTGAAGAAGCCTCATCACCCCTGTTCAGTCTTGAAAGCCAAAGCTTTGCAGCGAGCACTTTTTCACATCTTGATCTAATCTCTTCGACACCTATCTCCAGTCTCTCAACCCTGAGTGCAATTTCAGCTATTGCCTTTATGGGGTCAGTGGAGTACTCAATCACATCATTCCCGGCTTTCAAGGGCTTCTGCATCAGCTATACCTGACGGATAGGTCAGGGTGGCTCCGGCCATATTCATCGCATCGGTCAGCACCAGGCCCTTGTACCCGATTTCTTCTTTAAGCAACCCGGTGATAACCTTACGTGAGAAGGTAGAGGGCAGGCGTGGTGTGGCATCAAGTCCGGGTACGTTTATATGTGCGCTCATCACCGAACCTACACCTTCCCCGAACAGGCGTATAAAAGGTATAAGCTCAACATTATCAAATCGTTGGCGACTGCCACTAATGACAGGTAGGCCTGTGTGGGAATCAACGTCGGTGTCACCGTGACCCGGAAAATGCTTGGCACAGGCCATAATGCCATTGTCCTGCAGTCCTTTCATATACATCACAGCTTTTGTTGCGACTTTCTGCGGATCCTCGCCGAATGAACGTGAGTTGATGACCGGATTACGGGGATTATTATTGACGTCAGCAACAGGTGCCAGGTTAAGGTTTACACCTGTTTCACGGCACTGCCACGCTATTGCGGCTCCCATCCTGTAAATGAGCGAATCATCCTGCAGTGCACCCGAGAGTCATCTGGTATGGAAAATCTTCAACATCCTTCAGGCGCATCCCTGTTCCCCACTCGGCATCCTGGGCAATTATGAGCGGTATCCGGGTGACGGAATCGAGGCGCCTGGTAAAATCGATCTGTGCCTGCAGTATTACCCTCGAAGAAAATCACACCACCGATACCATATTTTACGACCAGCTCCTCCACCTGTCTGAAATTATTCTCTGAATCACCGGCCCAGGCAGGCACCCAGATGAGCTGGGCAATCATTTCCCTGACTGTCATGGTGTTGATTATGCTGTCAACCCTTTTGTCATCAAGATACCGCAACCAGGGTACAGGATCCTCAATGGCATTAACCCTCTGCAGGGGAAGAGAGAGCATGATCAGCGGCAACAAAAGTGACAGGTAAGTTTTTTTCATGGGATAAGGGCTTTTGACATCGATCAAAAATAGCACTTTTCTTTGTTATTATTTTCCATTATGATTACTTCCAAATTGCTATTTTTACGTAACCTAAAAACTAAGCTATGGCAGTTTCAAAGACATCCGCAAAGAGTGGCAAGAGCGCATCAGGCAGGCTGATGTCGTTAGATGTATTCAGGGGCATGACGGTAGCCTTCATGATAATTGTGAATACACCGGGCACCTGGAGTCACGTATTTGCTCCTCTCAGGCATGCCTCATGGCATGGCTGCACTCCGACAGACCTTGTCTTCCCATCTTTTCTTTTTATCTCAGGAGTGGCAATGTGGTATTCACTGCGCAAATACAATTTCGAGTTTTCAGGTCCTGCACTGTTCCGTATCCTGAGAAGGGTGGCCCTGATATTTCTTGCCGGGCTTTTTCTTAACATCTTTCCGCGTTTTGCCCGTGATTATGACACACTGCGTATAATGGGAGTGCTGCAGAGGATTGCCCTTGCCTGGGGTCTGGGAGCAATAGTAGTGCTGCTTGTTAAACGCAATTATATCTGGATCGCCACATTGATCCTGCTTTTTGGCTACTGGGCACTGATGTATTTCTTCGGCGGGAGCGACCCGTACTCACTTGAAGGGAACTTCGCCCGCCAGGTTGACCTGAAAATCCTGGGAGAGAATCATCTTTACAAGGGATTTGGCGTTCCGTTCGATCCTGAAGGTCTGCTGAGCACCATTCCTGCAGTGGCTACGGTACTTCTCGGCTTCATGGCCGGCAATCTCATCAGCAGCCAGGGCAACATCGTGGAAAACCGTCGGCTGGCTTGCCATCACCGGTGCAGCACTGATAGGAGCAGGACTGTTGTGGGGGCAGTATTTCCCGATCAACAAACCGATCTGGACCAGCTCATATGTCCTTTATGCAGGAGGTATCGGAATGATGATACTGGCGCTGTTGTTCATGATCGTTGATATATGGGGGCTCAAGGGATGGACAGGCTTCTTCAACACCTTCGGAACCAATCCGCTCTTCACATACGTGCTTGCCGGAATATGGACAAAGACCATGCTGAGTATCAAGATAGGTGAGGTCACACTTTATAACTGGATATTCACTCATATCTGCAGTCCGCTCTTTGAGAACCAGAAGATTGGCCAGCCTCATGTTCGCCATAATACAGGTACTATTATCTGGGCCTTCGGCTATATTCTTTACCGCAGAAAAATAATCATCCGGTTCTGAGATGGATATAAGAACAACTGTTGAACAGGCCTTTCTGAAATGGAGAGGTACTGCACCCGGGATAATAACACGGCTGCCTCAGTCAGGCTCTGACAGGGTATATTTCAGGATGTTATACGGTGACAAACATGTTATCGGAGCCTATAATCCCAGCCGTGAGGAGAACGATGCCTTCGTGGGCTTTTCAAATCATTTCAGGTCAAAAGGGTTACCCGTACCGGAGATCTTTGTCTATTATCCAGAAGACAGGGTCTATTTCCTGGAAGACCTCGGTGATTCCAACCTGTTCACCTGGCTGGCACAGCGTACTGATGAAGAACGGTTTAACAAGGAGACTGAAGATACTCTTCCTGACTATTGCATCTGATCTTGTACGTATACAGACTGAGGGGATAAAAGGCCTGGACCTTTCGTTATGTTATCCGCACCGCAGCTTTGACAGGCAGAGTATGGTGTGGGACCTGAACTATTACAAGTACATGTTCCTGAAGCTCATTGGTGCACCATTCAATGAGATCAAGCTTGAGCGTGATTTTGAGGCGCTGACCCGGTTTCTGCTCGATGCCGGGCAGGAATATTTTCTCTTCCGCGATTTCCAGACAGCCAATATCATGATCAGGGATGGAAAGCCATGGTATATTGATTACCAGGGAGGCAGGCTCGGAGCACCACAGTATGACATTGCCTCCCTGGTTTATGACGCCAAGGCATATATTCCCGCTGATATCAGGAACAAGACGCTTGAACGTCACCTTGATCTCTTTGCGGCTGCAACAGGCAAGCCAAGAGAATCCCTTTCAAAGTATTCCGGTTGCTTTTACGCTGATAAGACTGATGCAGGCACTCGGTGCCTTCGGATTCAGGGGTCTTCATGAAAACAAACCGACATTCACTGAGAGCATTGTCCCTGCCGTTGAGCTGATGAATGATCTCCTTGCCGGCGATCAGTTACAGATGGACCTTCCCGAGCTTAAAAAAGCTTCCGAAGCGGTTCCGCTGCAGAGAAAATACCGGATCCTCTCTCATTACCAGGAGTTGGTGAGAATAAATATAGAGAGCTTCTCATATGTCAGGGGCAGGGATGCTTAGTTATGATACCGGCAGCGGATTTGTGTTCGACTGTCGCGGACTGCGCAATCCGGTGCTTGAGATCAGATCTGAAAGAACTTACCGGCATGGATCCTGAAGTGATCGAGTTTTTCGGCAATGATGATGAGGCTGTCGCCTTTGCAGGAGACTGCTCCAACATTATTCGCAATACGCTGCCGATGATGAGAAGAAAGGGTATCCTTGAGATAAATGCTGCCTTCGGATGCGTTGGAGGAGTGCATCGTTCCGTATGGTGTGCCACCAGGGTAGCATCGATGCTGATCGGTCATGCCGGGAGTGACAGTGACAGTAAACCATACCGTGCTCGGCCTATGAAAGCCATGATCTTCGCAGCAGGGCTCGGCACACGACTGGGTGAGCTGAGCAGGGAGAGACCAAAGGCCCTGGTGGATGTAAATGGTAAAACAGCCCTGCGCCTGGCTGCCGGGAAACTTGTTTCAGCAGGTTTTAATGACCTGATAGTAAACATTCATCATCATCCTGCGCTTATGACGGAGGAGATAGAAAAACTCCGCAGCGACGGTTTCACGGATCACTGTCTCAGATGAAACAGATGAGCTCCTTGATACTGGCGGAGGCCTTTACGAGAGCACGTCACTTTTTCACATGACAAACCGTTCTGTCTGTTATAATGTTGATATTTTCACCGATCTTGATATCAGCGATATGTATCAGCAGCATCTTGCTTCCGGAGCGCTGGCCACACTGGCTGTCAGGCACCGGCCGGGGAACAGGTTTTATCTCGTTGACAAAACAGGCAGAGTACGCGGATGGCGAAACATTGCAACCAAGGAGGAGATAATAACTGTCGGCAGCAGCAAGGGACTGGAGGAGATTGCCTTCTCAGGTATACATGTGCTGTCTCCTGAAGTATTTGATAAGATGCCAGCCGGAATATACACTATGACATCACTTTACCTCATGCTCGCAGGAAAGAACAAAATAATGACATATCTTCATGATGATGGTTACTGGTTTGACTGCGGCACACCGGCCAATCTTGAAAAGATAAGGGATTATCTCAGCGGTCACGACTGAGATCAGTTCCTCCAGAATGACCTGGTGAACAGAGCCAGGACGGTATAATATTTCAAGACGACCAATAATCATCAGCAGGATCATCGTGATTTCGGCAACATCGGGCAAAGCTGAATAATGCCCGTAATTGCCTGATGCTCCCAGACCCGGTCCCACATTTGTCATCGCAGTGACAGCTAGCACCGGCAGCTTCGCTGAGCAGGAATACCGGTTAAGGCCATGATGAGGATGCCACTCAAGGTAATGATCAGGATATAGATGATGAAAACAGCAGCATTCAGGATGTGATATTGTCGGGTACTAATCTTGCCGTTTAGTTTAATGGGTGAACAACATTCGGATGCTGAAACCTGACAAGAATACAGATTCAGGTTTTTCAGCGCAAGAAGATGGCGGGACATTTTTATTCCACCGGTTGTTGAGCCGGTACAACCACCGGCAAACATAAAGAGAACATGAATGACCCATCCAATTGCCGGCCATGCCATATAATCAGTGGTGGCAAATCCTGTTGCTGGTTATCTGTGCTATCACCTGGAAGAACCAATGGCGAAATGAAGTGCGAAATCTCGGTCGGTACCGGTATAGAGGATCACGTAATGACAACAACAACTGCAGCAGTGGTAAAGAAGACGTAGAACCAGAGCTCGTCATTGTCTTTTATCTTCCTGAATTCTCTCTTGAGCAAGAGGAAGAATCAATATAAACCAAATTCTGGCTGAAAAGAACATAAATATCGCCACCACATACTGCAGATATAAGGTGAAAAATCAGCGAGACTGTTGTTTCGCATAGAAAATCCTCCGGTTGCAACAGTCGCGAAAGTGATGGCAGACGCTTTCAAAAGGACCAAGCCCGCCAATCAGCAGAAAGATCCTCCAAGAGTGCATATCACAGGATAAATAAGCAGAATATGTCTAGGCGATGGATTTGGTCTTTGGAAGTATCTTCTGTTTGACTGAGGATTCAAGCGAAAAAAGGTTATAGCCTCCTATTTTTAATCTCGGCAGAACAATTATGACAAGCAGAATAATACCGAGACCACCGATCCAGTGAGTGAGGCTCCTCCAGAAAAGGATTGATTTAGGAACATTCTCAACTTCTGGAAGTATTGATGCTCCTGTTGTTGTAAATCCCTGAGTTGATTCAAACCAGGCTTGAGTAAAATCCGGTGATGACACCGCTGAAAAGATAAGGCAGTGTACCGCATAGTGTAATAATTATCCATGCCAGGGTGACACTCAGATATCCCTCTTTACACGCTGACTTTTTCGTTTATTGAGCTGGGAATGAGAAAATATATCAGAAAGCCTGGTACCAGGGTTAAGGCTGCAGAACAAACAAAAGGAAGAATTGATAGTCTTCGAATATAAGGGCTACAGGAATGCACAGAATAAAAGCAGGCAGCTACAATGATCAGTATAAGGCTGACAATCTTGATCAGCGATTTAATGTTTATGTTCGTCATAGAAAGGCAGGCCTGTCTGGGCAGATTACATCCATTTCTTTCTCCTGATCAGCAGCACTCCCACGGTGGCCAGGATAGCTGATCCCCCAGAATGAACCAGAATGCATTCATGCTGTTCTCCAGCCTGTTGGGAACATTCATGCCGTAAATACTGGCCACCAGTGTCGGGATCATCAAAATGATAGTGATTATGGTGAGTGATTTCATCACAATGTTGAGGTTGTTTGAGATGACGGAAGCAAAGGCATCCATCATGCCGCTCTGGATGTCGCTGTAAATCTTTGCCATCTCGATGGCCTGCCTGTTCTCAATGGTAGCTTCGTCAAGGAGATCGGCCGAGAACTCATAGTCACGTATCCACTTTGAGTTCTTCAGCTTGAGCATCATCATCTCATTCGATCTCAGCGAGGTTGTGAAATAGACAAGGCACTTTTCCATCTTCAGCAGCCTGTGCAGCTCCTGGTTGCGCGTTGATTTTTCCAGATCCTGTTCTATCATGCCGGTCTGGTTGTTGATCTGCTTCAGATACCTGTGGTAGAACATCGTGGTCCTCAGGAAGAGATGAAGGATCAGATCGATCTTGTTCTCAATTGTTATCCCCTTTGCCGCTCCGGCTGAAGAAATCGTCAAGCACCTCATTGTTCCTGTGACAGATGATCACGAGGTTATCTTTCTCCAGGACTATCCCGAGGGGTATGGTGGTGAACGGAAAACCGTTTGACTGATTCTGATAGGGAATACGGTAAATCATCAGCAGGATATCGTCCTCAATCTCCATCCTCGATCTCTCGTCAACGTCAAGTATATCAGCAAGAAAATCATCAGGTACCCTGAGAGTGGATTTAAGTATTCCTATCTCTGAAGGAGTGGGATCGGTGACGTTGACAATGCAGCCCTTTTCAAATGTGTTTAACGGAAGGAGACCGTTCGGGATCATCTGCCAGTAAGTAATCATTATAATACCTCCTCTTTTTAGTTCCACGGAGGTACCTGTCGCCAGATTACCTCAGCAGAAAGAATTTAAAACAGCAGCTCGCGTGATAATCGTCCATAAAAGACAATAAAATTGATATGTCTGCAAAAATATAACTTTTATAGATACCGCATCGGAGGTCAGAAAAAAATGTCTTAAAAAAATTAACTTTGTGCATAACCTTTAAAAAAGAGCGATGGGAAAAGTGTTAGTTATAGGCGCGGGAGGCGTCGGAACAGTCGTGGTTAATACGATGGCACGGCTGCCTGAGGTCTTTAGTGAGATCATGCTGGCAAGCCGCACCAAATCAAAGTGTGACGCCATCGCTGAACGCATCGGGAAGAACAGGGTGCAGACTGCACAGGTTGATGCCGACAATGTGCCTGAACTGACAGATCTGATCAGATCATACAAACCTGATCTTGTTGTCAATGTTGCCTTGCCTTACCAGGACCTGCATATAATGGATGCATGTCTTGCAGCAGGGGTTGCATATCTTGATACTGCAAACTATGAGCCGCCCGAAGAAGCTAAATACGCATATTCCTGGCAATGGGCATATAAAGACCGTTACCGTGAAGCAGGGCTGACTGCCATCCTTGGCTGCGGCTTTGACCCCGGAGTGACCAGCGTCTTCACTGCCCATGCTGCCAAACATCACTTCCGCGAGATACATTATCTTGATATCGTTGACTGCAATGCAGGCGATCACGGAAAACCCTTCGCTACCAATTTCAATCCTGAGATCAATATCCGGGAGGTGACCCAGAAGGGCAAATACTGGGAGAATGGCAAATGGGTGACGACAGAACCGCACGAGATACACAAACCCCTTACTTACCCGGGGATCGGTCCCAAAGAATCTTACCTTATCTATCATGAGGAACTGGAGTCTGCTCGTCAAAAACTTCCCCACCATCAGGCGGGCCCGTTTCTGGATGACATTCGGCCAGGAATACCTGACCCACCTGAGGGTGATACAGAATATCGGTATGGCACGGATAGACCCGGTGATGTATAACGGCGTTGAAATAATCCCCATTCAGTTCCTTAAGGCTGTCCTGCCCAACCCCGGTGATCTTGGAGAGAACTATAAAGGCTGGACCTCAATCGGATGCCGCATTAAAGGCATAACAAAGGAAGGAACGGAAAGGACATATTATATCTGGAACAATTGCAGCCATGAAGAGGCATACAGGGAGACCGGTACGCAGGCGGTGAGCTTTACCACCGGAGTGCCTGCAGCCATAGGCGCCATGATGTACATGAAAGGACTCTGGAAGAACCCGGGTGTCTGGAACGTCGAGCAGTTTGACCCTGACCCGTTCATGACAGAGCTCAACAGACTCGGCCTGCCGTGGCATGAGAAATTCGACATTGATCTCGAGTTGTGATATGATTGATTACCAGACTATTCCGTCACCATGTTATGTCATTGACGAAGAGCGGCTACGCCGCAACCTGGAGTTGATAAGAAATGTGTCACAGGCTTCGGGAGCCGAGATTATCCTTGCTTTCAAGGGCTTTGCCATGTGGTCTGTTTTCCCCGTTGTGCGTGAGTATGTCTCCGGAGCAGCGGCAAGCTCCATCCATGAAGCCCGTCTCTGCTTTGAGGAGATGGGCGTGCCGGCACATACTTACGCTCCTGCTTTCCGCAGTGAGGAGTTCGGTATGATACTGCGTTACAGTTCGCACGTCACTTTCAACTCGCTTGCACAGTATGAGAAATTCGCACCTGTGCTGAGGCAGGAGGGGAAACATATCTCTGCCGGGCTGCGGATAAACCCGCAGTACTCAGAGATAGCACAGGGTCTTTACAATCCTTGTTCACCGGGCTCACGCCTGGGTGTGACAGCCGCTGAGCTTGAAGAAGGATTACCGGAGGGAGTGGAGGGACTGCATTTTCATGTGCTCTTTGAATCTGATTCATTTGTTCTTGAGAAAGTCCTGGAAGTGATTGAAACTAAATTCGGACACCTGCTTCCCCGGCTTAAGTGGCTGAATATGGGAGGCGGGCACCTGATGACCCGCAAGGGCTATGACACGGAGCATCTGATAAATCTGCTTCGCAGGTTCAGGGAGAAGCACGACATCCATATCATCCTTGAACCCGGGAGCGCCTTTGCCTGGGAGACAGGTGAACTGGTCTCTACAGTTGAGGATATCGTTGTACGTGACGGGATCAGGACAGCTATCCTTGACGTGTCATTCACCGCTCACATGCCTGACTGCCTCGAGATGCCCTATAAACCGGTCATTTTGGGCGCTTTTGAGCCAGCGGAAGGGAAGCCGACTACCGCATGGGAGGCAACTCATGCCTTTCCGGTGATTTCATGGGCGACTGGTCTTTTCACCGTGACCTGGAGAGAGGCGACCGGATAGTCTTCTGGGACATGATCCATTACACAATGGTAAAGACAACAACCTTCAACGGTGTTCCTCATCCTTCAATAGGCATATGGACCACGGATCAGAAATTCAGGCCCGTCAGGGAGTTCGGTTATAAAGATTACCGTGACAGGTTGTCCTGACAGTTCAACAGACCCGGTGCAACAAAAAAAGCGGATTTCTCCGCTTGTTTTGTTAAATTAAAATTGAGTTGACTTCTAAAAAGCATAGCCGATAGCAAGGGTTGCGGTCGGTAAAAATCCGCTATCTCCCTCAAGATCAGCATCATCGCTATTTACAAATGTATACATCGGCCCGATACCGAGATCCAGGACAAAACCGCTTTCCCACACCCACTGGTAGCCCAGCTCGGCTCCGATGCCAATGGTGCTGCCACTTGTCGCTACGTCATTATCGTCATAAACGCTGCCAAATGACAATGCTGCCTGGGGGTTGACGTAAAATCCGCCCGGCACAGGTTTTTTGGCGTGGGTGATATAATAGCGATAACCAAGACCTACCCCTCCCATGTTCACTTTTACTCCCAGGAACCTGTACATATACTGTCCCCTGAAAAGAATGGAGGAGCTCGTGCCCAGCACCCTTTCATAAGTAGCATTGAAGTTTCCGAAAGCCAGACCCAGAGGATTGGTTTTTAACACGTTGGTCTGTGCATTTAAACTAAATGCAAAGCCTACAAACACCAAAGAAATGATCAGTTTTTTCATGGGCGATTAATTTTAGGTTATAATTAATAACAAATATAAACTATAAACGAATAATCTAATAAAAAGTTTTCTGATGGTCGATTTCCATTACGGATCCTTATTCATGAATTGCCCCTGACCCCAGCAGCTCGTCACCGTCATACCAGGCTGCGAACTGGCCCGGGGTGATGCCGCGCTGTTGTTTGTCAAAGATGACATAATAACCATCCGCACGGGCGAAGAGACGTGCCCGCTGGAGCGGCTGCCGGTATCTTATCCTGACAAGGTAATCCCGCACATCGCCTTCGGCCATGGCCAGATCAGGCCTTATCCAGTGTACATCTGCAGCCCTGATGAACAGGCCTTTACGGTGGAGTCCGCCGTGCAACTGTCCCTCACCGACATATACAATGTTACTTTCAGTATCTGTACTGAGTACAAAGAGAGGCTCTTTGTACCCTCCGATATTCAGTCCCTTCCGCTGCCCGACGGTGTAGAAATGCGCCCCGCTGTGCTTCCCAATGGTAAGGCCGTTGCCCTGATCCATCTTGTGCGGCGCGGTCATAGAGGCCAGTGTGGAAGCCGGCGTGTCTTCCCCGGGCAGACCGTCAGGCCACATCGTGAAGGAACTGTCGGGCGGAATGATGATGATTCTTCCTTTTTTTGCTGCAAGCTGCTGCTGGAGGAAGACAGGCAGATCTACTTTTCCAACGAAACAGATACCCTGGGAATCCTTGCGGGTTGCCGTGGCAAGATTAAGATCCACAGCTATCTTCCGCACCTCAGGCTTGGTGAGTGCCCCCAGCGGAAACAGGACATTTTCAAGCTGCCCCTGGCTCACCTGGCACAGGAAATAACTCTGATCCTTGTTGCGGTCGAGACCAGCCAGCAGGCGGGTTACGCGCCTGCCTGAGACTTCTGTAACATCTGCCCGGCAGTAGTGGCCTGTGGCTATATGATCAGCGCCGTCCTTCAACGCTTCACGCACGAATGAATCAAACTTTATCTCGCGGTTGCAAAGGACATCAGGATTGGGTGTCCGGCCGCGGGAATATTCACTGAACATGTAATCGACGACCCTTGTACGGTATTCGGCGCTGAGATCGACAGTCCGGAGCTTTATGTGCAGCTTTTTTGCCACCATTTCAGCATAGGTGACATCCTCGTCAAATGGACAATCACCCTTAAGAAGGCCGCGGCTGTCGTGCCAGTTGATCATAAAGATCCCCTCAACCTCATAGCCCTGTTCCTTCAGGAGCCATGCGGCAACGCTGGAGTCAACGCCTCCCGACAGACCGACAACGACCTTTTTTTTCACGCCACAAAGGTAGCTCTAAACTCAATATGTTGAAAACTACTTCATAGGCCAGATCAGATCTTGTTTTTTTTTAGTATTTTTCAGAATATGGGTGCTTCTGGTAAGTTATTGAGATACAGTGCATCGGCGGGGTCAGGCAAGACCCACGCCCTGACGGGCTTTTATCTTTCGCGTGTTCTCACTGACCCGGGGTCATACCGCCGCATCCTTGCGGTCACATTCACCAACAGTGCAGCCGCAGAGATGAAGAGCCGCATCCTCTCACGGCTTGGTGCCCTGGGCTCAGATAAGGCAGGTGATGAGGCTGAGAGGAATGAGTTTGTAGGATACCTGTGCAAATTCTTCCCCGATCTGTATCCTGATCCGGTGCAGGCAATGCTGACAGTAAGGAAGAATGCCCCACTGGCTCTGAGGAATATACTTCAGGATTATTCACGTTTCACCGTTGGTACAATCGACTCGTTCTTCCAGAGAGTGATACGCGCCTTCGCGCGTGAAATTGAGGTACCTGCCGGCTATGAGATAGAGCTCGAGCATGAAGCTCTATTATCGGATGCCGTCGACGGCCTTCTTGCGGAGGTAGCCACCGATCCCAGGCTAAGGAGATGGATCTCATCATACGTCGCTTCGCGTCTCGATGACAACAAGGGCTGGGACGTACGCCGCGAAATAATGGAGGTGGCTGAGCTGATTTTCGGCGAGAATTTCAGACAGCTGAGTCCTGCCGATAAAAAAGCCATCAGCAACTATGAGATTCTTAATGATTATACAGAAAAGATTTTCAGGATTAAGAAGGGATTTGAATCTGAACTCAGGTCGCTGGCAGCAACAGGAGTGACCATATACGAGGGTTGCGGCCTGACCCCTGACGACTTCCTCTCTAAAAGCAAGGGAGGGGTCGGTGAGATGCTCAGGAGATATGCCGACGGAGTTATTAAACCCCCCAACAGCGCCTGGCAGAAAGCAGCAACAGAAGAGAAGTACCTGTCAGGAGGAGCGCCGCAGCATGTGGTGAAGGCTCTTCAAAACGCAATGAGCAAAGGCCTGGGCGATGTAATTGCTTCCATCTCTTCGATGTTCGAAAAGCGATACCCACTCTATGTCTCAGCTGTTGTTCAGGTCAGAACCATTCATATAATGGGTATTCTGGGGGCCATAAGCGAAAGAGTACGCACACTGGCACAGGATGAAAACATCTTCCTGCTTTCGGACTCAGGTGAGCTGATAAACAAGCTGATAGCCGATGACGATACTCCTTTTATCTATGAAAAGATCGGCACAGCCTATGATCATTATGTTATTGACGAATTCCAGGATACTTCCCAGATACAATGGAACAATTTCAGGCCACTTATTTCGGAGACCCTTGCACGGGGCAAGGACAATCTCGTGGTTGGTGACGTCAAGCAGTCTATTTACCGCTGGCGCAACAGCGACTGGCGAATTATTCACTCGGAGGTGAACAGTACCTTCGGCCATGAGATGGTAAGAACGATTCCCCTGAGCAATAACTACCGCAGCCGGAAAAACATCATCAGATTCAATAACCTGATGTTTGCACCGGAAGCAATACCGTCGATTTGTGATGCAAAGCTGAACTCTGACAGGCTAAAGATCAGAGAGATATATACCGGATCAATTCAGGATGGGACTGACGGAAAACCGGGAGGCTTTGTAAAAGTATCACTGTACAGAAAATCAGAAGATGAAGGCTGGAGGGACAAGGTATTGAATGATATTCCATCTCTCGTCGAAAAGCTTCAGGATCAAGGGTATAAGGCGAACGATATACTGTTTCTCTGCCGCACCAACGATGAAGGCAAGAGCATTATCAACACCATACTCGAGCACAGTGCGTTATGTCCGCCGGAGAAACTTGCCAGGTATAACTTCGAAGTAACCTCGGGTGAATCGCTCTATCTTGAACGCAATCCGGCTGTCACACTTCTTCTTTCGTGCCTTCGCTATCTTGTTGACCCGGGCAGCCGTATCAACAGGAGCCTGATGGTAAGGTCATTTATACTTGCAACGGGAGGCGATGAAGAGCTCTTATATGCTGCTGACAATAAGGTTATTACTGACAATCCATTACCGGAGGGATGGGAAGAGGCGCTGGTCAGGTTCAGGAACGCATCACTGTTCAGTGCTACTGAAAACATGATCCGTTACTTCGGTCTTGGAAGTCACAGGGAGAATGTGGCCTACCTAAGCTCCTTCCAGGATCTTGTTCTACAATACTCGGGCAGGTACAGCTCAGATATCTCTTCTTTTGTATCATGGTGGGAGGGTGACGGTTACAAGAGCACCCTCGGTCAGTCGGACTGCCAGGAGGCTATGCGGGTGATGACGGTTCACAAAGCCAAGGGTCTCCAGAGCAGTGTGGTGATCGTACCATTCGTATCGTGGGACTTTTCAAAACGCGGTTTCAGCCGCCCTCTTTTATGGGTCTCTGATGTCCCGGATGTTTTTGCCCCTATGCCTGTTGTGCTGCCTGAACTAACCAGCCGACTTGATGATTCTCTCTTTGCTGACCAGGCAAAGTTTGAGAAGGCGTCGGAGTGGCTTGACAGCGTTAATCTTATGTATGTTGCTTTTACAAGAGCCATTGACGCACTTTATATAATGGCTCCCGAGGTCATTCGCCCGCCTGCCGGCGGCGGCAATGCCGGGAGTCTTTTCAACGAAGCCCTCAGGGGTCTGCCTGATGATTTTGTCTGGCAGGAGAACGAGGCAGTCAGGCACTTCAGTTACGGTGAGCTGCCTGCAGCACCCGTTAGCAGGGAGGAAGATGCCATGATAATGGAAGAATATACTGTCTCCGGGCTTCGCGGCACCATGAGGCTGAGGACTGGCGGCGCCCTCCCGCCCGACGAGATGAAGCTTGCCGAACCAGGCGGAAGAGCATATGGCATCATGATGCATGAGCTGCTGAGCAGGGTGACAACAACAGCCGATATCGACAGTGCAATCGATCATGTGTGTGGCAAAGGACTTCTTCCGTTGTCACAGAAAGAGATGATAACCTCACGTGTAAATTCGATGTTATCATCAGGCAAGGCAAAGGAGTGGTTCGACGGCTCTTCGGCCGTGAAGACCGAGGCCACCATTATATTGCCCTCGGGCGCCGCCCGCCGCCCTGACAGGGTGATGATGAAAGACAAAAGCGTCACCGTGGTGGATTATAAATTCGGGGAGCCCTCTGACCGTCACCGGCGTCAGGCCGCAGGCTACCGTGACCTTGCTGTGTGCAGATGGGATATGATGATGTGAAGTCGTGGCTGTGGTATGTTGAAAAGGATATTATCGAAGAGGCATGACCGGACCGGAAACACACAAGCGGGAGACGGGCAGAAGGTATAACTCATATACTGACTGGTTCAACAAACTCTTCGGGAAAAGGGTTCAGAAGGTAAGTATCAATGCCGGCTTCACCTGTCCCAACCGCGACGGTACCCTGGGCTCCGGCGGTTGCACCTACTGCAACAATGAAGCATTCATCCCCGCCTACTGCACTCCGGACATCAGCGTGACCGAACAACTGAAAAAAGGAATCGAGTTCCACCACAGGCGGTACCGGCGTGCTGAAAACTTTCTGGCATATTTTCAGGCTTATACAAATACATATGCAGCCATTGAGCGGCTGAAGGCTTTGTATGATGAGGCCCTGAGCTACCCCGGTATCCTGGGTATAGTCATAGGCACAAGGCCTGACTGTATCAGCAGCAGTATGCTCGATTATCTTGCTGAGATATCACGCGATTATTTTGTCATAGTTGAATACGGGATCGAATCAACCAATGATGATATCCTCAGGCATATTAACAGGGGTCACGACTTCGCATCAGCAGTAAGGGCTGTGACCGAGACGGCTGAGAAAGGCATTTACACAGGTGCCCATATTATCTTTGGCCTGCCTGGAGAAACCCGTACGCAGATTATTGAGAGCGCGACAACCATATCAGCCCTGCCGCTAAGCTCAGTTAAAATACATCAGCTTCAGCTTGTCAGAGGCACGCTCATGGCACAAGAGTACAGGAATTATCCGGAGCGGTTTGATCTTTATTCCCTTGAAGAATACCTTGACCTTGTGGTTGCATTCTGTGAGAGACTCAGTCCTGCACTGATGATAGAGCGCATAAGCGGTGAAGCCCCGCCCGGGCTGCTTGACGATCCCCGTGACTGGCATAAGCGCAGCAATGAGATTTTGGGGCTCTTCGAACGAATGCTTGAAAGCAGGGATACATGGCAGGGGAGGCTGTACAATAAATAACGTAATGATGGATTTCCTCGGGAAAGTGGCATATAAGCTCCGTGAGAACCACGGTAAGGAGATGGACAGGCAGATAGTCGTTCTGCCCAGCCGCAGGGCAGGCCTTTATCTGTCACGGTTCCTTGCACGGCTGAGCGATAAACCTCAGTGGTCACCAATGATGCTTACAGTCAACGAGTTGTTCTCTTCATTCACTGACCTCAGGCCTGCAGATACTGAGACCCTGATCTTTGAGCTTTACACCATATACAAACAGAGGTTTACGGGAGAGATGAACTTTGATGACTTCTGGTCATGGGGGGAAGTCATCATCAGGGACTTTAATGACATAGATCTTTACCTGGCTGATGCGGAAAAGCTCTATACAAATATTTCCGACCTGAAGGAAATAGATTCAAAATTCGGCGGACTGACCGTGGAGCAGACAGAGATCATAAGAGGCTTCTGGACGTCGTTCAATCCAGGTTCATTTGAGGACAGCAACGCCAGGTCGAAGTTTCAGTCGGTATGGCAGAAGCTTGCGCCACTTTATAAGGATTTCACTGCTTCAATGAAGAGGCGCGGTCAGGCAGGTGAGGGCATGCTATGCCGCGAGGTGGCAGAAAAAGCCATGAAGGAGAGCCTCCTTGTGAAAGAGGGTTTTACCTGGCATATAGTCGGTCTCAATGCCCTGAACAACTGCGAGAAAGTCCTCTTTAAGTACCTTAAAAGCAAAGGCCAGGCGAAGTTCTACTGGGATGACACTCATTTTTTCATGAACGAAAATGACCATAAGGCTGCCGTCTTCATGAAAGAAAACCTGGGAATGTTTGGCAATGAACTGGGGAAGGACACTTATGAAACAAGCTCTTCGGAGGGAGGACGATGGACTGTTATCGATACCCCATCTGACACTGCCCAGGCCAGGATGCTTGGCCAGATAATAGAGGGAGCGGGTCTCGATGCTGCAGCCGATCTCACTGACACTGCCATTATCCTGGCCGATGAAAAGCTGCTGCTGCCGGTGCTGACATCCCTTCCTCAGTCTATAGAGGAGGTGAATGTCACCATGGGTCATCCTTTCCGGTTTACCTCACTTTACTCATTCCTTAAGCAACTCATGGCTCTCATCCGTTCAGCGCGGACGGACAATGGAAAGACCACATTCAGAAGTGAGGAGGTGATCACGCTCCTGAGACATCAGTACTTTGTCCTCCTCACCGGAAACGAAGGCGAGGGAGTGGTTGCAGAGATCATCTCAGGTAATATGATCAGGGTGGAAGAGAAATTTCTCATCTCGCGCCTTCCAATGAAGCAGCTCTTCGCAATACCTGCTGACGGAGCCGCTCTGCCTGATCACCTGGTATCGGTCATGGAGATGGTCGAGGCTGCCACCTTTAAAACGCCGGACGATGGCAGGGGATTGAGCATCGACCGCGAGTACCTCAGGATGGCTATGTCTGCAACAGGGATGCTCGCCAACCTGATGCACTCATATGATCTTGAGCTCAAAACAGATACATGTGTCAGATTCCTTGACAGGGTCTACAGGAAGCTTAAAGTACCCTTCTCCGGTGAACCGCTGAAAGGGATACAGGTCATGGGAGTGCTTGAGACCCGTGCCCTCGAGTTCAGTAACATCATTTTTCTTTCATTGAACGAGGGCATCTTCCCCGGCACATCTTATGACAACACTTTTATTCCTTATAACATCAGGAGAGCCTTCGGCCTTCCGACTGTAAATGAGCACGAATCAATATACTCATATCATTTCTTCAGGCTTCTCCGCAAACCCGTCACAGGGATGGTTCCTGTACAATTCCACGGCACAGGGACTGGTATCGGGTGAGATGAGTCGCTACCTGGTACAGATGAAGTTCAGCCCTCAGTTCTCGCCTCAGTTCCGGACAGTGCATATCACTGTCGGGCGCAGCAGGATGATTGCTGAGAGACTTCCCAAACAGAAAGAGCATAACAGGGTGCTGACGGAACGGTATGCTGCCGGCGGAGAAGGGCAGAAAATATCTTTCCCCCAGTGCAATAAACACCTGGGTCAACTGCCGTATGCGCTTCTATTACAAGTATGTATGTGACATGCCTGAAGAAGAGATGCTTGAGAAAGACATTGACCAGCGCCGGTTCGGCAACATACTTCACAATGTGCTGCACAAGCTTTACGAGCCCTGTGAAAGGAATAAAAAGTACCGGTTCCAGGATAAAGACTATGTCTGCAGACAATGAACTGATAAGGAACACGATAATTTCGAAGCTGCAACAGCGGAGATGAGGTGGGATACCGACACACTCATGGCAGGCAAAGGTGTGATTATCATCGATGTGCTTGAGCGGTATGTGACAGATCTTCTCAGATATGACTCTGATATAGAAGACATTACACTACTCAACCTGGAGGATAGCTTCTCGCGCAACGTCTCTGCCGGGTCGGAAAATATCATGGTTCGTATCGGAGGAATAGCTGACCGGGTTGATACCACAGGTGGTGCGGTAAGAGTGGTCGACTATAAGACAGGCTCCCCTAAAAAGGATACCATAAATCCTGACGACCTGTTCAGTGAGGAAAAGGAAAAAAGAAATGATGCACTTCTGCAGGCTATGCTTTACTGCCATCTGATCCGTGAAAGCTACCCGGGTAAGCTGGTGCTGCCGGCAGTTTACTGGGTGCAGCAGATATCATCGGAAGGGTTTACACCGTATGCTGATGCAAAAGGCCTTGACGGTCCTGGAACCGATCCCGCTGCATGGAATGAGGTTATGAATAAATTTGCGGAAGGACTCTCACTTACAGTTAACCGGATCTTTTCGGACAGTGAGGATTATGTCATGACGCCCTTCGTGCAGAGGTGCACGTGGTGCCCTTACAGGATGTTATGCAGGAGATAACTAAGGAAGCGGCCCCGGATCACTTTTCCATCTGACGCTGGAGTGTTGCCATTCTTATGGCGGTGACGGCAGACTCGATGCCTTTGTTACCGTGTTTGCCGCCTGCTCTTTCAAGAGCCTGAAGATGGTTACCCGTTGTCAGCACTCCAAAGATGAAAGGAATGTTATAGTCAAGATTGAGATGTGTGATGCCCTGGGTAACCCCCTGGCATATATAAGTGAAATGGGGTGTCTCTCCCTGTATCACGCAGCCCAGGCAGATTACCCCGTCAAGATCATCATATTCGGCAAGCCATTGGGCTCCGATTGTGATCTCAAAAGTGCCGGGGACATGTCTGACAACAATGTCCTCTCCGGTGACACCATGACGTTTCAGGGTAGCCTCAGCTCCGGCAAGCAGTGCATGAGTGACATCCGGGTTCCAGTCGGCCACCACAATGCCAAATCTCATCCCCGTTGCGTCAGGGACCTTTGAAGCATCATATTCTGAGAGATTCCGGGTAGCCAATTGTCAGTCGATTTGAAGTTTCACCCTGGCAATGTACTTGTCAATGCTCCTTCCCTCGTTGCTTTCAAGGTATTTGTCCCGGATCTTTTCATAAAGCTTAAGAGCCTCGGCATAGTTGCCTTCACTCTCGTAGATCATGCCGGCTTTCATCAGGTAAATCGGGGTATGAAAAGAGTTGTCTGCCATATCGGCAGCCTCGAGATAATAAGTTGACTCCTTCTTCTTTATCTCCCAGCTCAACATTGGCATCACCGATAAGGCCTTTAGCCTCCGGGGTCAGGATCTCATCCTTCAGGGTGTATTTATTCAGATAATCAATTGCTTCTTCAAACTGACCGAGATGCATGAGGCATGCTCCGGCATAAAAGTTAGCCAGCTTGCCTGATTTGGTCATCTTGTACTGATCAGCTATATCAATGAAACCCAGGTTATTGCCATCGCCGTTCAGGGCAAGCTTAAGTAAATCCTGTGAAAAATACTTCTCGGCCATGAACATCTGGCTTTGTGCTTCCTCATTCTTCTTTCCGGAATACATCTTCACCAGCCAGAAGAGGCCCACCAGGACAACCAGCGCTACAAGGGTGTACAGCAGCGGCTTATAATTTTGTTCAAGGAACTGTTCGGTTTTGGTCAGTGTCTGTTCAACATTCTCAATCGCTTTTCCGGTCTCTTTTTTCTTGCTCATATCAAAGTTCTCTGTTACAGGTCAAAAAATAACTTCGCAAAAGTAGTATTTCTCGTGTGATTCTGCAATGAATGGATAAAAAAATACTGCCCTCATCCGCCGCGCTTCTTAATCTGTCGCGGGGTTGTTACAGCCGTTTCTTTTTCTAACTTTGAAACTTTGTTAGCCGAATAAGGAAGATGCATCTTGCCAGGATAGAGCTCACCAACTTCAAGAACTATGAAGAGGTGTCACTTGATTTTTCACCCGGGTTCAATTGTTTTGTGGGGAATAACGGTGTAGGGAAGACAAATATTCTCGATGCGGTGCATTACCTTTCTCTTACAAAGAGTTTCTTCAACAATTCTGATACGCTCAGCATCAGGTATGGAGAGGATTATTTCATACTGAAAGGCCTGTTCGAGAAGGATGGCAGCCAGGATGAGCTTTTCTGTGCATTTCAGAAACAGAAGCAGAAGGTTTTTAAGCTCAACGGAAAGGAATATCCCAGGATGTCTGATCATGTGGGCAGGTACCCGGTGGTGATGCTTTCACCTGCCGACAGTACGCTTATAACAGGCGGAAGTGAGGAGAGACGGCGGTTTCTTAATATGATCATCAGCCAGTACGACCCGGTCTACCTTGAGGCGCATATGCGGTATAACAAAGCCCTCATGCAGCGTAACAGGGTCATCAGGGAGGGCGGTCCTGACGCCGGCAGCATGCTTGAGGTCTATGATGAGCAGATGGTGCCTGAGGCGGAGATAATCTTCAATGCACGGCAGTCACTTACTGAAAGACTTACTCCTCTCTTTTCATCGTACTATGAGAAGATCTCGGGAAGCGCTGAACAGGTAAGCATAAAATACCGTTCCCACCTCGGAGGTGAAGATTACCCGGCTCAGCTTGCCTCATCACGCGGAAGGGATTATGCAATGCAGTTCACCACCATGGGAATACACCGTGATGACCTGGTCTTCATGATCGACGGCCATCCTGCAAAGATTACCGCCAGTCAGGGTCAGCAGAAATCGTTCGTCGTCGCCCTGAAACTGGCCAAATTCAGACTGATAAGCAGTATGAACGGTTTTGCACCGGCACTGCTGCTCGATGATATCTTTGATAAGTTTGACCAGACCAGGGTGGAGGAGATCATCAGGCTTGTCGGGTCAGGGGAGTTCGGACAGGTCTTCATCACTGACACTCAGCAGGAGCGCATTCACCGCATTCTGGATAACACAGGGGTGGATTTCAGGCTGTACCGCATCGGCCGCAGCGGTATTGAAGAGGAGATATCAAACGGCAGTAAGGTGAAGCCATGAGAAGGAACAAGACCATAACCCTTAAGGAAGCCCTTGAAGATCTCATCAGGGAATATCACCTGGAACCTAAACTCAGGGAGGCGTCAGTTATAAAAATCTGGGAGAGTGTCACAGGGAAAGCGATTACGGCCCGCACAAAAAGAGTCTATATTAAAGACGGGGTGCTTCATATTTACCTCACTTCCGCAGTGGTCAAAAACGAGCTGATGATGCTGCGTAAATCACTGCGCAATCAGATAAACACCGCGGCAGGGGGAGAGGTCGTCAGGGAAATAATGATCCACTGATCAGGAGACCGAATAATCACCTTTGCATATCCTTATCTTCCTGTTGTGCCCGCGGGTGGTCACGAAGCTGAAAGCTTTCCCTCCGTAAGCCAGGAGGGCGCTTCCATTGTCAAGTGTGACAGATACCTCTGGCAGCAGGGTCATTGTGAATGATGGCATCTGCCATCAGGAAGGCTTTCTCAGCTCCGTCACCACGCCCGAAGTTCCATACCTCATCAGGTTGCGCCATCCTTCCGTCATCATATATCGATTTGTTTTTCAGGTTATTCGACAATGTACATAGATTTCATCAGGCGTTTTACCGCCAAGATGACTATGGCATACGGGATTACGCTCTATCGCGGCTTTGATAAAAGGCCTCCAGTCGGTGACTGCCATATCGCGGTAGGCATATAATGACAGCAATGCCATTTCTGACTGGCCTGCCAGCGCCCTGACTTTTCTGATTATATCTTCACGGCTGTCGGTGATGCTGATTTCCGGATAAACCTCCTTCACGAAATCCTTGTCGGGGAGGGAAGCGCCGGCCTGGTGACAGTGAACGCCCTGATGTCAGTGAACATCTTGCTGACACACTCGGTATGCTCGGTGCTGAATGTATTTACAAAGCCGGCTTCAATTTCCTGAAGATCAGAATCCTTGTGCTTCCGCAGAAAGTCTTCAACCTCGTTAAGGATGATCTTTACCCGGGACCGGGTCAGGGAAGAATTCTTCACCGTCTACCTCATCAAGAAGCTTGTCGCGGGTTTCCTCATTGACACTCCACTTTGATGAGTGCTCATATTCGTAAAGCTTTTCGAGAGGAATGTAATTGTTGCCTCCTGCCGCCTTATGATGGTACTGGAAAGAGGCATTTATATACTGATTTGAATCTCAGGAAATTAATAAAAACAGCCGGGGTGAGGTGTATACTGACAAAGTCGTTCAGTTTGTCAGTGAAGTGAAGGTAATCGCTTTTATTGATTGTAGCCTTTTTATAAACAGTGTGTATGTACCCGGTAATGTGCGACACTATTGTCACCTTTTCATTCTCGAGTGCCCTTCTTGCCTTCTCCGAGAGAGATGTGCCGTTGAACCACATGTTTTTGGTCAGGATGCGCCTGTTGTTCGTCAGCAATCCGTCCTTTTCATTGATATAGTTCTGAGAGTGAAGGGGTGTGGCCATCATGAAGATCTTCTCCAGGGGTATCTCCCCGACAACAAACATTGCTGCGGCATAGATGGCTGCGAGGCTCACACATTCACCTGCACCGGTTGAGAAATGCTCCTTGTGCCTGAAAGCTGTCATCGCCTCAACCGTCTCCGTCTTCCAGTAGGGTATTACAGAAGAATCATATTTGTCGAGGCCGAAGTGCCTGCGGATGTCAATGCTGAAGTAATACTTGTCGCCTTCATAACCGAAAAGAGCATTGGATTGTTTCAGCACTTCCATGTCAAAGAAATCGCTGAACCGTGCTGTTTCCTTTTCCTTTTCAGTCAGATCCCCATGTTTCGAGGTCGAGGTTAAATACATAATTATCAATTATGTACTGCTTAATACGGTTAGATTTGCTGATGAAGTTCTTTTTATGTATGTCCTTGAACCACGGGTCATCACGCCATCTCCATAAAACGGGAGACATGATGTCAGCAATTACCAGAGGGTAAAAAAGCTCCGGGAAAATAAAGATCTCCATATCGGAGAGAGTATATGCTGAAGAGTATTTTTCGAGTGTTTTTTTATCGGAAAAGTCAGGAGTGATGATGAGCGGTCATGAAATTTTCTTAGCAGAACAACAGTTCAGAAGTTTTGTTTAGCGGGAGTTAGTGATTTCAGAAAACCTCGATTGAGGAGAAGAAGAAACCTGTCTCCCTGGCTGCATTTTCAGGTGAGTCTGATCCGTGAACGGCATTCATCTGCACATTGGTGGCAAACATGGCCCTGACGGTGCCTTTGTCAGCCTTGGCAGGATCAGTGTTGCCGATAAGTTTACGGAACTGCTCAACAGCATTCTCATGCCTGAGTACAAGTACCACCACCGGACCGGAGATCATGAACTCCACCAGGTCAGGGTAGAAGCTGCGTTCACGGTGCACGGCATAGAATTCCTCTGCCTGCGGGCGGGTAATCTGCAGCATCCTCATCGCGGCGATCTCAAAACCGGCTTCGTTGATCATTGAGAGTATGGGGCCTGTCTTGCCCGCTTTGACGGCATCAGGCTTAATGATTGAGAAAGTGTAATTGTTTACCATAATATTAGTGTTAAAGTAGCGTTGAATTGTTTGATTTTAATAACCTTGTTATTTTTCTTAACTTTGTCGCCTTCATAAAAATGCAACGTGCCAGACTTCGGTAAATATACAAAAGAATTAAAAAAGCTTATTGATGAGGCAAATCATATTCTCCTGATCTGCCATATCAATCCTGACGGTGATGCCATAGGTGCACTGCTGGCAATGAGACGATGGATCATATCACAGGGGAAGAACCCGGCAATGGTCTCGCCCAATGCCCTTCAGAAATTCCTCCTGTGGATGAATGATGTTGACAAGGTGGTGGATTTCCATCACAACATTGAAGCCGGCACAAAGCTGATCAAGGAAGCTGACCTTATTATAATGGTTGATTTTAACTCGACCTCACGGATGGGCAAGGCTGAACAGCTTGTTCTCGCCTCAAAGGCAAAAAAGGTGATGATTGACCATCACCCTGATCCGGGAAACTTCACCGATCTAAAGATCACTGACGTAAGCAGAAGCTCAACCTCTGAGCTTATATATTTTGTGGTCAATGAAATGGAAGGGAATGAATTTGACGACAGTGATTTCATTACTGCGGTATATGTCGGCATAATTACTGACACCGGTAATTTTGAGCACGGGTATTATACCGGCGACACCATGCGTACCGTAGGTCACCTCCTTGATAAGGGAGTTGACAAGGAGAAGATCCATAATCATATATTCAGTAATTTCTCACCTGACCGTATAAGGCTTAAAGGCTTTGCACTGCATTCACGAATGGTGGTTCATCCTGATCTGCATACGGCATATATATGGCTGACAAAGGAAGACCTGGAGAGGTTTAATCACGTGAAGGGCGACACAGAAGGATTTGCCAACGTGCTCCTTACCATGAAAGGGATCGTACTGTCAGTGCTCTTTATCGAACGGACCGGCTTTGTCAAGATGTCTCTCAGATCAAAGGGGAGCTTCAATGCAAATGTTCTGTCACGCCAGTGTTTTAACGGTGGAGGCCATCGCAATGCAGCCGGCGGTGAGATGAAGGGCACAATACATGATGTTGTGCAGCACTTCGAAGACACCCTGCCATCATACAGGAAAGAACTGGATGACGCTGCCGCTGAGATGGCAAAATGAGGACAACAATCCACATATTAATCCTTATATTCATGACGGGCTGCCTGAATAAACCCGACAGCAGGAGCTCCGTGAAACCGTCACCGGAGACAGATCTCATAGAACTTAACAGATCACTAATCACAAGTGACCGTGAGGTGATTACCGATTATATCAGCAAAAGCGACCTTAGCTTCAGCGAGACCGGAACGGGCACTGTGGTACAGCATTGTCGAAAAGGGCGGGGGAGAAGCAATAAAGACAGGCGATGATGTCTCATACTATTTTGAATGCAAACTGATTGACGGGAATCCCTGCTACAGTGGTTCCAATACGCTCAGAGTGGGCTATGCCAGCGTGGAAAGGGGAGTCACTGAAGGACTTCAGCTGATGAAGCCGGGGAGTGAATATATCTTTATCATACCTCCTTACCTGGCACACGGACTGACAGGCGACGGACAGAAAATACCGGGAAGATCCATCCTGATCTACCGGATAAGAATAAGGGAAGTAATATAGTTTGGAATGATTTTTGATGCAAAACGGGAAATGATTTAATTTACAATGAGAAAGAGAATAAGTACAGCATTGCTTCTGGCAATGGCAGTTATAATTGTTTCATGTGATCCGGCAAAGAAGTACGAGGAGGAGGAAAAGAGTCTCATAGCTAACTATGTTGACGATAATAATATCACTGTCTCGCCTGATTCGCACGGCATGTATTATATGGAGATTAATCCGGGTACAGGTGAAAAGCTACAGACAGGTGATTCAGTCGGGGTTTATTACACAGGTTATTTCCTGACCGGGAAAGAGTTTGATTCAAATACTGATGATGACACGCCTTTCAGGTTCAGGGTAGGATCGTACTTTCTTATTGAAGGATGGTCAATCGGCCTGCCTTATATGAAACTGAACACTAAAGCGCGGTTGCTCATGCCTTCATCCATTGCTTACGGTACCTCGGGATATGGTTATTATAATCAGTACGGACAGTATATAACTGTAATCCCCGGATACACTCCACTGCTTTTTGAGATTGAAGTGGTGGAGCTGATCAGGGCAGGGAAATAAGATAAATGCGACGGCAACCGTCGCATTTCCTTTTTCACTCAATCACTATTTCACCCGTTAAGGTCACCTTTTTTAATGCCTCCGTATATGCGGCCCACGGACCGTTTACAAACTCATCGATACGTGAGTTTGCTTCCGTCAGTGCAGCCTCCGCTTCAGCCATACTCTTCTTTTCCTGCTGCGACAACTGACCTGTAGCCATTAACAACACCCGGTAACCGTTGATCTGAGATATCAATCCGTCAGGGCGACGGCTAAGGACCTCCTCCACTTCTGCAAGCTTTTCTTTAACAGTGGTATACGTCCCTGACACTGCTTCTGCGAATAATACCGATTTTGCAATCATAGCATCACTCTTCGCAATGCTTTCCCTGATTTCTTTCACATTCTTCAGCTTTTCATTAAGGGAATCGATGCGCACCCCAAACGCCTCAGCGGCGGCTATGTTTTTTCCCATCGCTTCAAAGTCGAGCCCCGTTATTCTCGGGTCTGGTCTGACAGTCACGCCGGTTTTGGCAGTGAACTCTCCTCTTTTCAGGATGACATCATAAACGCCGGGCAGGGAAACACCTCCGAAATTCCTGTAATATCTTCCTCTCTGCTCCCTTGCCGGCCCGGTGATCTGCATAGCCTGAGGAAAAGGATTACGGTCAAAGGCCCATGTAAACCGGTTAAATCCTTTCACCGCATCGACGTCCCACGACTTTATTATCTTTCCTGTGGTGTCTTTTACCTCAACTGCGACTTTACCGGTATCGCCGGAAGTATAAAAGGAGATCATAGCGCCGGGCTGACGGTTTTCACCCCGGAACATGGCATCACCGAAGAAGTAATATCCGGGGATGTTCTTCATCGATGCCAGGTAAGCATCAGGAACTTTGAAAGCTGTGAGTTTGTTTTCGAGGAGCCTATTACCTTCACCTGCCAGGGCTCTCAGAGGGCTGATGTCATCAAGCACCCAGAGCGCACGCCCGAAAGTACCAATTACCAGGTCGTCCTCACGTGGGTGGATGACCAGGTCATATGTTGATACCGTCGGATAGCCGCTGGTCCATTTGTTCCATGTTTCCCCGGCATTGAAAGAGACATAGAGACCGTACTCCGTGCCTGCGAACATCAGCTCGCGGCTCCAGGCGGTCCTGTACGAAACAGAGCACATATCCCCGGACATCTGTGTCATCAATGAGCCTTTTCCAGCTTCTGCCCGAGTCTTTTGTGTGATAGAGATAAGCTGCATTGTCACCCTGGCGGTAATCGTTCACAACCGCAAATGCCTCTTCAGGATTGTGCAGTGAGGCTGTGATCTGCGGGACCCATGAGTTACGAGGCATCCCTTTAATATTCTGTGCAGTGTTCTTCCATGTCTTTACCGCCGTCGGCCGTAAGCTGAATCATACCGTCATCGGTGCCTGCCCAGATGATATCGCGGTTAAGAGTGCTCGGAGCAATTGTGATTACTGTGCAGTGGTTCTCCGCTCCGGTGGCTTCCCGGGTTATGCCCCCGCTCTGATCCTGCTTTTGCTTTTCAGGATCGTTGGTGGTGAGATCGGGTGATATCTTCGTCCATGAGTCACCCCTGTCGCCGCTCTTATGAATATACTGACTCCCGAAATAGATGGTGCTGTTATCAAAAGGATCCTGTGCCAGTGCGGAGTTCCAGTTAAACCTCAGTTTCTCAGTTCCTTCAGCTGCCGGCCTGATGTTTTTTGACCATCCTGTCAGTACATCGAACCTCCTTAATGAGCCCTGTTGTGACTGGGCATAGCAATACCTGGTGTCACCGGGTACCGGCATGGCGTCAAAACCATCACCGCCGGCAAGAAAATCATACATCTCATTGATGATGGGTCCATAGTACCATGCATAGGCCGGGCCGCGCCATGAACCGTTATCCTGCAGCCCGCCGTAAATATTGTATGGTATCTCATTATCAACATTAACATGATAAAACTGACCCAGCGGCAGGTTTTCTATATGGCGCCATGTCTCACCCCTGTCATAGCTGATGGCCATCCCTCCGTCGTTACCGTCGAATATACGGTCAGGGTTTGCCGGGTCGATGAACCAGGCATGATGATCAGGATGGATCGATTCTGTAATGCTTTCACCAAATGTCAGCCCGCCGTCTTCACTGACATTGACACCTGAATAAAGAGTGTAAACCCTGTTTTCATTCATGGGGTCCACATAGATCTCAGCATAATAGAAAGGCCTGTTACCAATGTTTTCCTCGCCTCTTTTCTCCCAACGGATGCCTCCGTCAGTAGACCTGTAAATGGCTGATGGCTTTGATTCGACATATGCATAGACATATTCCGGATTGGAGGCGGCAATGGCAAGACCAATGCGACCCTTCTCCGATGGCAGGCCGGAGGTGATCTCGGTGAACGTGTCGCCTCCGTCACGTGTCAGCCACAGACCCGATCCCTCTGATGATGAGCTGAAGAACCACGGTTTACGCTGATGAGACCACATGGCGACAAATATCTTGCCCGGATTACCCGGGTCCATCACCATGTCTGCCACTCCCGATGTCTCATTCGTGAATAGTATCTGCTTCCATGTTGTGCCGCCGTCGACAGACCGGTAAAGGCCTCTCTCGGTATGCGGGGCCCACGGGTTGCCAATCGCTCCGGCATAGATAATATCGGTATTGACGGGGTCTATTATTATTCTGTGTATGTATCGTGTAAGCTCAAGTCCCATGCACTTCCATGTAAGCCCTCCGTCAGTGCTCCGGTATATCCCGTAACCGGAAGTGACACTGTTTCGGGGATTCCCCTCGCCTGTGCCGGCCCAGACAATATCAGGCCTGAGAGGGTCAATGGCAAGTGGCACCGATTGATGCCACCGCCTCATTGTCGAAGACAGGTGTGAAGGTTGTGCCTGCGTTGACGGTCTTCCAGAGACCGCCTGAGGCCGTCCCCACATAAAACACGTTCTCATCCCTCGGATCGACAGCAAAGGCGGTGACCCTGCCGCTCATGCCCCCAGGTCCGACGTTTCTCGGCCTGATGCTGCTGAAAAGCGTCATATCGACATTTTGTGCTGTCAGCAGGGCTGTAATCGTAATCAACAAAGCAGATACAATAGTTTTTCTGATCATCATGACAATATAATTAGCGCCTGTAATTTAGAAAATAAAAATAAAAGGCCAGGGTAGGAAGAGTGTGTTTCACCAGTGTAGTCACCCTCATGCAAGCAACAGGAAGACCACAGGTCTATTATCCAGCGCTGGTCTGTTACCCAGCCACGAGGCAACCGTTCCGGTCCTGATTTCTTCTGTCCAGAGCGTGACATCTGCTGCTATACACAGCCTGGTTGACGGTTTGCATACTGAAAGAATATCATTTAGCATCTTTTCATTGCGGAAGGGGGTTTCCATGAAGATCTGCGTCTGGCCGCCGGCTGATCTTCGCTCCAGCTCCCTGATTGCTTTCTGCCTCCCGGGAGCATCAACAGGCAGGTAGCCGCTGAAGGCAAATGACTGTCCGTTCAGCCCGGAAGATACCAACGCCAGCATAATGGATGACGGTCCCGTCAGGGGGATAATCCTAATATCCCTGCGATGAGCCTCTGCAGCAACAATATTTCCCGGATCAGCCAGCCCCGGCATGCCCGATTCGCTCATCACACCGGCATTCATGCCATCTGAAACCCTCGCAAAGAAATCGCCCAGCTCAGCCGGCTCAGAATGTTTGCCGATGGAGAAAAACGAGGTCTCGTCGACAGGAAAATCCTTGTCGATGCTTCTCAGGTATCTCCGCGCCGTTCTGACATCCTCAACCGCAAAAAGCCTCAGTGAGGCTGTTATCTCTCTCGTTACGGCAGGAATAGTCAGCCTGTGATCGGCGTTCCCCAGTGTAACAGGAACCATATAAATACTTCCCTTCATCTGCTGCACTTTAAAGTACCCCAAAGATATGTAAAACAGTCTGGCGGAGCCAAAGTGAACTTTTATATTGTTCTTATCCGATTTCAGGTTACTTTTGTAAATCGATAAAAGAGCAAGTGAAAATCACCTTTCTCGGAACCGGAACATCCCAGGGTGTGCCAGTAATTGCCTGCGAATGTGCAACGTGCACATCCACTGACAGCAAGGACAAAAGGCTCAGGGCTGCTCTGCTGGTAGAGACATCTGCCAACACAATTGTAATAGATGCCGGGCCGGATTTCAGGCAACAGATGCTGAATGCCCGTGTGAAAAAACTTGATGCAATATTTCTGACACACGAACATAAGGATCACATTGCGGGCATGGATGACCTGAGAGCTTTCAATTACAAAAGCCAGGCAGCAATAGATATATATGCCGAAGAAAGAGTTCAGAATGCGGTAAGGAAAGAATATGCTTATGTTTTTTCTGAGAACCAGTATCCCGGTGTGCCAAAGATGGAGCTGCATAACATCGATATTTATAATATTGACCTCCGGGGTGATATAATAATTCCTCTGCGCATCTTTCATTACCGCCTGCCGATTATGGGCTTCAGAATAGGGGATATGGCTTATATCACCGACGCCAATTATATTCCGGAAGAGACCAGGGAAAAGTTAATAGGGGTGAAATATTTAGTCATTAACGCCCTTAGAAAAGAGAAACATATCTCACACTTCAGCCTCGGCGAGGCGCTGAATCTTATTGAAGCAGTGTCGCCCCGAAAAGCCTTCATCACGCATATTGGTCATCAGATGGGTAAACATGCCGACGTCAACAGGGAGTTGCCTGTGAACGTAACGCTGGCCTGGGATGGTCTGGAAGTGTTCTGCGAAGACTGATCTACTTCTTCTTGTACCTGTAAAGTTTCTTCTGGTACTTCTTCGAGAAGAAGTATTTGTTTCGCCCTAACTGAGAAGTATCAATGTATGAATTCCTCCTGCTGGCCTGGTAAACATTTTTCTTTGAGGATGCACATCCAGGCATCAGCAACAGCGCCGCAAGGAACAGAATAATGAAAGTTATGCTTCTATAAAAAACCCTTTTCATTATATAGGAATCAAACAGTTTTTAAAAGTAGTAAATATCCTGTCAACCAGAAAACTCTCACTAATTATCCCGTAAACAGGTTTCATACTTTTTATTGACTTTTATTTTTTGTCACAATATGTTAAATTGCACTCTATTGTGCCCCGATACACATTATATTATATTTAAACTGATATGCACCGTTTAAAGTTTCAGATTTCCCTGATAATTCTTATGCTGGCACTGTCTGCCTCAGGACAATCGCTTGATAATATCGGAATAACAAAGGATACCGGTGCAAAGATGGTCAGTTTGATTCTTGATGACAGCACAACAGTAAACCTTCCGGCGGCCAGGCCACTTTTCAGCTTCCGACTTGACGGGGTCTATTTTGAATCGGATGATGTGCCCGCAGGGTTAACAGGTAACCGTTTCATTATGATTTATCCCGGCGGGGTGGAGGCTGGATTTACCCCGCGAGGCGGCTCACATCCCGGATTTAACGCTGAGCTGGTGTTCCGCAACAACTGGAATGATACTCTTGTTATCAGTGATGTTGTACCCTTTGGTGAGAACAGTAATAATGTCTTCATCACCGGTCACGGGCCAGCCCGATCTTGCAAGGGCATGCCTGTTCCTTCCCGGCAAAAGCCCGGTACAGGGTCATTCTTCCTGACAATGCATGGGAGATGGGGTTCTCGGCATTCAGTACCGATTCAGCAGTATCCGTCAGCGCTATATCTCGGCGGAGAAAGGTTCAGGACGGCACGATAAAGAGATATGAAACAATCCTGCCACCCGGTGCAGTGGTTACCTATGATATCTGGGCAGACACATACAAGGGGACATGGCAGGACGGACTGAAACTGATGTTCAGAGACCGGTACCTGTATGATCTTGAAAGCTTTAATGATGAACTATACCGTCGTGACGACCTTAAGTGGATACGCAGCAGCTACCTCATGATCCTCCAGATGGCATGGGACCGCGATTATTATGACCGCTTCTCCGGCAGCTCAGGCTTCAACAGTTTTCTTTCTGAATACAATGCTCTCTTCGACCATGTGGATGTGTATGCCATATGGCCCACCTGGCCCCGGCTGGGACTCGATGAGAGAAACCAGTGGGATCTTTATCGCGATCTGCCCGGAGGACTTGAAGGACTGAGAGACATTGGAAGGCATGTGAGGCTTAACGATGGCCGGTTATTCATTGCATTCAATGAGTGGGACAAGAGTACCAGGGAAGAAGACCAGCTGAAAGGCATGGCTGAAATTTTAACCGCTACCGAAGCTGATGGCGTTGTTCTGGATGCTACTGACAAATCAACCTTACAGTTACAACAGACAGTCGATACCGTGCGTAAGGGCATTATGATGTACTCAGAGGGAATGCCGGATGTTAAAGATATGCCTGGCATAGTTGCAGCGAGAGTACACAATGCATTGTTCCTCAGTCCTGAACTCAACCTGAACAAACTGATCAAACCCGACTTTGCCATTTTCCGTGTCGCCGATGTCGGAGAGGATCTGCTTCACCGCGAAATATCGGTGGCACTTTTTAACGGCTATGGAACAGAGCTTAACCTGTACAGGCCGGGAGGCAGGGGCGATCAGTACAAGACCGATCTTCAGTACCTTGCCAGAACAACCTATCTTCTCCGCAGAAACAGCGATGCTTTCCTTGACAGCGATTGGACACCGCTTGTTAAGTCCGAGGCTGACCGTGTCTACGTAAACAGGTGGATTGCAGGTAAGAAAACTGTTTTTACCGTACTGAATATGGACCATCGCGGATATGAGGGCCTTCTGTTCAATGCAGGAGACACCGAAGGCAGACACCTTGTCTCCATCTGGAGGCATGAGGAGATTGAACCTGTCATGGTCAACGGTCTGCAGATGGCCAGAGTAAGCACCTCAGGATGGAACCAGTCATATGACGGAACCAGGCGGGAGAGTTCCGTCGACTGTATCGCCCTGCTGCCTTCACTGATCAAGGCTGAGATGAAAGGAAACAGGCTCCATATTAATTCGGTGAAGGAGGGAACTGTTTCTGTTTATAAGGGGATGCCAGGATATGGAAATAAACCGGTCAACTTTAAATCACCTCTCGATACTTTGTTCGCTGCCGGTGACCTCGCTGACATGCCCGAGGGGAAAATAGTGATTGAACTGACAGAGAATGGACTTCTTCTGGATGAAAAGGTAATAACCATCAGGGGAGGCCAGCCGTGGCTTTACTCGGAGACTATCCGCACTGCCCCGGCCTCAGACATTCCTGAGGGGATGGTGCTTGTGCCTGCAGCGACAATAAAATTTACCCTCAGATCAAATGATGACTTCATAATTATCCCTTCAGCAGGAAAAGAGAGAATTTCCGAAACAGGAAGCTTCCTTATTGATAAATATCCTGTAACCAATGAGGAGTATGTCAGGTTTGTCAGGGAGGCCAGGTATATCCCTGAGGATACCACTAACTATCTGAAGCATTGGGAGAATGGAATGCCAATATCAGGACAGGAGCGCTATCCGGTAGTTAATGTCAGTCTGGAGGATGCAAAGGCTTATGCTGCCTGGGCAGGCAAGCGGCTGCCCACAGAAGCAGAATGGCAGCTTGCAGCACAGGGTACCGACAACAGGCTGTGGCCATGGGGTAACGAATTCCACGCCACAAAATGCAACAACGGCTTCGGAAGACCGACCCCGGTCGATGCTTTCCCGAAAGGAGAGAGCCCTTACGGCGTGGCAGACCTCGTTGGCAACGTATGGCAGATGACAGGTGATGTATACTGCAATGGATCGTACTATTTCAATATTATCAGGGGCGGTAGTTATTTCAAGCCTGAATCGAGCTGGTGGTATATCCAGGGAGGACCTCAGCAACTCGATATGACACAGATACAACTGATGGTTTCACCGGGCTATGACCGCAGTGCAACTGTCGGGTTCCGGTGCGTAAAGGACCTTTAAGGTTTGAACAAACGAACATTTGAACAAACAGGGCCGAGCGTTAATGAATTGCCCAGTGGGCAATTCTAGCGATGGTGCCGGCCTGCAGGGATAGCGAAATCAGAACCGATAACAGATAACCGATATCGGACAACAAGGACTGCATGACTGCAAGACTGCAAGACTTGGAGACCTCAGACCTCAATTAATACGTCTTGCCCCATCACCGATGCCAGGAAGGTAGAAATCAGCAGTCAATCCGGTTTTTTCTTTGTATACCACTGCAAGCCTGGTCATAAAGTTGTCAGCGTGCACGCTTTCGACTATTGAGACAGTGCATCCGCCGAAGCCGGCACCGGTCATGCGCGTACCGGTCACTCCTGGCAGTTTTCTGCCCTCGTAGACGAGGGTATCGAGCTCGGTACCCGTAACCTCATAGTCGGTGCACAGAGAGTCATGAGATTCATTCATCAGCCTGCCGAATTCGCCGATGTCATTTTCATCAAGAGCCAGGATGGCAGCAAGGGTTCTGCCGTTCTCGGTTATCACATGCCTGGCCCGCTTTCTTATCACCTCGTCGCTGATATATTTGTCAAGCATCCAGAGATCGCTAACGGTGAGCTCGCCAAGTTTTTTGATTTTATGGTGTTCAGAGATGATTTCCACCGCCTTCTCGCACTCTGACCGCCGCTCATTGTATTTTGAATCAGTAAGTCCCCTGCGTTTGTTGGTATTGGTGATTATCAGGCGCCTGTCGCCGAGGTTTACCGGGGCGTATTTGTACTCAAGGGTATCACAGTTGAGATTGATTGCATGATCTTTTTTCCCGAAGCCAACAGCAAACTGATCCATTATCCCGCAGTTCATCCCGACGAAGTTATTCTCAGCTTTCTGTCCCATTTTCACAAGCTCCATCATCGGGAAGCCTGCATCGGTGAGCTCATTCATTGCCACTGCCGTGACCATCTCAATCGATGCTGATGAAGATAATCCGGCACCGTTGGGGATGTCACCGTAAAAAAGCAGTTCAAGACCGGGTGCAGTGATGCCCTTCAGGGCAAATTCATTTATGACACCAACAGGGTAATTGGTCCAGCTTCCGGTGATGGCCTTATATGAAGCAGCGACCGGAACAACTACGTCGCCCGGGAAGTTCAGGCTGCAGAGTTTTATCTCAGATCCGGCAGTCTTTCTCGCTACGAGTGAGGTGCCGAAATCGAGCGCGCAGGGAAAAACATACCCTCCGTTGTAGTCAGTGTGTTCACCAATGAGGTTAACGCGACCGGGTGAATAAAAAAGAACAGGGTTTGTTGCCCTGTCCCCGTATTTCCTGAAAAACTCTTCCGTGAGAAAGTTTTTGTCAGCTTTCATACTTTAAGTTTCTTTTCTATTTCTATGATCTGGTTTCTGAAGTGGCGGTCTGTGTCGATAAGGTTGTTGACGGTCTTGCATGCGTGCAGCACTGTAGCATGATCCTTGCCTCCGATGCATGATCCGATGCTTGCCAGCGAGGCCTTTGTCAGGTTCTTTGAGAAATACATTGACACCTGTCTTGCCTGTACTATCTCCCGCTTGCGGGTCTTGCCCTGCATCTGGTCAACGGCAATCTTATAATAATCACACACCACCTTCTGTATGTAATCAATTGTAATCTCCCTCCGCTGGGTGTTTACCAGCCTGTCCACCATCTGGCGTGCAAGCTCGAGGGTCACCTCCTTGCGGTTGAGGGTTGACTGTGCGTACAGGGAGATGAGCCCTGACTCAAGCTCCCTGATATTTGATGAAATATTCTCGGCAAGAAACTCAAAGATCTCGTCAGGAAGCTCAATGCCGTCATTATAGGCCTTTTTCCTGAGGATGGCAAGCCTCGTCTCATAATCAGGCTTCTGCAGGTCAGCAAGCAAACCCCACTTGAAGCGTGACAGCAGCCGCTGCTCCATGCCCTGTAACTCAACCGGCGGCTTGTCACAGGTAAGAATCAGTTGTTTTCCGGACTGATGAAGATGATTGAAAATGTGGAAAAAAGTATCCTGGGTCTTCTCCTTCCCTGCAAACTCATGAACGTCATCAATGATGAGCACATCAATCATCTGGTAGAAATGGAGGAAATCATTCTTGTTATTGTTCCTGATTGATTCGACAAACTGCGTTTGGAATTTATTGGCATTCACGTAAAGAACAGTCTTATCAGGGTATTTCTCCTTGACAAGGATACCAATGGCCTGTGCCAGGTGCGTCTTTCCGAGGCCGGAGTCACCGTAAACCATCAGTGGATTAAAAGCTGTTCCGCCGGGATTGTTTCCGACGGCGATGCCAGCTGAACGGGCCAGCCTGTTGCATTCACCCTCGATGAAGTTCGCAAATGAATAATCAGGATTGAGTCTCGGATCAAAATGAAGTTTCTTGATACCGGGGATGATAAAGGGATTCCTGATGGCTGGCTGTGTAACCTCAAAAGGAACCTGCATCGGCTTATTGTTCAGGTCACTCTTGTTCCTTGAAGGATACTTGACTGTATAAGGCTTACCGTTACTGTAGCCAGAGTTTTCCATAATAATATTGTACTCAAGCTTTGCTTCGTTACCTATCTCACGCCTCAGTGTCTTGCGGAGAATATCAATATACTGCTCTTCAAGGTATTCGTAAAAAAAAGGACTTGGAACCTGGATTGTAAGAATATTCTTTTCGAGCCTCAATGGAACAATAGGCTCAAACCATGTCTTAAAACTGGCTGAAGGGATTATGTCACGAATTATCTCCAGACAGTTATTCCAAACCTCATCGTGTGACTTGTTCATTTAAAGTAAAATTACGAAAATTCCAGTACTTTTTTTTGGTCCCGAAACCCGTGACAATATTTGTAAAAAAAAAGGTAAAAAAAAAAACTTTTTTTGCTTGACATTTACATTTATTTCATACTGACATGAGCATCAGGTTCTTATAGTATAAAAAATAAATAAAAAAAATAATTGCCTGATTATCAGAGATATAGAAGGAATGTCATGTATAACAACACGTTATAAAACAGAAAAAAACTTTAAGCTGATCTATGTAAGGGCAGGAAGGAAAAAACAGGCCTCTGCAATGGCATGATCCATTTCTGTTTAGCAATATTTGCACAAATTATTTGTCCTTTTTGCCAAAAAGAGAGAAGTGGACATATTTTTTAGGATCTGCCTGCATATCCTGTAAAAGTAAGTCGAGATTGTAGAGAGTGTTGTTGAGGTTTGTATAGAGACTGTCATTTGTCATCAGTTTTCCGACAGAACCCTGACCTTTGCTCATGCCATCCACCAGTTCACTTACATGAAGGAGCGATGTCTTGAGTGATGCAAGGGAGGAGGAGAGATCTGCTGAAGCCACTGTGTCTGTGATTGCGGCAAGGTTTTTAAGCGATGCATCCAGGGTTGAGCTGTTGGATGAAAGCATTGCGGTAAACTCCTTAAGGTCTTCTATCGATGCCATGAGCTCATCCTTTTCCTTATCTGATATTTCCCTGAGGTTGGCCGTTATTCCATTGACATTGCTTACTGCCGAACTGATGTCCGCCGTCATCTGCGGGGAGAGCAGATTGTTAATGCTTGTAATGACTGAATCAAGCTTAACCACCATGCCTGTTAAATTCTCTTCAATTGGAGCAAGTGTCTGGCTCAGTCTGTCCATTATACTTATGGCAACATATCCCTCAAGCGTGTCATGGTTATGATGCATCACACTGCTTTCGCCCATGCGCAGTATTATTTTCATACCGGCAATCAGGCTTGCTGTCGTGATCTCAGCCTGGGTTCCGACCGGAATTTTGAAATTCCTGTCGACAGAAATGGAAACGGCAAGCAAACCACTGCCGTCATTTATGAGCCTGATATCCTGTACCACACCGGCCTGATAGCCGTTAATCTCCACCGGGCTTGATTCTGTAAGGCCTGCAATATTGCTGTACACTACATGATAGGTATCAGTACTTGTAAAAAGAGCAGAACCCTTTAAGAAATTGAACAGCAGGAGAAAAACAATAATGGTGACAAGAGCCACAGCCCCTATTTTGATTTCGTGTGATATTTTGTTCATTTTACGGTTGCTTTGTTTTTTTTGCTTCTATCGCTTCATTAAGAGGAATTATCTTTCCGTTCCTTACTGCAATCACAAAAGCGTCAGGGTACCCGAGGGTAAGTGTTCTTCTGTATTTGACGGCATCTTCATAAATGCTGAAACTGCCTGCTCCGTACTTCACACGGTCACCTTCTTCAATTTTTGTAATTTTTTCAATGCCGGTGAACTGGTTCTGGTTCATCGGCTTGTTTATGGGCATTGCTGATATCTGAACCATAAATATTATATCATCTGTCACCACTTCAGTCCTGATCTCTGTCAGCGGCGGTACCGGTGCCGGTGCTGTTGCGGCCTCCTCCTTTTTAACCCCGGGTTCTATGCTGCCCGTACTGTCTTCCTTAGCAGCTGTTGCAGGTACATCTTGAACCGTGCCGTTGGCATTTAATCCTGACCGGTTATCAATTGTATGTTTATAATCTCTGAATGCCCTGTAGATAGCCGAGGCAAGATAATCCTGCCCTGATTCCGAAATGAGGAATTTTTCCTCTTCGGCGTTGGAGAGAAACCCAAGCTCGACAAGGACGGAAGGCATGGTTGTTCTCCATAATACAACGAAGCCAGCCTGTTTGACCCCGCGGTCTTTTCTGCCGACCCGGTCCCTGAACTGATCCTGGATCATGGAAGCAAATTCCGTACTCTGCTTGAGATAAGTATTCTGCATCAGGGAAAAGATGATGAATGACTCAACTGAATTAGGGTCGTAACCCTCATATTTGGCCTGATAATCCTTCTCGAAAGTTATGACAGAGTTCTCCTTCATGGCCACCTGAAGATTAGCTTCATCCTTGCTTTGACCAAGGACCCATGTCTCAGCGCCAGTGAATCGTTTGTCATTCATTGCATTGGAGTGAATTGAAATGAAAATGTCCGCTTTGTTTCGGTTGGCCACCTCAGCCCTTTCGGCGAGACCAATGAAAGTGTCATCCTCACGGCTGTAAATCACCTTAACATCTTTAAGGTTATTTTTGATATACTGTCCTGTTTTGAGCGCAACTGCCAGGTTTATATTCTTTTCCTTCGCCTTTAAGCCCACCGTTCCCGGATCCTTGCCGCCGTGCCCTGCATCAATGACAACAACCCATTCATCAAGCAGTGGTGCCGCCTGTGACAATGCCTCATGTGGCATGGTAATTGCGGCCATGAGGCATGCAAAGGTCACAATAACTCTTGCCCCTTTTAATTTGGACCTCTGCCACATTAGTGCTTTGCGAATTTTAATTAGTTTTGCCGATGGCATGTTGTATGTGCACAAATATTACGCAAAAATAGCATTTAACTTGCATTTTAAACCACAAAGAACATTTGTGACAATTTTCATGCCGCTCCTTTTTTCGGCCGTGCTGTCGGGTCAGGAACCTGTCAGTCCTGATTTACTTTTAAGCCCTGACTCTCTTCCCCAAACAGAAACCCTGACGGTATACGATACACTCTTTAACAGGGAGGTCATCTTTCCACAGGACACCCTTACCGCAGACAGTGCCCTGGTAATATCGCCTGATGCTGTGGATCTGCCGATCGTATACACTGCTGACGGTTATATGAAGACAGACCTGAAGACAAAAAAAGTAAGCCTGATACAGAATGCAAAAGTCACATACGGTACCATTGAGCTCAAGGCTGACTCTATAGTCCTCGATATGGAGACAGGCTCCGTCTATGCAACGGGAAGAATCGATTCCACCGGAAAGATGGCCGGAAAGCCTGTTTACAAAGACGGTGGGGAGGAATTTGAATCGAAAGAAATCACATATAATTTCAAGTCGAAGAAAGGTGTGATTCAGAATATTACCACACAGCAGGAGGGAGGCTACCTTCAGAGCCAGAAAACAAAAAGGCAGGAAGACGGAACATTGCATGTAAACAAGAGCAAGTTCACTACGTGCGATCTGGAAGACCCTCACTTTTACCTTGCCTTAAATAAGGCGAAGGTCTATCCGAAGGAAAAAATGGTCTCCGGCCCTGCCTATATGGTGGTAGCTGACGTACCCCTGCCGCTCATAGTGCCTTTCGGATATTTCCCGGTGCAGCAGAAGAGAGCTTCAGGCCTCATAGTGCCGAGGTACGGACAGGAGGCACGGAGAGGCTATTTTCTTTCCAATGGGGGTTACTATTTTGCCCTTACCGATTATTTTGACATGAAGCTCACCGGAACTGCCTACACCAACGGTACCTGGCTGGCAGATGCAGCGACAACATACAAGCTGAGATACCGTTTCTCGGGCTCATTTGGATTCAGTTATGCCAACAATATTACCAGCTACAAGGGCTTACCCGATTATGGCTCGACAACCAACTACCGGCTGACTTGGTCCCACTCACAGGATCCCAAATCAAGTCCCGGATCACGCTTCTCTGCAAGCGTCAACATGAGCTCGAGCGGGTATGATAGAGAAAACAGCTACGAGGTGGCTGACCATGTCACCACCACCAGGCAGTCAAGCATAAGCTATTCAAAAAACTGGGCCGGAACGCCTATATCCTTCTCCACCAGCCTTAACCAGAGCCAGAACGTGCAGAACAAGACACTGCAGCTGAACCTGCCAAAAGCGAGCTTCACAGTGTCGCGAATATATCCTTTCAAGCCCAGGAAGCCTGTCGTCAAAAAGCGGTGGTATCATGACATTCAATCGCAGTATACCGCCTCGCTTGACAACAAGATTGACGCTTATGACAGCCTTTTATTTACCAGCCAGACATGGAACAACATGAAGAACGGGTTCAAGCATGAAGTACCTTTGAGCTTCCAGATCAGACCGTTCAAGAATTTCTCCATCTCTCCCCAGATGAGGTACACCGGGGTGCTGTACACACAACAGATAGAAAAGAGATGGGATCCGACATATTATAATGAATCATTGAATAAGATTGTGCCGTCAGTGATCAATGACACTATCAGGGGCCTGACTTACGGCCAGTCGCTGGTGCCATCAATTGGAGCATCATACAACACGCAGCTTGACGGCCGGTTTACGTTCACAAAGAAGGGGTCAAAGATTGAAACGATCAGGCATCTCATAAAACCTGCCCTGGGATTTTCTTACGCACCAGAGCTTAACTGGCTTGTGAGTGACATGATTAAAACGGTTCAGTATGATACTCTGGGGAACGAGAAGGAGTATTCGATTTATGAGGGTTCCATTTATGGCACTCCCACTGGAGGCAGACGATCGGGATCATTAACCTTCGGCCTGGTAAATATTGTCGAGGCCAAGGTGTTTGCCAAAAATGACACCACAGGCAAGCCGAAGAAAGTCAAGCTGATAGATAATCTGTCATTCAACACCTCCTATAACATTTTTGCAGATTCCCTGAACTGGGCACCTGTCTCGGCGCAATTCCGGACAACGCTTGCAGAAAATATAAACGTGATGGCAAGCAGCAGTTTGTCAATATACGGCCTCAGTCCGGGTGGAACCATGGTGTCGGAGCTCGCCCTCAGCCAGGGCATGGGTCTGTTCCGTTTGACCAGCTTCAATACGAGCGTTGACCTCGACGTGGCCCGTCTTTTTAAGGGAAAGACAAATGACCGCCAGCAGACATCGTCCGGGGCAGGACAGGCGCCTGACGGGCAGAGGCAGGAGGGTGCCCGCAGCGGAGGCAATCTGCCTCTTGATAACAGAAATTATGATGAATACGGTTACGTGAGGTTTGATGTGCCCTGGTCACTCAGGATGGCCTATAACTTCAACTACAGCAAGCCGGCGTTCAAGTCAAATATTTCACAGACGATGACCCTCTCCGGTGACCTGAGGCTGACACCGAAGATGGCAATTAACTACAGCACTGGGTACGACTTCAAGCAGCACGAGATCACCATGAGCAGGGTTGGTATCTCACGTGACCTCCATTGCTGGGAGATGAACTTCTCATGGATACCGATTGGTTACATGAAGAGCTGGAACTTCCTCATCAGGGCAAAAGCCGGCATGCTCAATGATCTTAAGTACGAGCGCAAGAAAGACTATCATGAAAATTTATAATGAAACAAGATTATCAGGTATGAAAAAAATTATCAGCACTACAGCTGCACCAGGCGCCATCGGCCCCTACAGTCAGGCCGTGGAGATCAACGGAACGCTCTACATATCAGGACAGGTGGCAATTGATCCTGTCACTTCAAAGCTGGTTGAGGGAGGCATCACAGAACAGACAACACAGGTGTTGAAGAACATTAAGGCCATTCTTCTGGCTGCGGGTTATTCAGTCAATGATGTAGTTAAATCAACTTGTCTGCTGGCCGATATGTCAGATTTCAAAGCCATGAATGAAGTCTACGCCATGTTCTATACTTCGGATCAGCCTGCCAGGGCTGCCTACGCAGTGAAGGGACTCCCTCTCGGAGCGCTGATCGAAATTGAAACGATTGCGGTAAAATAAGTAACGACGCCCAATTTGGGCGTCGCTACATGGTAATTAACGAATTTCTCGTTTAGAATTATTCAGCCTTTACCTCAAAGTCAACATCAACCTTAACGTCTCTGTGGAGCTTGACGACAGCTTTGTAGTTACCGACCTCCTTAATTGTTTCTTCACCGAGGAGGATATTCTTACGTTCGATATCAAACCCTTTTTCCTTCAGCGCCTCCGCTATCTGGATGGTATTGACCGATCCGAAGATCTTGCCTGCTGAACTTACCTTGGCGCCAATGATGAGCTTGACGGTGCCGAGTTTCTCAGCAATCTTTTCAGCTTCAGTCCTTATCTTCTCTTCCTTGTGAGCCCTCTGCTTCAGATTCTCATTATGCACCTTGACGGCAGAGCCTGTAGCCTGAACGGCAAACCCTTTCGGGATAAGGAAATTCCTTGCGTACCCGGTCTTGACAGTAACAATATCGTTCTTCTGACCGAGTTTTTCATGATCCTGCTTGAGAATAATTTTCATATCTCTTCCTCCTTTACTTTAAAAGATCAGCTACATAAGGCAGCATGGCAAGGTGGCGCGCACGCTTGATAGCCTTGGCGACCCTCCTCTGATACTTCAGCGAGGTGCCCGTAATGCGTCGTGGCAGTATCTTGCCCTGCTCGTTCAGGAACTTCTTAAGGAATTCGGGATCCTTATAGTCAATGTACTTGATCTTGTTCTTCTTAAACCTGCAGTATTTCTTCTTCTTGATCTCTACTGTCGGAGGTGTAAGGTATCTTATCTCTGAATTATTCTGTGCCATGTTTATTCCTCCTTGACTTTCTCGGTTGCTCTCATTTTTCTCTTCTTCTCAGCATACTCAACAGAGTACTTGTCCATTCGGAAGGTCAGGAAGCGGATGATTCTCTCATCCCTTCTGTACTGCACTTCTAATTTATCTATTAACTCACCCGGCCCTTTAAATTCAACAAGGTAATAGAACCCGGTTGATTTTTTCTGAATGGGATAAGCGAGTTTCTTCAGGCCCCAGTTCTCTTCATGAACGATATCACCTTCGTTGTCAGTGATGATCTTCTTGAATTTCTGGACCGCTTCCTTCATCTGATTTTCAGACAAAACGGGAGTTGCAATGAAAACGGTTTCGTACTGATTTAACATCTCTTTTAATTTGTATTTGTGTTTATAATTCGGGTTGCAAAAGTAAGACAATAAATCTTAAAAAAAAATATTCGCGGAACTATTTGACTATATTTGTGGATGGTATAACCTAAGAATGCGCTGATATCAGATATGGATAATTTTATTGTTTCTGCCCGTAAGTACAGACCTGCCACCTTTGACATGGTTGTCGGACAGGATACCATCACGACAACCCTGAAAAATGCAATCAAGAATAATCACCTGTCGCAGGCCTACCTCTTCTGTGGTCCCCGTGGAGTAGGCAAGACTACATGTGCCAGGATTTTTGCAAAGACAATAAACTGTTCTGCTCCCGGGAAAGACAGTGAACCGTGTGATCATTGTGAATCATGCCTCTCATTCAATTCACAGGCATCATTCAACATTCATGAGCTTGACGGTGCATCAAACAACAGCGTTGATGACATACGCAATCTCACTGACCAGGTGACGGATCCCGCCGCAGATAGGGAAGTTCAGTGTTTATATAATAGATGAGGTTCACATGCTCTCGGCCTCTGCTTTCAATGCCTTCCTGAAAACACTTGAGGAACCGCCGTCACATGCAATCTTTATTCTTGCCACTACCGAGAAGCACAAGATTATCCCGACGATCCTTTCACGTTGCCAGATCTTTGACTTCAACCGCATTAATGTGGATGACATCGTGAACCGCCTCAGCTGGGTGGCCGGCAATGAGAGCGTGAAGGCCGAACATGAGGCGTTGCATGTCATCGCCACAAAAGCTGACGGCGCCATGCGTGACGCACTTTCAATATTTGACCAGATTGTGAGCTTCAGCGGCAAGACCATCACATACAGTGATGTGATCTCCAACCTCAATGTTCTTGACTATGAATATTATTTCAGGATCACCGGCGCTGCCATCGATGGCAACGTCACATCTGTGCTGCTTAGCTTCAACGAGATACTGAACAAGGGTTTTGACGGCTATAACTTCATGGCAGGACTGAACAGTCATATGCGTGATCTGCTCGTCAGCCGCGACGAAGCTACTGTGAAGCTTCTGGAGACATCGCCGTCCATCAGGCAACGCTACAGGGAACAGGCTGTAAGAGCGCCGCTATCGTTTCTCTATGAAGCTCTTGATATCGGTTCACAGTGCATGCTTACCTTCAAGAGCAGCAAGAATCAGCGGCTTCATGTTGAGCTTGCCCTGCTTCGTATGTGCCACCTGGCCGACGCCAATGCCGGTGAAGACACAAAAAAAAAAGCTGAGCAGCAACCCCGCACCGACGAGCCCGACATAACTATAGCATCTTCACCAGCCGGTCAGAAAACTGCCTCCGTCGTCACTCAGGCAAAACCTTCCGTGCAGCAGCCAAAAGGAGCACCGGCCGCTGATACAGTTAAGAAGGTATCTATTAAAAACCTGATCTCTGAAACAAAAATCAAGGGGAGTGTTGTCAGTGAGCCTGCCGCCGAGACTGTCGGCATGCAGCAGCAAAAGGAGTTCAGCGCTGACGATCTTGCTGACGCCTGGCGTGAGTTTGCTCTGCAGGTGAAGGAAGAGAGCCCTCGCATCTCCGTAACACTCACCTCAGTGACACCTGACCTGCTTCCTGATAAGACAGTTATCCTGAAACTTGATAATTCAGCTCTCAAGGAATTATTTGACCATAACTTCAGGGCAAGGCTCGAACATTACCTGCGCCAGACCCTTCAGAACAACATCCTGAATCTGCAGACAACGGTGGAAGCAACCGAAAGAGGAGAAATACTCTACTCCGACGAACAGAAGTTCAATCACCTGGCATCCAAAAACCCGGCGCTCAAGGATCTGAAAAAAACATTCAATCTTGATTTTGAGTAATTATCAGTTGTCACATGGCGCGTACGAAAAAACAAACACGTCAGATTGATTACCAGGCTGCCGGCAAGACGGAGCTCAGGAACTGCATCAGGCAGTATGGAAGGCTGGCAGGAGGGATAGCCCACGATCTTAATACGATTCTTACAACAATCTACGGCTACAGCGAACTGGCGCTGGAGACTATTGAAGAGACCTCTGAGGCAGGTCAGAACATACGTAATATTATACTCGCTGCAGACAGGGCCAGAATGCTTACCGGGCGGCTGATGAACCTTAGCCTCCCGGCAGGGAATGACAGAAAAACAGTTCGCGTAAGTGAAATAATCAAAGAAACTGTCAGTCTTATCAGGCCATCAATACCTGCAGGGACAGACTGTGGAGGAGAACATAATATCTCCGGATATAATGATCTCAGCTGATCCGCTGCAGCTTTTCAGGGTTTTCACCAACCTGGCTCTTAATGCGCTGCAGGCAATGGAGTCATCAGGCGGAAGGCTGACAATAACCCTTGAGGTTGTAATTGTTGATGACCATAAACAACTTACCCCGGGCAAATATGCTCTCATACGCTTTACCGACACGGGAGAGGGGATGGATGAAAAGACGGCGGATAAAATGTTTGATCCGTTTTTTACTGCACGCAGGAGTGGTAACGGCACCGGGCTGGGCCTTTCACTTGTGCACGACATCATATCAGATCTTGAAGGCGACATTAACGTTTCATCAGCGGTCAGGGAAGGAACGGTGGTTGAAGTTCTCATTCCTGCTGAAACGGGTAAATTTGTCTCACAGCCCTAAATTCCTTATCTTTACACCTCAATTAAACAGACAAAGCAAAACAGATTTATGGCCGGGGTAATGGTAGTCGAGGATGATCCTGCACTGCGCGGGATGCTGAGGGAAGCCCTGGAAAAGAGAAAATATGTCGTCATTACGGCCTGTGACGGAAGGGAAGCAATTGCAAAATTCCGACCTTCGGTTGTTGATCTGGTGATTACTGACCTCCTGATGCCTGAAGAAGACGGGCTGATGGTAATAATGAAGATCAAGGAGATCAAGCCTTCGACAAAGATGATTGCTATCAGCGGGGGAGGGAAGGCAGGCCCGGGAAGCTATCTTCTCATGGCCAGCAAGCTGGGGGCAGACCTTGTGTTTTCAAAACCGTTCCTTCCTTCAGAACTGGTGCAGAAGGTGAAAGAGATGCTGGATAAACATTAAGGTGAATTCCTTGTTGTCATTTTTAAAAGAACCATTTAAAATAAAGAATATGTTAACAAAGAAAGTAGAAGAATTCTGCAACAGGCAGATTGAAAGAGAAGGATACTCATCAAACCTTTACCTTGCAATGGCTTCATGGGCAGAGAACAAAGGCCTCGCAGGAGTGGCATCATGGCTCTATGTACAGGCTGATGAAGAACGGCTTCACATGCTTAAATTCATTAAATACGTCAATGAACGTGGCGGAACAGCTCTTTTGCCGGCTTTCAAACAGCCGCCTGTGAAATTTAAAAGTGTTCATGACATGTTTAAAGACGTGCTAAAACACGAACAGTTCATTTCAGCCAGCATCAATGAGGTTCTTACAGTCGCAAGCGATGAAAAGGATTTTGCGACCGCTAACTGGATACAGTGGTTTGTGAATGAACAGATACAGGAGGAGAGCAGCGCCAAGATTATTCTTGACAAGGTTGAACTTGCCGGCGAATCAGGCCTCTATTTCCTTGACAGGGACATAATGGCCCTGAGAGCAGCTTCCGAACCTGCTGCCCAGGCGGGAGCATAGAAGTCCCTTACAATAGTGAAGGCTGTTCTGAACTATCAGGACAGCCTTTTACACATCCGTTGAGCCGGAAAATTGATTACTTTTGCGGCATATTTTTATAAAATATCGTTAAATGAGCTTTGTAAGCAAAGTACTTACTGTATTCCTGGGCGACAAAGAGGCGCGCGACTTAAAGGAGATAAACCCTTTCGTTGGAAAAATAAAGAGTGAATCTGCACTCGTTAACTCCCTTTCAAACGATGCCCTGCGTGACCGGACAGCTGCCCTTAAAAAGGAAATAAAAGAATCAATTGCAGCTGAAGAGCAGGAGATCCGTGATCTGAGAGTCACAGCCGAAAAGGAAGAGGATGTCAACCGCAAGGAGGAAATATACAATCAGATAGATAAGACTGACAAACAGATCCTTGACAAGCTTGAAAAAAAACTTGACGAGGTGCTGCCGGTGGCTTTTGCCGTTATGAAGGAAACAGCGAAGCGCTTCAAGGAAAACGAAGTTCTCGAGATGACGGCAAGGCAATGGGACCGCGATCTCGCGGCCATCCGTCCGTCAATAACCATCGAAGGTGACAAGGCTTACTGGAAGAACAGCTGGATGGCCGGTGGTAACGAAATCCTCTGGGACATGGTGCACTACGATGTACAGCTCATCGGTGGTGTGGCACTTCATAAGGGCAATATATCAGAGATGGCCACCGGAGAGGGTAAGACACTTGTTGCCACCTTGCCGGTATTCCTTAATGCGCTTGCGGGCCGCGGCGTACATATAGTAACCGTCAACGACTACCTGTCGAAACGTGACTCTGAATGGATGGGCCCCCTGTATGAGTTTCACGGACTGTCAGTGGATTGTATTGATAAACATGAGCCTAATTCACCGGCTCGCCGCAAAGCGTATAACTCCGACATCACCTTCGGAACGAACAATGAGTTTGGCTTCGACTACCTGCGTGATAATATGGCAATTAACCCCGAGGACCTTGTCCAGAGAAAGCACCATTACGCTATTGTTGATGAGGTTGACTCAGTATTGATTGATGATGCAAGGACCCCGCTCATCATTTCCGGCCCCACAGCCAAGAGCGATACTCTTCAGTTCGATGAGTACAAACATAAAGTGGAGGTGCTCGTCAGCGCCCAGAGAAAGCTGGTGACACAGCTGCTTGCCGATGCAAAGAAAGCAATCAATGAGGGCAGGAACGATGACGCCGGTCTGATGCTTCTGAGGGCTTACAAAGGCCTGCCGAAGAACAACGCACTGATAAAATATCTCAGCGAGGAAGGCGTAAGAACACTTCTTCAGAAAACAGAGAACTTATACATGCAGAATAACTCAAAGGAGATGCCCAAGGCTACCGAGGAGTTGTTTTTTGTCATTGATGAAAAGGCAAACTCCATCGAGCTGACAGAGAAAGGGCATGACCTGATCTCTACCTCCGTGGAAGATTCCAGTTTCTTCGTCCTTCCTGACGTGGGAAGCAAGATCGCCGACATTGAAAAGACCGTGAAGGATGAGACCGCAAAGATGAGAGCCAAGGATGAGCTCCTTCATGACTTTGCAATCAAATCGGAACGGGTGCACACGATGACCCAGCTTCTCAAGGCCTATACACTATTCGAGAAGGATGTCGAATATGTTGTGATGGACAACAAGGTGAAGATCGTTGATGAGCAAGAACCGTTGCGTGTTGCTGGCAGGCGCAGGCATCACCCTGCTTTCCGCGCTGGCGGGACTGATCGTGATGATAAAAATCTACAAACTGAACCTGCTTTCCGCCATGGGCGCGCTGACCGCCGCCATGACCAATCCGCCCGCGCTGGCTTCCGCCAACAACCAGACCGAAACAGACCTGCCTTCCATTGCCTATGCCAGTACCTATCCTGTGGCGCTGATCTTCAAGATTTTATTGGCGCAGGCACTGATTGAGATTTTGAGCAGGCTGTTGGTGTAATTTGCGGCACAAAACTTTGTGATACCATCGGCGCATGGACTTTTCCCCCATCACCCCCGACCTCTTCATCGGCACCACGCCCGCCGTGGACGATTACCCGCGTCTGCGCGACCTGGGCGTGGGACTGGTCATCAACATGCGCTTCGAGCATCCTCCATTTCCCGACACGCACCCGACTCCCATCCGCCTGCTCTGGTTGCGGACGGTTGACAGCCCCTTCTTCCCGATCCCCATCCACAAGTTGATGCGCGGCGCGGCAAGCCGCCCTCGACACCATCCGCAACGGGGCCAGGGTCTACACCCATTGCGCGGGCGGACGTCACCGCGGGGTGGCCATGGGCGCGGCCGTCCTCGTCGCGCAGGGGCGCGACCCGTTCGACGCCATGAAATTGATCGCCGAACGCCGCTCCATTGCCGACCCCTTCGCCTTTTACATCCGTCCGCGCATTTTGAAATTCGCGCAGAAATGGGACGCGGCGCAACGCGCATGACCGCCGTCTACATTCTGGCTGGACTTTTTCTGACCCTCGCCGCGCTGTGGATTCTGGTCCCCGCGCTGTACGGACTCCCGTCCGTGCCGACTCATCCCGACCGAATCCGCGCGGCGCTTCGTCTCGCGGACCTCAAGCCGGGTGAGGCTTTCTACGACCTCGGTTGCGGCGACGGGCGGACTCTCGTCATCGCGGCGAAAGAGTTTGGCGCGAAGGCCACGGGCATCGAGATCGGACCGGTGCAATGTCTCGTCAGTTGGGGGAACGCGCTTCGAAACGGAGTCAGCCGCCAGGCTGGCGGCCGGCATCCGTGAAGCGGGGAAATTTTTATCGCGCGGATGTCTCCGCGGCGGACGTGGTCTTCGTCTACGCCACGTCGCGCGAACTCGTCCGCCTGCAAGCGCATCTCGCGAGTCAACTGCGCGCCGGTGCGCGCCTCGTCACCGTCGGCTCGGATTTCCCGGATTGGGAACCAGTCAAAATGGATCGCGTGAATTTGCTCTTCTTATATGTGATGCCGCCACGCTAACGCCGGGGCGGCTTTTTTCTTTTCTGCTACAATATCCCTGCAAACTGAAAACTGTTCACTGAAAACTGGTAACTACCCATGCTCATCCACTCTGCTTCCCAACTCCTGACCCTCGCGGGCGGCCCGCAACGCGGACACGCCCTCGGCACGCTCGGCATCCTCGAAAACGGCGCGGTCGTCGTGCGTGACGAGAAAATCGTCGCGGTTGGCACCACCGACGATCTGCGCGCCGCCTATCCCGATGAACCCACGCTCGACGCGGGGCATTGCGTTGTCATGCCTGGCTTCGTGGACCCGCACACGCACGTCATCTGGGCAGGTGACCGCGCGGACGAATTCGAGATGAAGATGGGCGGCATGGCCTATCTCGACATCCTCGCCGCGGGCGGGGGCATCCTCTCCACCGTCCGCGCCACGCGCATGGCCAGCATCGAGACGCTCATCGCGCAGACGCGTCCGCGCCTGCTGCGCATGTTCGCACATGGCACAACCACCGCCGAGGCCAAGACGGGTTACGGCCTGCAAACCGCCACCGAATTGCGCCTGCTCAAAGCCCTGCTCGCGCTCGACAACGAAGGCCCGCTCGACCTCGCCATCACCTTCCTCGGCGCGCACGCCATTGCCCCCGAATATAAAGACAACCCGCAGGGCTATGTGGACGAGATCGTCGCCACCATGCTCCCCATGCTCAGGGATTGGTGGGGGACTCACGCTCCGCACCATTCCCTGCCTTTTGTGGATATTTTCTGCGAGAACAAGGCCTTCGACCTCGAACAGTCGCGTCAAGTCCTGACCCGCGCGCGGGACTCTGGGATTCCCGCTCAAGATCCACGCGGACGAGTTCGACAACCTCGGCGGCGCGTCGCTGGCGGTGGAATTGGGCGCGGCCTCCGCCGACCATTTGGTAAAAACCTCCGAGGCGGACATCGCCGCGCTGGGCAAATCCGAGACGGTGGCCGTCTCACTTCCCTGCACGCCCTTCGGCCTGGCCGAATGCGATTACACACCCGCGCGCAAACTCATCGAAGCGGACGCCATCTTCGCCCTCGCCACCGACTGCAACCCCGGCACCACCTGGAACGAGTCCATGCAGTTCGCGATAGCGCTGGCCTGCCGCTACTTGAAACTGACTCCCGCGCAGGCCATTGCCGCCTCCACCATCAACTCCGCCCACGCCATCCGCCGCGCGGATACGGTCGGCTCCATCGAAGTGGGCAAGCAAGCCGACCTGCTGATCCTCTCGGTGACGGATTATCGCCAGGTGGGCTATCGCTACGGCACGAACCTCGTCAAACAGGTTATCAAGCGCGGCCGCGTCTATTCCGTGGATGTGGGCTACTACCGCACGGCGTAATTTTTTCAATACAAGCCCCTTGCATTTTTATTGGGGGGCGTTATACTTCCAACATGGGCGCGCTCGACACCCCTTTTATCGTTGGAGATTCCCCCGTCCGTGACGGCCCCCTGGCCCGCTTCCTGCCTCCGCTCGAAGACGGACTCGCCGCCGACTGGCTCCCGCCTCACGCGTCGAAGGGAAGTTGGTTGCTCGACCCGTTCGGGGTCGCGCCCCGACTCGCGGCCGAGGCCGCCCGCGCCGGGTACCGCGTGCTCGTCACGGCCAACAATCCCATCGCGCGCTTCCTGCTCGAAATGGCCGCCGCGCCGCCCACCGAATCCGAACTCAAAGCCGCGCTGGCCGACCTGGCAATTTCCAAAAAAGGGGACGAACGACTCGAAACACACCTGCAATCCCTCTATCTGACAAAATGTGCCAACTGCGGACAGGAAACTCCCGCCCGCGCCTTCCTCTGGAAAAAAGGCGAGGAGGCGCCCTTCGCGCGCCTCTACGACTGTCCCGCCTGCGGCGAGGCGGGCGAGAAACCCGTCACCGCCTTTGACGCGGAGCGCGCGCAAAAAATCGCCGAGTCCGCGGGACTGCACCGCGCCCGCCTGCTCGAACGCGTCGCCCCGCCCGATGACCCCGACCGCGAATACGCGGAGGAGGCGCTGGCCGTCTACCAGCCGCGCGCCATCTACGCGCTGGCCACCCTCATCAACCGCCTCGACGCGCCCGGCGTCACCGCGGAGCGCAGACGCGCCCTCAGCGCGCTGTTCCTGTCCGCCTGCGACGCGGCCAACAACCTGTGGCGCGCCGACAACGACCGTCCGCGCCCGAAGCAACTCACCGTCTCGAACGAGTTTCGCGAGAACAACATCTGGATGGCGCTGGAAGCCGCGGTGTCAGAATGGGCCGCGAGCGAAGCGAATGCCGATCCCGTTCCCGTTGTCCAGTGGCCGAGTAAAATCCCCGAAAGCGGCGGCATCATTCTCTTTGAAGGCCGCATCGCGGAACTGGCAACCATCGTGGACGAAGCGCCCATCGCGGCAGTCATCACCGCGCTGCCGCGTCCCAACCAGGCCTATTGGACTTTGTGCGCGTTGTGGGCGGGCTGGCTGTGGGGAAGCGAAGCCGCCGAGCCGTTCCATCTCGTTTTGCGCCGCCGCCGCTACGATTGGGCCTGGCATCTCGAAGCCCTGCAAGCCGCGCTCCATCACGTTTTCGAATTGCTCAAACTCGGCACGCCCTGCCTCGCCCTCGTGCCCGAACCCGAACCCGCCTTCCTCACCGCCGCGCTGGCCGCGGGCGACCTCAACGGATTCCGCCTGCAAAGCCTCGCCATGCGGACGCAAAACGACGCGGCGCAGATCGCGTGGACGCGCGGCGAGCGACTCCATCACGAATCCGCACAGGCGGATGTGACCTCCGTCCGCGCCGCGCTTCGGAGTCATCTCACCGCCCGCGGCGAACCGACCCTCTACCTGCCTCTGCACGCCGCGGCCTTGTCCACGCTGACAGAGTCCCACGCGCTCATCAGCCCGCGCCAACCCGCAGACGAGGTCATCCGCGAGACGGCGAAAATCGTACAGGAGGCCCTGCTCGGCGACGAGACCCTCGTCCGCTACCGCCCCGGCGAAAGCGTGGACACCGGCCTGTGGGGACTTTCGCGCGAGGTTGAATCCGCCGAACCGCTCAGCGACCGCGTGGAAATGGCCGTTGTCAATTTTCTCATCGCCCATTCTGAATGTGCATTCAAGGATATCCTGCGCGACCTGTCGACGCGCTTCCCCGGCCTGCTCACGCCCTCGCTGGGACTCGTCGGTGAGACGCTGGTCTCGTACGCGGAACAGGCCGAAGGTCAATGGAAGATGCGAGCCGAGGACGCGCCGTCCGCGCGCAAGGCGGAACTCGTCCAAATCGCGGACCTGCTCCAGTCCATCGGCGAACGCCTGGACTACAGAACAAACCGTCTCGACGAGCGCACGCTGGTCTGGGAGGCGGGAGAGACGTCGGAATATGTGTTTCATCTTAAGGCCTCCGCCATCCTGGGCCGGGCGGTGATGGATAGCCCGTACCCGCGCGAGCGCAGTCTGGTCGTCATCCCCGGCGGACGCGCCTCGCTCCTGGCCTACAAACTCGGCCGCGATCCCGCGCTGGCCGCGCGGCTGGAGGGCGTCCGCGTGGTCAAGTTCCGTCTCATCCGCACCCTGGCCGAACTGCCCGTGTTGAATCAGCAAACGTTTGAAGCGCAGATTGCCGGTGATCCTGTTCAACCGGTGCGCGGGCAGTTAAAATTGTTTTAGCCAACTTTGGAGAATGAAGGATGAAAAAGTCACTCATTATTAGCCTGCTGATTGCCCTTGTCCTAACGGCCTGCGGAGGAAATCCCCAGCCCACGCCAGCCGCCAGCGCGACCGATCGTCAACGTGCCAGCCACTGCCACTGGGGCCGTTGTCAACAACCCGGCCATCGCCACAAGCACCACGACAGGCGTCGTCATCTCCACTGACGATTCGGCAACAGCCACAAACACCGCGCCTGTGACTCTCGCCAACCCAGCCGATTGCACCGACAGCGCCTCCTTCGTGGCCGATGTGACCGTGCCCGACAATGAACTGATCCAACCGGGACAGAAATTCGATAAAATCTGGCGCATCAAAAACGCCGGCACCTGCGCCTGGACAGAACAGTACAAGGTGGTGCTTGCCAAGGCTGATCAGATAAAAGCCCCGGACACCTTACCGTTGCAGGATATTCCACCCGGGAATACGGTTGATATCGCCGTGAACTTGACCGCCCCCAGCGATGAAAATGTCAGCCGCGCCCACGCTGATTTTGAGATCCGCAATCCCATCGGGGCCGCCATCCCGATTGACACTGGCACAACCCTGTGGGTCATCATCCAGGTGGATAACGGCACGGCTCCAAAAAGCAATTCTGGCGAAACTGGTGGTGGATCATCCGGTGGTTCCAGCGGGCCGGGCTATGCCGCCGCGACTTGCGGTTACACCACCAACCCAGCCAAAGTCAATGAAGTGATCGCCGCGCTCAACGCCTACCGCGCCCAGCAGGGATTGGCGCCCTACGCCATCAACGCTCAACTGACCGAGGCCGCACAGGCGCACAGCGCCGACATGGCCTGCAACCAGCTTTTCTATCACAATGGCTCCAATGGCTCCACGGCAAAATCGCGGGTGGCCGCCTCAGGCTATGTCGCCACGGCAGTGACGGAAAACGTCTACGGCAGTTACCCGCCCCTCAGCGGCCCGGATGTGATCACGTTGGTGGGCCAATGATTTTGCCGACCCGCGCCACAATCAAAACCTGCTCAGCACCCGCTATGTTGAGATCGGCATCGGCTATTCCTACTACAACAATTTCGGCTACTTTGTGATTGATTTTGCTGTGCCGTAATCATCCTGCACTGCGTCGACTGACTCGATCGGATTTCATCCTGAGGTCGACCATCGACGCTGTAAACTCAGTTACAATCACAACATGCGGACTTTCTCCCCATCCTGCTTTTGCTCGGACTGCTGACGGGTTGCACCATCACCGTCGAGACGAAGACTCCGCCTCCGCCTCTCTTCGTGACCTCGACCCTGCCCGCCGGTCCTGCGGCCACCCCCACGCTGACGGCCACGCCCGCAGGCCTCCTGCCGCGTCCCGAGGATTGCACTGACGAGGCTGTCCTGATGAAGGATGTCACCATCCTCGACGGGACGCGCATGAAAAGCGGAAAGTCCTTCACCAAAACATGGCGCTTGAAGAACATGGGCACCTGTCCGTGGGACGCGAGTTACTCGTTAGTCTTCCTCGCAGGTGACCGCATGGGCGCGCCCAATTCCGTCCCGCTCACCGTGACCCTGCCCGGCGAAACCGTGGACATTTCCGTGGAACTCACCGCCCCGTCTGCAAACGGAAGTTACACGGGCGTCTTCGGCTTGCGAAATTCGTTCGGGCAGTCTGTGCCAATTGGGTTGAGCGACAACTTCTGGGTGAATATTGTGGTGGTGAAGTAGGGAATGGTGCGTAAAGCCCAATAATGTTAGTCTGCATCCTGCTTCTGCGCAATATAAAGGATGGCACGTTGTTTACACATTAAACAGTCGCGATTTCAAAAGGATTTTTACACTTTGGATAGACCCAATAGTGGAAAAATCAAGTAACCATCAAATCCCACTACGGATTTAAAATAAGCATCAAATCAAGAAGGCGTAACGCATCTCCGCGCTACGCCTTCCTTCTTACTTTTTACTTCTTCCATTCACACAAAATTATTGATTGAGACGATCCACTTCAGCATTGATCTGGGGCAGGAGTTCGTTGACGCGCTCATCCTGTATGCGACACAACAACTCGAACATGGCCAGCAGGCCAGGGACTTATTTGCCTATTTATTCGCCAAGCAACAGGCGCTTGCAACAGCATGATACTTTGCCCTTCAGCCCCAAAATACAACTATCGAGTAAGTAATCGCCGTCCTGAGCGGAGCGAAGCGCAGTCGAAGGACGGGTAACCAGGGCCATTGTTGTTATCTGCAACCCGCCCTTCGACTTCGCCGCCAAAAAGCGTGGCGGCTCCGCTCAGGGCTGCGAGTTAATTTAATTTGATTCTGATGAACAACCTGTCTTTCGCAGTGCGGGCAATATCCTCCGCATTGGGTTTTCCCTCTTCCATGCGGACATTCATTTGTTTGGCCGCCATCGGGACATGGTTGAGGTATTCGAACATGCGCGCTTCCACAGCCTTCTCATCCAAGGTCGGGTTCGGCAAATGCAGTGACGGGCTTGCGCTTCAACAGCAATCCCACCTGCGCCCCGCCGCGCAGATTTTTCCACCAAGTCCGCTCGCGGCTGGTGATGACCCAGAGGTATTCGCCCGCACGATAATAGCCGACGGGCGTGGTGTATTTCCTGCCCGTCTTGCGGCCTGTGACGGTGATCAACATCATGCCGTTGCTCAACATGCCGTGAAACGGCGAGCGCAAGACCCATGCCATAAAATCATTTCCGTTCATATCACCAGTCCACCTTGCCATAATCTTTTCGATACACAAGAACCTCCTGAATCACCTGGAAGTCAAATGATTCGTAAAGCCGCATTGCCGCATCGCGAAAATTGTCTGTTTCCACAAAGACCTTCTGCGCGCCCCGGGATTGAAAACGGCGCAGTCCCTCGGAGAGAACTGCTTTGCCCAAACCGCGGCCGCGGAAATCCGGGTGGCATCCCAAAGGTTCAATTCGCCCATTCGCTGATTGCTCATCAAACCAGCAGATGCAGAAAGCCACAAGCCATCCATCGGGGGCCTGGACTACGATATCCAGGTCGGGTTTGTAGTCGGGATGTTGGAGCGTACGCCTGCGCCATTCCTCGGTCATGGTTGTCGACTCAAACGCGGCGCGGTGAAGTTCAACGTATCCCTTGACTTCGTTCATCCCCGCCAGCGGACGGACTGTGAAACCCGCAGGCGGCTGGTACACCTTTACTGGCGTTTGCATCGAGCGTAGCATGAGTACCTTGGCGAGCGAATCCTCGCCCACATTCCCCTGCCACTTGTACCCAGCCGCTTCCAGGTCACGGATACGGTTCGCCTGCCCCAAAAAGATATTGGCGAACCAGCACGGGTGTCCCTGGTCGGTATCGAGGGTCTCCCTGGCACGCCGGTCGGCCCAGGCGAGGATTTCTGGATGTAAGTCAGCTTCCACTTCGGAGTGGAAGACATAATCGAGCGTCCAGAATGGAACTTGTAGCACCGCCCACGCTATCAGCCGCCCCTGGCGATCAAACCACAGGCGGGCATTTTCGGGATCATCCAGCGCGCTGGAACTAAACCGGTATGGCAGGTCGGTCACATGCAGATTGGCTGGCAAGGTTCGGCGAGCCAAGTTTTCCATCAGGCGTTTATCGTTCTCGCACAGGTAGGAACGCTGGGAGACGATCATAGGTTTAGTTCTCCTTTCGACGAATCATCTGCGTCGTTAATCCGCCGCTACAGCCTCGACAGGGAGTCTTGGCGCGCGTTCGCGGAGCAGGTCGTGGCGACTGACATCAAACCCAAACGACAACTTCAACGCGTCCTGCGCGCAAACAGTAATGCGCGTCTGGCACAGCGAACCTTCTGTCGAAAGCATGCGCTGGCCGTTGAGGATGCAATCGCTGTTTCGCACGTCTATTGGGCACATCTTCTCGCAGGCATCGCAGTCGTTGCATTGACCTGAACCCTGCCCAATTTTGATGACCGAGAAACGCGATGTGATTTTCAACGGATCGCTCACGGGACAGACATATTTGCAGAAGGCGTGGTTGTCAGATAAACCAATCGGTCACAATCGAAGCGGCTTCCGCACCCAATTGCTGAGCAGGAACGTGGTCGGGACGCTGAGAATCGTCACCAGCGTGAATTTGACAAAAGGCGGCCAGTCAAAACCGAGCACTAAATATTGAAACAAAAGCACAACAAGCACGTGGTAAATATAAGCCGCGTACTGGCTCTTGGCGAGAATGCTCCCAAGATTGCCCTGCGAGTTGAAATATTCTCGAAAGAGTACGGTCAAGCCGATACACATCCCACAGCACAACAGCGACTCCCAGATCGGGTAGACGATTCCAATTTGGAGGTCGGTGAGTGGAAGATAATTTTTACCGATCAACGCGTAGAAGTACCACACGACCGCCAACGTCACACCAACCGCGAGCCAGACCAGGCCGTCTTTTTTGGGGAAGCGCAAAATCCAATTCTGGCGATAGGCGATGAGACCAATGACGAAGAAACTCAAGTCACGCGGCACATCGGCAAACGCAACCTTGATGAAGCCAAGCAGATAAACCCACCTATCAATTGGGAACCAGATCCGCACCACCGCACTGACGATGGCAAGCAAAAACGCGAAGATCACGATCCGCCCGTAGCTTGGAGGATCGGCTTGCGGTTTGGGTTCGCTGACGGGTTTGGAGTACATCTGCCAAAGGGCATAGACAATGCTAAAGATGAGCAGGTGTTCCAGAAACCATAAATGCGCCGCTTCCAACGGCCAGGCAGGCGCCGAGAACACGAATACCTGCAAGGGGATCATCATCAACATCCAAGACAGCGTTGGGAGGCCTAAACGCTGGAATCGTTCCTTGATGAATATCCGTGATCCATGTTTGTCCACAGACATGACCGTGAAGTAGCCTGCGATCATGAAAAAGAGACTCATAAAGAACGAGCGGTTGACCGTGAAGAACGGTACCAGCACGGGGGAACGCGAACCTCCATGATCGGCCACGAGCCGCCCGTCGGTCCGTAGGCCTGACCGACGTGATGGGCGATCACCAGCACAATGAGTGCAATGCGCAGGTTATCAAGGAAATACAAATGGTTGCTGTTATTTTTCAAGGTTATCCATCAAGTCTTGTGAAGATTGCGCCGCGTGCGCCAACAGAGTGGGGTTATTCACCTTCCGTCAAATTCCAAAGCGCTGGTACATCTTGGTCGGCAGACTGCGCGACAACCCAAACATGTCCCGTCTCATCCACCGCCGCGGCCCAAACGTACAGATCGGCGGCCGGCTGCAAACGGTCGTTTTCCATGTGGTAGGCGGATCCGCCCAGGAAAATCCATAGCGTCCCTTCGCCATCGAGCAGAAGGCGAGGCGAGGCATCCGTGAGAAATATCTGCCCCGAATCATTGCCCGGCCCAAGGACTTCGCGCCACATCCCGTCCTGGAATTGGTACAGGCCGCGTTGCATGTCGCAACTCGCGGCGCCGCACAACGAAGAGAGAACCCACGGCGACCCCGCCGGATCGAGCAGGAGGATCAGCGGATAGCCCTGGCGATAATCTCCTGTCGTTGGCAGTAAAGAATCGCTCCACTTCGCGCGCATCCTGTTCGAAGAACCGCACCATACCATTCGACATACCGAGCCAGACATTCCCCTCGGCATCGGCGGCAAGGGCGACCACACAGCCGGTGTTCGTCAACGAACCACGCCATGTGACCTGACCGTCGGCGAACGCGGCGGTATCCAGCCAACGCGCCCCGCCTCCGCCCATCGGTCCCTCTGCCCAATCGCATTCGCCCACCCATATCTGCTGGCGTTCTGCGACATAGAACATTTGAAATTCCGGCAAAAGGCTCTCGTCCAAAGCGGGTTGCATCTCCAATGTGCCGCGCGTGAAGATCGTCCAGCGGCCGTCGGCAAAGACGCGGACGCCTTCCGATGTGGCAAGCCAGACTTGTCCCTGCGCGTCGGTGAGAACACCGCGTCCCGCCAACTCCGCAGGGTTGGATGGGGCCAGCCAGCCAGCGTCCGCGTGAACGAAAGCGGAACCACCGTAATCGGCGAGGGCGCTATCCCAGTAGAAAATCGTTGCGGGTGATTCTTCGGGGAAGAACCATAATCGCCCGGCGTCATCCACGCCAATAAAACGCTGGGAGGCTGCCAGGAAGTACGACTGCCAGACGCCATCCTGAAAAAGGGAATAGCCAGAGGTTGTCAACAGGCGAAGCGCGCCATCGGGCAGGGACTCCAGGGCGGTAATCTCCCCTTGCAGGTCGGATGGAAGCGGAGCAACCTCGCGGAAGAGAACCGCCTGCCCGCCCAAGTCGGACAACGGATAGACCAGCGTCCATTCTTCGTAGGACAAGGCGTTGTCCATCGTATCCTCGCAATCTCGAAAATACGCCTCATCCAACACGAAGTTCCCCTCTTCGAGATGGTACTTGTAATAGACGCCGCAATCTTTGAAGCCGCGATAAGCGTGTAAATTGGTCAATGTTTGCGTGTCGGGATGATAGGTGGGATAAGCGCCGCTCAACGTGTCCACAGCCTGCAAGCCGAGTTGCGGGGCGTCATCCTGAATCAACACAGGCACGCTGAGAGGACGGGGCTGCTGGCGGGCTTGTGCGATAGTCGAGCCAATAGGCGGCGCTGTTCCTCCCAGTAGGGGCCGATGTTGCAGGTCACAAAGGCAATATATTGCCCGTCGGCAACGGGATAAGTGACGATGCCGCCCGAGTCGCGGGTTCGTGCTCGAAACGCTCGAACCCCTCTTCGCAATCCTCAGGCCAGCCCAGGAACGCGCGCCAAGCCGCCCGTTCCTCGTAGCGGACGGATTCGGCCTGCGGATTGGGCGTCGGCGTGAACGACGGGACGCTCGGCGCGGTCGTCGGCGTTGATGTCGGCGTGGCAGGGGAGGGCAGATCGGTGGATCGAGTTGTGCATGATGTTATCAGCAAGATCATACCGAACAACAAGGCAACCCCGCCCAACAACTGATCATTTTGTCGCGCCATTGCTGTCTCCTGTCTCCGACTTAATATCTTTCTTCAATGCAAGTGATGATTGCATAAGTTTTCGCGACCAATACGCTCCGACGGCAATGCCAAAGGCAATCAGGGCAAGGATGGCCGCGCCGGTGTCCCATCCCCAACGATAAGAGACACCCACCCACCCCAGCCGACAGATCATCGCCCATAGTGAAATGAACGTCAGTCTATAGACCGGGTTGGGTACAACAGGCGCCATGCGAACAGGGATGACTGGCAACCACGATAGAACAAAAAAGACTGGGATATAAACCAACACGGCGCGCCTGTTGCGCTTCATTTTCCAGTTTCCCTTTTTCTACTCTTTTGACAAGTTCGTCCAGGCGTCTTTTGCGTGTCAAAAGCCTCGGTACGGCTTCGAGAATCCTATTTTCAGTTTCTTTATTTTGCAATTCCTGACCATCCAAGCGCTGGGAGATATACGCTCGAACCGCCTTCTCATCCATTTTGCTGAGTTCTTCCAGGCAATCATCGCAGATGGATTCCTCAGCAAGAATCAGATCCCCGGTCACGCGGGAAAAATCGCGCTTACAAAGAATGCAAACGAAATTTCTGTTTGCCATTGCAATTCCCAAGCTAAGACCTGTCATAATTCAATTCTCTCTGTTGTACGGAAATGTTTGGAAGGAAATCAAGATTCGATGCCGATTTTTTCCAACCCGGTCACATGGCGCAAGGTCAACACATTATTTTCGTAGTCCAAAACGATTGCCACCATCCGGCCATCGGCCAGACAGTAGAACGGCCCGCCATCCAGCGTTTCAACATACAGGCCGTCGGCAAGGGAATAAACATCAACCTGTCCACCTCTGGCGAGCATAAATCCCCGACCATCGCAGGTAAAGGTCCCCTCCCAAACTCCCACGATCACAGCCCCAACTCTTCGCCAGTCGCCGGTGGTAAAGATATGCGTCCCGTCGCTGGCTGTGGCAGCCGCCAACTTCCCATCCATCGAAAAGGAGACTCGCCCAGGTTCCCAACTCTCGGTGGAGAGGGTGGCGACTTTGTCGCCGTTTTTGGCATCGAAAACATAAGTATTGGGATCGAAAGAGAGCGAGTCTGCAATAATATAGCGGCCATCCTGGGAATAGGCCATGGACATTACAAAATCGTTGAAAGCCTTGATGACACGCAGGCGTGCGCCGTCCCGGGTGCGATACAGGCAAATCTCGCCGAGGTTGAATCCGACCGCCAGCGTCCCGCCGTCCGGGGAAAAAGCCAGGCTGGTCACGAACGCGTCCATCTCAGAGATCGCGGCGGCCATCACAGCTTCGTTCCCGGGGGTAACCTGCCAAAGGGTGATGTTCCCGCTCACTTCCGTGGAGTACTCGGCAAATAGGATCCGATCCGGCTGGACAGAGACGGCGTTTTCTTGAAACAGGAAATCAAACGGCAGGCGCAGGGTTGCCGCCATTTCTTCTTCCAAGCGGATGATTTGAACTTGCCCATCATCCAATACGACAACCAGGGCCTGGCCGTAGGGAGCAATGAAAGCATGTTCGACGGCCCGGCCTTCCTTCCCATAATCCATGCTGAAAAGGATAGATGTTGGATCAACGACAGAATCATCGCCCGCCAGGACGGTGCTTGTTGCAGTGGCA
>CAVTAA010000010.1:0-225493 GCA_963732575.1 uncultured Bacteroidales bacterium
ATCGGAAAGACACTCCGCAAAAATACTCAAAATTCCTTCTTAACCTCAATGGTTCAGATCCTTCTGGCAACGATCTCAGACAGGAGTTCAGCAGGCAGGTTTACCGGATTATTCTTTGTGTCAGCCTGCCGGCAAATATCTTTTACAACCTCACTTCTGATACCGAACTTTCCCAGGCCAGGCAGCATAAGCTGTTCCGACAGCACATGAAGGTAATCAACGAAACCGGAGATATAGAAATCATCATCCCTTCCCTCAACGCCGGAAAAGATTTTACCCAGGTTGGCGTACTTCTTCAATGCGGGATTGTCAGGTTGTATTCTTCTCAGTTCCCTGACATTTACCTCGTTAGCCATAGCCATTAGCGTGCGCAGATCACTCCGTGAGGGATATTGAACATCGCTCCTAAGGTGCCTGCCAGTCCGTGAACGGCTCCCAGTCCGGCATTGGCAAGACAGATACCTGATGTAAGGGCTGCAAATGCCATGTCTGACCTTGCATTGATGTCATCACCATGAGTAAAGCATCTGACAAGAGATCTTTTTACAGCTTTAAAGCCTTCGGTTGCAAGCGCATCTGTGTACTCATTTGATCTGCCTGAGAGATAAGCCTCGACCAGCTGGGTAAAGCAATCCATACCAGCTGCTGCCGTGATATCCGGCGGACAGTTCAGGGTAAGTTCAGGGTCAACAATCGCAATGTCCGGGACAAGGTTGTCATGCACGGAGAGATCTTTTGAAGCCATCCTTGCCTACCGCAGAGATCACTGCATTTTTTGTCGCTTCACTGCCTGTGCCGGAGGTGGTTGGGATTGCAATGAAGGGTACTTTTGTTCCGGCATGCTCCTTGTCACCGACAACTTCAAGATATTCCCTGACAGGTACCTTTTTATAGAGCATGGCAGAAATGGCCTTGCCTGCGTCAATTACACTTCCTCCGCCAATGCTGATCACCACGTCAATTCTTTCTTCCTGGTATCTCCGGACGGTTTCATCAACAAGCTCTGGTGAAGGTTCTGATTTCACCCTGATATGATGAACCTCTACACTATTCTTTCTAAACTGTCCGAACAGAGATTCCGCATGAGGCGAATTGATGAACGACCTTTCTCCTGTCACCAGCAGAACAGATGTGCCGAACCTCCCGGCAATACCTGCCAATTCAGATAATTTCCCGCTTCCGAAATATATCAGCGGCAACCGTGCAAATTGAAATGGCTTTACCATTGCGACCTGTCAGATGGCTCTAAAATATTATATCTCACCCCATGTCTGGTATCAGCCATCCAATCCTTGACAGCATCGCGCCACTTAATATAATGAGGTGTTGTTTTATGGTGATCTGCTGCCTCTGCTGATACATAGGCTTCATAGATCATGAACCTGCACGGATCATCGGCCTGTTGCAGCACGTCAAACCTCAGGTTGCCGGATTCCATAACTGAAGCTTCGTGATTTTCAGTCATTGCCTCAATGAACTCTTTGACATTCTCAGGCCTGACATTGACATAAACACAGGTAACTATCATATTGCAGTGGTGCGTTTTTGTAACAATTTATCCAATCAATTAAAACCATAGTCTGGCTTCTTATAATCAATTCCGCTTAAAAACAAGGCAAAGATACTGCTGATTATTCATTAGGCAAATGCCATTGTTAACAGGTCTGCAATTATATAATAAGTTAAGTGAATTCCCGGAATAATGCAAATTGTTGCAGATTCCAACAAGAACGTATTTAGAATGACTCTAAAAAATATTTTGAATCAGTATTATAATTATCTACCTTAGAGCATCTGCGTTAGTGCAATATAATTATAAATTAAACCCTAATCCTACTAGTTATGAAAAAAACAATCCTTTTATTTCTCTTTCTGGCATGGTCAGTCCTACTGCACAACAGGGAGTCAAAGGTACTGTTGTGGATGAAAAAGGGGTGCCCGTGCCAGGTGTAAGTGTCGTTGTCCCCGGAACAACTATCGGAACAATGACTGATAATAATGGCAAATATACTATTCAGGTTCCTCAGGGATCAAACAGCCTTCCGTACTCATTTATCGGAATGAAACCTCAGGTAATCAGTGTTGATGCCAGAACCACTAATAGACGTTTCCATGCAAACAGAAACCATCGGCGTAGATGAAGTGGTTGTTACAGCTTTGGGTATAAAACGGGCGGAAAAAGCCCTTGGATATTCGGTTCAAAAAGTTTCCGGAGAGAGCCTGCAGAAAGTATCAGGGGTTGATGTTGCTACATCTCTTACCGGTAAAGTAGCCGGACTTTTGGTCAAGAACTCTTCCGATTTTGGCACGGCGCCGATTTACCATTCGTGGCGAGAATCCTTTACTGGTAATTGATGGAGTTGCTTATCAGAATAAGACACTTAGCGATATATCCTCTGAAGATATAGAATCGATGAGTGTACTGAAGGGAGCAACCGCTTCGGCACTTTATGGTTTCCGTGGTGCAAGTGGTGCCATATTGATTACTACCAAAAATGGAAGCACCAATGCTGGAGGAATAACTGTGGATTTCACTACCAATACCATGTTTACCGCGGGATTTCTGGCAATTCCCGAGAAACAAAGTGTTTATGGCCGTGGCGACAATAATACGTATGATAAATACTCTACGAGCTCATGGGGGACAGTGATGGACGGAACAAGCCGCAATCAGTGGGATCCGATTTTGAAGGCTGACAGAGAATACCCTTATCAGCCTGTCGGGGCAAATAATTTTGCGAATTTCCTTGATCAGGGGTATGTAACCAATAATAATTTAAATATTGGATTTAGAGGTGATATTGCATCTCTTAGAAGTTCATTTAACTGGACCCAGAACAAAGGACAATATCCTAATTCTGTTTTGAATAAATATACGTACACATTTGGCGGAGATATTAATTTGGGTAAATTCAAAATGAGTTCAAATTTGTCTTATTCCAAAAAAGCATCACCAAATCTGGGGTCCAATGGCTATACCTCCTATGATCCAATGTATTCTCTGCTCATCTGGTCAAGTGCAGATTATAATATTCTGGATTATAAGGATAATTACTGGCTTGTAAAAGACCAGGCGCAAAACTTCACCTACGGGGAATGGTCAGGCACTAACAATCCTTATTTTGATCGTTATCAAAGAACGAATGAGATTTCCCGTGATATTTTTAATGCCGATGTAACCATGAGTTATCAGCTGACCGGTTGGTTGAAGGCCAGCATTCGGTCAGGCCTTGATTTTTATACTGAAAAAGGACAGCTGAGGACTTCAATAGGCTCATATTTATATACTGGGAACACACCTGTACCTGGTAACCCCTGGACCTGGAATGGTTATATGACAGGAGGCTATAATATTGGACTAACTCAGGGAATGAGTATGAATAATGATTTGTTGTTTACAGGTGACAGATCATTTAATAAAATTAATGTGGAATATCTTGCGGGGGGAACCATATTCTACAAACGGGACGATAATATGAACGCAAATACGGTGGCCGGGATTTCTGTTCCTGGCTTTTACTCGCTCAGTGCATCGGTAGATCCTGCCTATGTCGCACAGAGCACATATGGGCAACAGGTTAATTCACTTTATGGCCGTCTGGCTGTCTCGTGGAATAAACTGATATACCTGGAAGCGACCGGCCGTAATGACTGGAGTTCAACCATGCCGACCGATACCAGGTCATATTTTTATCCATCAATAGCAGCCAGTTTTGTGATTTCTGAACTTTTGCCCGGAACAAAAAGCTGGCTTGATTTACTGAAGGTAAGGAGTTCATGGACAGTTTCAAAAACACCGCCCGGAATTTATTCAGTCAACAGCGTTTATGGGGTCTCTCCCGGTACATGGAATACTCTGAATGGAGCATATCCTCCGTCTTCTTTATATCCTGCAGGCCTTATTCCATCAGCTGCAAATACCACTGAGGTAGGATTGCAAGGCATGGTGCTGAAAAACAGATTGATGGTTGATGTTTCGTACTATAATAAAAGAATGTATGACAATATAATAACAGGACCATTATCACCAGCAACAGGATATACTGGCGTTTTTACCAATACTGATGAAGAACGAGCCCGTCGTGGCTGGGAGCTGGCAATAACCGGCACACCCTTCACGAGTAGGACTGGCAGTTGGATATCGGTCTTAACTGGTCTACTTATGCAACTTACTACACCAAGTTAGACGCTGTGTATTCAGATAATAAACCCTGGGTAATAGTAGGCGAGCGTGTTGATGCATTGGTAAGCAGAGATCTTGTAAAAAAACCAGGAACCGGGGAGTTTATTTACAGTGGTGGAAGGCTCCAGTATAGTCAGTATGATTCAAATTTTGGCTGGACCGATCCGAATTTTGTCTGGGGTGTAAATGCCGGTTTAAGATATAAGGCTATCAGTTTGTTTCTCTCCTTAGATGGTGTTGTAGGCGGGCTTATGAACACAAGGACTGAAAGTTATATGTGGCAATCAGGAGGTCATCCCTTGTCTGTTACCCCTGAGAGAGCTTTGGACGTTGCTTCACCAGGTTCCACAAACTTTCTTGGCGATGGTGTAAAGGTTATATCAGGTACTGCCACCTATGATGCTATGGGTAATATCACCAGTGATACCCGTACTTATGCACAAAATGATGAATATTCCACCTATAAGCAATATGTACTGGATTTGCACAGCAGCAGTGCCTGGGGAGGCGCAGGAAGTCCTGCAGATACCTATTCAAAGACTTTCTTTAAACTAAGAGAACTGTCATTGACGTACACTTTGCCAACTGCACTTTTACACAATGTTGCCAAAGCAGCATCAGTAAGTTTTGTAGGGCAAAATGTACTGCTGTGGGCCAAAGATTTCAAATATTCAGATCCTGACGGAGGCATTGAAGATTTTTCGGATCCATCAGTAAGATATCTTGGGTTTAACATTAAACTCACATTCTAATCAATCTAATCAGACGAAGCAATGAAAAATATACTTATAATATTTTTAGTCCTGATTTCTCTTTCAATTGTGAATTCATGCAGCAATTTTGAGAAACTAAACACGGACCCGAATTCACCGACAACGGTCTCACCTGAAATGCTTGCTACCGAAGTATTGAAAGGTACATATAGGTTCTGGAATCCTAATCCAACCGATTTCTCAACAGGCAACTTATGGTGTAAACATATAGCCAGACTTGAAACGAATCCCAATCCTTATCAGTATTATTATTCTTATTGGCCTTATGGTGGTTTCTGGGGTTTGAAAAATATTACTAACCTCAAAAGAATGGTTGAATTTGCTGAAGGAAACCCGGCTAAACCCTCCTTTGAGGGATTAGCATTATTTTTGAAAGCTTATGCCGGTTATACAGCTACGCTGGAAATGGGTGATATCCCTTATTCCGAGGCTGGTATGGCAGAGGAGGGAATAACCAGGCCCAAGTACGATAAGCAGGAAGAAGTGTTCGTGCAAGTATTGGCTGACCTTAAAGCTGCAGAGGCAAAATTTGCCGAAGGCAAGGATTTTGGCAGTTGTGATATCATGCTCAACGGAGATGCAGCTAAATGGCGCAAACTCTGCAATGCCATGCAGTTAAAGGTGATACAAACGATAAGCAAAAAAACCACAGCCGAACAAAAGGCCCGCTTTGCCGAAATAGTGACCGCAGATAACTTAATGACCGACAACGCAGATAATTTTCAATTGGTCTATTCTGATAATCCAAACGCAACTCATCCTTTTTATAACGGCGAAGGTGACAGGCTTTATCTTGGAGTTTCAAAACTAACAGTGGATGCCTTGAGAAATTTAAATGATCGCAGGTTGTTTTATTTCGCAGAGCCGGCACAATACCTGATTAATGGAGGTAGGCTGGAAACTGATTTTGATGCTTATGAGGGTGCTCCCACAGAACTGTCTGCTGACCAGCTGGCCCTTAACAACCAGGATGGCAAGTACTCTCTTGTTAATAAACGCTATACATTGCTCCGGGCAGGCGACCCGATGCTTAAATTCAGCTATGCTGAACAATGTTTCATTATTGCTGAAGCCATAGAGGAAGGTTGGATCACCGGAAATGCACAGGATTATTACAATAACGGAGTAAAAGCACAACTCGCATATTATATGGACCTGCCTTCTGCAGCAACGGGATTTCATAGATATGAAAATTGATCAGGCTTACATTGATAATTATTTTACCGGCGCTGCGGCATATGCAACATCCGGAACCAAAAATGACCGTTTGCATCAGATATGGACACAAAGGTGGCTCCTGGACTTTTTTACTTCAACCTTAAACTATCAGAATTTTCTCCGCACAGGGTATCCTGTCTTTCCTCTGGATCCGGCTACCAGTATGAATCCTGATGATAAAACAGTTTATCCTAAACGTTGGAAGTACGACCCCAATGAACTGGTAACCAACCCGGTGAATTATCAAAATGCAGTTGATGAGCAGTATAGTGGCTATGATGGGATTAACGAGGTTCCATGGTGGTTAAAGTGACAATCAAAATGACATTCACATCGATGGCAACTGTATTTAAGCAATTTTAAAACTGAATTAAGATGGGGGAGATTAATATCTCCTCCATTCTTTTTATACATGTTTGATCATGGACCTTTGCAGAGATGACAGGCTGGTAAAGCGCTTTAGTTAAAAAACAAAAAATGAACCCCACGAGAATAAAAGATATTAAACCGTAAGCTATGCAGAAAAGGAGATTAGATCATGTCTTTCAGAGAAACAGAATTAAATCATAAATTTTAATGACAAAACAGTTAAAACATTTATTACATCCTGGAAGGATACTGCTGTTATTCGTTTTTGCAGTAACAGCATTTCCCTTGCATGCAATTCAATTATCACAAAATAAGGAGAAGAAGTATCTTCAAAATACATATTTCACTGTCAGGTTCAATTCTAAAACCGGATTATTCAGCATCTATAGCCTCACCGGGCAACCATTGATATCAGGGGCATTAAGCGCTGTCAATTCTCAAATGGGAAGTCGAGCTACGGTGGCTTCAAATTACGCTTTTACGCTAAAAACAATATCCGTCAGCAATGATATCGGCACTGGGAGAATGTTGAAAATCCTGGGCCGTGATAATGAAAAGAAACTGGATGTTGAAATTCAAATAGCGCTCTATGATTATTTAAATGCGGTTGTCATTGAAGCCTTTTATAAAAATGTTTCGGACGGTGAAATTATAGTTAACAGCGTTGAGCCACTAAGAGTGATAAAAGCAGAGACAGGGTCCCTGTTTTTTCCGGATGTGTCTGAATGTCTCACAAATGGGGCCATGTATTACGACGCCGGCACAATTCACACCTTCGGAAAGCCTTATAAGAAACCCGAACCATATGGTGAAACCAAGGGAGGAGTGATGATCAACAACTCCTTATCTGCCAATGATGAAACCGTTCAGAGCTGGTGGAATGTCGGATTATTCAGCGGGTATGACCAGGAAGGGATTTCGCTCGGGTACATTGAAAACCACTCAGGTTTAGGACGTATCCAGCTGTTGAAAACAGATACTGATCAGCTCTCGCTTATTGCAGAATCAGTATATGATCCGGGTTTTGTGCTGAAACAGGGACAAACTGTCAGTTCCGACAGGTTTATGATTAATGTGGCAGAAAATCCATACAAATCTCTTGAAGATTATGCTTCTGTTTTAGGTAAAATCAATCATGCACGAACCAGTTCGATCGTAAACGGGTGGTGTAACTGGTTTTATACGTTAGATCACTTCAGTGAAGACGAAATAATACACAATGCAGCATTTGCTGCCAGGCATTTGAAACAATACGGATTAGAATACATTCAGATCGACGAAGGGTATCAAAAATGGCATGGAAACTGGGAGGGCAACGCACGTTTTCCTCATGGGATGAAATGGCTCGCCACAAGAATTAAAAGTTACGGACTGAAGCCAGGGATTTGGATTTCCCCATTTGTAGTTTCGGATTCAGCTGCAATTATTAAACAACACCCCGATTGGTTCCTGAAAAATGAAGATGGTTCATTGAAACGCATTGGACCCTGGCCAGGTGAAAATACGGATTGGTTTAAAAATGAATCCCCAAAACGTTACGGACTCGACATCACTAATCCAGGTGCTGAAAAATGGTTCACCGATTTAATTGATACCATTGCCAATAATTGGGGCTATGAAATGATAAAAATAGACTTTGTTGCCTGGACTGTATTTTCGGCTCATCATTTCTACGATCCTTCATGCACGCCTGCTCAGGTCTATAAAAAGGCATTTGAAATTATGCGTAAAGTGGCTGGTGAGCAATGCCATCTGCTCGATTGCGGACCAGGCAACATTACGGCAGGCCTCACAAACAGCATGCGGATAGAATACGATCAAAACTATGGCTATAGTCAGGATGCCTGGAAGCAGTATTTTATCGGACCCTCATCCAGTGCAGGTGCAGCAGGCAAACGCTATTATTTTAATAATAAAGCGTGGGTGAATGATGCCGATCATATTTGCATTGACATGCTTTCACTCCCTCAATCGCAGGCAACTGCATCACTCATTGCATTAAGCGGGGGAAACACGATGTCGGGCGACCGGTTGCTGACCCTTGATGCATCAAAACTTGAAGTACTTAAAAAGGTTTTCCCTTCAGTCGGCGAGAATGCGAAACCTGTTGACCTGTGGGATTTTGATATGCAAACCACCTTTACAGTAAATATCAGGCGAAAATTTGGTGAATGGACAATTGCCGGATTCTTTAATCCTGATTTAAACCAGATGGTGGTGAAAAGATTTCCTGTGCAACGCTTATGGCTTGATCCGCAAAAGACATACCTGTGTTATGACTTCTGGAAAGAACAATTCGTTGGTGAAGTCTCAAAAGATTTGAGTGTAGATGTGGAGCCCGGAAATGTTACCTTGCTGAGCTTTCATGAAAAAACATATGTGCCTCAGTTTATATCAACAACACGGCACGTTATGCAAGGCGCAATAGAAATAGAAGATATTAGTTTCGATACTTTAAACAGTGTATTATCAGGTGTTTCGGTTGCCCCGGAGGGAAGTTCATACAGTGTGGTTGTCTATATCCCTGACACTTATCAATGGTCTCCTAAGCAAGGCAAACTGTACGATGATTTTGAAAATTATACTGTTAAAAAAGTGGATAATAATATTTTACGGATTTATCTGCATTTTGATAAAGCAACCAAAATAAATTGGAAGGCAGATTTTGAAAAGGCGAAATACTGAGAACAGGATTTGACCATAGTGCCTTTAATTACTAATTTAATAAACCCAAACGCCTTATGAAAAAAGGTATCATTTTTACTTTGCTCGTAACATCTTCTGCAGTTGGTGTTCTTTCACAATCAAAAACAATCGGTTAAAAGGTTGATTCGGTTATGAACCTGATGACCCTTGAGGAAAAAATTGGGTAGATGATTTAATACAATGATGATTTGACTGCAACAGATCCGGTGACAGTAGATTTTGACAAAGCAAATCAGATCCGGAATAGTCAGGTAGGTTCACTCCTTAATTGCATGGGTACTGAAAGAACGCTAAGCTGGACAAAAATAGCCATGCCATCACGGTTGAGAAATACTCTGATATTTGGCCAGGATGTTGTTCATGGATACAAAACTACATTCCCAATCCCGCTTACAGAGGCCTGTATCTGGGATTTATACGCCATGGAATTATCGGCTCGGATTGCCGCCACCGAAGCAAGTGCCAGCTCAATACAATGGACCTTTGACCCCATGGTTGAAATTGCCCGTGACCTGTGCTGGGGAAGGGTTATGGAAGGTGACGGTGAAGATCCCTACCCCGGATCCCAGATTGCAGCAGCATGGGTAAAAGGTTTCCATGGAGATAATATTGGTGACATAAATTCATTGATGGCTTGTGCAAAACATTTTGCAGCATATGGAGCTACCATTGGAGGAAGAGATTATAATTCAGTTGATATGAGTGATTGGATGCTTTGGGAAGTATATCTGCCTCCATTCAAGGCAGCGGCTGAAGCCGGGAATGCTATTGCTGATGTGCTGTTCGGAGATTATAACCCATCTGCACAATTACCCACAATAGATAAAGAGAAACTGTCATTCTATAAACATGACATGAAGTGGGTTACCGAGCCCGGTTATTTTGAATTGATGAATGGTGCCTATTCGACAGATATCAGATTAGAAAGTAATTTTGAACTGGTCAGATAAAAAATATGAAAAAGTACTCTTGTCTTCTGGTCGCATTGTTCTGCCTTTCATTATCACATAATGCTCAGGTTATTTTGCCTGAGAGTTCGTTTGGTGAAAATACTTTTGTGTTCGATCCTTCTATGGATATGGCAGAAATTCAAACACTAATCGATTCTCTTCATGCCGGTCAGGTCTTTCCTGCGAATGAGTTTTCCAAAAACCGTTATGCATTGCTGTTTAAACCCGGAACCTACAAGTTAGATGTCAGGGTTGGTTATTACATGCACATTATGGGCTTGGGGAATTCTCCCGAAGATGTGGTGATTGTTGGTGCTGTCAGGTCTAACTCAACGCAGGGAGGTCATGTGTTGTGTAATTTTTGGCGTACAGCAGAAAATTTAACAATAGTTCCTGCTGTTGATTCAACCAATACCTGGGCTGTTTCGCAAGCTGCCCCTTTGCGCCGTGTTTATGTAAAGGGAAATTTGAAGCTATATGATGGTGCTTCCAGCGGAGGCTTTATGGCCGATTGTAAAATTGACGGGACAGTGTATTCCGGTTCGCAACAACAATGGTTAACAAGGAATTCTGTATTTGAAAAATGGGATGGCGGCGTCTGGAACATGATGTATGTCGGAGTTACTGATGCACCACAAGAGAATTGGCCCGATAAGCCGGTTACCACCATAAAAGAAACACCTGAAGTTCGTGAAAAACCTTACTGGATTTATTCCGGAGGAAAATTTATTTTAAAAATACCTGCATTGAAGAAAAATTCATCGGCGTAGACTGGGATGAACAACAGTAGCGGAGAAAAGAGTGTTTCAATCGATGATTTTTATGTCGCCAAACCAGATGTTGACAATGCAGAATCAATTAATAAAGCCTTGAAAAAAGGGAAACACATTCTTTTTACACCGGGAATTTATTCAGTTAGAACGAAAGTCTTAAAATTACTCGTCCCGGAACAGTTATTATGGGAATTGGAATGGCAACACTGGTTCCGGTAAAAGGGAATAAAGCAATTGAAGTTTCAGATGTTGATGGTGTAACTGTTGCCGGTTTACTGATAGATGCTTCAATAATCCCTTCTGAAACACTTATGCAGGTTGGAGAGCCGGGATCGGAAAAGGATCATGAAGCAGATCCTACATTTTTATTTGACCTGTTTTTTCGGGTTGGCGGCCCTCATGAAGGATCTGCATCAAATTGTTTGTCGATCAACAGTAATAATGTTTATGCTGATCATTTATGGCTTTGGAGAGCCGACCACGGCAACGGTGTAGGCTGGGACAAAAATAAATGTGCCAACGGGTTGATCGTAAATGGCGACAACGTTACGGTTTATGGTCTGTTTAATGAGCATTTTCAGGAATATCAGACACATTTGGAATGGAGAAAAGGGTCGGGTTTACTTTTATCAAAGCGAAATGCCCTATGACCCGCCATCTGTTGATGCATGGAAACATGGTCAGACCTATGGATATGCATCATATAAGGTTGCCGGTCATGTTGAAGATCACCAGGCATGGGGTGTAGGCATATATAATGTATTTTACGATGCTCCGGTAATTGTCGATCAGGCTATTGAAACACCACCAGCAGTGGAAAATAATTTTTACCATAAAGTTATTTTTTGGTTAAACGGGAATAAAGAGAGTATTGTGAAGAGCATTATTAATGGCAAAGGTGGAAGCGTAAGCAGTTCGAACAGAAAAGCGACCATGAAATAGAAATCTATAAGTATGGTTAAAACAAGAGCGAGCATTGAGTATTACATAAACCTGTTTTTTAAAGAAGAAACAAGCCAAATAAAATGAGTAAAAATAACATCCTGATCATCGGCAGTTCCAACACTGACATGGTGATAAAGACAAAAAAGATCCCTGTACCTGGTGAAACAATCCTGGGTGGTACTTTCCTCATGAACCCGGGAGGAAAGGGGGCCAATCAGGCTGTGGCGGCAGCAAGACTTGGCGGAAAAGTGACTTTCATTACCAAATGCGGGATCGACTTATTCGGAACTCAGGCAATTGGGTTATTTATGAAAGAGGGTATTGATACCCGCTACGTTGTTAAAGATAACGAATTACCGTCAGGTGTTGCCCTGATAACGGTAGATTCGGCCGGAGAAAACAGCATAGTTGTTGCCCCCGGATCAAACGGAAATCTCTTACAGAACGATATTCCTTCAACACTTTTTGAGAGGGGCAAATATGGGATCCTCCTTCTTCAGCTGGAAATACCCATAGGGACAGTAGAATATTCTGCAATCTCAGCTACCAGCAATGGTGCTAAAGTGATCCTTAACCCGGCTCCCGCACAAAAATTATCTGATAATCTGCTTAAACAATTATGGCTTATTACTCCTAATGAAACTGAGACAGAAATACTTACAGGGATATCAGTTCATGACCTGTCATCGGCAGAAAAGGCAGCATCCTGGCTACTGCAAAAAGGTGTAAAAAATGTAATAATTACAATGGGATCTGCCGGAGCTTATATAAAGTCTGACAGCTTTACAGGAATGGTTCCGGGTTTTAAGGTCAAGGCGGTAGACACTACCGCTGCCGGAGATGTCTTCAACGGTGCAATAGCTGTCGCGCTCTCTGAAGAAAGGAACCTTAAAGAGGCTGTAGAGTTCGCGAACAAGGCAGCATCGATCTCAGTGACAAGAATGGGAGCGCAGGCCTCAGCGCCGTATAGAAAAGAAATTTCTAATCAACATTAATATCAATAATTATGAAAAAGATGCTAGTGGTAACCAGCGTGATTGCACTGCTTTTTGCAGTCTCTTCATGTATACCATCATCTGGCGAATTCAAAAAAATAAGTCCGGAAGTATTAAAAGATAAAATTGCCGGCGGATGGGCAGGCAAGATGATAGGTGTAACCTACGGGGCTCCGACAGAATTCAGGGCTCAGGGTAAAATATACACGGATTCCATAAACTGGAAACCATCTGATATCAAAGGGAGTATGTGGCAGGATGATATATACGTGCAGCTGACCTTTTTGATGTCTATGGATAAATACGGGCTCGACGCCCCTGCAAAAAAATACCAGGAGATGTTCGCCAAAGCAGGTTATATGCTCTGGCATGCCAACATGCAGGCAAGAAAAAACTGGTATGACAGCATCTTTGCTCCACTGTCCGGAAGTCCTGAGTATAATCTGCATGCAGATGACATTGATTTTCAGATTGAATCCGATTATATCGGATTTATGTGTCCGGGAATGCCGCAGACAGCCTCGGAAATAGCAGATAAAATAGGCCGTATAATGAATTATGGCGACGGAATATACGGAGGCATTTTTGTTGCAGCTCTTTATTCAGAAGCATTTTTTGAATCAGATATTCCGAAGATCATTGAGAAAGCACTGCTATCAATTCCTTCCGGAAGTGACTATTACAAAATAGTCAGGGATGTGATTAAACTCCATGAGCATTATCCAACCGACTGGCAGGCTGCATGGAAAGAACTTGAGGACAAATGGGGCGATGTTGATATCTGCGGGGCAGGGTCACCTTTCAATATTGATGCAAAATTGAACGGAGCATATATAGTAATGGGCTTATTATACGGCGAAGGCGACCCCATGAAGACTATGGAAATATCAACCCGATGCGGTCAGGATTCCGACTGCAATCCCTCAAATGCCATGGCAGTCCTTGGAGTAATCAATGGCTTCAGCGGTCTGCCTGACGAAATGCAGGAAGGAGTAAAAGCTGTCAGTGATTCCGTTTTCATACATACATCATATTCCTTTAATACTGCTGTCAGCAGCACTTATAAATATGCACTTGAACTGATCGCGAAAAACGGCGGAACAGTTACTGACAGAAAGATCAAAGTCAAAACGCAGGCACCTGTCGAGCCTGAACTTGAGGTGGCGTTTCCTGATCTTGTTTTTGATAAGAGAATTTCAATCTTCGATGAGAATGCATGGACTTTCAAAGGTAAATGGAGCCCGTTGGAGGCTACCGGATGGGATAAGCAGGTGATAAAACAATCAATGTTTGCTGAAAATGCAGGTGATGAGCTTGAGATAGCATTTAACGGAACCGGAATATCACTGGTCGGGAACTGGTTTAAGGATGGAGGAAAAGCTGATGTATATGTTGACGGTGTACTTCACCGCAGCATTGATACATATTATGATTTTGCAAATCAACAGCATACAGAAAGCATATGGCATATTCTTAACCTGCAGCCCGGAGACCATAAGGTCAGACTTGTCGTAAAGGGTGAGAAACGGCCTGAATCAGCAGGAACAAGAGTTTACATAACATCTGCCATCATTTTCAAAACTGCTCCAAAAAAGAGTGATACTTTTAAATTTTCATTCGAAAAATAAGCATGAAAAGTAGTGGGCTAATGAACTTCAGAACTAGACTTTAAACTTTAACTTTAACCTTTAATCTTTAAAAAAATGTTCATACCTCAAACTTATTCACTGGCAATTGTCCTCTGCATCGTAACAATGCTTTGCTGGGGATCATGGGGCAATACACAGAAGCTGGCAGGCAAGTCCTGGCGCTTCGAACTGTTTTACTGGGATTATGTCCTGGGAATCCTGCTGTTCGCATTGCTGATTGGTTTCACTCTTGGAAGCACCGGGGAAAATGGCCGGGGATTCATTGATGATATAGGCCAGGCAAAAGGAGGGAATATTTTGAACGCCCTGCTGGGAGGAGTAATCTTTAATGCATCAAATATACTCCTTGTTGCTGCGATGGCAATAGCAGGAATGGCAGTTGCATTTCCGGTTGGGGTTGGAATTGCCCTTGCCCTTGGTGTCATCATTAACTATATTGCCGTCCCGAAAGGAAACCCTCTTATTCTGTTTATCGGAGTTGGCTTTTATAGTTGCGGCAATTATAATAGATGCTGTTGCCTACAAAAAACACAGTACCACATTAAAGCAAGTTTCAAAGAAAGGTATACTGCTTTCGGTTTCAGCAGGTATCCTTATGGCACTTTTCTACCGTTTCGTGGCAAGCTCTATGGTTACTGATTTCGTAACGCCTGAACCTGGTAAGCTTACCCCCTACTCTGCCGTTTTCTTCTTCGCAATAGGTGTTGTCGTCAGTAATCTTCTGTTTAACTATCTGCTGATGAAGAAACCTTTTGAAGGCGTACCCCTTTCATTCAGTGACTATACCAAAGGAAGCCTTGGCGTGCATCTTACCGGCATCCTGGGCGGAGTTATCTGGAACATAGGGATGGCTATGAGCATAATTGCCTCAGGGAAAGCAGGATTTGCAATTTCTTACGGACTTGGTCAGGGTGCAACTCTCATTGCAGCTTTATGGGGTGTTTTTATCTGGAAAGAATTTAAGGGAGCCACAAAACAAGTTAATACTCTGATATTCTTTATGTTTCTGGCATATCTTGCAGGACTTGCACTGTTGGTTTATGCAGGAACTTAAATAGGATCACTCATTTAACCTGATTCCATCCTGCAAGATCAAAATCTAATCTCACGGGAATGCTTGTTTAAGCCGGCAATTCAGCCCCCGGATCACGGACTCAATCTTTTAACCCTGAACTAACCTAAAACCCAATAAATGGTATGCAAATTACCGAATGTTAAGTATGAAAAAGATAAACTTGTTTGGTACCTTTGTCAATAGCACCAAAGTACTATAGACACACTCCTTGCCATAAACTACCTTTGATTCAACAGGATATTCTGGATAAAATATTTATAAACTCACATTATTATGAGAATAGTGATAATTGTACTTGCTCTTTTGCTTACTACTTTTCAGGCTCATGGTCAGATCCTTGGAAAGAAGAAATCAAAAAATGCTGATCCAAGGGATGCACAGATTGATTCTCTCACCACGCTTACAAAAACCCTCACACTTCAGCTCGATTCTGTGTCAGGGGAGTTATCAAAATATGCTGTAGCGCCAGATTCACTAAAGGTTGCCGGTGATACAGCAGCTGTTCTTGCGGCCGCTGTACCAACATCGCCGGTACCAGCTGACAGCGCAACCGTGGCAGCTGTGAGTGCACCGGCCCCGGTTCCTCTTCTGGTTGAGCCTCAGGGACCTGCAGCCCCGGACAGTGTAGCTATCCTGCGGGAAGAAAATAAAATGATTACTGCTACACTCGACAGCATGAAAGTAGCCTGGGTGAAAACCGTGGAAATGTTAACATCCGAGGAGGTCGTTAAAGCAACTGCGGTAAACGACTTAAAAAAGCTTAAGGAACTCCTCGATTCCGGAATACTTACGGTGGCTGAATTCACCGTCCTGAAGAAAAAGTACCTGGAGAAACTGTAAAAGGCAGAGCATCGCCTGTTTCTTGCATGGTTCAGCCGGGATTCATAACAATTCCGGCTCTGTTGCATTTAACTTGAAAGAAGCAAAAATCATTCTTTTTGATTTTCATCCGATGAAGTAGACAAATCCTCTGCATATGGCTGCACAAAAAAAAGAAACTGTATCGGCAGAACCTCTCGCCGAAATAAAAAGGTTGAATGAGGACAGGCAAAAGACAGCCCCATGGAAAAAATGGGGGCCTTACCTGAGTGAGCGGCAGTGGGGTACGGTGAGGGAAGATTACAGCGAAAACGGTGATGCCTGGAACTTTTTTACCCACGATCATGCACGTTCACGCGCTTACCGCTGGGGCGAGGATGGCATAGCGGGTATCTCTGATGACAATCAGCACCTCTGTCTTGCACTTGCCCTGTGGAACGGTAAGGATGACATACTGAAAGAAAGGATGTTTGGACTTACCAACAGTCAGGGTAACCACGGCGAAGATGTGAAGGAGTATTACTACTACCTCGACAGTACGCCGACACATTCGTACATGAAATACCTGTATAAATATCCGCAGGCGGCCTATCCCTATTGTGATCTTGAGGCACAGAACGGCAAGCGCAGCCGTGAGGAAATGGAATATGAGCTGCTTGATACAGGTGTATTTAATGAAGACCGCTATTTCGATGTGTTTATCGAGTATGCAAAAGCCGGTCCGGAAGACATTCTGGTCAGGATAACCGCTGTAAACAGGGGGCCGGAAGCATCTGTGCTTCATCTTCTGCCTACACTCTGGTTCAGGAATGACTGGTCAGCCTGGATTGCTGACTCGAACAGGGCTGCACAAAAACCGGTCATTAAACAGGTAGAGTCCAAACCGGGAACAAGTGCGGCTGTTGTTATTCATTCGAAGCTGGGAGAGCTTCTGTTTTCTTGCGAAGGCGATGTTCCGCTTTTATTTACTGAAAACGAGACCAACCATGAAAAGCTCTTTCCCGGACATAAGAATGAAAGCTCCTATGTCAAAGACGGGATAAACGACTACGTGATCCATGGAAACAAGGAGGCAGTTAATCCTGAAAAACAAGGCACAAAAGTTGCAGCACATTACCAGATAAATATCGGTGCAGGTGTATCAGCAGTGATAAACCTCAGACTCACAAACAATTCACTTGCAAATACACGTCAGGCCTTTGGTGATGAATTTAATGAAGTTTTTGCTGACAGGCTTCATGAAGCCGACGGGTTTTATGAGTCGGTGACTCCGCCGTCAGTGACCAGGGATGAGGCTAATGTTATGCGTCAGGCCATTGCCGGGATGCTCTGGAGCAAGCAGTTTTTCTTCTTCGATGGTGACAACTGGCTGGATGAGCACAACTCCAATCCATTGCATAATGGGTTTCATAACGCGCGCAACTCGGAATGGTATCACATGCTGAATTCGGATATCATCTCAATGCCCGATAAATGGGAATATCCGTGGTATGCAGCATGGGACCTGGCCTTCCATACCCTCCCGCTTTCAATCGTTGATCCAGACTTTGCCAAGTCGCAAATGGATCTTATGCTCAATAGTCTATATCTGCATCCCAACGGGCAGATGCCGGCTTATGAATGGAATTTCAGCGATGTGAATCCACCTGTTCATGCCTGGGCATCGATGTTTCTCTATAATACTGATAAAGCGGCGCAAGGGAAAGGTGATGTTGAATTTCTTAAGTCGATGTTCAATAAACTGATGCTCAATTTCACCTGGTGGGTAAACCGTAAGGACCGTTACGGCAAGAATGTGTTCGAGGGTGGCTTCCTCGGTCTTGATAATATCGGTGTATTCGACCGCAGCGCTCCCCTGCCGACAGGCGGCAGCCTTGAACAGGCTGACGGAACGGCATGGATGGCCCTCTTCAGTCAGAACATGGTGGAAATGGCCTATGAACTGGCCAACCATGACCCCTTTTATGAAAACCTGGTTGTGAAGTTTGTTGAGCACTTTTATTTCATTGCCAGTGCAATGAACAAGCCTGGTACGGACGGAATGTGGGATGAGGAGGACGGCTTTTACTATGACCTGTTACGGCTGCCTGATGGCAGTGCCCAGCGGCTTAAGGTGCGGTCACTCGTCGGGCTTCTGCCTTTGTGCGCTACCAGTGTTATTGAAAAGGAACATCGGGAAAAAGTTCCGAACGCAATGGCGCGTCTCATGGAACGCCTGCGGAGGATGCCTGAACTTAAGGAATCCATGCACCCCACGGGGCCCGGTAATTATGGTGTGGCCGAACGCGGGATCCTTTCCCTGGTTAACCCCGAACGGCTCCGCCGGATCCTGACCAAAATGCTCGATGAGGATGAGTTCTTAAGTCCATATGGCATCCGGTCCATCTCTAAATTCCACAGGCAAAATCCCTATGTACTGCATGCTGAGGGTCAGGAATACCGGGTGGATTATCTGCCGGCAGAGTCAAATACCGGGATGTTCGGCGGCAACTCGAACTGGCGCGGGCCCGTCTGGATGCCCGTGAATGTTCTGCTGGTCAGGGCGCTCCAGCAGTTCTTCCTGTACTACGGTGATAATTTTAAGATTGAATGCCCAACAGGCTCCGGAAATCTTATGAACCTTTTTGAGGTAAGCAAGGAATTAAGCAACAGGCTCACGAAGATATTCACCCTGAACGAGGAAGGCCGGCGACCAGTATTCGGGGGCACTGAGAAGTTCCAGACTGATCCGCACTGGCGCGATTATGTTCTGTTTTATGAGTATTTCCATGGCGACAACGGGGCAGGACTGGGTGCAAGCCATCAGACAGGCTGGACCGGTGTCGTGGCAAAACTGATACAGCTTTACGGATTAATTGATCCGGAAAAATTACTGGAGCAGGGAAAGCAGGCCGCATTTATTAAGGGGCCCCAGGGGTAGACAATTATTACAGATTATTTTCTGTTCATTATTTCGAGTTCGGGATACTGAGGGCAGAACTCTGAAACAAAGGTATTCTCAAAACTGAGGTTTTCGAGCTTCGGGCTCCAGATCATCCGTACCATGTTCCAGACGTCCTTGTCATTGCTCAGCGAAGATGAATTCCTGATAAGCATTTTGCCATCGACATCAGACCAGTCATAATTATCTCCGTAACGTATGCCTGTTCCATTATCTAAAAACAGGCAGTTCTCAGCCACTGCAGTGTGGTTGGCGGAGCTGTATCCGAGTTCCAGTCCCTGGCCGCAGTTGGTAAAAACACACCCGCTGAAAAAGTGACTTTTAATAACAGGATCAACGCTTGACAAGGCGGCACCCTCGTGAAAACAAGCTTCAAACCTGCAGTCTGTAACTGAGATCGTGCCTCCGCCGTCGGCTCCGGAATCAAGCCCGTCATCCTTTGCAAACATAAAGACAGTATTGGTAATTTCTGCATCGCTGGCATTGAGGTAGAGGGCATCGTTATCTCCGTCAATAAAATTATAAGAATCATCAGGGAAGTCGGTGAAAACGGAATTTCGAAGGATCAGATCAGAATTGTTTACCTGTCCTCCTGTTTTTGCCCGTTGCACCAGAATGTTGTTTAATGTAAGCACGGCATTTTTAGGATAGAAGATCTGGCCGATATGGTCAGTTATGAAACAATGATCCAGGGTAAGCGTGCTGTTTTCTGTATAGAACAATGCCTGCCTCCCGGCATGGCCCCAGGCATATTCTTCAGAATCATGATAACCGCTCTGGCAAAAAATGGTGTATGCTGCCTCAATGGTTCCGCGTGATTCCCGTGTTATGAACCCTCCCCAGTATTTATCACTCCGGCTGCAGGTGACAAGTATCGGATTTGCTGCTGTGCCATTGAAGACCACCGGACCGCTTACAATGATATCAACAGCCTCATCAATAATCAGTACAGCTCCTTCATTTACAGTCAACGATCCCGTTGAAGTGATATTCAGATTACCTCTGATACTCACAAGGTTGTTAGCCGGAATTTCAATTGCCGAGCTTATAGTACCACTGAGATCAATGTCGGCATTTGAACTTTTTGTAAGTGATACACTGAATTTTTTGCCGCCAATAACAAAGTCCGTCCTGTCGGAGATTGCAGAAGCCGCTAAGCTCACTGAACCCACTCCCTGTTTGATGCTGAAATCGTCGCCTGACACCGTGCATTTGCCCTGACAATAGATACCCTTAACCACCCCGGCTTCCCTGACATAAAAAACAAAGGGAACCTTAATTAAATCGGTATACCTGTGAGGGTAGTATATTTCAACATCCTCCGCGCTCAGCAATATGGTTTTATAGGGTGCCGGCACCCAGGCCCCAATGCCCCATTCTGATAATTCCCTTTCCTCTGTGGTGGTGGTAAACAGAATGGTATCATTTTCCTGTTGTGAAGAATTGTAGACAAGAATTAATTCATAGAATCCGTTTCCGCTGAATTCGAGGTATTCACCAGATGCGAAATCCACAGTATCACTGTTGAGTATTGCAAGATGGATTGTACCGGTATCATTCAGAACGGCAAACGGTAAATAATAATTCTGCTTTGTTTGGAGATCCGAAAGGTTAATGCATCCTTCAGGGACTCCGTCCGCTTTCTTTTTGCATCCGGCTAAAAGAAGGAATAAAATAAAACAGAGCAGAAGGCTTTTGAATCTCATATCTACCGGTTTTGCTGTTTGTCAAGCTCCTGAAGTATCCAGTTTCTTCTATCCTTTAGCATTTGCCTTTTCTCTGCAAGGTTGGTTATGAATAGATCATAATCAGTCTCGTCAACATCATATCTCGACTGCTCTACGATGGAATCATTACTGTAAAACGGACCGATATGGTCGTAAGTATAATCAAATACCCTGTCAATAGCTGTCAGGTCTATTTTTTCCATAACAGTACGAAGTGTCTTAAGATACTCCTGGTAGATAAGGCTGTCCTTTGCAATTTTATAATCGAGATCATCTTCGATTGAATAGAGAAGTTTTGAACCCACATCGGCCACCACATCATCAACACTGTAATATTCTCTTGGACCAAACACTGTGCCCGGCCCCCAATCGTTTCCAATTTCATGAGGCTGATCTGCAAAAATATCATCGTAATCCCAGGGAAAAACTCCCAATACTTCCCTGTCATCCCTGATTGTTGAATAGAAAAAGATCTCGTCAGTATAATCACCGTTTTTAATCAGCAGATCGATGCTCAGCTTGGTAAAATACTGTGCCATATCGATATAAGCAGAAAGAGAATCATACATCTGCCGGCCTGAATATCCCGGAAGAATTGAGTATATCCTGTCGAGGCGGTTATAATATTCCTCTTCATTCTGCCAGAAATCCGGATTCATGAAAAATGCTTTAACCACATGGTCATAACCCCGGCGCACCACAAATGTGGCCTGCTTCTGTTCGATAAAGTATTCAACCGGATCTTCAATGAAATTGTACAATCCCTGGGTATGACCATTTAATTTCACCTCGGTGAAAAAGCTGTACACAGGCCATAGGCCGGCTTCCCTGAACAGGCCGGCAGCCGTACTGTTCTCAATGTATGTATAATCATAAACCATTGCCAGGAGCTTGAATTCCTCATACTTTCTCTCTTCCTGTTCCATGGGATTACGGAGTGATATCTTGCGGTCCATATTCACGCCAAATCCCTTCCGGGCAAAATTAACAGTATTGTCGCCTCTGATCTCAAACCTGTCAATCGTATATGTGTCTCCGGCAAAAAGAAGTTCAGGGACGGGGTCGGTTACCTCGTACCGTTCTCCGCGGCTTTCATTAATTTGTTGTCTCTGTGCTTCGGTAACAACAAAATTAAAAACCTCTCTCTCGGGATCAATAGGTTCAGGAGTCTCCTTAACGCACCCGTGAAGAGATAATGCCAGCAATAACACAAGCAGTAACCCAGCCAATCCTTTTGCCTTCATTATTCACTCCGGTACAATGAAATACTAAAGTACAATGTTAAAGATAATCTGAGGAAAATATTAAATCATTTTACCATACACCATGATTTGGATATCTTTGATTTGCTGAAATCACTGCTTCAGGAAGAATAAAGAAGATGCGGTTTTTAAACCCACTGGCAATTTTGAGGATATTAGGTACTGTCCTGCTGATCGAGACAGCCTCCTTTCTTCTCTGTTTGAGCATAGCCCTGATTTATGGTGACCCTTTATTGCCATTTCTATTTTCGTCAGGTGTAACCGGTTTCTCATACCTCCTTATCCGTTTTTTTTGCAGGAAGGCTAACCCTGCTGATATCAATAAAAGGGACACATTTCTGATTGTAACCCTGGCCTGGGTTATTCTCTCTGTATTCGGAACCATGCCCTATATCATCAGCGGAACTTTCCCCTCATTTATCGATGCATTTTTTGAAACAGCTTCAGGCTTTACCACCACCGGCAATTCAGTGCTGAAAGATATTGAGGTAATTTCTCATTCCATCCTTTTCTGGAGGAGTTTGACTCACTGGATAGGCGGCCTGGGAATAATTGCCCTGGTAATTATTATCCTCCCTACGCTCAAGATCTCAGGATATCAGCTCTTCAGCCTGGAAGCGTCAATGAAAGAGAAGTTCTACCCAAAAACCAAGGGTTTAGGTTTCAGGGTATTGCTAATTTATATGTCTCTTACTGTCGCTGAGATTGTTTTCCTTGTTTTCGGAGACATGAATTTATTCGATAGTATTTGTCATTCGTTTGGAACCGTGGCTACGGGCGGGTTTTCCACCAAAAACAACAGCCTCCAATACTATTCTCATTACAGTCAGTATGTTGTAATGATTTTCATGTTTCTTGCCGGAGTTAGCATGGTCATTTACTATTACCTGGTGAAATTAAACTTCAGAAAAGTAAAGCAGAATGAAGAATTCTGGTTCTACGGTCTGATCACCCTCATTGCTGGCGCACTGGCAACGCTAATACTGTTCTTATATACAAGTGCTCCTCCGCAAGAAGCATTAAGGAATGGTTTTTTTACCGTAATCTCAATAATCACAACAACGGGTTTCGCATCGTCAGATTACCTGCACTGGCCTGTGCCTGGCCTCATGCTGATATTTCTGCTTCTGTTCGCCGGTGCAAGTACCGGATCAACAACAGGGGCCATTAAAATGGGCAGGCATCTGATAATACTGAAGAACCTGAAGAATTTCTTCATCAGGCTTTCCCATCCTCATCTCGTGCCGAATATAAACTATAATGGCAGACCTCTTACCAGCACTGCGAGCTTCTCAATCATTATATTCGTACTTCTCTACCTCCTGGTTTTTATTATTGGTACCTTGATACTGATTGTGGCAGGCTCAGACCCCGTCACTGCTGCAAGCGGCGTAGCTTCAGCACTGGGGAACATCGGTCCAGGTCTGGGAACAGTAGGGCCCATGAGCAATTACGCTCACATACCTCAGTTCAGTAAATTCATTTTAAGCCTGTTGATGATTATCGGGAGGCTGGAGATCTATACGGTTTTTGTGATTTTCTCCGGTTCGTTCAGGAGACCTTAAGTAGGCAACCTTCCCGGTTACTGACCGTATAAATATCTGCACGTAATTCTATTTATTCGTTTCATGAACACATGCATTGCACCCGCATTCTTTTCCTTTGACTTTTTCAAAAGCCTCCTTCCCTTCAGATACAGAAAAATAAATCAGGCCTGCAGCGCCTATGGCATCCGCATAGGCAAAACCCGTCAGCTCATAAACAAGGCTTGAAACCAGCAGAACCAGGGACATATATACACAGATCTTTGTGCAATTTGCATCAGCAATTATGGGATCTGAGTTTAACTTTTTGCCAATCCTTTTTTTTGCATTCATGAGCCAGGTCATTACTGCAATTGAAACCAGCGATATCACCACTCCCCATAGTGTGGTTTCAGGCTTGTGCCGGTTAATGAGGTTAATTATAATACCTGCCAGCAAGCCAGCTGATAAAAGATAGAAAGCTGTACCAGTTATTTTTAAAGCCGTTTTCTCAAAGGTGCTTTTAGGACTCTCCGGATTTTTTTCAATACGCAATATCATAATGGCAATGCCAATGCCGGACATAACCTCAATGAAACTGTCTGCACCGAAACCAAACAAACTAAGTGTTTCATCTGCATATCCCAGGATCATCGAAACAATACCCTCGGCAATATTATAAAAAATGGTAAACAGGCTTAACCTGTAAGCCTGTTTGTAAAATTTCTGTTCTGAAGTTACCAACCTTGTTACAAGTTATCTATTACCCTTTTAAGTTTATTCGTTACTTCAAGTGCTACATCTCCCAGTGCAGGATTTGTTATTGCCTGCATAGATGCAACAGGGTTGACGGCGGCTATTTCGATTTTATTCTGACCCTGCTCAATGACAAGCACATTGCAGGGAAGCATGGTACCTATCTTTTCTTCAGCCTGTAATGCTTTGTAAGCGAGAGGCGGGTTGCATGCACCAAGTATTCTGTACCTTTTAAAATCAACACCCAGCTTTTCTTTCAGTTTCTCATGCATGTCTATTTCCGAAATCACGCCAAAGCCTTCATTTTTAAGCGCTTCAGTTATTGACTTAACAGCCTCATCAAATGTGACATTAAGTGTTTTGCTGAAATAGTATTCCATATTTTATGGATTATAGTGTTTATTGTACAATTTAAACTTTCAATTCAGGAAAACCAGTTTATTAATGATATTGTTTCCAATTTTTTCTCCCTGCGTAAATCCTGCCTCGATTGACTGCCTGTAATGAATACCACCGTAGAGCCGTGACATCCCTGCCTCTCTGGCTGCCTCGGTAAAGTTAATGAAATGATGCGCACTGTATCCCCGGTAGGCATAGGTATTATCAGTAAATGCTACCTTATCACCCAGTATTTTTGTCAGGATAGTTGCGCCGGACATCGACACCACAGCATGGGCCGCCGGATATTCCGGGTGCGGAGGAGTGATTATAAGCGGATTCCAGTCACTAAGTTTCATAGCCCCCTGGATGTAGGTCACTGGTCGCTCAAGGTTATATATGTACTTTGCTTTGAAGACTCCGATTGCTGCATCGCTCTGGGCGATAAATAACTCTGCATACAGGTGGGCCCCCTCAATCAATGACACATTCAGGTCTGTCATCAAAGTTTTCAGGATTGAAGACCAATGACCACCGCCGGTGAGTGTTTTGCCATTGGGAAAGTCATCCCAGAAGAGGCCGATGGCTTTTTGTTCCTCGTTCATCTGCTGAGAGACAAGATAAACTTCTTCATTCATTTTGTAGAAAGCAGACTGACTTTCGGTTGAAAATGGCACCGGAGCCGGCGGCATGGTATTGTCAATGCTGCCTTTTACAATAGTGCGCTCATTGCCCAGATAAGGCTGGATGGGAGCTATAAACATCGGTGGTGTAGGTTCCCATAATCCTGGTCCCTTCGGCACCGTGTAGGCGGCATTCGCCCTGTCATCGCCGTCAGTCCTGCTCCATTCTATGACCCCCCGGGCTACCAGTGATCCGTATTTTTCACCTGCAGCGACAGAGGCCTCAGTGTAACCCTCCCTGATCAGCCGGGTTCTGGTGGCATTCTCAAGTGAATCGAACCTCATTATGTCATCAGGGTTCTGAGGATAAAAAAACCGGAACATTGTTGCCATGGCAGCATTGGCGCTGGCCTGCCAGCAAAGATTACCGGTTTCCGGAAGTGTTTCAGCCGGTTGATAACCGTTGAGCTGTCCGGCAAGTGACCGGTAATTCTTGTCTCCTGCAACAATCGATTCATATAGCGCCACACCGGTATATGCCAGCTGACGGTTATGATGTGAAGGAATTTTGCAGGTTGAGATAGTCTTCAGATGTGCGGTGATCCAGTCGTTGATTAATTGGCTGCCGCCAGGACTTTCAAGTTCATTATCCGTATCAGTGGACTGAGCTTCTGATTTCGTTACGCCTCCTGCATGCAGGAATGCGAAGATGAACAAAGCAATAATAATTGTCTTCATATCGGTAGATATTAATTAATACTTCGTCTTAAATGAAAGTATTTGTTTCTGACGACTGTTTTCAAAGAACGATATCATAACAAAAAAACCCTGCTTTTGTTCATGGCCCGACAGACCGCGAAAAATGACAATAAAGGATGTGTCAGGATCAGCCTGAAGGTGTCATTTAATATTGTTCCACTGGCACCGTGGCAATAATGTTATACCTTTATAGGCCATAACATTATTCTAACTGAAAATAAATGAGGAATAAATTCTTTCTTATTCTGGTACTGATCTTCGGCAACATAGTGTATTCCCAGCAACCTGAATGCAAAGTACTTAAACCGGAGATTTCGGATTTCTATTCAGGCGGCTGTAAGAAAGGCCTTGCAGAAGGGAAAGGGACGGCACGCGGCATCGACTATTATGAGGGCCAGTTCAAAAATGGTATGCCTGACGGGAAAGGAACATATAAATGGGCAGACGGAACATATTATGAAGGACATTGGAAGATGGGCAGCAGAGACGGTTCAGGCAAAATGGTTTACAGGGACTCCACTGTCACCGGTTACTGGAAGGATGATATTTATGCCGGTAAAAAGCTTATCCCGCCCTATGAAATAATGCGTACCATGAGTGTATCGCGTTCCAACATAATTAAATCAGTTGGAGCTGTTGACGAAGTGAGGATCAGGATTTTACAGGGAGGTTCTGACAACCGGACTGTTTCGGACCTGTCTATTTCAAGCAGCAGCGGTGACGAATACCGGACTGATAACATCTACGGGCTTGAAAAAGTAAGTTTCCCTCTTGATGTAAAAGTGAGTTACACTTCAAGAACCCAGTTTGGCACATCGCAATTCAAAGTTATATTTGATTTTCGGATCAACGAGCCCGGCGTCTGGGAGGTTACAATATCCAATTGACATCGACTTGTCCGGTAAAGTTGCCGGATTATAAGTAGCGAGAGAGAGAATTACGGTCCGCTGTCGGCGGGCCGTGATTCTCAGGAAGGGGGCTTAACAACGGAAAGCACCGCAGCACCACGCGCTGCCTAGGCCTTTTTGTTTTATTCTGTCGCCTGTAAACAAGTTTTAAGCTCCGTCATAAAACAAAAAGGCCGGTAATCTGCCTTCAGCAGATTACCAGTGCTTTCCGTAGTAGCGAGAGAGAGAATTGAACTCTCGACCTTCCCGATCTTTGATCGGGACGCTCTAACCTATTTATTTCGATTCAATGAGGGTCTTTAAATACTTGCGGCTCTTCATCCTTTTAATTTCACTTTCCCGTTTTATTGCTTCATTCTTACTGTCGAACTCCTCCGTGTAGACTAATCTCCAGGGCCTTCCCGGCCTGGTTGAGGGTGTGGCTCCAAGATTATGTTCCACGACCCTTTCTTCGGGATTAGATGAATATCCTGTGTAATATCTGTCTTTTGACTGACTGTGAAGGATATAGACACAATATTTCACAGCATGAATTTACAAAAAAAAAAGTCCGGTAGATTAACCGAACTCTCTGTAGCGAGAGGGAGGAATGATCTCCCGACCTCATGATTATGAATCATGCGCTCTAACCAACTGAGCTATCTCGCCAAAAAAACGCTCTAACCAACTGACCCCGATCCATCGGGGTCGCTGTCGCAAAACGCGGGTGCAAATATAAATATTTTTTCATTTTGCCCGTCAAACTTTTTCTTTTCAGCTATTATTTTTATATTGCATCACAGTCACATTTCCAGTTATGAGATCAAAATTCGAACTAGAATATACCCTCAACTCCCCTACCCGTGTCCTCTTTGACCGGCTGAGCACCCCGGAAGGTCTGGCCGAATGGTTTGCTGATAACGTCACCGTAAATGGTGATGTCTTTACTTTTTTCTGGGCTAAAGTCGAAGCCCGCGCACGACTGGCTCATATCAGAGAAAACAAAAGCGTCAGGTTTGAATGGCTCGACTTTGCAGACACAGAGACAAACTACTTCGAATTCAGGATCGTCATCCATGAACTGACAAACGATACTGCACTCATGATCACCGACCACGCTGATGACGATGAGATCGATGATGCCAAAGACCTGTGGGATAACCAGATCTCCTACCTCAAAAAGGTTCTCGGCCTCACTGAATGAGAGAGCGTTGCATCTTTCTCAAAAATAACGTACGTTTGCACAACACCATGGACAATGAAGAAAATCGATCTTTTCATGATCAGATCGTTTATCGGACCGCTGGTTCTGACTTTCTTTATTGTGCTTATAATCTTTATACTGCAGTTCCTGTGGATGTACGTTGATGAACTGGCGGGCAAAGGCCTCGAACCAAAGGTCCTTGCCGAACTGCTGTTCCAATTCTCCCTCACATTCGTGCCCGTATCGCTGCCCCTTGCGATACTGCTTGCTTCACTGATGACCTTCGGTAACCTGGGAGAATTCCTTGAACTGACTGCGCTGAAATCATCAGGCATACCGCTGCAGCGTATCATGCTCCCTCTGTTTGTGCTGGTCTCATTCATCGCTGTGGCGTCATTCCTGTTCTCTGACTTTATTCTGCCACTCTCAAACCGCAAGGCAAGAACCCTCCTCTATGATATCAGACGCAAACGGCCTGAACTGAGCATCCAGGCGGGTCCTTTCTATAACGGTATCGACGGCTTCAGCATAAAGATTTCCGACAAGGACCCTGAGACCAACAGGCTTGACAGGGTATATATCTATGACCACCGCAACGGCCAAGGCAATACTTCAATGATCTATGCCGACTCAGGTTATATGGCTATCACACAGGACGAAAGCGGAATGATTCTGACACTCTTTAACGGTTATGCCTACAATGACATTGAAGAGAAAGACGTTCCTCAGGAAAAAAGAAAATATCCTTTCCGGCGCGATAAGTTCACTGAGCAGACCATGGTCATCGAGCTCACGGGCTTTGGCCTCGACAGGTCAGGAATGGACCTCTTCAGGTCTAACTATTCAATGCTTAACTCGGGCCAGCTGAGTTTTTTTGTCGACTCCCTGTCAAAAAAATACGAGACAAGATCAGATACCTATTTCAAGGATTTTGCAGACAAAAAACTCCTTACGCCAGAGAGGAACTATCCGGGAGCCTTTCGCCATGACCGCGATACCGCCACCCTGAGCAAACTTGAGAATTTTAACTGTCGGGCGGTCTTTGACACGATGACAATCGTGAATAAGACCACGGCAATAAACAGGGCGCTTAACCTCGCCCGTGACGCCATATCTGACATAACGGAAATGAGCGAATCACTTCTCTATGAAGCAAAAAACCTTAAGAAGTATGAGGCGGAACTGTTCAAGAAATATACCCTGCCTTTTGCCTGCCTGGTCTTCTTTTTCATTGGCGCCCCGCTGGGCGCCATCATAAGAAAAGGAGGACTTGGTACACCTGCTGTCATCTCCGTTCTGTTCTTTGTGTTTTATTATGTCATCTCACTTACCGGGGAGAAGTTCGCAAAGGAACTTATCATTAACGTCCCCCTTGGAATGCTGGCCTCAACAATCATACTGCTGCCGATAGGTATCTTCCTGACATATAAGGCTACCACCGATGCCGCTATAATGAATGCGGAGACATACTTTCTCTTTTTCAGAAAAATAGGAGCTTTCTTTACAGGGATCAAACCTGACAGGGAAAATGAGAATACTGGTCCTGTCGCCTAAGCCACCATGGCCGCCAAATGACGGTGGCGCAGTGGCAACCATGAGGTGCATTGAAGGACTGGCTGCCGGCTGGGGCATTCATTTCCGTACTGGCGATGAGGACCGAAAAACACCTTCCGGGCTCCGGGCCCTCCTCTGAACCACCTGCTTATCTGAAATACTATGAAACGGTAGCCATTGACACAAGGATCAGGCCGGTTAAAATGCTGACTAACCTGCTTTTGTCGACTGAGCCCTATGACCTCCAGCGTTTCCATGTGAAGCATTACTCAGAAGCCCTTCATTCACTGCTGCTGCGGGAACACTATGACATCATCCAGTGTGAGGGACTGCTCTTCTCATATTATTTTGATGAGATACGCTCCTGCACAGACACACCCCTGGTGCTGAGGGCACATAATGTCGAGCACCGCATCAGGGAGATGATGGCTGACCAGGCGACTGTACCGGCTGAGAAGGACTACCTGAAAAGTCTTGCCCGCCGATTAAGAAAAAGGGAGGCATTTGCCGTAAAACAGTTTGATGCCATCGTTCCGATCAGTGAGACTGATTATCAGTGGTTTATATCCATCTCCCCGGACAAGCCCATAATACTCTCGGAAACAGGGGCCAATATCACAGAGCCCGTTGATGAACAAGAGGGCACACACCTGAAGGTGGGTTTTATCGGTGCCCTTAACTGGCAGCCAAACCTTGACGGCCTTAGATGGTTTCTTGCCGGAGTATGGCCGCGTGTACTGAGGTCATTGCCCGATGCCACCCTCCACATTGCAGGCAGAGGCGCTCCTGCAAATGCAAAAGCCTGGATGACCGGCAAAAACGTATTTCTGGAGGGTGAGGTTGAAGATGCAGGCCGGTTTGTGCGATCGATGACGGTTATGATAGCGCCGTTGTTTGCCGGGAGCGGATTGCGCATAAAGATAATTGAGGCAATGAGTTTGGGCAAAACGGTTATAGCAACTCCTGTGGCTGCGGAAGGATTGCCTGTGGAGGATCACCGTGAGATTCTCATCGGGACCGATGCAGTGTCATTCAGCAATGCCCTGACCTCAGCACTCAGTGACACCAACCTGAGAGCCGCCACAGGTGCCAGAGCAAGAGAGCTGGTAAGAGCCAGGTTTGATAATCTGAAACAGACATCCCTGCTGCTGGCATTTTATAAAAAACTTTGCGATGGCTGCTGAGATATTTTTTCTGATAGCTCTGATGCTGCTGTTATGGACATACATTTTCTATCCGGCTCTTGTTTTCATTCTGGCCGATATACGGAGAAAAAGAAAAACGACCCTCCTTCACATCCATCCGGAGTATACAAGGGGCAAAGAAAGCGAAAAACATCAGCCACAGGTCAATACACCTCTTGCCTCCGTTTCTGTGATCATGTCACTTTACAATGAAGAAACAGTGATCAGTGAAAAAATCCGCAGCCTCCTGTCATCTGATTACCCTTCTGACCTGATCGAATTCATTATCGGTTCAGATGCCTCAGGCGACGGTACGGATGAGATATTGAAGGCTTTTGCAGCTTCAGACAACAGGATAAAATATCACCGTAACAGCATCAGAAATGGTAAGGCTGCCACACTCAATGAGCTGGCCGCAATGGCAAAGGGCAGCATTCTTATCATCACAGATGCAAATGTCATATTCTCCAGCACGACAGTGAGGCTGCTGGCATCGGGATTCGCCTCATCACGGACAGGGATTATGCGATGCCACAGTCATTCCGTCGGCGTCATCCGGACACGGAGTGACAAGACAGGAGAACATGTACAGCAGATTCGAGACTTCACTCCGGAGGGCCGAGGGTGAAGTATGGAAAACCATGACAGGCCCATACGGAGGATGTTATGCCATTCGACGCGGGCTCTTCCCAGTCATACCGGAAAACACTCTTGTGGATGATCTTTATGTCGGACTGACTGTGACGGACAAAGGATTTGATGCGTTCAATATTCCGGAGGCTGTTGTAACTGAGGATACACAACCTGACATAGCAGGCCAGTTTAAAAGGAGGGTAAGGATCGCTGCAGGTTCATTCCAGAACCTTTTTCGTTTCGGGCCGTTCCCCTCCGTGAAGGTAAATGCTTCATTCGCATTCTTTTCCCATAAGGTGCTGAGATGGTTCACCCCGCTGTTGCTGGCTCTCTTTTTTATGACAACGGTCATTCTTTCAGGGCATTCTCTTTTATATTTTTGTCTCTTAGCCGTTCAGTTAATTTTAATACTTTTGTCGGCGATTGATCTGATGTTTGACAAGTTCGGCAGGACAATAAAACTACCTCGTTACGTGACACAGTTCCTGCTTATGAACGTGGCGCTGACAGCAGGGTTTGTGAAGGCGGTAAGAGGGATAAAAAATGGAATATGGGAACCCACAAAACGTGTCTGAGATGACTTCGAGAAACAACCTGAACAGCATTAACGAGGCCATCGAGGATATAAGAGAGGGCAGGATTGTCATTGTTGTCGATGACGAGGACAGGGAGAACGAAGGAGATTTTATCTGTTCAGCTGAGCTTGTTACCCCTGAGATAGTAAATTTCATGGCCAAGGAAGGCAGGGGCCTGATCTGTGTACCTCTGCCTGAGGAACGCTGCAATGAGCTCGATCTGGACATGATGGTGGGTCATAATACCTCGCTGCATGAAACGCAATTCACCGTTTCTGTCGACCTGTTAAGTCCTGAAACTACTACCGGCATCTCAGCGCGTGACAGGGCACTGACTATCAAGGCTCTTGTCGATCCTTCAACCAAACCTTCACAGCTGGGCAGACCCGGACATATATTTCCGCTTAAAGCACGGTCAAAGGGTGTTCTGCGAAGGGCAGGCCATACCGAGGCCACGGTAGACCTGACACGGCTTGCCGGATTACGCCCCGGAGGCGTACTCGTCGAGATAATGAACGAAGACGGGACAATGGCACGCCTGCCTGACCTCATTGAGATTTCAAAGAAGTTTGGCATCAAGATAATCACGATAATAGATCTTATACGATATCGTCTTGGCATAGAATCCATAGTCGAGATGGGTGAGCAGGTCAAGCTGCCGACAGAGTACGGCGATTTTGACTTCATCCCGTTCAGGCAGGTAAGCAACGGTCTTGAGCATGCAGCGCTCGTCAAGGGTACATGGACGAAGGATGAGCCAGTGCTTGTGCGGGTACACTCTTCATGCTTCACAGGTGACATTTTCGCATCAAAGAGGTGCGATTGCGGCCCGCAGCTCCACAAAGCCATGCAGATGGTAAACGAGGCCGGCAAGGGGGCAATTATTTATCTTAACCAGGAAGGACGAGGCATAGGGCTGATCAATAAGATACGTACTTATAAGCTCCAGGAGCAGGGACGTGATACGGTCGAGGCAAATATTGAGCTGGGGTTCCGTGAAGATGAGCGCGATTATGGCATAGGAGCCAATATCATGCGAGGCATCGGACTGGGCAAGGTGCGGCTCATCTCCAATAACCCTGTAAAAAGGGCAGGGCTGGAAGGATACGGAATCTCAATCGTTGAAACAATCCCTCTCGTCATCCCTTCAAACCCATACAACTCGTTCTATCTCGAGACCAAAGCGACAAAAATGGGGCATAGCATGTCATGTTACAAAACGCCCCTGAAAGGCGAAAATGACTGAGACACTTCCACGGATAGTGTTCATGGGAACACCATCGTTCGCAGTAGCCAGCCTCCGCGCACTTCATGAGAACGGATACCCTGTGTTGTGTGTCGTCACAGTACCTGACAAGCCTGCAGGACGAGGTCAGAAGATCGCCACCGCACCTGTCAAAGATTATGCTACCGTGAACGGGCTGCCGGTGCTTCAGCCTGAACGGCTGCGTGACACAGGCTTTGTAACAGCTCTGAGAGACCTTCATGCGGATATATTTGTCGTTGTTGCTTTCCGGATGCTTCCTGAAGAGGTGTGGAGCATCCCGCCATTTGGCACGTTTAACCTCCACGCTTCCCTCCTTCCGCAATACCGCGGTGCCGCCCCGGTAAACCATGCCATAATCAACGGCGAAACGAAAACAGGCGTCACTACCTTCCTTATTGACAGGGAAATAGACACAGGCATGATATTGCTTTCAAGAGAATCCGAAATATTCCCTGACGACAATGCCGGAAGCCTCCATGACCGCCTGATGACCATTGGGGCAGGACTTGTAATTGAAACGGTAAAAGGCCTGTATAACAAGACACTTAAGCCGGTGTCCCAAACGTCAGAGCCCGGCGCTGCCCTTCACACCGCCCCTAAGATATTCCCAGCAGACACTGTAATCGACTGGAAAGATACGGCTGAACAGATCCATTGCAAGATACGCGGCCTTTCTCCATATCCTGGAGCTGCAACAACGCTCAGATCGGAAAGTAAAACGTTACGGCTTAAGCTTTTTGAAAGCAGGATTGACAGTGCTGGAACACCTGCAACTGAAGGCAGGCGGGAACAGCCAGGAACCTTAATGGTCAGGGGAAAATCAAGGTTTTTCATCGCCTGTGGGTCAGGTGAATTAGAAATTATCTCCCTTCAGCCTGAGGGTCGCAAAAGAATGGCTGCCGCGGAGTTTATCAGGGGCTTCGACCTGACCGGATGGGTTACAGGCTGAAACAGGGCATTACCTGATCCTGACTTTCTGTCCGGGGACACATTCTGTTCCCTCATCCATAACATTCATCTTATAGAGCGATGCCAGTTTGACGGCATATTTCTGTGACAGGCTGTACATTGTTTCACCTGACTTAACAATATGTATTGAGTTTCCCTCAGCCGCTTTGCTGCGTTTAGGCTGAAGGTATATGAACTGGCCCGGCTTCAGTGAAGCCTCCGGCGGAAGGTCATTGTAGCGGCTTACCTCAAGTGCCAGTAGCTGATACTCTTCAGCAACAGATTTATAGGTATCGCCCTCTGCAGCAATAATATACTGCACACCATTATTCTCCCGGATCTTCCTGCCTGTACTTAGACTTATGACCTTGATCGGGGTCTGAACTTCCGGTTGCGCCTGCACAGGGTCAGTGCTTTTTTGTGCCTGAGCGGTCTGCGCTGTGTCAGGCGTTTTCTGAACCGTTGTAGCAGGCTGCTGTCCGGCGGTCTGCCCCGGAGTTGTTGTGACAGGCTGCTGTCCGGTGGTCTGCTTCAGAGCCGGTTCAGCGGGTTTTTGACCTGAAGGAGCTGTCACATTGCCGGTATCATAGGCATGCAGCCCGTAAGCATCAATCTTATTGATCAGCAATGTCGCATATTTAGGATCAGTAGCATAACCTGCCTTCTTAAGCCCGTGTGCCCAACCCTTGTAATCAGTCCTGTTAAGCTTGAAAAGATCTTTGTAACGCGAGCCGGTGGTCAGGAAATCAGAGTGATCCCTGTATGAGTCCTCTGCTGTAGGGTAAGACCTGAAGCACTCCCCCCTGCGGTTGTCGTCATGGTATATCTTCTCTCCCCTCCAGTCACTGTGGCATTTTATGCCGAAATGGTTATTGCCCTTTGTTGCCAGTGTGCTGCGCCCGTAATTTGATTCCAGCATCCCCTGGGCGAGTGTTATGCTTGCCGGGATTCCTGTCCTGTGCATCTCGCTTACAGCCAGGGCGCTGTATTTATTAATATATTCAGTGGCATAGGCTGAGGTTGCCTGGCCGGATGAACCATTCCTTGATGCCTTACGCGTGGAACTGCAGGAATAAAGTAAGAGAATAAGTATGAAAAAAATATATCCGGGGAAATGTCTCATCAGAACAGTTTTGGCAAAAATATAAAAATGTCGTCAGTCACTGCAATTTCTGACGCCTGAGAAAAAATATTATTACTTTTGCCTTTCCGGGAATCACTGTAATCCTCTATGAAAGAAAGAGAAGTAAAGTTTTTTTACAAGGAGTATCTCAACGTCGATGAGCTGTTGGAGGCTGACAGAATTCTTATTGAAGAAGCTGTCGATGCAGCCTCAGGCGCTTATGCCCCCTATTCGCATTTCATGGTCGGAGCAGCCATCCTGCTTGACGATGGGACTGTTGTAAGGGGAGCCAATGTTGAGAATGCCGCTTTTCCCTCTGGAAGCTGTGCAGAGAAGACTGCTCTCTCCTTCTCTGTATCAAATTACCCGGCAAGGAGACCGGTGGCCATTGCAATTGCAGCTCTGTCCGGTGACAAGCTGACCCGGGAGCCTGTCCCTCCCTGTGGTAACTGCCGTCAGATGCTTGTTGAGGAAGAGCAGAGACATGGGGAACCGATTAAAGTCATACTTGCAGGCAGTGAGAAGATCTTAGTAACAGACAGTGCTGAATCACTCATGCCGCTGCGGTTCACTAAATCGAATCTGCACTGAGGCAGGGGCAGTAGTCGGTAGTTGGCAGTCGGCAATCGGCAAAGTTCTGAGGACTGAAGACTGAGGATTTGCGAATTATTGATTTTCCCCATGCCCCATGCCCCATGCCCTATGCTCCATGCACTATGCCATAACTTTCACCTTTAACCTTTTTCTCCCACCACCAGCTGGAATCCGCTTCCGTGAATGTTCTTCAGGACAATCTGAGGATCATCACCCAGGTACTTTCTCAGTTTAGTCACGTAGACATCCATGCTTCGGGCGGTGAAATAATCATCCGTTCCCCAAATCTTTTTCAGGGCAGCCTCACGGCTTACAAGCGAGTTGGGGGCCAATGCGAGCATTTCAAGCAGCTCTCCCTCCTTGGGTGAAAGCTTCCTCTCCTGATCACCGATGGTGAGTGTCCTCAGTCTGGCATTAAATATAAACTTCCCGATCTGGTATATGTCTTTGGTCCCGTCCTGTATGTCCCTGCGAGCTATGATAGCCCTGATCTTGAGCAGCAAAATGTCAGTGTCAAAAGGTTTGGTGATGTAATCATCGGCACCCACGCCGTAGCCTCGCAACAGATCCTCCTTGAGTTTCTTTGCTGTCAGGAAAACTATAGGAATTACTGAGTTCATACTCCTTATCTCCGATGCGATGGTGAAGCCGTCGACATGAGGAAGCATAACGTCAAGAATGCACAGATCGTAAACACCTCTCCTGAAAGTGTCCACGGCGATCTTGCCGTCGTCGACCAGATCAACACTGTAATCGTTTATCTCGAGATAAGATTTCAGAACTGAACCGAAACTCAGATCATCTTCGACCAGGAAGATCCTGGGATTTTTTTTGTTCATGCCCGTGATTCGCCGTTAAATGGTAAAAATACAGTAAAAGTGCTGCCGTGCCCCAGTTCGCTCTCGACTGAGATCGTACCACCGTGTGCATCAGTAATAGCCTTTGCATAGTTCAGTCCGAGTCCGAATCCCTTGACATTATGTATATTCCCAGTTGTCTCCCGGTAGAACCGTTCGAAAACACGGTGCTGTACAGCCTTGCTCATCCCGATGCCCTTATCTTCAACGATAAGAAAGATTCCGCTTTCGTTATCCTTTGTCCTGACAGTAATCACTGGTTCCTTCTCCGAATATTTGTTCGCATTGTCAAGAAGGTTATGCACAAGGTTGCGGAGATGCTCGCTGTCACCGGTGATGATGCTCCTTCCGGCATCAAGGTGACGGTTTATCACCCCGCCCCTGTCATTCACCTGTATCTCAATGGTTTCAACAGCCTGTGTGATCACTTCATGAAGGTCAGTTTCGGTGAAGCTGAAATCAGTCTCATGCTTGTCAAGGGTGGCTATCTGCAGGATCGTCTCCACCTGTTTGTTCATGCGGGAATTTTCCTTCTTGATCATCCCTATGAAATGCCTGACCTTATCCTCATCAGTGATTACCTTGCTGTTGGCAATAGTATCGGCAGCAAGAGAAATGGTTGCTATCGGTGTCTTGAACTCATGAGTCATATTGTTGATAAAGTCAGCCTGCATCTCGGAGGTCTTTTTCTGCCTGAGGATAAAATAAAGGCTAAGTGCAAAAGTCGAAATAATGATAATGAGAAAAAGCCCTGATCCTCCAAGCATCAGTCCCATTGAACCGAGAACATAGTTCGTCTTGCGCGGAAAAACAACAGAGACCGTCTCACCTTTTTTCACGAGACCGTCAGAAAAGATATTGACCTTATACGGACTTTCAAGGAAGTCTTTGGCCCTGACCTTCGAATAAATCCCGTCTGCCACGCTGTCAGACCTTATAATGGCAAACTCGAAAGGTGTTTCAATGCCTGACGCTTTCAGTTCACCCTGAAGGGTATGCAATAGCTCTTCCTTATTGATCACCAGGCTCTCCTCCCAGTCAAACATCTCACTGACCAGCTGACCGCTCATCGACTGAAACTCACCTGCCCTCTGTTGAACCCACCGCGCATATTCATCAGACCTGACAACCACGCTCTGCTCAATTGTTGTTCCCGCTTCATGACGGGGCACCATCATTTTCACAGGAGGGTTATTGTTCGTTGCTATAACTATCTCAACCGAATCACTGGCAGAGGAGGATGAACTTTCAATTGTCATGCTGCTTGAATAGGCGCGCTGGGTCGGAATGTATGTCTGTAAACGGGGAGCTTGTGAATAACCCCTCAGGAACATCTCATTAAGGAAACTCAGGCGACGCGATGTTTCCATCGACTGGGCTGTGCTGCGAAGGCTGTTAATTACAAAAAAATCAAACTGCTCATTCTGCACCTTGATTGAATTGCCGATCCATGTCACCTGAACCCAGATGATGGCAATGATCGACAAAACCATTAACGCTATCAGGCCGAAAAACCTCCGCTTATTCATGACACAAAATTAGATATATTAATAAGCCTGAAAGTCGTTTTAACTTTTTGTTAACCAGTTTTAACCTCACTTTAACCACTGCAACTTTTATTAGGGTTATTTTTGTATCGATAATAATTGAAAACGAATGGGAAAAAACTTAAAAACAGCGGCAGCCATACTGGCAATTCTTTTCACAGCAGCAGGGACAGTGTCTGCACAGGGAAAGAAACAGGTTGAGAAGACTGTTACGATTGTCACGGTTGATGAAAAGGGTATTGAAAAGGATACCACTATCATCATGCATGATACAATAGATGTTGAGTGTGATGATTTTGTCTTCGAGACAAAAGACGGACAGGTAATTCACGGCACCGGAAAAGGCAACAAGATGATCTTCATCGAAAAGGAAACGGGCGGACCAGGTGGACCGGAACAGATGGAAATGAGGCATATGAGGAATATGGAATGGACTGAGGCAAAGGAGGGTGTCAGCTACCATATCTCCGTAGATGGCGTTACAGTTAATATCAGAGCCCCGAAAGAAAAAGCGAAAGAGGCTGATCTTATCCTCGAAGAGGTAAGGCAGATCTTATTGAAGAAATAGTTTTTCAGGCTGCGCAAACCCGCAACCGGGGAGCAGCATTCATAGGTTGGTTGATTTAGGTTAGTTTTGGGTTAGGTTGGGAAGAGATGCGGCAGAGGCATCTCTTTTCTTTTTTAGCCGGGTTGTGTCAAAAGTTCGTAAAGAACTTCCATATCTTTTCGTCAGGCAGGGGAGCCACCACCTTCACCTCTTCGTTTTTAACAGGATGGATGAAAGAGATGCTTCTTGCATGCAGCGATATACCTCCTCCCTCGTTTGACCTTTTTGACCCGTACTTAAGGTCGCCTTTAATCGGACACCCTGCTGCAGCAAGCTGTGCTCTTATCTGGTGGTGCCTTCCGGTATGAAGATCCACCTCAACCAGGTAGTATTTCTCAGAACGGCCGAGGACACGGTAAGACAGCTCGGCCTCCTTCGATCCTTTTACCTCAGTATTATAGACATATGACTTGTTCTGCTGCTCATTCTTTTTGAGGTAATTATGCAAAGTACCCTCTTCGGCAGGCAAACGGTCAGAGACGAGAGCCCAGTAGCACTTCCTGACATCCCTTGTTCTGAAGAGTTCGCTTAGTCTTGAAAGCGCCTTTGAGGTACGGGCATAGACAACGCAACCGCTCACAGGCCTGTCGAGTCTGTGCACCACACCCAGAAAGACATCCCCGGGCTTCTTGTACTTTTCCTTGATATATGCCCTGACAATATCGTCAAGGGGTTCATCTCCGCTGCCGTCACCCTGCACAAGGTCAGAAGAACGTTTATTGATAATTATAATGTGATTGTCCTCGTATAGTACGGCCGGTTGTTCTTTTCTCATCATTCTACAATACTAAATGGCCTACGGCCAATTTTTGCACTAAACCACTTTAACCTTTAACCTTTATCCTTTAACCTTTATCCTTTCCCTAGTATTGCTCCTTATCATTAGGGAAGTCACGTGACCTGACGTCAGTAATATAGTTCATTACAGCGCCTTTGATCTCGTCATGAAGGTTGTGATATCTTCTCAGAAAACGGGGAGAGAATTCGATATTAATGCCCAGCATGTCATGCAGCACCAGTACCTGGCCGTCAACCAGGGGCCCGGCGCCGATGCCTATCACCGGCACTTTGACTGCCTCAGCCACCTCTCCGGCCAGCGAGGCAGGGATCTTCTCAAGAACGATGGCAAAACAACCAGCCTGCTCAATGATCTTGGCATCTTCCTTGAGCTTCCGTGCTTCCTCTTCTTCGCGGGCACGCACGACATAAGTTCCGAACTTGTGTATCGACTGCGGTGTCAGTCCCAGGTGACCCATTACAGGTATGCCGGCTGAAAGAATGCGTTCAATGGATTCGGTGATCTCCCGTCCGCCTTCCATCTTCACTGCGCTGGCCCCGGTCTCTTTCATGATCCTTATGGAAGAGGCAAGGGCTTCACGCGAGTTACCCTGATAGGTGCCGAAAGGAAGGTCCACGACCACAAGAGCCCTTTTAACCCCTCTCACCACCGAGGCACCATGATATATCATGTTGTCAAGGGTGATGGGCAGGGTAGTGTCAAAACCTGCCATGACATTTGAGGCTGAGTCCCCACAAGAATGATATCAATTCCTGCCTCGTCAAGGATCCTCGCCATGGAGTAGTCATATGCAGTAAGCATTGCTATCTTCTCACCCCTTAGCTTCATTTCGTAAAGCACGTGGGTGGTCACCAGTTTAACAACTTTTTGTTCCGGCATGATCCTGTTTCTTTTTGTCACCTGCAAAGCTACGAAATAAGACTGTTCTGCCGTTTTGTCATAGGGAGAAAAATTCTCTGTTTGATTAATCATGACATAATTTCATAATAAGGCGGCAATTTAGCCTGTGGCATAAACATTGTCATAATTGGGATATTACAAAAGAAATTAAAGTATAAAACAGAATAACAATGGGAAAAATTATCGGTATTGACCTTGGGACCACCAATTCATGCGTTTCAGTTATGGAAGGCAATGAGCCTGTGGTAATACCCAACAGTGAAGGTAAAAGAACCACTCCGTCAGTGGTGGCATTTCTTGAGAACGGCGAACGCAAGGTAGGCGACCCTGCAAAAAGACAGGCTATCACCAATCCACGCAAGACGGTATCTTCAATTAAGCGTTTTATGGGCAGGAACTTCGACGAGGTTACCAACGAGATGAAGAAACTGACCTACCAGATCATTCGCGGCGACAACAACACCCCGAGGGTGAAGATCGATGACCGCAACTACTCACCGCAGGAGATCTCAGCCATCGTGCTTCAGAAGATGAAGAAGACCGCCGAGGATTACCTTGGGCAGGAAGTCACTGAGGCTGTCATAACCGTGCCGGCATATTTTAATGACTCACAGCGCCAGGCAACCAAAGAGGCCGGCGAGATAGCAGGCCTGAAAGTGAAGAGGATCATCAATGAGCCGACGGCAGCATCGCTTGCTTATGGCCTTGACAAAAAATCTCAGGATCTGAAGATCGCTGTCTTCGACCTTGGCGGTGGTACATTTGATATATCCATTCTTGAGCTGGGTGACGGTGTCTTTGAGGTCAAGTCCACCAACGGCGATACTCACCTTGGCGGTGACGACTTTGACAATTTAGTAATAGACTGGCTTGCAGATGATTTCCAGAAAGAGGAAGGTCTTGACCTTCGCAAGGACATGATGGCGCTGCAGAGACTGAAGGAAGCGGCAGAGAAAGCAAAAATAGAGCTTTCGAGCGCTACCTCCACAGAGATCAACCTGCCTTATATCATGCCTGTCAACGGTATTCCAAAGCACCTTGTAAAGACACTTACCAGGGCACAGTTTGAGAAGCTGACCGACAAGCTTATCAACTCTACCTTAGAGCCTTGCCGCAAGGCTCTTGAGGATGCAGGTATGAAGACCACAGACATCGATGAGGTGCTGCTGGTAGGAGGATCAACACGTATCCCGGCCGTACAGCAGATCGTTGAGAAGTTCTTCGGCAGGGTGCCTTCAAAGGGTGTAAACCCTGACGAGGTAGTCGCTGTCGGCGCAGCCATCCAGGGCGGTGTTCTCACCGGCGAAGTAAAGGATGTGCTGCTCCTTGACGTTACTCCCCTTTCACTCGGTATAGAGACAATGGGCGGCGTGATGACAAGGCTGATCGAGTCGAACACCACCATCCCTACCCGCAAGACAGAGACCTTCACCACAGCCAGCGACAGCCAGCCGTCAGTGGAGATACATGTGCTGCAGGGCGAGAGACCTATGGCATTAGGGAATAAGACCATCGGACGGTTCCATCTTGACGGAATTCCTCCGGCCCCGAGGGGTATACCACAGGTCGAGGTCACTTTTGATATAGATGCCAACGGTATTCTTAATGTGTCCGCAAAGGATAAGGGTACAGGACGGGAACAGAAGATACGTATAGAGGCTTCATCAGGACTGAGCGATGACGAGATTCGCCGTATGCGCGACGAAGCCAAGGCTAATGAAAGCGCCGACAAGGTTGCCAGGGAGAAGGCTGACAAGGTCAATGCTGCTGACAGCATGATCTTCCAGACAGAGAAACAGCTGAAGGAGTACGGTGATAAGATACCGACTGACAAAAAGGGGCGTATAGAGAACGCTCTTGGTCAGCTGCGTGAGGCTCAGAAGAGCCAGGATGTGACAGCCATTGACCGTGCCCTTGCCGAGATCAACACTGCATGGCAGGCAGCCTCCGAAGATATGTACAAGCAGGCTCAGGGCCCGGGTCAGCAGGCTGGTCCCCAGTCAGGCCCGCAGTCAGGCCCAATGGGTGGTGATGAGACCGGTGGCAAGAAACCCGGTGACGACCAGCAGGTCACTGACGTTGACTTCGAAGAGGTGAAATAATCATAGCAGAAGTTTTTCAAAAACCGTCTCAGATAATAACTGAGGCGGTTTTTTGTTTTAGTATCTTTACACCAAACTGCAATAAATGATTACGAAATATTTCTCAATAGCCTTGCTGCTACTTCTGCCTCTGACTATTAACGGTCAGAATATGACCGATTCCGAAGGCAAAAAACAGGGCCCATGGGTAAAAAAGTACCCTGATGGTAAGATCATGTACGAGGGAACTTTCAAGGATGATAAACCTGTGGGATTATTCAAAAGATACAACGAAAAGGGTATCCTGCAGTCAGAGCTGACATTTTCAGACAAAAAGGATGAAGCACAGGCTCTCTTTTTCCATCCTGACGGACATAAAGCTGCTGAGGGTATGTACGTGGCAAAGAAAAAGGAGGGTCTGTGGAAATTCTATTCAGCGACACAACCGGCCTACCTGATCGGCGAAGAGAATTACTTTGAAGATACCAGGCACGGCCTGGCGCGTAAATTCTATCCGGACAGCTCTCTGGCTGAAAAAGTCACATGGGACTTCGGCAAAAAAACCGGTGAATGGCTTCAGTACTACACCGACGGAAAAGTGTGTCTGAGAGCCGAATATTTTGACGGTAAGCTTGAAGGCCCGTTCTCGTACTATTATCCCAGCGGCAAACTGCACTATGAGGGCCGTTACAAAGCCGACTTACGCACAGGAGACTGGATGATACTGAACGAGGACGGCACCCTGCAACAGGTATTGGCATACAAAAACGGCAAGCTGGCTGATCCCAAACTCGCAGAGAAAGAGACAAAACTGCTCGACGATCTTGAAAGAAACAAAGGGAAAATTGAAATACCTGACATCAACGGCAATATTATCAAATGATATTAAGGTCCTTCATCCTGCCGGCACTCTCTATTCTTCTTAACCTTGCCGGTCTGAGCACACGGACTGAATCCGTCGCTGATGAATCATCTTTATTTTTTTACCGTATCACATTTACCGATAAAGGTGATGCCGGTACCGGTGATTATGCTCCTGAAGACCTCCTTTCTCCTGCTGCCATCGCACGCAGGGAAAAATGCGGCGTAGCACCGCTGACAACCAGCGATCTCCCGGTAAGTCACGATTATATTGAGGCGGTCACCCAACGCGGACTGGTATTCAAGTGCGCTTCAAAATGGATGAACAGCGCCCTGTTCACCTCCGAATTCAAAATGGAAACAGACGCGCTTGCTGACCTCTCCTTCGTAAAAGCCATGCTCCTGGTTAAGAACCCTGCAGATCCCGTAAAAAGTGCCCGCGAAAAGTACGGGGTGACATCCCCCGGCATCATAACAGATGCCTATGATCCTCGTGTGCTATTGAACGGTGTCCCTCTTCATCAGTCAGGCTTTACGGGTCAGAACATTACAATAGCAGTTCTTGATGCCGGTTTCATTAACGCCGACCTTATCGAAGCGCTTGAACCGCTCATGTTGCGCGGAGGCGTTGTGGCCACCCGTGATTTTGTGACCGGATCAGATTACGTCTATGGCTATCATAGCCACGGTACCTCGGTGCTGTCAATCCTTGCCGGTTCTGTTCCGGGCATCATCGCGGGAACAGCGCCCGGAGCTGACTATATGCTTCTGCGTACTGAGGACGACGGGTCTGAGTTTCCGGTTGAAGAGGATTACTGGGCTGCAGCGGCTGAATATGCCGACAGCGCCGGAGCTGATATAATCACCTCCTCACTGGGTTATTTCATGTTCGATAACCCGGAGATGGATTATACTTTCAGCCAGTTCGACGGAAATACTGCTTTCATCACCCGTGCAGCGGACGCGGCAGCATCAAAGGGTATCCTTGTCCTTGCCAGCGCGGGTAATGAGCGTAACAAGGAGTGGGTCCGTATTCTCTCCCCGTCTGACGGCGACAGCGTCATGTGTATAGGGGCAGTATTTCAGGACCTGACGATCTCAGGCTTCTCTTCCGCAGGATACTCATCTGATGGCCGCGTTAAACCTGATGTTGTTGCACCTGGCGTGAGCCTTCCGATTCAGTTTGTCCCGGGCCAGTGGAACACCGGCAGCGGTACTTCGTTCTCATGCCCTGTTATCAGCGGCCTCTGTGCCTCGCTGATGCAGGCAGTGCCCGGAGCCACCGCCGCCGACATAATCACTGCGGTCCGTGAGGGCAGCGACAGGTTCAATAATCCTGATTCTCTCTACGGCTATGGTCTGCCCGATTTTCTTTCCGCTCTTAAAAAACTGGAGGATCAGCATACATTTAAACCAGAAGTGAAAATTACTGCAGGCCCTAATCCTTTCTTTGACAGGATCAACCTGTGGTTTCGTGACAATCCCGGACATCTGTCGGTCAGACTGGTTGATTTCAGCGGCAGACTGGTGATGAGGAAAGACTTCTCGGTCTACGCTTCACGGTCATACACTCTGGAGGCATCTGGCAGCATGACCCAGGGGGTTTATTATCTTAAGGTCACCACCGACGCAGGCGAGAAAGTATTCACAATGATCCGGCTGAGAAAATGAATGCCGGTGAAAAAATAACGCTCACCGAGCTGCAGGGACTGATCCGTGACAAGCTGTATGAGTCACTTCCGGGGTTCTTCTGGGTTATCGCTGAGATAGCCGAATTAAAGGTAAACAACGCCGGACACTGTTACCTTGAGCTTACCGATAATGACACCCCCGGCGGCAGGATAACCGCAAGGGTCAGGGCAACAATCTGGGCTGCAAAATACCGATCGCTGGTTACCTTTTTCAATGCTTCGACAGGCATACCCCTCCGTTCAGGAATAACCATCCTGTTCAAAGCTACTGTCGAGTACCATGAGCTCTATGGCCTGAGCCTGAATATCACCGATATTGACCCTTCCTACACTGCTGGTGATATGGCCCTGCGAAGGGAAGCTATTGTCAGAAGACTCACAGTTGACGGTGTTATGACAATGAACCGTGAACTTCCTCTCGCTCCTTACCCGAGACGCATTGCGGTCATCTCGTCATCCAAAGCAGCCGGTTACCAGGATTTCATCAACCACCTTTCAAACAACCCATACGGATACGTCTTTAAACCTGAACTGTTCGAGGCAGCCATGCAGGGTGAGACAACTGAGAGATCGGTGATCGAAGCGCTTGACAGGATCTCGGGCAAGGTGGCAGGATACGATGCTGCGGTTATCATCCGCGGCGGCGGATCGACAACTGACCTGAGCTGGTTCGACAGCTATGAAATTGCTTATTATATCACTCAGTTCCCCCTGCCGGTCATGACAGGCATCGGTCATGAAAAAGACCTGACAGTCACTGACATGGTCGCATGGAGATCATTCAAAACACCCACTGCTGTGGCTGATTTCCTTGTTGAACAAACTCTTGAATGTGAGAACAGGATCATTGACATGGCATCATCACTCTACACTGAAGCTTCCGGCATGATCTCATCAGCAGAAGAACAGCTTTCATCGCTTCAGAACCGTACCGCCGCCACGGTCAGACTGATTGTCAGGGTAAAAGATGAGCAGCTAGGCTACCAGGCGGAGACACTCCTCCGAGCAAAGAATACTCTATTACGCGCCGCCGGTGAGAAAATTGACCGTATGGAGAGCGATCTTCATCACCTCGACCCGGCTGGTGTGTTGCGGCGGGGATTTACCCTTACGACAAAAAATGGGAAAATATTACATTCACCGGCCGGTCTTGAACCGGGTGACAACATCGTGACACATTTTCAACATGGTCGAGCAACCAGCACTGTTAAAGAAACCAGTAAAAAAGAATAAGACATGGCAAAGAAAGAGATAGGATTCAACGAAGCTGTCAAAGGCATTGAAGAGATCCTGAAGAACATCGAAGAGGGAAAGCCTGATATAGACAGGCTCTCTGAGGATGTAAAGAAAGCAGCAGAGCTGATAAAGATATGCCGTAAGAGGCTCAGGGAGACCGGTGAAAAAATCGACGGTATAATGAAAGATCTGAAGTCATAAATCAAGGAAGGCCGTTTCCTTCGAAACAGCCTTCAACTCGAAACCCTAACCTAAATTCCAGAAAACTAACTCTTCTGTAAGAAAACTACCTTCTTAATATCAAACGTAAAAGTTAAACAATTGTTTTGAAAAAAGCGAAAAAAAATCATTTTTTTGATGAAATTTTTTTTCTTTCCTGCTTTTTAGTTTTTTTCTATCCCGAAAATATCTTTAAAAGCCTTCTCAAAAGCATCCTTGGGTAAAGCTCCCATTGCCATCTGTGGCTGTCCCTCCATAGGTACAAACAACAGTGACGGAATACTGCGTATGCCAAAGACAGACGCCAGCTCCTGTTCCGCCTCAGTATCTATCTTGTAAACATACAGCTTGCCATCATATTCCTTTGACAGCTCCTCAAGGACAGGCGCAACCATCTTGCACGGTCCGCACCAGTCTGCATAGAAATCTATGATGCAGGGCTTGTCCCCTGAATATTTCCATTCCTTGTTCTGCTCATAATTGAAAACCTTCTCAATGAAGCTCTCTTTTGTCAAATGTTCTGCCATTTCTGTTTATTGTTTATTTATCGTTAAACAACTATGTTATTTTATTGTTCACCGCAGTACAATTGTCATGCCTGCAGGAGCTGAACAGCATTTTTTCTTCAATTTAGGCTATTAATTGTAATTTTGTCACGGTCACGGCTAAACTGTCATGTGAATTTATGAAGATATTTCCAGAGGAAAAGATTTTCGGGATTGTCTCCCGGGTGGCTGAGAGGGAGAAGATTGAGGCATATGCCATTGGCGGATATGTCCGTGATCATATTATGGGAAGGGATAACCCCGACAAGGATATTGACATTGTGGTCCTGGGTGACGGTGTGGCGACAGCGAAGGCCGTGGCGGCCGAAATAAGTGGTGATATAAATGTGACTGTGTTCAAGACATTCGGAACCGCTATGTTCCGGTATAAAAATGCCGATATTGAGTTTGTAGGTGCACGGAAAGAGTCATACAGCAGGAGTTCGCGCAAGCCGGCTGTTTCTCCGGGCAACCTTGTGGATGACCAGAACAGGCGGGACTTTACAATTAACGCACTGGCAATAAGCCTGAATAAGGAGAGCTTCGGAGAGGTCCTTGATCCTTTTGGAGGCATGGATGACATCAGAAATAAAATCCTGCGCACCCCTCTTGACCCTGACACGACCTTTACCGATGACCCTCTCCGGATGATGAGGGCCGTCAGGTTCGCTGCACAACTTGACTTTACGATATCGGATGATACCCTGGCTTCAATATCCCGCAATTCTGAACGTATCAAAATAGTTTCCGCTGAGAGGATCACCGTAGAGCTGAACAAGATAATTTCCACGGTAACTCCATCCACAGGCTTCCTGCTGCTTGAGAAGACGGGTCTTCTCGGTCTTGTGCTGCCCGAAATCGACCGTCTCAGGGGTGTAGAGGACAAAGAAGGAAAAGGACACAAGGATAATTTTCACCATACACTGAAGGTGCTCGATAATGTTGCAGCAAAGAGTGATGACCTGTGGCTGAGGTGGACGGCCCTCCTTCATGACATAGCCAAGCCGGTGACTAAAAAATTCGTGCCAGGCACAGGCTGGACCTTCCACGGTCATGAGTTCATCGGCGCCAAAATGGTTCCGGAGATATTTGCCCGCCTGAAGCTTCCTCTCAATGACAGGATGAAGTACGTCAGGAAGCTGGTTGGTCTTCATCTCAGACCTATTTCCCTCGTTCAGGATGAGGTGACAAACTCAGCTGTGCGAAGGCTTCTCTTTGAGGCAGGTGACGACATTGACGACCTGATGCTCCTCTGCGAGGCAGACATCACTTCCGGTAACAGGATGAAGGTGCTGAAGCACCGTGATAATTTCGCCCTGGTGCGTAAAAAGCTGCGCGAAATCGAGGAGAAGGATGCCGTCAGGGTCTTTCAGCCTCCGGTTCACGGAGATGAGATCATTTCTGCCTTCGGCATACCCCCTGGACCGCAGGTAGGTGTGATCAAGGCTGCAATCAAGGAGGCCATTCTCGACGGTATAATTCCCAATGAGCGCGAAGCAGCATGGGATTATATGATCAGCAAGGGAAAGGAACTCGGCCTCACTCCCGGGAAATAATTCATTTCGTGAGGGTGATGAGAACAGGAAGGTGGTCGGAATAGCCTCCTGTCCATTTGTAACCACCGTATGTTGGGAATGGTTTCTTACCTGGGTAATCAGGATCTTCCGCAAGCAGGAACTGTTCATCGTACACCCTGAATGAGAGTGGATCAGCGTATATCTTTCCCTCAGGATCTGTCATTACAGGTGATACCAATATCTGGTCGATCAACTCCCACCTGCCCTGATAACGGTATGATCCTATACCTTTTTCTGCAGGCTTTTCGGCATAATTGACCAGGGAATGATCACCGGCGATAATTTTTATGACAGGATCGTCGGGGGCAGCATTGAGATCTCCCATCACGATTATCGCTGCCGTTACGCCTGAGGAAGTCTGCAATGAATCTGTTTTGGTTCTGACAAGCTGTGCCATTTTTTTTCGTAAATCTCCTGCTGCCAGCGTGCCACCCCGTCGTGATGGCCAGTGACACAGTATAAGATGAAGTGTGTCATTTTCGGCGAGAGCTTTCACATACAGCAGGTTCCTTGAATTAAAGACCTCTCCCTCCTGCCCTTCCGGCACCCATGATCTGCTGTCAACAATCTGTACAAGATCTTTTCTGTAAAGAAGTGCGAGGTCAATGCCGCGGGGGTCAGGCGATTCCCTGTGGATCACCCCGTACCCTGCACCTGCAATTATCGATCTGTAAGCGAGGTCAATCACAACCTTTTCATTTTCGACCTCACACAGGCCAATGAGGGCCGGCAGTTCCCACTCTCCCGCCGATGCAATCACACGTGATAAAGCGTTGATCTTCTGCCAGTATCTTTTTTCTGTCCAGCGCCGGCTTCCCTCAGGCAAAAACTCATCATCATTTTTTGTGGTGTCATCAGCAGTATCAAACAGGTTCTCGACATTGTAGAACATTACCGTAAGCTCCTGCCCCTGCGCTGGTTGTGCAGCTGCAGTCAGCAACAACAATATGGCTACAAAAAGTCTCATGTCAAAAGTCTGAAAGTCAGGAGAATTTGCGATTTGCGATTTGCGATTAGTCGAATTAGCTGATCCTCAAATTCTTAATTCTTAATTTTTAATTCTTAATTACCTGATGCTTGTTTTTTCTCCCCCAGCTGCCTCTCATACGCCCCGATATCGGAGCCCGCACCTGTGGGTCTGGGCTTGTTCCTTATATCCAGAGACCATGCTACAGCTTCTGTACGCCCGGCCTTATCAAGAAGCGGAGATAGGGTGTCAGGCCTGTAATCATAAGCGCCCTCATCAATATAACGGGGTAAAGGAGTTGTCTGCACATCCTTGAACAGACCGCTGATATACCAGTCACTGCCGGTAGTATCGACTTTTATCAGCGAGCTGTCGGCAATGAACCTTCCTGAAACGTCTGACGGCACAGCATCTATAAAAAGTTCATTATTCAGATTGCCCGTAATTGCCGAATTGACAACTGTTACATCCGGTAATACTCCTTCGCCCTTACCGATGAACATCACCGGTTCGGACCGGAAGCTGTACTCCCACCTGTTAGCCATGGTGCAATGGATGAAATCATAGCTGCCTCCTTCAGTCAGCGATACAGTGCTGAAACCTGAATGTGCAAACAGGCTGTTGACAGCAAGCAGCTGCGCCTGGTTTGCGACAAGTGATGCCACAGAATTATGCATAAGGGTGACTTTACCTAAAAGGATATCGGGCTCACCGGTTTCACTGCCTGATAATCTTACAGATATCACTGCATTTCTTATATCAGTGGACTCAAGAACATTGTTTCGGCTGCAATCGAGGAAGGTAATACCCTTCCAGTATCCCGGAACGTCTTTGTATCCCTGTTCAAGCCGGTCAGAAGCAAAGAGGACAGGCTTTGACACATCACCCATGGTGATAAGTGTACCTGCCACCGTCATGCTTGCATTGTGGTGAAAAAAGACCCTGGTCCCCGGACCCATCACAAGGGTAGCGGCAGTGTCAACCAGGAGTGAGCCGTTGATAACATACGGCTTCCCCTCCGTCCATGTCGCCGTGCCGGTCACTTCATCTTCCAGGAGCCATATATCCTGCCCCCACGCCTCGAGTATTACCCTGCCGGAAAAACTTCCGGATTCAAAGACCACTGAATCGAGGACTGCAACAGGATTGACTTCGTTGGCAGGATCGATATTCACTTCGACAAATACAAACAGGCTGTCACCGTGTGCCAGGATTATCTTTCCGCTGCTGGCAGAGGGTACTCCGTCGATATTCAGCCTGAAAGGTGAGCCAGTCCCGCCACCCAGGTAGATTCTGTCAATCAGCAGCGGGTCATTACCCCTGTTAATTGCTCTGAACTCCATTGTAACTGAACCGACGGTAGAAAAAACCGTGTCAAAAGAAACAGTGTCATATGAAAAAGAAACCGGTCCGGATACCGGATTGGCAAGAGGGTCACAACCAGTAAACGCTGCAGCAACTAATAGAATTATAATGAGTTGCCTCATCAGTATTTATTGATCCATCTGTACCTCCGGGGGTTGTCACCGAAGCGCGCCAGCACCGTCAGTTCATGTGTCCCATAGGTATAGCTCCGGATGTCAGACAACGTAAAGTCAAAGGCATACCCGAGATAGAACCTGTCAACCTTTACACCGCCAAGTAATATGACCGCGTCATTTGTTCTGTATGAGACGCCCAGCCAGTAATCTTCCTTATAATAGACTCTTGTTGTAAGATCAAGCTGCCATGACTTTGCGAGCATATCTGATGCCTTAAACATCATTGATGGCTCTATTATCCAATCGGTGCTGCCTGGGTAGAATTTGACTCCTCCCGTGAGGAAATAATGACCCAGCTGTGAGTTTCCGTTCTCTGATCCGTTGCCAATCATCAGTGATCCCCTGAAAAGGTTCGTCATTGCAAAACCGGCATAAAACCTTCTTGTCGTATAGCTGACGCCGAAGTTGGCATCAGGAATATAGACCACCTGGTCATAGTTTGCGAGGAACTCATCACTTTCGTCTTCTATAACGGCTCCGTTGATATCCACAAAATACTGGTAAGCGCTCAGAGAAAGGCCGAAAGAGAGCTGCTTTTCTTCTTCAATGGGAAGATGATAGGCATAGGCAAACTGAAATCCTGTCCGGTGCATGATACCGTTATGATCGGAAAAGATATATCCTCCCAATCCTACCCGTCCGCCCTTTGTAGGTCTGTCAATCTTTTTCCTGACCGTTGTAGACTTGGTGATGTAACTGTCATTCAGTATCCTGGTCTGGAAGGATGCAGCATAGGTGCTCGGAGCTTCAGGGATACCAAGCCATTGCTCACGCACAGTAAGCCCGAAGGTCGTATAGTAGTCACTGCCGGCATATGAAGGATTAAGCAGGAAGCCGTTCATGATATACTGGCTGTACATCGGAAATTGCTGACCCATTGCAGAAGGCATCATTGCCAGAAGGCCGATCACTGTTATTATTCTCAGACGTTTCATATATCCTTTCAGTAATCAGTTATTTGCTTATGATCGAGATAACTCCTGTACGCGGTTCAGAGCCGTCGTTGAGGTGGATGACGTAGTGATACGAGTCATTTGGCAACAGCTTGCCTTCAGATCTGCCATCCCACTCATCGGTGGCATTTCGGGTATGGAACACCAGCCTGCCCCAGCGGTTATATACAAATACTTCCGCATCGGGATAGAGTTCTGCATTCTGCAATTTCCAGGTGTCATTCCGGCCGTCAGCATTGGGAGTGATTATCTCATAAACCTTCAGGCAGTCCACCCCTGTCACACCAACAGTGACAGTCAGTTGCCCGGTGCATCCGTTGGCGTCAGTCACCGTGACTGAATAATCGTCTGGCAGCATCCCGGTACGATCGGGTGTCGTTGCGTTGTCATCCCAAAGGTAAGTAAGAACGCCCGCTCCGCCGGCGACGGTCAGATCGATGCTTCCGTCAGGGGTATCAGGGCATGAACCGTTCTCCGTTGCAGCCGTTAACAGCATGGCCTCAGGGGCAGTCAGAACGTAATCATTTGTAAGAATGCAACCCTGGCCGTCAGTGATTGTCAGTGTGTAAGTACCTGCCGGAACCAGGTCTATATCAGCCTGTGCAGAGGTAAATCCACCGGGTCCGTTCCACAGATATGCCAGCGGAGGAGTTCCGCCAGCAGCAGTGACGTTGATCGAACCGTCAGCAGAAGCCGGACACGAGACACCGTATCCGCCGAAATCAGACAGCACTGCACCCGTGACATCCAGAGCCGCTGGCTCGGTAAGAGTCTGATTAAAGCTATACGTTGCACAGGAGTTGGCATCAGTGATCGTCAGGCTGTATGCACCTGCTGTGAGACCAGTTATGTCAGCTGTTGTGGATGTCCAGCCTGACGGACCGGTCCAGCTGATATTGTAAGGCTCAGTACCTCCTGACGGGGTAATATAAATTGCGCCGTCAGTGCCTCCGTTGCAGGAAATATTGGTGGAGCTGTCAAGGGTCACATTGAAAGGCAGCGGCTCGATGATTTCAATTGTAGTGTCAGCCATGCATCCGTACAGATCCATCACCTCAAAGTCATATGAGGCGGCAGACAGTCCGCTGAAAGTCCCCGATGCCTGAAAAGGTGACCCGTCAATACTGAAGGTGTAAGGCGGCTGACCCGTTGTGGCGTCAAGTTGTATCTCTCCGTCGGTCAGACCGTTGCAGGTTATGTCCTGATGCCTGGTGACCAGGATGACCGGCAACGGGCGGATGTTTACCACGGCCGACGAAACAGCACTTCCGCAAGATCCTCCGCCGGTGACCTCCATGGTCAGTGTCACAGTACCGTTAGAGTAGTCTGTAGACCCGAATGTATAATAAGGATTATCAATGGTGGCATTGTCAAATGTACCGTTGCCGCTGGAGGTCCAGAGAACTGTTCCTCCTCCATGGGTGGCGCCGGTGACCTGGAAGCCTGCCTCTGTGCGGCATAGAGCCCCGTCAGGTCCTGCATCGGCAACAGGCGCACTGGTGAAGGTAATCGTCACGTTATCGGTCATAACACCGCACGCAGGACTGGTGACAGTCATCGTTAAAGTCACCGGACCAGTATCGGATGAGCCGAAGGTGTATACAGGAGCAGCTAATGACGGGTCATTGAAGGTGCCGTTACCGGATGTGGTCCACAAAACAGTGCCATTGGCCGCAGAAGCATCGCTAAGGGCGACGGATGCAGTGCCGGAGCAAAGATCTTTATCAGCACCGGCATTGGCGGTGGGTAACCCGGCAAAGTTGAGAACCATATTATCTGTTACAACCAGCGGACAACCGTTGATTTTTGTTCCGGTGAGTGTCAGTGTCACATTGGTGAGATCTGTCGGACCGCGGGTATAAACCGGATTCGGAAGCGCGGGATTATTGAATGTGCCCGAGCCGGACGTTGTCCAGAGAAGAGACACATTAACACCGCCAGCGCCGGTGATAGTGTATGATGGCGCTGAGATGCACACCGTTCCGTCAGATCCGGCATTCACAGATGCCGGGAAGGGATCCGCAACAGTGACAGTGGCATTGCAGTTTGAACTGTTGCCGCTGGCATCAATAACTGTAACAGTGACAGTGGATGCGCCCAGGTCAGCACAGGTGAAGGCCGACCGGCTCAAGGTCACTGAGGCAACCGAACAGTTGTCGGTGGGTGCGCCTGAAAGAACGGAGGCAGGAACGATGGTCGCATTGCCTGATGCATCAAGGGTCACCGTTGTGCTGACGCATGAGACGACAGGTGCCTCTGTATCATTCACTGTGACGGTGAATGTACAGGTGGAGACCATACCATCAGCATCTGTTGAGGTATAGGTGACAGCTGTCACACCTACAGTGAAGACAGCGCCGGGGAGATGACTTGAGACCATGGGGGCAGTTGAGACAGGCGGTGTCCAGCTGACAACAGCCGTGCATGCGCCCGGTGTGTTGCTGACGGTAATATTTGCCGGGCATCCGGTGATCACCGGTGGATCATTGTCCTCGATATTGACAGTGACATTCTGTGCTGCAAGAGCATCAAAATTATTATCGGTCAGACCCTGGTTAATTGTAACAGCTATGATATCCGTTCTATCAGCATCAAGGGCATCCTCAACAGCAGACACATTTACTATGATTGGGATATTCCAGTTGGCCGCGGTGAAGGTGACCAGGGCAGGGTGAACAGTGTTTACAGGAGCAGCATTGATGAGGTCAAAAACGACATCGGTCAGAGGCTGAGCCGTCAGCACGATCGTGAACTGGCCGGCAGGGCCCCCTTCGGTTATCGTTAAGGCAATCGGGTTAACAATGAACCCGGCAAGATCGTCATTGGTGACATTGACAGTAACCGTACCTGTTACTCCGTCGAAAGTATCATCTGAAAGTGCATTGTTTACAGTCAGGCTGATCGTTGTCGAGGTGTTGGGGACTGTGTTGTTGTTGACGCCCGTGACGATGATAGTCTGCGGAACTCCCCAGTTGAGGGTTGTGAATGTCAGCTGCGCCAGGTTGATCGTGGCAACAGCTGTATTGTTGCTGACAAGGTCCACAACCACATTACCCGTGGGCGGGCGGGCGGATAATGTAACATTAAAGGTGGCTGTGCCGTTCTCAGCCACGGTAACAGTGGCCGGATTGATGACAAGCGAAGCAACGTCGTTATTGGTGATGTTGACCGGGATGTTTATATCAGGCAGGGGATCAAAAGGATTATCCGACAAGGCATCATTGACCGAGATGATCACAGCGTCTGTCTGATTGCCCATCGAATTGTTGTCAACGGACTGGATGGTGATAACCTGATGTGTTGCAAAATTAGCGGTATTGAAAGTCAGAGTCACAGGACTGATATTAAGCAACCCCGCAACCAATGTTGAGAGGTTCAGGGTTACTGATCCGGCCGGTGCGTTGGAAAGCCACACTTCGATGGTGGCAGTTGATCCTTCGGCCATTGTGACCGAAGCCGGAGAATACATGATGGACGGAAGGTCATCGTCACTGATTGTAATTGTTGCAGGTGTGGCGTTGACTGCCAGCGCCGGTGTACCTGATATGCCGGTGACAGTTACAGTCACGGATTCATTGCCCTCGACAATAAGGTCAGCTACCGAAGTGAGATTCAGGTTAAATGTGACACTGTTCGCAGGCATTATGAAAGAGCCTGCCAGTGCAATGAAGTCCGTCCCCGTGGTGGCTGTGCCTGTGACAGTATAGGAGACCGTCCTCGCTGTGGCAACCGGGTTTGAGAAGGTAAAAGTAAAGGTTCCCGTACCCACTGCTCCCGGACCGCCTTCTGTAATGACCGGTGTCGAGGTTGTCACACTGACCGTTGAGTTGTCGTCATTGATGATGGTGTAAACACAATTGACGATTGGTCCTGCAAGAACGTTCACAAATGTGTTCATACTCAGATTGACAGTCTCGTCATTTTCAACCAGAAGGTCACCAAGAATGGTGAGCATGGAAGCAGAGAGAGGTATTGAAACAGGGGTTACATAATCTCCTGCAGGAATAGTTACAGTCATTGTGGTCTGTGACCAGTCTGCCGAAGTGGCCGTTCCGTTTGTAACCATGAAGATGAGGCTTCCTGAGGCAGTTGTGCTGCCTCCGCTAACGACTATCTGAGGAGCAGAGACAGTGCCGGCTGCATTACCCTCCGGCCCTGAGGCTGTGGCAGATGAGAAGGAAACGTAGATATTATCATCGTTAAGGATGGTATAGGTAAAGCTGTTCTGAGGGCCTACCGACAGACCTGCTGACGGATTGGAAAGCCCCGTTATGATGGTCTCGGCTGACTCAACCAGGGCGTCATTAATGACTGTAATGCTGAAGGTGCCTGTTACTGATCCTGACGGAATATTAATTGTACCCGGAACAAGAGTGTAATCGGTGCCACTGGTGGCTGTACCTCCGGTGACGGAAAATTCAACCGACACATCTGAGCTGTAAGGATAATTGAGGTAAGCCTGCACGGTGACGCTGGTGACGCTCTCGGGGCCTGAGGCGGATGCGATTGTATAATTGACTTCTGGACGATAGACAATGATAGCCAGATACTGGCCGTCAGTAAGGTTCAGACTGACACTGTAAGAGCCGGCAGTCAGCGTTGCAGGATGCATTGTTGCGCCTGATGTGAAATCGCCGTCACTGTCAGTCACTATACCGACCAGACCATATCCTGCGGGGAATGCAGGCAGTGAGGCAGCGGGTATGCTGACGGTCACGGTGCCGACATCGGATGTCTCATCAATCCTCCATTCCCTGGTAAGCTTGAAGGTGCCGGTAGCAGGAACACCTGTGTTGGTCCATGTTTTGGCGCTTGCCTTGTTGTGCCCGAAAAAAAGATATTCGTTATCAGAAAGATCTGTCGGGTTACTGATCGAAAGCTGTCCTGTCGACCAGGCATTGGTGAAAATGGTTCCGTTGTACGCGGCAATGCCTGAGACATCGTGCGAATGAGTTACTTCCCAGTCATAGTGATCGTCAGAAATTGGAATAAGGTATTTGGCGCCGAGGTTATTGTCAAGCACGATACGTTCAGCATCATTAAGCTGACCTGAGAACACGGCAATCTCGGTTATGTCGCCGTTGAAATAACCTCCAGGATTGTATACCCCGTTGAACTGGGTGGCGCCGATAAGCGCAAAATTGGAAACCAGTGCGGGTACAACGGCAGATGCCGAACTTCCCGTCAGGAGTGCGGCGTTCAGGTATGCCTGATAACCTGCTACTGAAGATCCTGTCGGATTGGTATAATTAATTATCTTCCAGTCGCCTGAGGTATGTCCGTCATTGAATACCTGGTTCTGCCCGTTGAACCTTATAGCATCGGCATATTCAATTCCGTAGCTTCTGACGGCGTTGGCTCCTCCTATATTTTTCTGGCCGAGATACAGTCCGCCGTTCTGCTCATCAGCGACGGTAGTATTGCGGGCGACGATCACCACAGTTGCAGCATCGCTGCCTGATATACCAAGAGGGCCGTTGTATCCGAGAAAATCACCTCCGACACCACCCTGGTCACTGAAAGTAACTGCCGGGTAACCGTTAACGACATTCAGTGTAAGTGAAGGGACGGTCTGTCCCGTGAGCACTGGTGCGAAATCGCGTGCGTGACCGGAGAGATCCTGCCAGCTGGTTACAAAATAGAGAGGCTGGATAGCTATCAGGCTGTCTGACCTGAGCCATAACTGTGTATTTGTGATGCTGCCTACGCCTCCCGGGCCTACCTGGGCGTCAGTTTTCAGGGGCAGCAGCAGAAGGGCAAGAAGGAGAAACAGAGGTAACAGGCGGGTTCGTTTCATGTCAGTCAGGGTCATGCATCAGAAACTTATTATACTATTTATCAAACAGTTGAGCTAACGATTTGAAAGTAATTGCAGGCAAATCGTAACTCATTTAAAGTCAAAAAGTACCGAAAGCTAATATAAATAAATTTCGATTATTGGTATCATCGCCCATGTTCGTATAATTAACAGAGTTAATAACATGACTCCGTGTGCAGTCAGATGGTTGCCTGATGATCAAAAACAGGTCACATTGGTATGTCTTATAAATTCGCGTTAACTTTTGCAGAATTAAAAATGTGGGTTATATTTGCACTCGCTTTTCGGGCGATTAGCTCAGTTGGTTCAGAGCATCCCGACTGAAAGTCGGGAGGGTCGTTGATTGAAAAATATTACCTGAGGGCGATTAGCTCAGTTGGTTCAGAGCATCCCGACTGAAAGTCGGGAGGGTCGTTGATTGAAAAATATTACCTGAGGGCGATTAGCTCAGTTGGTTCAGAGCATCTGCCTTACAAGCAGGAGGTCGTAGGTTCGATCCCTACATCGCCCACAAATTCAGAAGCCCCGTCGTAAGCGGGGCTTTTTAATTATGTGTCACGTCCTGAAAAATGTACACAGTCTATATCCTTTATTCAGAAAAAATTAATAAGTACTACATTGGATCTTCATCCGATGTACAGGACAGATTACGCAAACACAATAATGCATCAAAAGGCTTCACCAATACCGGAAGGCCATGGATTATTGTCCATACAGAAATGTTTGACTATAAAAAGGACGCAGAGAACAGAGAAATGCAGTTAAAAAGGTGGAAGAATAGAACACGATTAGAGGCTCTTATCAGAACTGGTTCAGAGCGTCCCGACTTTCAGTCGGGAGGGTCGTAGGTTCGATCCCTACATCGCCCACTAAAAGAAAGAGCCCCTTGAATTTGGGGCTCTTTCTTTGTCTTGCGGTCATGAGGTCCTGCAGTCTCAGGCACAGGGTGTTTTTACATAGTCGCTGTAAGCATTGATGGCCTGGAGAGCGCAAGTCCGGTTGCTGCCGAAAAGATTAAATTACCGGCTTAAAATTAACTCCATTTCTTCCTTGTATACAACGCCCTCATAGGTTTCTTCATATGAGTACTTTAAAGTCAATTTGCTTTCACTGACGCTGAAGTCCATGTCAATGTCGTCTTCCCCAGGCGCTGAAATTGTCAGAATGTCTCCACTAACTTCCCATGTAAATGTATCACTTACATCACCATCCTCATAAATCTTTCCTGTTCCACCTTCAATGAATGAAATAGCTCCTTCACCCTCGTCATAATCATAAGTGTCTTCATCAACTTGCACACCATCCTCATAGTCTGTCCAGTGTTCGGATTCCATATCCCACATACCAATAAGGAGTTCTTTAGGAGTCTTATCATCTTCACAACTTGTAAATGACAAAGCCATAAAGAGTAAAATCGCGCCTGTTAACCAGAGTGTTTTTTTCATAGCAAATCAGTTTAGTTTAGTAACATATTAATTACGTATATAACAAACAATTACCTTAAATGTTGTTCTAAGCTAATAAAATCTAAATATTCAGCCTTCTGAGGGCTAAATAGCACCACTCGGTTCCATCCGTGCCATTTGGTATTGCAGTGCCGACCTTGAGTTTTATGCTTTTTAGGTTTTAGCAAATACTATATTTTTAGGCAAAGTTCGGTCTTGGTTTGATAACTGACTTTGCTATGCGTCCCAAAAATTGTTCTCTGTGTGCCAAAATGAGGTTAATTGTGATTAAATGAACAACTGCTTCAACGCTTTGAAACCGCCGCCACCCTAGAAAACCTGCCATAGCAATCATTGACAACGACCGGCCGGAGATAACTCCCGACGGGGTAGCGTCAAACCAAAATTATTTAGTAAGGGTGAATTATCCAGAAGCAAAAGAAAAACTCACCTCGATCTTGGATTATTCCTGAAGATCAGTCCCAACTTAAAATTAATGAATGATGTTCTGTGATTGGGCTGCATCTGGATCATCAGTCCGACACCTGATGTCCCTTCAATCCTGGAAGAAAATGACCATGTAAGACCAACTCCCGGATTAATAAACAACTGTGACCCGTCTGCCACATTAGTAAAATCAACCAGAAATCCGGAATCATAAAAGAGAAAGGGATTGATGCTTCTGAAGCAGGTGGTATATCTTAATTCAAGAAAAAGAGGGATCAGAGCGCTGCTGTCATAAGCCATATATCCAATACCCGCTCCCACGATAACATGTCTATCAATCTGATAACCAAAAATATTAGTGACACCAAAGTAATAATCCTCATTCGGTGAACTGGTATGGCTGAGACCAAAAGAAGACCCGGAGATTTCGGTTATATTGACAAAACCAGGACCCGGATTGCCAATAGTGGAATTATCTGTCACACTATTATGGTTCTGACCTGATAAAGGCAGAATAACAGTTATGATTAACACAGGCAGGATAAGTAGTCTTTTCATTTAGAAAAACATTCGGGTCTGTGGGTAAATATGTATCCAAATATAGTGAATAAGACAAAATCACAGGCTTACCAGATTATTCAATGTCAACCCAGAAGTCCGGTTTATTCAGGCTGCCGTTTAATGTGCAGTCTGCACAGTAAGGGCGTACAAAAACGAGCCTCAAGAGTTCCCCATCCTCAGTGAAAGTTGGCTTGATGAAGGTGAAACCTGCGTTCGTAAATCCTGAATAAATGTCATCCCACCAAACTCCGCCACCGGGAAACAAAGGAGGAGGGTAATCAATAAGACCTTTTTCAAACATTTCACATTTGTACTGGTATAGAGGAAGGTCAAGATCAATCACATCATTGACTGTTATGTATATCCTTTTCTTTTTGGCACCGGCTACCTGGAAATAGCCTACCGCCTGCTCCTCAGGATCAGTGACACAATTTATATTACTGAACACCTGAAAGGGCGGACTGTCAAAAATATCACCTCCGCTTTCATCCAGTTGCGTCATCAGATCCCAGAAGGCATATTCTTCCTGCGAAATCGCAAGCTGTCTGACCTCAATGCAATACTGAATGAGCAGGTGATCGGTTTCTTTCGAGGCGACAAAATGTACCGGATTCATTTCAATGTCATCCCTGGCAGCTGAAATTGTAGAACGGATAATTATGTCATTCGACTTATGGTTCCCCCAGCAAATCTTTTTAACTTCTGCCAGAAGAAGGATGGTTAAATCATTCAGATATTCATACTCCTGAACTTCAGGAACACTAAACTTCCACCATTCTTCATAGGTCCAGCGATAATAATTACTTGAGCTTTCACCGTTGGAATCAATATAAATCCTTACACCTTCGAGGTTCTCCCCGGTCTTGTCTGACATGACCTTGTCTCTCCCGAAGTAAAGACTGTCAATATCCGGTGCAGGGTACATATAACACGGTTCCGATTCATACTCTGCTCCCTCCTTTGTCAAAATATGCAATGTGTACGTCCTTCCTGTTATACCCCTGAATGTCAGGCTATCTGTCCTGTACTCTCCAGCAAATACTTCATTCAGCACCGCACTATTTCCAAGGTCATCATTTATTGTCACATGGGCTCCAGTGATCCTTTCTGGTCTTTTACCCAGAGTATCAATGGTGCGTGAAAGACGCACGTAGTTCGAAATGTCCTCATCTGTGATTAGCGCGTCTACCACAAGAAGCGATTCGAATTTATCAAGACGAGGGCTGTAAGGATCTATGCAGGCAAAAAGAGTGAAAAAAAGAAAAATCAAAATGGCAGGCATATGCCCTTTACTTATTATGCCCCCGATGATTTTTTTATTTGATGAATGCATCGAACGGAATATAATCAAGGTCAGAAGCAACAACATTCTCCAGTACCTGCTGCGGGGTTTTGCCGCCGGGGATTACCGTATGACATGCCAGGTGAGAAATGCAGAACCTCAGGCTCAGCTGAGCAGTACTGTGATCAGCATATTTTCCGAAAAAAGGTTGGTATGCTTCAAATTCCTTCAGGTAACCTGAAAGTTTTTCAGGGGAGAGATTGTTCCTGCGGTGATCGTTATCGCCAAAGACAGTGTTCTGACTGAATTTCCCGGAGAGCAGTCCGAACAGCAATGGAATGCGTATGATAACACCTGTACCGTACCTGAGAGCCATCGGCAGCAAAACCTCCTCTGCTCTCCTCTCCAGCAGATTGTACCTTACCTGAATAATGTCAAGGAGCTCATGATGTCTCTCGAGGATATGAGCATGCGTTGTCTCCTCAAACGACTGAACGCTCCATCCGGCATGTTTTATCTTGCCTGATTTCTTCAAACGTTCAAGAGCCAGCCACGGTTCATCCGTTTCCAGGACACTCAGTCCGGGACTGTGAAGCTGTAGTATATCGAGCGCCTCCAGGTTAAGTCGTTTCAGGCTCTGTTCAACTGCAAATTCAAGGTGTTTGACAGAGTAATCATGCTTTATCGGAGTCACTTTATGATCCTGCCCAAGGAACTGGTAAAAGTTGTTTCCGGCCTTGGAAGCGATTATTATGCTGTCCTTGTCAGGTCTCTGGTCGAGCACCTGTCTGATCAGTTCCTCGGAGTGGCCGAAGCCGTAAACGTCAGCCGTATCGATGAATGTCACCCCGGCATCGAGGGCTGCGTGAATTGCTTTCCGGGAGCTTTCATCATCAGTCTTTCCCCAGTCTCGTCCGCTGATGCCCCACGCACCAAATCCAACCGTTGATACCACCGGTCCGTTTACACCAAGTTTTCTGTATTTCATAACATTACGATTACATTATTACATGCTCAAGCACTAATATTCTCCGCAATTGAGAATGCTAAGATATATAACTGCGGGCATCTTCAGACATTCCAGGACAAGTTGTGAAAAACTATGTACCTTCAAACCAAAATCAGGAAGCGTTTCATTAAATAATAAAAATATGATCCGGAAATTGATGCTAATTTTGTTATGCTTTGTTAGTCTTGTATTTTCAATGTGTAATCAGAAAGATAAACCGCTTTACACGTCAGATGCCTTTACTGTTTTTCCTGACCGGGTGGAACAAGGAGAGTTTAAGGCTACGGCGCTGAACCCTCAGCATCTTGTTTCTGATTATGTGAGTCTTAAGGCAGAGATTGATCCGGTCATTCAATTTAAATTCAGTATAAACGGCCGCGACAATGAGCTGGCATTCGGTGTGAACCATGAAGCCAACATCTTCCCTGACAATGGTGACGCTGTTGTTCTTGATGTGACTTTCGGACAGAAAGCCGCTCTGAGAACAGGGAAGGGATCTTCGCAGCCGCTCCCACCAAATACGAAGGTCAGTTTCAGGGTTGATCTCACCGCTGTGCTGAAAGCTTTTGAGGACAAGGGATATTATGACGACCTGACCGGAAACCGGATCTACAAGGCTGACTTCAAAGGTCTCTTTATCGCCGGCGACACCTACCCGCTGAGCTGGGATTTTGAAAACCTGGCAGGCAATCAGCAGTTGAAAATGCAGGATCCGGATGGGGACGGGATCTTTGAGAACGAGATGATATTCAATGTGTATGACCCTTCCGCCCACACTTCCGCAGAATGGAAGTTAAATAATGATCTTTCAGGATACCCTGATTTCAGGTGCGGATCAGTACTGCTGAATGCACTTTACAATATGTCGCTTGATGAGATGATAATGCTGCAGGAACCTGACGGAACATTCCGCACAGGAAAAGAGTGGGCAGGTGTATGGACCCGTGACGTCAGTTACGCCACCGTGCTGGCATTTGCCTATATCGAGCCCGAGCGGTGCAAGGTCAGCCTGATGCGCAAAGTTGCAAACGACAGGATAATACAGGACACTGGCACCGGCGGCGCCTGGCCGGTATCATCCGACAGGGTTGTCTGGGGGTTAGCTGCATGGGAAATATATAAATATACCGGCGACAGGGAATGGCTGGAACAGGCTTTCCGGATAATGAAAAACAGCATCGAAGACGACCGGAAATCGATCATCGATCCCGCCACCGGACTCATCAGGGGCGAATCGTCGTTCCTCGACTGGCGGAAACAGACCTATCCCCTATGGATGGAGCCTGCCGATATCTGTGCTTCAATGAACCTCGGAACAAATGCAGCTTATTACCAGGCGCTTGAAACCCTTGGAAATATGGCAGAAGTACTTGGCATGGACGATGAATGGTCAGGCGAGGCAGAGCGGATCCGTAACGGCATCAACCAGTACCTCTGGCAACCTGAGAAAGGTTACTACGGGCAGTACCTGTACGGCCAGCTTCACCGCTCGCTGTCACCGCGTTCGGAGGCGCTGGGTGAGGCGTTCACTGTGCTGTTTGACATCGCCGGCGAAGAGCAAAAAACAGCGGTGCTGCAAAACACACCGGTGATTGATTATGGTATACCCTGCATCTATCCGCAGATACCCGGCATCCCACCCTATCACAACAACGGTATCTGGCCTTTTGTCCAGGCTTTCTGGACCATGGCCAACGCCTCGAATGGACAAACCAGTGCGGTGGAATTCGGTCTTGCTTCGATTATGCGTCCGGCCGCCCTTTTCCTGACAAATAAGGAAAACTTCGTGGCCGAAACAGGCGACTTCGCCGGTACGGAAATCAACTCTGACAGGCAGTTGTGGAGCGTAGCTGCCATGCTGGCCATGACGTATCGCGTTATCTTCGGAATGGACTTCCAGGCTGATCATTTCAGTTTCAATCCGGTTATTCCGGAAAGCTTCAATGGAACTTATACTTTAAAAAACTTCAGATACAGAGAAGGGACCTACGAGATTACAGTCTCAGGTTTTGGCGATGCAGTCAGCTCATTCAGACTAGACGGCAACGAAATCACTGAACGGTTAATTCCGGCTTCAACAGCAGGCACGCACACCGTCGAGATAAAAATGAACGGGTCGGTTAATTACAAACAGTTCTCCCCGGCAGACAACTATACAGCGCCAGAGACGCCAGTGCTGTCTATTAATGATAACCGGCTTACATGGAATGCCATTCAGGGCGTCAGAGATTATCAGGTTTTCAGGAATGGCGTCAAATGGAGTTCCACATCTGAGACATTCGTTGAGAACATTGATCAGAGCCTGCCGGCAGAATTTCAGGTTATGGCAGTTGACAGCACCGGGACAGGATCCTTCATGAGCAATCCGGTAAATATCGTGCCTGAATCCCTGAAAACGGTTATAGAGGCGGAGGGTTTCAACCTGCAAGGTGAAAACAGGGTGGAAGGATTCTCGGGGAAAGGATATGTTACCTTCAGATCTGCAGATACAAAGGATCTCATTATACAAATAAATGGCAGAGAAGGCATGTATGCCATGAGAATGAGGTATGCCAATGGTACGGGGCCGGTCAATACCGACAACAACTGCGGGATCCGCTCACTTTATGTGAACGGTATATTTGAATCATCACTGATATTTCCGCAGCGTGGGAAAGATGAGTGGTCAAACTGGGGCCTGACCTGTATCGAATGGATCAGCCTGAATGAAGGGGAAAACACATTGACAGTCAGGTACGAAGATTTCAACCGGAACATGGACGGAGAGATTAATGATTTCCTTCTTGATTGTATTTATCTGCAGCGGCTGGAGTAAAAAACATTCAGTCCCATGGGGGGCAGCCTGTATTCCAAGCCGGACCGTTTTACCCGCCGGCATTGTTAATTAATGTTTAATTTATTGAAAATAAATGCAATATCCCGATAAAAAAGCGTATCTTGAGCCAAAGTGATAATTATAGGAGTAAGAAAAATGCTCGAGAAGAAGCCAATTGTTTACAAATCACCCGATCTCTCCAAACTGAAGGAGGTCGTTATTGACCATAGGACACGGATATATATAGCGCCCGATGCAGATGTTGAGGAAGCCAAGAATCGCTATTTATCACTTGTCCAAACGAGAAAATTAAGATAGTGTTCCTGAATGGGAGATAACCTCCCGCATCCACTTTTATCTTTTCTTACAACCGATACCGGGAAGGTCTTCCGGAAGGGTATAATAAGGTGCCTTATAGACCGGTCCTCCGGTGAAGGGCTCCCTTGCAGGGTCAATATGCGGGTCAAGGTCAATGAAATCAAAGCAACCCTGTCCTGCCGCAAAGTGAACGGCGCATCCCAGCGCCAGTTTTGTTTCAAGCATGCACCCTATCATTAGCTTGATATTGGCGCTGCGTGCAATGGCGGCTATATCCAATGCTTCGATAATACCCGACTTCATTAGCTTGATATTGATCACATCAGCGCATCCTGTGCGAACAATATTGATGGCATCTGCGCTGGTAAAGACCGATTCGTCAGCACCTATAAGCACTGATGTATGGTCTTTGACGAACTTCATTCCCGTCAGGTCACTTTTTATTACTGGCTGTTCAAACATTACAGGGCGGATGTTGTTTTTCTCCAGCTCATTGAGAAAATGAACCGCTTCCGTCGGAGAGTAGCCCTGGTTGGCATCAAGGGTTATCCCGCAATCCGGGGCTCCGTCTTTAATTGCCAGCAGACGGTCAATGTCATCCACCAGGTTCTTGCCCACCTTGGTTTTTAATATCCGGTAGCCTGCCTTTGCCAATTTTATGGCATTGGCTTTAGCCACCTTCGGTGGAACAATATCAATCGTATAATCGGTCTCAGCCTTGTTTCCCGCACCTCCGAAAAACTGATACATCGGGATATTCAATACTTTGGTATAAGCATCGAGCAGGGCCATCTCAATAGCACAGCGCGCAGTGACCTGTGCCCAGAAAACGCCTCTGAGGGTTTTTGATATGGCCCGGTAATCAGCGATCTCCTGGCCTTTTATAAAGTCGATGCAGCTATTGAGCGTAGCCAGTACGGTGGCCTGGTTCTCACCGTTGATCGGTTCCAGAGGAGCGGCTTCGCCATAGCCTTCGATGCCGTTCTCCAGCACTACAGTCACTATCGCGTTTTCGATATTGTACTTTGTCCCGATGGCAATCTTGAACGGCTCCTCCAGATCGACATTGACCGGATCAATGAATACCTTCTTAATCTTAAGCTTTTTCATTTTTCTCTCCATTTTTTTAACAGATCCAGCAAAGCCCCGATCTGGTCATCCGTGTGACTGAAGGAAACCGCAATTCTTACCATATGCAATTCTTGCATAACAGGATAGTTCATGAAAGGTGCAACAATACCATTCTCCTCAAGAAAAGAGGACAGGTTTTTTGCTCTTTCCGGCCCGTCCAGAATTATTGGTATGATCGGAGTATCGAATTGAGTTGTATGAAAACCCTGCCTGGTAATTTCTGTCCTGAGCTTACCCGCCTTGTCAAGCAATTGGTCACGCAACTCAGGATGCCTGCGGATTATTTTCAGGGAGGCGATGCCTGCAGCCGCTATGGGAGGCGGCAGGGCTGTGGAGGCCTGATATGTTGCTGATCTCTCCCTGATCAGGTCAGTGAGATCCTTTGATCCCGAGATAAAACCGCCATAGCCTCCCAGCGCCTTGCTCATCGTCTCAGTCTGGTAAATCTTCTTCTCAGTGTGGAGGTTAAAATGTTCGGGAGTTCCCTTGCCTGTATCGCCCAGAACGCCTGTTGCATGAGCGTCATCAAGGACAAGGACGCCATTGTGCTTCTTCACCACCGGATATATCTCATCAAGGGGTGCAATCTCACCCGTGAGTGCAAAGATGCCATCCGTGACAACCAGCGGGTCGGAGCCTTTGTTGTGATCAAGCAAGTTCTCCAGGTGACCGGCATCGCAATGGTCGTAATACATCACTTTGACCACATCGGAAGGTATGGCAGCAATAATACTGGCATGGGCATACTGGTCAATGAAGATTGTCGAATAACTGCCTTTTAGTATCTCGAGCAGGATGCTGTTTCCCTGGTAGCCTGAGGCAAATACAACCGCATCTTCCTGCCCCTTAAAAACAGCAAGCGCCTTTTCAAGTTCAAGATGGATGTCAGCTGTTCCTGTTGTATGCCTGGAGGCGGAGAAATTGACGCCGTACTTTTCAACAGCCTTTATGGCTGCCTCTCTTACCATGGGATGGTTGGCAAGACCGAGATAATTATTGCCTCCGAAATATGAATATTTTTTACCGTTGCTGTAAACGTAGTTACCGATACCGCTTTCTAAAATCATAGAAAATCCCTGAGCGGGTACTTAATACTGTTTTCAAAAATACAGTATTAAAATGGTAAAAACAGCAGCATTAATTTAAAAACTTTATTGAAAAAGAAAGCAGGGACGCACTCTTGTATGTCCCCGCTAACTGAATGGAGAATGATTACTTCGTTACTTTCAGGGCCACCTTACCCTCCAGCCTGAATGCTACGGGAACACTGAATTCAACATCAATAGGCTTACCACCCTGTCTCCCGGGTTTCCAGTCAGGCATGCTTTTTATGACCCTTACTGCTTCGGCATCAAGGGCCGGACTGACCGATCTGACTGCTTTTACATTCTGTACCTTACCGGTGCTGCTTACTGTAAAGCTGACCATGACGAGTCCGGATATCTTTTCTTTTACTGCCTCTGCAGGATATTTAATATTGCTTCCAATCCATGAAATCATAACCTCCTCTCCTCCCGGGAACGCAGGCATTTCCTCTACCATCACATATTTTTCACCTTCAGATCCCGGTGCGGATGTTTTTGTTGTTCCGGTGCTTTTGTCTGCTTCTGGAATTGGTGGTGGCGGAGGTGGCGGAGGCGGAACTGCCATTTGCTTTGATCCCGGAGGCGGTGGTGGCGGCGGCGGCGGAACCTGCACCGTGTCAATTACTACCGTCTTCCTGACCATCTTCACTGTCATGTCTGTCCCTGAGACAGGTTTCATGACCTTAGACTCAAATCCGACATAAGTGATTATCAGTACTCCGTCATCCGGAAGGTTTATAAGCTTGAACCTCCCGTCATCATCTGACATTGTACCCATAGTTGTGCCCTTGACCATAATTGCTGCTCCAGCCAGCGGTTTTCCGTCTTCCTGAACAACGATACCCTTTACCTCTTTTATCAAAGTGGCAGTAACAGCATCAGGAGGAGCCTGTCCCTGGTCGGCGACTGCCAACCTGTACTCGGGCTCTGCAAACGCATAGAATACCAGTGCAAACACCGGAAGTATGGCCAGCAGCCTGAGTTTTCTGTAAGGTGAAGTGATTATATTTTTCATCATGTTAAATCGTTTTTTGTTTAGTGAATAATTGAATGAATTACCCAGGTCGATGACAGGCGAGCCTGCGATCTGGTTCAAAAGAGCTGCCCTGTACACAGCTGGATGAGATGTGCGCTGCAGCGCCGTCTCATCGGCAAGATACTCATGGTTCTGCCTGATAAACCTTGAATAGATCCAGGCCACCGGGTTAAACCACTGAACTGTACAAAGCAATCCTGATAGTAACAGATCAACCCAGTGCATCTGCCTGACATGAGCCATCTCATGATTCATTATCTCCCTTGCTTCATTGTCTTTAATTGAAGGATTGACAACCACGCAGGAGAAAAATGAAAAAGGAGTGACATAATCAGATGATCTGACCAGTTTGACCGGATAAGATGAGATCTTTTCCGATCTGTTAATGGATTTAGCGACCGAGAGTGTCCGGACCAATTGCCGTACACCAATGAAGAGTGCACCTGAGAGCCACAGTGCAACCAGTACCAGGCTTTCTGTATTTACTCCTGAACCTGTTCCATCCAGTACGCCGGTGACAGCTCCGCCGCTCAGATCAGGCTGTAGTGCCGGTACTGAAATTATATAACGGATTGTCAAAAAAGGAAATACCAGGGAGCTTATAATTCCCGTCACAAGGAAGATCCTGTTCAGAAAAAAGAACCTCTCATTCTGTAAGAAAAGCAAATAGACCAAACCAAATCCGGTGATCCAGATCACTGACTTGAACAGATAAGTTGCAAGCTCTTCCATCTTTCTTAAGCTTTAGCTGATGACAACTCCTTTTTTGTTTCGGATAACAGTTCCTCCAGATCAGCAACGGTCAGATCCTTCTCACGTGCGAAGAATGAGGCCATGGCCGGGAAGGAGTTATCGAAATAACCCTCCAGCAGTCCAAAAAGCTGACTCCTGGAGTATTCGCTCTTAGGTACCAGTGGAAAATACAGGTGGACATTACCGTACGATTTATGTCCGACAAATCCCTTTCTCTCAAGTATCCTTACTACTGTGGACACCGTGTTTCTTGCTGGTTTCGGATCATTAAAACGGTCGCGGATATCCTTGACCAGTCCCTCCTCCAGTTCCCACAGGATTTGCATCACCTGTTCCTCCGCCTTTGTCAGTTGCATGTTCTTCATAGTTAATTTGTGTCAATCCTTCAACACAAATATATGACTATATTTATAGTTATGCAACTATTTTTGCAAATATTTAACTATATTTTTAGTTTATTTTTTCAAGATATTGTTTACCAGGTAGATATGTAACAATAATTCGATGACCTACGGCCATCAGGATTGTGATATTCATGCCTTTCTACAATAGTTTGATGGCCTACGGCCATCTTTTTGTGGTCGGATTTTGATTTGCTGAGTACCAGCGGAACAAAAAAGACTTTACCTTTCATCTTACGAATAACTACAAACTTTAGCTCACTTTAGGCACTTTAGTCACTCACAACTTCATTTGCATGCCTGATCATATGCAAAAACATGGACTGCAACATCGTCCCACTTGATCTTGCCGCTCTGAAAAGCCGTAACCATCTCCGGGCAATCTGAAAAGAGCTCCTGAAAATTATCTGAATATGAGCCCTTCTTTACCTTAACCGCTTTCTCTGATCCCTTGACAAAGAGGTAGGCTTTGTCCTCACCGCCGGTAACCTGAATACCGCCAACATTAAGTCCGCCTGTCTTTGAACTTGGTTCTGCAAAGACTTTGATCTTGCTGTCAAATCCCGGGTTTAAAAGCTGCAGCAGCCTGTATGTATCTGTTTTCTTAGGTGTCATGGCCGTTTCAAACACTACCCACTCACGGTTAACGATTTCATTGAAATCTGTATTAGCCAACTTTGTAATTGAGCTGCCAGCTTCAGATATCATGGAGAGCTTCAGTAAATCTGAAGATTTTATATGCATGGCAATGACTTGTTCAGGGACTAGTTTTACCTTTTCACCGTTCTCAAGCTTAACTGTGATTTTTGATAGTCCGTTAGTGACATAGGTGCCGCTGGAAAACTTGCCGGTGATTTCTTCTCCTGTTGTCAGATTCACGACACACTCGTTACCGAATAAAGCTTCAAGAGCGAAACCTTCAACCGTTTCGACAAAACCCTGACCGGATGCATTGCCTGTCATCAGTAATGCAAAGGTCACCAAACTGATACTTAATAGCCTTTTCATGATTTCTCTTTTAAGATTGAATCTTTAAATTCCAAACAATATCAAACTCTATATGCTCAAATATCCTGTTCAGGTTATTCCTTCTAATACATCAAAGGTACGCCTCAAAAAAGTGGAAGTCAAGATTATCTCAACGTTAAAAGGGCATTCCTTCCGGATGCCCCTTATTTATCTTCCAGCAGATGAAAAGAAGAATTATTATTTTCCTGACTTGAATTTAGGGATCAGGGTGTAGCCAAACATCAGCATCGAGCTGCTTCCGATCCTTAATCCGGCATCGAGGCTGCCGGGGCCCACGTACCAGCTGACACCTGCAAGTACATACGGTGTAAAAGCAATTTCACCTTCCGCCGGTATTGTCACAGCCAGCTCAGCCCCCAGGTTGGGACTAATATTATGTTTTTTGATCGGGTAGTAAAACTTGCTTGCCAGCCCGACACTGGTCGACATTGAAAAACCTTCATCCTCTATATTACCCGACAGCTGTTCGGTGACAGACGCTGCCAGATCCAATTTGTTGAGAAGCAGGAAGAATCCAACACGTGCGCTCAGGGCTCCGTTTAAATTCTTAAAAGAATCCATCTGCGACGCGCCGCCGATATAGAAGAACCAAGGGTGCTGTGCGATGTCTGATTGCGTAGTTGCAGGAACATAGGTGACTGGCTCGGGATTTAAGTCCCATGCATCAAGCATCAGAGCATCCTTTGTTTCATCGTTCCAGCGCCATAATTCACGCTTGGACTCAAATTGCAGAACCACAAGAGATTCCTGCCACGATCTGAGCAGGATGTTCATGATATCCTTTTTATCTGAAGATGCCAGCTTGCTGTAACTCTCCCCGGCTGTCAACCTGAGCTGTCCTGATTCATCCATGTCAGCAGCTGTAAAATATGCAGAATACTTCGCCAGAACTTCTGATCTGAACGAATTCAGCTTTGCGTTCTTATCCTGCCCAAAGATCACCTGTGAGCCGATAAGTATAATAAGCATTACCGTTTGTAATCTCTTCATCTGTTTCATCATCGTGAACCGAAATAAACACTTCGTCCTATTGACATGCCCACAACAGTCGCTGATCCTTCAGCGGCAAGAGGTTGCTGTCCGTCAAAAAAGATATCCCAGCTTGAATTCTTGTCTTTGTTCATTATACTGAATCCTACTGAAATTTTTACATTTAATGTTGTTGATCCGCCGCCAAATCCGACGCCCAGTCCGTAGCCGCCGGCGAATATTTTCTGACGGAAATAATTCATTAACCCCAGGTTCAGTGAGGCGCCACTTTCGCTGGAGGTCACACCAAGATCTGCAGAGAGACTTCCTGCATCCGATATGAAGGTTCCGAATCTTCCTGTCAGGCTTATATATGAGGGTGAGAACATACCTCCGGCATAAGCCAGCATGCGTCTCCCCTTTGCATTTGGTTTTGCTGTTGCGAGAAGGGTGGTGCCCATGTTCTTTCCTTCCGTGGAGGACTTGCCTCTGATTTCAGTAAGCCTTGTTTCCAGCACCTGTTTGGCCTCCTGATGTTCAGGGTTGTCTCCCATAATGGCAAGCGCCTGCTCTAGTGCCTGAACCGACTTTTCATACATCCCCGCTTTCTCCAGGGCAATACTTGAACCGACATAAGGCAGGTACTCACCAGGGTATCCTGTGATTATTCCTTCAAACATAGCTATCGACAACAGGTTATAATTCTGCGCTGACAGCCTGTTTGCGCGCTTGAAATCCGTCACAACATCGCCATCTTCCGAGATGTTATCTCCAGGTATCCGGTCACTGTAAGTCTGCAGGAACCCTGGTGCCGCGGATGATATCCAGGCTGGAGTACTACCTGCCGCAATCTTCTGACCTACCTCAATGGCCAGCATGTCATATCCCATAAGTGCAAAAACCTGCGAAGTGAAGAAATAGACATCCGTACTGTTGGAATTAGGGGTCCATATACGGTCAAGGCGTGCAAGAGCCGCATCATAAATGCCGTTCAGGGCGAGAGCGTACGCATACTCAGCATTCAACGTGACACTGGCTGTATCTTTCTGAAGAAGAACTGCATAAGTTGCAGCAGCTTTTCTGAAATCCTCAGAGATGATAAAAGCCCTTGCAGCATCAAGTGAAGGTCCGGTCTTATCCGGCATTTCAGATACCCTGTCATTAGCACCATGGCCATAAATTGTTACCGTGGGTAACAAAAGCGCCGCCATGATCAGGAAGATACAGACGCTACTCTGCACCACCGGGATTTTTAATATCTTAATTGTATCACTCATACGAAGCTTACAAACTGAGTTTTTCCTGGAATGAATATGTTATGTTATTAATGATATCGGTGAACCTCTCCTCAATAGCAACCTGATTTTTCTGAACTCATCTGCTTAATATAAGTGGCAAGGAGTTTTGTGTCGTCTTTCATCTTATCTGCAAGCTGTTTCCTTGATTTCTCAATTTCAGAAGCCTGTTTTTTGAGAGTGGAAATTTCAGTCTTATTCTGTTTGGAGTTTGAGCTTAACTCCTTCAGCTTTTGTTCAACAGGCTCAAGTTGTTTCTTCAGTAATGCATCCTCCTCAACCAATTTGGTAATGCGCGGATTCCAGTCGTTAATAACGGTGTGAAGTTCTCTTATCTCATTCTGGTGCCAGGCCAGCATTTCGGTCAGGAACACGATATATCCGACAGCATCATCATGAATCTCCCTGATTGAGTACTTCATTGTAACCGGATTCTCCAGTGATGCAGGATCTGCATCTGCTGACCCTACCTGCTGACCGGCATCAGAGTAGGCTTTGCTGATATCACGTGAAACATCGCTGCGCATGGTTTCAATCCCCTTAACGATGTTGTCGCCTCCCTTTATCATAATGTCTTTCGACTGCTGATAATTTTTTCTGTAAGCTTCCAGTTTCCCTTTGAGGGAAGCTATGTCCTCGCTGAAAGCCTTTGTATCTGCATTTTTCTTCAGACGCAGTTCATTCTCGACCTGCAACATCTGGCCCTTGACCTTGTTTATATCAGCCACATAACCTCTTACCAGCTTATCCCATTCGATGACTGCGGTCTCAAGAGCTTTAAATTTGGTCTCATTGAACCTGATCAGCTCAGTCAGAGGTATAACATAATGGAGGGCTTCGACTGAAACGGTCTTTTTAACCGCAGAAGGTGTATATGCAATTGCAGGTTCAGTGACTCCCTCATCAGTTGAGGCTGTGTTTGCTTCCTTTACTGACGCAGGAGCAGGTTTTTCATCTGCTGGTTTAGAGTTACCTCCTGTACTTTTCATCGACTGTATTACAGCGGATGAGACGCCTTCTCCGGCAAGTTTTTTAAGTGCACTATCGCTAAGGTCAAACTTAACCGGAGAGTTTTGTATCATATCTGTAATCAGTTCATCTGACAAATTTGCCTTTGACATTTTTATCACCGAGCTGTTTGTCAGTGTCTCAGGATCCTGTGCATTAACCATGACTGCTATAAACAGTCCGGTCAAAATCAGAGATATATGCTTTTTCATTGATATAATTGATTTCATGTTATTACTTCTGTTGTCCGGATGCCTGTCGCCTCATTGCCTGTCTCATCTCCATTATCACTTCAGACGACACACCTTCTGCCGACAAATCAATCATCGAGTCGATACTCAGATTGAAGTCAGTCTTTGACCGCCTGATAATTGAAATAATAAGAGCATCCGACATTTCAGATTTCGCAAGGGCGATGATATTAGCGTTTCTTAGAACTCCGTCCTCCGGTTTTTGTGTCTCTTCCGGCTTATATGGTTGTGCCTTCCCCAGTTCCTCTTCAATACCGGCAATTCTCAGCAGGAATTTCTTAGCAGGATCAAAAACCACAAGTCCGTCATCGAAAAACTTAAGAATGCCCCCCATGCCTTCTGAAACGGTTATGGCACTCGTATCATTGACAGCATAAATGGCACGATCGGTTGAAAAATAGATCCTTCCGCAGGACGGATCAGAAGTCACTGAGATAATGTTTTTCTCTTTTGAGAGCGATGAAAGTATCTTATAATTCTTTGTCTTCAGATCAAACTCAAAGAGCAAATTCCCACTGGCAAAAATAAGGGAACTGTCAAGTTCCTTAACAGCATTTACGGGAAGTGATGCTTCAAGCAGCACAGCATATTTACCTCCGGGTGTGATAACATAAATAAAGTTCCCTGATGCAGCAGTGCTCTGATCGTAAACATACATGACATCCTTGCCTGCACTGATTGCCATTTGTTTACCCGGAAGCTTGTAGAGTTTTTTGAGCTCTCTGTTGGAATCGAAGTAACAGATCTCATCATTTTTAACAACCATAAGGAGGCTGTCCGTGGAAAAAGCGAATGACCTGATTGATCCGGAAGTTACAGACTTGCCAAGCGGGGTCATCCCTCCCCACCCCAGCAGATAAAACTGGTCTTTTGTGGAGATCAGGACATGACGTTCCGGGGTTATATCGATTGATTTAATGAATTCCGCATCAAGATTGATTGTTTTAAGCATCTGACTGGTCATCAGGACTTCAAATCGTAATAAATCATTGTCCTGCCCGGCAGCCAAATAAGATGAGAAAAACAATAAGACACAGGAGCAGAGTATTTTCATTATAGTTTGCATACTTGAATTGTTATATCAGTTATCTCTAAAATCCGGAGTCAGAGGGCGGCTGACCTAACCACCCGGCAGCTTTTGTGATATTGCCAAATATCCCGTCTCCTTCACCGCCTGCTACTTCGCCTCCCAGGTCCTGCCATTTTCCGTTAAGATCAGAAGCACCTGAGGCAAGTTCTGCGAATCCCTTGACTGGACTGATAATTTCCAGGGCTTTGTCCAACATCTTTCCCTGGACATCTCCGATAGCCTGTTCTGTTATGTCAGTCAGCGAGTTCTGGTAAGCGTTTGATATACTTGTCCATGCATCCTGTGGAGCATTTCCGTCTCTAATATCCTGGATCGCTTTGGCATTCTCTGCCCAGATATTTACCGCAAGGATGCCGGGGTATGCCGCCCCGTCAGGCAGCCAGCCTGCAAGTGTTATACCAGCCTCCCTTGCCGCCTCAATCCTTGGATGTTCGTAGCGGACATTTGGATCATTATTACTTACCGGAACCGGAGGGATGCCTCCGTTTGTCAGTGGTTCCAGATGGTACCACTGATTGGCGGAAGAAAGCGCCACAACAGTTCCCAGACCAGCAGTCGTATTTTTTAGATCAATATTCTCTTTCCCCGCACCTTTAAGGTCATTAGGATCAATCGTTTCCTGGCCTTCCTTCAGATAAACAGTCCCCCCTTGCTCCGGTTTCTGAAACCTCATCATCTGTTCGGAGTAAAACTTATCAAAGCCGGCACTACCTGTCAGCGGAATATCTCCGGATGTAATCAGGTTTTTCGCATCAGCCGTAAGGCCCATTGATTCCATCCTCTGCATGTAATCATTTGCCCAGTTCTCGATATCTTTAATGTTGTGGGGTGAAAACAAGGCATTGCCTGTCAACAAACCGGTAATGCTGACTTCTCCGGGATCTCCCAAAATAGAGGAGCCGCTTGTTCCGGTTGGGCCGGCACCTATGTCCGATCCGACACACGGTGTACAGGTAATAATCAGGATACAGCTGCCGTCGCCGTAAGCTGACCAGTCATCGCCGTTGTTGCTCAACTCTGCCGACCGGTTGTACTCGCAGGCATCTTTGGTGTAATAAACTATAGGTGGAAGCTGCGGATAAGGAATGCAGGGGCCTGGTCCCGAATGCGTTACAGTTTCCGTAAATGTCCAGCCCTGGGCTTGCGCTGTTTTGCCGGACCCGTACAATAAAACAACAGGAAGCACAAATAGAATAAAAACTCGTTTTGGCATAAAGAATGGTTTATGTATAGTTCCGCGTTATCCGATCATGGAGTTTAACGTATTGTAAAAAGTATCTATTCAGATTTGGGTAAAACTGATTGTAGTTAATAACGGACGATTGATGTTAACAATTGTACAGACCAATAAAAGGAAGAGAAAAAATCAGACGTTACTGATGGTAACCAGCTATCAATGTCGATACCTTATTAACTGCCGCGTGGCAGGCCAGGTCATCCCTTCATCAAAACTTGTCTTGATAGTCATATGGACCCGGGTGAATTTATCATTTGGATTTGAAAAGAAGAGTACTTTTTTCATCACACCGTTGACAATGAGGTCAGCAGCAATGAGGCTGGCCATGCGATTTACGTGTCGCAGCCATCCTCCCCTCCCTTTTTAAGAACCTGACGGAGCGGCTGATCAGTGTTATCACACAGTGCTGCCACAAGTATAGAAGCCGATAAAACAAACAATATTCTCATGTATACAAAGCTTTAAAAAAGAACTGAAAAAACAAACAGGGTTTGTTACATTGGTTTACATTTACTTTCTGAAACATGTTTAATTTAAATGCATAATTAATGGGTAAACAGGACTTCAGGCTTGAGTTGAAAGAACCAGACTCCAGCAGTCTTGTAGATAAGGTTGAGAAGCGCCTGATTGAAGTCTTTCTGAATAAGGAACTGAAACCGGGAGACTCAATTCCAAAAGAGAAAGAACTGGCCGCGCTGATGGGTGTCAGCCGTACTGTCATCAGGGAATCGTTCAACAGGCTCAGGACAATAGGCCTCATTGAATCAAAAAAGCATAAAGGAACCGTTATCAGGAGTCCGGACCTTCCTGCCATTCTTAAGAAATCCCTGATACCCGGACTACTTGATAATAAGAGCCTGATGAACATCTTTGAGATCCGTCTTGCCCTGGAAGTGGGGATGGCCGAATTCATTTTCTCACGGAAGACAGATGCTGATATTGAGGAACTTGAACGAATTGTCAAGGTTGAGCCAGACCACTCCGGCAATATTCTGTTCGATTTGGAACACGAGACCAGATTTCACGGAAAGCTTTACAGGATGAGCGGTAATGAAACACTGGAGAATTTTCTGAATTTGTCTCTCCCTGCTTTCCAGTATGCCTATAACACCGGGTTGCTGAGGAAAAGGGGAAAAAGAAAAAGATACCAATCACACAAAGAGCTTGTGTCGCTCCTTAAAGACGGTACTCCTGACGATTTCCGGATGGGAATGAGAAGGCATCTGGAAAATCACTTTTCAAGGATCTTAACAGAGGACAACCTGCATCCTCAGGCGAAGATCAGATAGAAGAAGTCAATTACTGCAAAGAAAAGCAGTTGTGTAATAAAGAGAGGCATTGCTCTCCTGTTGAGTTCACCCTCTCCCCAAAGCCTGTATATTAAATGATATACCAGGGAAATAACAAACCAGGCTATAAAATTTTTAAAAGGTATACTACCTCCGTCCCATGACCACATGTCCAGTCTCGTTGCGGCCGGTTCAAGCAGCAGGTCATACAGAACCATCAGCAGGGACCCGGTGATAACAATGAAAGCCGCCCCGGCCAAACCTGGTTTCCTGTTGTTGCTTTCATGCTTCCTGAGGCCCCACAGCTGCCTGGCAATTGCGTTGGTGCAGTAAATGAGCACAAACCAGTTCAATCCGATGATCAAGGGGGTGTTCCAGAGAGCCGGTCCCAATGCTCTCCCATAACTGTACGTACCGAATATCCTGCCTGTATTTACGCCGGCTGCCTCAATTAAATAAGCAGTGATAAAAATGAAAATTCCTGTCACAATGACCTTCTTTTCCGGCCTGTTACGCCAGAAAAGAAACGCAGCGGCAAAAAGCAGGTTGAGTGGTGTAATGAGAATGAACAGATTACGGGTGAATGGAAGCAACATGCCTGCCAGGCCCACACCATAGACCCACAATAAAATCTTTGTTGTATCCGATACTTTTATCTTCATCATCCCTTTTCAGCCGGAGGTATCATATCGCAGGCAATTTTTGCCGATGCCAGGCAGAGGGGTATGCCGCCGCCGGGGTGCACCGATCCGCCGACAAACCAGAGATTTTTATACCTTCCCTTAACATTGGGGTGACGGCGGAAAGCGGCAAACCGGCTGTTGGAGCTGCTTCCGTACAGAGCTCCGCGGTGAGACATTGTCATGCTTTCTATCCTCGGCGGATCGAGGATCTCCTCAGCCTCAATGGCGCTCCGGATATCAGAACCAAGCCTTTTGGATACCTTATTAATTATGCTCTCACGGGCCGTACTGACAACCTGTTTCCAGTCCTGTCCGCTGTCAGCGGGCACATTAATCATCACGAACCAGTTGTCTTTTCCGGTAGGAGCATCAGATCCTACCACCCTTGAGGAAGCAAACACGTAAACAGTAGGGTCATTGCTGACCTTACCCTTTCTCAGGGCAGCAAACTCGCCGGGATAATCTGATGAGAAGAATATATTATGAAGGTCAATCTCCTCAAATTTCCTGTTCATGGCCCAGTAAAAGATAAGGGCCGAAGTGCTTCGCTCCTGCCTCTCCTGCTTCCTGGCATACTTCTCCTGCTTCATCAGGCTCCGATAGAACGGCACAACATCCATATCAGATACTACAATCGACGAAGGCATGAAACCGCCGGAAGTCTCAATACCGGTGATCCTCTCTCCCTCCCTCTTCACTTCAGTGACATTCTCACCTGTGCGGATAGCCACACCGCATCTGCGTGCCAATCCTGCCAGCAATTCAATAATATCATGCATTCCCTTCTCCGGGAAGAACGCTCCCGCGTTGTGTTCAAGGTGAGCGATTACGTTAAGTGTACCTGGGGCTCTGTAAGGACTTGACCCGTTGTATGTTGCATAACGATCAAACAGTTGTATCACTTTTTCATTGCTGAAATGTCCCCTGATCACATCATGCATGGTTGAAAAAGTATTCAGCTTTCTGAAGTTACGAGCCACGTTCATTGATTCCGGCTTACGGAAATTCTCAAGCTTGTAAAAGGGAGAGAATATAAATATACCTGCTGTAAGGTCGTACAGTTCGGCACAGTCATCAAGGAATGCTATCACTTTTTCAGCCGGTTCTCCGGTGACGGTCTGAACCTCCGCTGCGAAGCGATGCCTGTCGGTCCATGCATTAAGTAAAGTGCCGTCATCATAGAAATACCTGCATGATGATGGCAGGGAAACATAATTAAAATGATCCCGGGGATTCTCACCCGCAAGTGTAAACAGCTCATCGACAAGTTCAGGGAGAGTGAAGAGTGAGGGGCCGGTGTCAAACCTGCATCCGGAGAGAGACAGTTCCCCTACTTTGCCACCCGGCTGGCTGTTCTTTTCAAACAGGTGCACATCATATCCCTTAAGTGCCAGCCTGATGGCTGTCGCCAGCCCGCCTATGCCTGAACCTATAACTGCAGCAGTGTTTTTCATAACTTTCTTCTTCTCATATCAAACCGGTAACATCAAATATTACAGCTTTCATCAGCAGCAGGAATTTCCGTCCGTTGGATATCCTGAAACGCTGGCCGGTAATTTCACGGGGCGGTGTATTTCTTATCTTGCTGAAAAGAGCCAGGTAGTATGAATAAGCCAGGTAAACTCCCCTGCGGCTGCCGTGGTCAAGCCTGCGTATGCCGCCCAGCGCTTCGCTGAATTCCACTGCGATATCCTTCTCTATCGCCTTTTTGTCATCATCCCGGAAATTGTCAAAGTCCACACCGGGAAAGTATATTCTTCCTCTTTCAAGATAATCACTTCGGATGTCCCTGAGGAAATTGACCTTTTGAAAAGCGGAGCCCAGTTTGCGGGCAGGTTCTTTAAGTTGGTCAAACCTGCCGGGATCGTTGTGGCAGAAGACCCTGAGGCACATCAGTCCGACAGCCTCTGCCGACCCATAGATATATTTGTCATAGCTGTGCTTATCATGGTTCTTCTGCTGCAGGTCCATTTCCATGCTCAGCAGGAAAGCATCGATGAATTCCTGATCTATCTTATATGTGTTCACAGCCCACTGGAAACTGTGGAGCACAGGGTTTACGCTTATTTTATCAGCAATGGACTGTGCCGTGTCAAGGCGGAATTTGTCAAGCATCTCTTTCTGCCTCTGATCGAAGAAAGTATCAACGATCTCATCGGCGAGCCTCACGAAGCCATATATGGCGTAGACGGCTTTGCGGTATCTGCGGGCCAGCATGCTGATCCCGAGAGAGAATGATGTGCTGTATCCGGTGGTGACCATCCGGCTGCACTTCAGTGCAATTTCATCATATAAAGTCAATTTCATTTTCAATCCTCTGTACGGTTAGCTTTGAACTGATTATCACCATTGGCAAACCGGTCCCCGGTATAGTGGATGCGCCTGTATACCAGACATTTGAAAACACTTCATCCTTATTGGAGGGTCTGAAGCCTCCCACCTGGGTCATCTTATGTCCAAGACCAAGTCCGCTGCCCCTGTAGAGACCGAACATATTCTGCCAGTTGACAGGGTCAAGCACAACCTTTGTGAGCAGGTTCGCTTCGATATTATGCCCCGTCCTTTCCGAGAGGTCTTTTATGACCGCATCTGCAATGCGGTCCCTGTCGCTCCAGTCGGGTTTGAACCTCAGATCAGGCACCGGCACCAGGATAAAGAGGTTTTCGCATCCTTCGGGAGCGCTCTGCTTGTTGAAGACAGCATTGGCATTCACATAATAATAGGGTTTGTCAAGCGAGACCTTATTACGGAATATGCCACGTGAATAGCTCTCATAGTCGTTGTCTCCGAGGAAATAATTATGATGATGGATGTTCTCCATCTGGCCTTTTACTCCGAGATACATAGTAAACGGCGCCAGGGTCCACTGCATCCGGTCGAGCCTGTCATCGCTGAACGCCGGACGGTGAAAGACCCTACCGCGGAACATCGCAGCGTCGGCATTCACCACAAAAATATCAGCCTCCCATCTCCTCCCGTCGGTATCAGTGAATGCCATGTTGCGTCTCCTGTCGGCTTCATATCCCGCTATAGTAACGTTATAATGGATTTTTATCCCTGCCTTTTCTGCTTCCCGTAGCAACCCTTCGACGATGCGGTACATCCCGCCTTCCACATTATGGTATCCGTCATGTACCATCTCTGTATAGCTGAGGATGGTGTATACTGCCGGTGTATCAAAGGGAGTTGAGCCAAGGAAAAATGAAACGAGAGAGAAGATCACCCTGACTTCGTATGAGGTAAAGTACCTGCTCATCTCGCTCCAAACAGAACGCAATATCTTTGGTGTATGCTTCACCGGCAGCTTCGTCATCTGAAACAGGAAGTCAGGCAGTGATCTGAAATTCTTTGAGAGCACCCCTTTTTCAATGTCATCAAAGAGTGTTCCTGATGAGGCGAGGAAACGTTCTATGCGTTCCCTGAAGCCCGGTTCCACCTCTTCAAACTGCCCTGCCAGCCGGTCAAGGTCTCTGTAGATAGCATATCTCCTGTCGCTTCCTCTGAAGCTGACATTATACAGGGGGTCGATCTTTACAAAGCGAAAAGGCATTTCTATGCCTGCGTCACGTACAAACTCTTCGAAGTGATAGCTCATGCTGAAGAAAGTAGGCGCCATGTCGAAGGTAAAACCTGCAGATGTCAGCTGGTTGAGCCTTCCTCCTGCCTGTTTGTACATCTCCACCATCTCAACCTCATATCCCCGGCGGCTTAGACGCAGTGCCGTCGCCAGGCCTCCCAGACCCGTGCCTACAATCAAGGCTTTTCTTCTCTGCATGGTTACTTTACCTGTTTAAGTTTCGCTTCGACTGCCGGCAGCAATTCATCGCGTACCCACTGGAATTCAGGTTCGTGCCTGAGCGCTTTCAGGTATGCTTCCCTGGCCCCGCGGTAGTCTTCTGTCTGCTCAAGAATCTGTCCGAGCAGTACCATTGTGTTAATATATCTCCAGTTGCATTCTGATCTTTCAGGGTCAGCCTCAAACAATCGGATAGCCTCCCTGAATGATGCGGCGGCTTTAACCTTCGACCCGCCTGCAAAGGCTGGCATATGAGCTTCAGAGTTGGCTTTTTCGATCCACACTTCAGGTGTTGTAATGTCTGTTGCGACTGCCTTTTCCAGCTGTTTGACAGCTTTGGGTCCGAGTGTCATTGCACGTGCCGGATTCAGTCCCATCCGGAACCCGAGCAGGGCTAATCTGAAAGCCTCTGTCTCCGCCTTATATTCAGGCAGTGCGGCCAGTAGTTCAATATCTTTTTCAAAAGCATCTGTAAGCGTCCTGGCTGCGTCCTTGTTTTCTGTCCCCAGCAAGTAACCGATATACCCGTACTTTGCCTCTGTCAGGGTGAAGAGCAGACAGGGTTCAGAAGATTTTCGGTAAGCTTCCTGGAGCTCGCTCATACCCTTTTCCCACATCTTCATATCACCGCTTACATAGCCTTTGTAAACAGTACAGTTGCTGCAGTCCCTGTCTGTGGCCACCGGTACAAGCGATACCAGTGCAAAAATGAAAATTATTGAAGTCCTGATCATGATCTTTTAATATTACGTCCTTTCCATTCATACCTGCCGGACATTGCTGACTTTACAGCCAATAAGGCAATGTGATAGAACGAAGCAATTCCGGGTATGAGATATTTAAAGCTTGCTGACACCTTCTGCCGGCTTGTAACAGCTATCATCGCATTCAAAGCTACAACCATAAAGAGATATGATGCCAGGAAATACCATGGCAAAAATAATAATACAATCCATCCGAACAGTCCCATCACCGAGAAAAGGAGAAAGAAGAGCATGCTGTTGCTGAACATCGAAAAGATATTTTTCGCGAAGCCATTCACGCCTTCCCTGTAGCCGGTATACATGCGGCAGCTTATCTCATCGCCCCCGACGAGGGTATCTCCCCTGAGTTTGGAACGCTTTATAACTCTCATGATTTCAATATCCTCAGCCAGTTGTTCCTTCACTTTCTCGTGAAACAGGTTCTTCCTATAGTCGTCGCCCCTGAAGAGCATCATCTGGCCGTTTGCTGCCGAGAATGAGGTCCAGGAACAACGCCTTATGAGAAAGAGAGGCAGCAGAGACAAAAGAATGCGGAACATGAAAGGCACCACAATCTTTTCACCAGTTGTCTTCATCTCCTGTTCAGGGAAGAGAGATAGGAGGGTGAGATCATGCTGCATGGCGTAATAAACGGCACGCCGCAGCAGATCATTGCCGACGGTGACGTCAGCATCAAGGTAGAGAAGGTATTCACCCTTTGCCTGCTGTGCCAGAACATGGCATGAATGGTTTTTTCCTGTCCAGCCTTCCGGGAGGTTGTTTCCTCTGATATATTTTATTCTGCTGTCAATCAAAGCATAATTTTTAATGATCACGGCAGTGCCATCCTCAGAACCGTCGTCATAAACAAGTATTTCGGCATCATCGTAAGGCAGGGTGATCAGTGAACCCAGAAGGTTGCCGATATTATTCTCCTCATTGCGAACCGGTACCAGTACTGAAAGTGAAGGAAGTTGTACACCATTCACTGACATTTCAGGCAGATAAGGCCTGGTGATCATGTTTACCAGGGCAACAGCAAACCTCAGGAAGGTCAGGTAAAGTATTGTTATTCCAATGACTGTCAGAATCATGAAGGCATCTGCTTTGAAATACACTCATTCAGGAATTTGTTGTAGGCTTCCTCCAGCGTTGATGCTGACCTGTCGGTTGAATTATATTCTGTAACCCTGACGGCAAGGCCCGGTTTTTTCTCCGAAAACCAGTCCGGCAGGGCCACATAGAATAGGATCATGAGTTTCTTTGAGGCTCCGTCTATAATTCGCTCAGTCCCTTTCTCAAATTTCACCGGACGGCGGTGCAGCGAGGTGATGGTACCCTGAGGATAAACCACAACAAGATTTTCCGGTTCATAAAGAAGTGAAGACGCGTAACTGAGAGATTCTATCACCGACCGTGAACCCCGCTTTATTGAAAAAGCTCCTGCTTTATTAAGGAAAAGGCGCGTTGCGAGCTGCTCCTCAAGCATCATCACATGGAATTTTTTATGAAGGAAGAGATCGTTGAGCCGGTAAGCTATAAATCCGTCCCACCAGCTGAAGTGGTTGCCGATCATAAGAACCGGTCTGCCGGGTGTGTCTGCTGAGCATTCAAACTCAACATTCCCGAAATAGTTTCTGAGGCCTCTCGCAGAATACCAACTGAAGAACCTGACAAAGAAAGCTATGTGCCGTGCTTTTATCACTTTTTACTGCTGACTTCCACCAGTGATCTCTGAGGGTTGCGGTAATTATCGGGTATGACCGGCAGCTCCTCTCCTCCGGCTTTTTCAAACTGGCTGAGGTATTTCAGCAGAGCAAGCCACTCTTTGCCCTCCTGTATGCCTTCCATTGCAGGATTGAAGTCAGCAACAGCGGTGTCCAGATCTGTAACAAGGTTGCCATCTGCATCCTTAGGCTCAACTTTGATCAGGCCCAGCGTTTTCTTTTTTACCAGGGCAAGGTTATCAGCCATATATGAGTTGGCCACCATTGAATAAAGCTTCGTGTCGTCTTTTGAAGTGTTCACTTCGGAAACATTTCCCTGGCGATCTGTCAGTTCAATTTTACGAACCTTGTTAAACAGTCTTCCGTCAGGGTCGTACTCGATGCGCAGATGAGAATAATAGGGGTAATTTGACGACGTTGATGCTGATGTAAAGAGCAGGATCTCGGTAATGTTTTTGAGTTCTTTTCCCGTCACCCACATTTTTGAAAGGGAGTATCCGGGTACCTGGTCTTTGCCTGAGCCCAGTGACATGACCCTGAAGATATCAGCTACGCTCTGCACGCCGGGTTGGATCGGATCGCGGAGAACACCTGCGGCCACAATGGCAACATCAGTGCCGGGGCCTTCACTGTTTACATAATTATATATTGCGTCAGCCACAAGCGGACCCAGGTTGCTTCCTGCAGCATCTTCGAATTCACTGTAGCTGATAGTGTATGGAGCGATTGCAACAGGCATATCACAGGTCAATCCAAGCGGGTTTAATATTGCCTCATTTATTATTTCCTGCTGGGCAACTATTGCCGTTTGTATTTCACTCTGAGCCTTGACCCTGTCGTCCACAGGAATGGCTTCGTATCTGTCAAGTTTCGCTTTGCCGTTACCTGCAAGAAGTTCAACCCTGCCGACAAATCTTCCGTTATCACCTGCTGCCACTATCGGTACACCCTTAACAACCAGGGGTTCCTTAAGGAGGAGATGGATGTGGGCCGAGATTATCAGGTCTATGCCTTTTACTTTCTTTGCAAGTTTAACATCTTCTCCGGCCCAGTTACCTTTTTTATCTTTGGTTACACCACTGTGCGACAAGCATATAATTACATCGCACCCTTCATTCTTCAGCTCTTTAACCAGTTTTTTTGCTGCCGGGATGATTTTGCCGAAGGTCACAGGCGGGGCATAGGGAGCGGATTCATCGGCATCCTTTCCGAGAAGTGAGAAGATACCTATTTTAAGACCTTCTCTCTCAGTAATTATATACTTTTTTATCATGCCCTCATTGACCAGAGCCTCGAATTCATTGTCGCCCTGGTTTTCAGGATCAGTGACAGCGTTACCTGCCAGCAGAACGGGTATTTCACCTTTTTTAGCTGCGTTTCTGACTATCGCAGCGTATTTTTGAGGGCCGAAGTCGAAGTCGTGGTTTCCCAGTGCTACTACATCGTACCCTGCCTGTTTCATTATGCTAAGCTGAAAACCGGTTTGCGGTTCCAGGGCCTGAAAAAGAGTCCCCATCAGGCAGTCGCCTGCATCAAGCACCAGGGTAGAGTTCGGATTTTCAGTTTTTGTTTCGGAAATTATCCCTGCTATCCTTGAAAAGCCTCCCACGGTAGGGTCACCGTCAACGACGAGGGGTGTATATGCAGACTCCGGAGCATATCCCTGCAGGTGTGAATGGAAGTCATTCGTATGGAGGATTATCAGTCTCCTGCTCTCCTGGGCATTAACTGTCACCAGCGCGGCAGTGAGAAAAAATGTTAGCAGAAACCTTAATTTCATTTTGGCTCAATTTGGGGATTAAGGTAGGGAAAAAAGTCCAAAGTTTGAAGGCTTTGCCCTCTGAAGCCTTGGCGAAGGAGGGTCTGATGTCTGACGGTCCAAAGTCACAAAGGCGAAAGTCACAAGGTGTGTTTTCAGTTTTCTGTTATCGGTTATCGGTTCTGATTTCTTAATTCGCTTGTTCTATTGTTCCAAATACTAGCAATAAATAAGGTTCCGGACCTGAATGACAGATCCGGAACCGTGAAAAATACCGTAATATGTTAAATCAATGTGTTAAGGGGTGTTTATTATAACGGCAGGTAAACTGAGAATCCAACTTTAATTCCTACTCCACCTGTAATTAGCTGGTAATCTTCTGATTCTCCGTTATCCTCAGCAGGATAGTTGATTGAGCTTCGCAAATAACCGGCAAGAAGATCAATTGTCACCTTATCACTCAGAGGCAGAGCAGCACCCAGAAAACCGCCAAACATGAACAAACCGTTTTTTTGTTCATCATAACCGCCTCCGGAGTTCGGCCATTTTTCCTTGTATGAGCCAAAAACAGCTTCCACTTCAACAAATGGATAAACCTTCTCAAGAGGATAATAATATCTTACAAATGGTCCGATGCCAAATATTGACTCGCTCCATTTGCCTTCGTAATCAGCATCTTGTTCAGTGTAACCACTTACAATAATCTCCAGACCTGCAACAAGATTATCTATGATAAAATAACCGGCCTTCGGCAGCAGGTTATAGGTGGTTTGCTTGTAAGCATCTTCGGTTGAGGTGCCGTCGTTGTACCTGGTGTTTGACAATCCAAGGCTCCCAAGTTCCGAGCCCCATCCACCCCTGAATGCCAAAGTCGATGTGACGCCGAGCATGAGATTGCCCTTTTCAAGCTGTGCTACTGCGTCTGAGGCGACCAGGCAGATGACTGCAATAAACAGAAAAGTCTTTTTCATTTCAGTAATTATTATGTTTACTTTTCCAATTTTTTTCAATTATATCTTTTACTTTCTTTTGGTTCCTGAATACTGACATTTACAGATATATTGAGAATCCAAGTCTTAACACAAAACCTCCGGTGAGATATTTGGAATCCTCCCCTTCCTCTTCTTTCCATGTGTCTGTAACATGTGTGTACCCGGCCTGGGCATCAAATGTCACCTTTTCGCCGAGCGGAACAGCAACTCCCAGGGAACCGCTGAACAAGAAAATGCTGGATTTGTCCTCGTAATTTGACCCTTCATCCTTTTCTGTACCAAACAAAGCTTCTATTTCTGCAAATGGATAAATCTTATCAAGAGGATAATAATATCTGACAAATGGACCAGCAGCCAGCAAAGACTCCTTATATGCATCCTCGCTGTCAACCTCTTTGACTGAGTAACCGCTTACTACAGCTTCGAGTCCTGCGACAAGATTATCTATGATAAAATAGCCACCCTTAGGCAGGAAGTTGTAAGAGGTTATCTTGTAGGAATCTTCAGTCGTTGATCCCTGTTTGTACTTGGTTTTTGAAAAACTCAGGCTCATAAGCTCCGAGCCCCATCCACCGCCCATTGCAAGTGTCGAAGTAGCACCGAGCATGATGTTGCCCTTTTCAAGCTGTGCCACAGCGTCTGAAGCAACAAGGCAAAAGACTGCAAATAACAAAGAGATTTTCTTCATAGTCCGTAGTTTTATTTTGCTTACTCTTAAGTTTTTCAGCTTCCACTCCCTACTCTTTTGCGGATTTTCAGGAAACTCCTGACATATAGTTGTTATTCAGTTTATTATTACTGAGTAGTATCAAAGTTACATCTCAGTTGCAGGCGAGTCAAATTTATTTTTTAATGCTGCCACAATTGGGTTGCGCCTTCCACATACCAGCAATAAAAAAAAGTTCCGGACCTGAAGGACAGATCCGGAACCGTGAAAAAAGTTGCAATATGTTAAATTAATGTGTTAAGGGTTGTTTACTATAACGGCAGGTAAACGGTAATCCCAAACCCAATTCCAAATCCACTGTGGATTTCAAATTCATCTTCATCAGTTCCCTCATTATCATAGGTGTATTTATAAGAGGTGCGCGAGTAACCGGCAGACAGATCAATGGTGACAATATCACCCACGGGCAAAGCAGCGCCAAGATAGATCCCGAACATAAACAGGCCTGATTTTTCCTCATCTCCATCATACCATGTTTCTTTACATGATCCAAAAATTGTCTTTGCTTCTGCATAAGGATAAATTTTTTCAAGAGGATAGTAATATCTGACAAATGGTCCTATCCCTATTGTAGATTCTTTATACGTATCGCCGTCATCCAGATCCTTTTCCGAATAACCAGAAATCAAAATTTCAAGGCCGGCAGCAAGGTTGTCAATGACAAAATACCCAGCCTTTGGTAAAAGGTTGTAAACGGTCATGCTATATGCTTCCTCGGTTGTGCCGTCATATTTATAGGAAGTTTTCGAGAAACCCAGGCTCATAAGCTCTGATCCATAGGCACCGCCAAACGCGATAGTAGATGAGATGCCGCCCATCAGATTACCTTTTGCCAGCTGTGCCGGCTGGGCAAGTGCACTGGAGGCGATAAGACAAAGTACTGCAATTAACAGAGTAATTTTTTTCATAGTCAGCATTTTTTAGGGTGCCTACTCTTAAGTTTTTCAGCATACACTCCTTACTCTATTGAGGATTTTCAGGTTATTCCTAATTCAGGGTTGTTAATTAGCTCACTTTCATAGAAGAATATCAAAGTTACATCCCAGCCGCATATGAGTCAAATTTTTTTTGCCGGGCACGAACGGCAACCAGATTTCAACACTGTCACTACTGTCAATGCCTATTGCCTTTTAACTATATTTGTAATAACAACCAAAATTACCCGAAGATGATCAAGGAAATTAATGCGCAGGATCTTAACACTGAAAAATTCATTACTGAAAAGGTTAATGAGATCAGGGCTGCCGTTGGCAGTGGTATGGCCATCAATGCCCTCTCCGGAGGCGTGGATTCGTCAGTGGTGACCATGCTGGGTCACCGGGCTCTGGGCACAAGGCTCAGGACGGTATTCATACAGAACGGACTTATGCGTGAAGGGGAGCCTAAAAGGGTAGCTGATATTTTTAAAAAGCTCGGCGTCACCGTAGAGATTATTGACGCACATAAAGAGTTCCTTGATGCATTGAAGGGTATCACAGATCCTGAACAAAAACGTGAAGCTATAACCCAGGCCTTTTATAAGAAGGTATTCGGCCGTATTGTAAGGGAGAGCGGTGCAAAGCATCTGCTGCAGGGCACCATACTCACCGATGTCGACGAGACAGTGGCCGGGATAAAAAGGCAGCACAATGTCTTTGCACAGCTTGGCATCGACCCACAGGAAGCTTTCGGGTACCAGATCCTTGAGCCGCTGATACAGCTGCGCAAGGATGGTGTCAGGAAGATCGGCAAGGCATTAGGTTTGCCGGAAGAGATGTTCAACCGCATACCGTTCCCCGGTCCGGCTCTTGCAGCACGGATCATCGGTGAGGTGACGCAGGAAAAGCTTGACATCGTCCGTAAGGCAACAGCAATTGTTGAGACCCTGCTTTCTGATACCGGAGCTTTCCAGTACATGGCCATACTGCATGATGATCGTGTAACCGGTATGCGCGGTGGCAAGAGGGACTTCGGGCGTCAGATAGAGGTGCGCTGCTGGGACAGTGTGGATGCACGCGAAGCTAAACCCACCAGGCTAGCATTTGAGGTGCTTGAAGAATTGGCTGCATTAATACTTAAGGAGGCACCTGGTGTGGTGTCAGTGACATACAACATAGCCACCAAGCCGCCGTCAACGATAGAAGCGGTCTAAGGTCTGTAAGTCAGACCTGTTGTCGGTTATCTGTTATCTGTTATCGGTTCTGACTTCAAAAATCGTTTGTTCAAATGTTCGCTTGTTCCATTGCTCCATGCTCCATGCTCCGTGCTACACCACCTCAGCAACAACGAAGGTTGACCCACCTATAAATATCATATCATCAGGATCGGCCGACAGCCTGGCAGCTTCGAGCGCATCAGCAACAGCCGGAAAGCTGCTTCCTGTCAGACCGTACTTCCCGGCCTCCGCCTTCAGCACCTTCTCATCCAGCGCCCTCGGAACAGAAGCCTTCGTAAAATAATATATGGCATCACGCGGTAACAGTGGCAGTACCAGTGACAGGTCCTTGTCGCTTACAAACCCGATGACCATATGAAGCTTCTTCCTGGGTGTCAGACTTATCTGCCTGACAACATACTCAAGCCCTTCCCGGTTATGTCCCGTGTCGCAGACTGTGAGAGGAGAATCTGACAGCACCTGCCAACGTCCCATGAGCCCCGTGTTAGTTATCACATTGGCTACCCCGTTTACAAAATGATCACGGTTCAGGCTGAAGGGTACAGAGATGATGTTAACTGCGGCGGCGACAGTCTGGATATTCTTCTGCTGTGCCAGGCCACCCAACGGAGTGGTTCCCGGTGTTGCAATGCGGGTCAGCAGATCGTTCAGCATATATGTTCTGATACCGTTTTTGTCAGGCATTTCTCCAAGGCTGCAGAGGAACTCCTGATCTGCAAATGATAAGGCGGCTTTTTTCTGAAATGCTGTTGCCGTGAACACATATCTTGTTTCGGTTTGCGTCTCGCCAATAACTACCGGCACACCCTCCTTGATAATACCGGCTTTCTCTCCTGCAACCGCTGCCAGTGTATCGCCCAGGAACTCCATGTGATCATGCCCGATGTTCGTTATTACGGAAAGCTCAGGTGTTATTATGTTGGTGGAGTTCAAGCCTGCCTCCCATGCCCACTTCAACAACGGCAACATCAACCTCCATCCGTGCGAAGTAGTCAAAAGCCATTGCAACAGTCAGTTCAAAGAAGGAAGACCGGATCCTTCTTATAACCATATCATGTTTTTCAACAAAGGAAATAACCTCTGCCTCGCTGATCATCTGCCCGTTTACCATGATCCGTTCCCGGAAATCCCTCAGGTGCGGCGAGGTATAGAGACCGGTCCGGTATCCTGCTTCCTGCAATATTGATGCAAGCATGTGAGAGACGGAACCTTTTCCGTTGGTGCCGGCGACATGAATTGTCCTGAACTTAAGATGGGGGTGACCGAAGTAACTGTCAAGCTCCATCGTGTTATTCAGGTCTCCCTTGTAAGCCGCTTTACCTATCCTGTGAAAGGCAGGCAGGAGGCTGTACAGATAATCAGTGGTTTCTTTGTATGTCATGTTAATAACCTTATGGTCGTTGTTTGCAAATTTACTAAAACTGCCTTTTGTCAGCAGGGTGAGCGGCTATCTTTGTCCGCATGATGACAGTTGCGCCGGAATTGTTGTCTATTTTAAACTATTCTGTTATGGCGAAAAAGAAAAAGCAAAAGAAGATTTTTATTCTGGACACAAACGTGTTACTGCATGATTACACATGCATCTACAACTTCGAGGAGAATGACGTTGTCATCCCCATTGTTGTTCTTGAGGAACTTGATAAGTTCAAGCGCGGAAATGACATGATCAATTTTCATGCACGTGAGTTTACCCGTGAACTTGACAAGATATCAGGTGACCTGTTGCTGACAGGCAACATACCACTTGGTGAAGGCCTTGGCACCCTTCATATTGAAACAGGTAAACAGTTCTCTGAGCGCGTATCGGAGTCTTTTCCCGAGAGGACGCCAGATCACCGTATCCTTGCCATTGCTGATTTTGTAACCCAGCAGAACAAGGAGAAGGTGGTAGTGCTGATCACCAAGGATATTAACCTGAGAATGAAGGCCAAGTCTTTGGGCGTAAGGGCCGAGGATTATCAGAACGATAAGGTGGCCAACCTTGACGATCTTTATAAGGGCATAAAGACAATTGAGAATATCGACCACGGTCTGATAAACAAGCTTTATGAGCAGCCTGATGGTGTACCGGCTACCGAGCTTAAACTGAAGGATCAGGAGCCCGGTCATCATTTTTTCATTCTGCGCAACAGCAATTCGAGTGCTCTCGCTCACTATAATCCTGTTACCAAGATGCTGGTCAGAGTGCTGAAGCAGACGACTTACGGTATCGATCCGCGTAATGCCGAGCAGACCTTTGCCCTTGATGCTCTTTGCAACCCTGACGTTCAACTCGTCTCCCTCACCGGCAAGGCAGGAACAGGCAAGACGTTGCTTGCACTGGCGGCTGCCCTCCATCAGTACAAACGCTACAAGCAGATCTTCCTGGCAAGGCCCATCGTGCCGCTTGCAAACCGTGACATGGGATTCCTTCCAGGTGATGTGAAGGAAAAGATGGACCCTTACATGCAGCCTCTCTTTGACAACCTTACTGTCATCAAGCACCGCTTCAGTTCACAGAGTCCGGAGTTCATCCGCATAAATGACATGATAAAGGATGAAAAGCTCGTCATCACACCACTGGCATACATCAGGGGACGAAGCCTCTCAAACATCTTCTTTATTGTCGACGAGGCACAGAACCTGACCCCTCACGAAGTCAAAACCATCATCACCAGGGCAGGTGAAGGCACAAAGATGATATTCACCGGCGACATTGAACAGATAGACTCCCCGTATCTTGACTCAGGCTCCAACGGTCTGAGCTACCTCTCTGACAAGATGAAAGGGCTGGATCTCTTTACTCATGTCCACCTGGTCAAGGGTGAGAGGAGCTTTCTGGCAGAACTGGCGAGCAGGCTGCTTTAGACCGGCTTTTTTGCTAATTTAGCAGCCGGAACAGTAACAGTCTAAATTTGAAGAAGAAAGTAGCGTTTCAGACACTGGGATGCAAGCTTAATTTTGCCGAAACCTCCACTATCGCACGGTCATTCGCTGATGACAGGTATGAGAGAGTCTCTCCTGACAGTGATGCCGATGTTTACATTATAAATACATGCAGCGTTACTGATACGGCTGACCGGAAATGCCGTCAGGCAGTCCGGAAGATTATCCACAAGAACCCTGATGCGTTTGTCGCAGTTGTTGGCTGTTATGCCCAGCTTAAGCCTGAGGCGGTGGCTGCTATTGAAGGTGTCGACCTTGTGCTCGGTACTTATGAGAAATTTGATATCTCAGCTTACATAGACAAGCTCAGCAAAGGGAGGGCGCCTGAAATTCATTCATGTGAGAGCGTCGATACTGAGGGATTTATTTCATCATGGTCTGCCGGTGACCGCACACGTTCATTCCTGAAGGTGCAGGACGGGTGTGATTACCGCTGTTCGTACTGTACGGTACCTCTCGCCAGAGGAAAGAGCCGTAACCCGTTCATCAGCGAGATTGTTGAGGAGGCAACACAGATTGCCGCTTCAGGCGTCAAAGAGATAGTTCTTACAGGTGTCAATGTCGGCGACTTTGGTAAAAGCACTGGCGAAACATTGGATAACCTGCTGAAGGCACTGGTGCAGATCAACGGTCTTGAGCGGCTGAGGCTCTCATCCATTGAGCCTGATCTTCTTACAGACACTATTCTGGATCTGATCGCTGCTGAGCCGGTGCTTATGCCGCACATACACATGCCGCTGCAGAGCGGAAATGACAAGATACTGGGTCTTATGCGCCGTCGTTACCGCAGGGAGACATTCCGTGACCGTGTAATGAAGGTCAGAAAGCTCATGCCTGATGTTTCCATCGGCGCTGATGTGATTGTGGGTTTTCCCGGTGAGACCGGGGAAGATTTTGATGAGACTTATGCGTTCCTGGAAAACCTTCCTCTATCATATCTGCATGTATTTGCCTTCTCGGCGCGTCCGGGCACACCTGCCGCAACCATGCCGGGATCAGTCAGAACCTCTGACAAAGAACACCGCAGCAGACAGCTGATAAAGCTTTCAGGACGCAAACGAATTCAGTTTATGCAGTCAGCCACAGGCAAAGAGTATGATGTGCTCCTTGAGAAACGAAATGCTGACGGCATGCTGTCAGGACTGACCGGCAACTACATCAGGACTCTGGTACCTTACAGGAAAGACCTTCCGGGAACAGTAAGGCGTGTGAGGCTGGTATCTCTGCGTGACGACGCATCTATGACCGGGGATCTTATTGAAACAGGAATCTGATGAAAGCACTAGGTTACTATATCTTTTTCGGTTTCAATTATCTCATTACGTTCCTTCCCCTGCGCGTGCTCTATCTCTTTTCAGATTTCTTTTACCTTGTCTTATTTTACCTGGCAGGGTATCGCCGGAAGGTGGTAGCCGCAAATCTCAGGAATGCATTTCCGGAGAAAAGCGAAGAAGAAAGAAGAAAGATTGAACGCCGCTTCTACAGACATCTTTCCGACCTTTTTGTCGAGACCCTGAAGGCCACACACATGAGTCCCAAAGAGATTTCGCGTAGATTCGCCATCAGGGATCTGTCCGGCTTTGACCGGTTGTACAGAGAGGGAAGGAGTGTGATAGCTCTCGCCAGTCATTATAATAACTGGGAATGGTTTTCAGCGGTGCAACTGGCAGCTCCCTTCAGGATACTTACTATTTATAAACCACTGAAAAACAAGTATTTCGATCAGTTTATACTTAACCTCAGAACAAAATTCGGTACCTGGGCATCACCGATGCATAACATACTCAGAGATCTGGTAAAGTTCAGGAATGAAAAGATCCTTACCATGTCCGGTTTCATTGCAGACCAGGCGCCCCCGCCTGATGAGCATGCGTACTGGACCACTTTTCTTAACCAGGAGACAGGCTTCTTCAGAGGTGCTGAGAAAGTGGCGGTAAAATATGACATGCCAGTTATCTTCGTGAACATAAACAAAGTAAAAAGAGGTTATTACGAGCTTGGTTTTGAGCTCATCACGGACCATCCCGGGAAGGAAGCACCCGGCTATATCACTTCCCGGTATGCTGAGATGCTTGAGGCAGTGATAAGGGAAAAGCCTGAATACTGGCTCTGGTCCCACAGGCGCTGGAAACATAAAAAACCTGTTACTAATGATTAAGACAGCTGTTGTGATCCTTAACTGGAACGGCCGGGCGTTTCTTGAGAAATTTCTGCCCGGAGTCATTGATGCTACCGTATCAAATGATACTGAGTTGATAGTTGCTGATAACGGATCGGATGATGATTCTATCGGTTGGCTCTCAGCCAACCATCCCGGTATCAGGGTCATCAGGCTGGAAAGAAACTGGGGCTATGCCGGTGGTTATAACAGGGCACTTAAAGAGGTTGAGGCAGAGTACTATATTCTCCTCAACTCTGACGTGAGTGTCGAAAAGGGATGGTCTGAGACACTAACGACCTTTATGGATATGCACCCGCGTGTGGGAGCCTGCCAGCCAAAGATCAGGGCATTTGACAATCCTTCATTCTTTGAGTATGCCGGTGCCGCAGGAGGATTTATCGACAGGCATGGTTACCCTTTCTGCCGGGGGCGTCTCTTCGACAGCACAGAAGAAGACCGCGGGCAGTATAACGATACGCGTGAGATCTTCTGGGCATCAGGGTCGTGTATGGCTGTAAGAGCATCCGCCTTTGAACAGTGCGATGGCTTTGACGATGCCTTCTTTCTTCACATGGAGGAGATTGATCTGTGCTGGAGGATGCAGAATGCAGGTTATATCATCTGCTACGTACCTGAAGCGGTAGTGTGGCATGTCGGCGGCGGAACGCTGAGCTATGATTCACCAACCAAAATATACTATAATTACCGTAACAGTCTCATGATGCTGGCAAAGAACCTTCCCTCAAGGCATCTGCACCGGACCATGTTCATGCGGCAGGTGTTGGACGGGCTGGCAGCTGTTATGCTTCTTTTCCGCTCCGGTCGTGCTGCCGTTGGAGCCGTGTTGAGAGCTCACAGGGATTACCGCAAGGCACGCACCTCAATAAAAACATTCCGGGCACTGGCCCCTCACCCTGACATGTATAATTCACCTCATACGATGATGAACAAATCAGTCGTTTTTGAGTATTATATACGTGGCAAAAGAAATTTCACAGATCTGAAGTGGCATTAAAGAGAGGACAACAAATGGCAATTTTCTTTATAATAGTCTTTACAGTCTATTTTCTTATCAATCTATACCTGTTTATGAAAGGTTACCATGCCCTTGCGGGTGCAGGTTACCGCACAAGGATTTATACTGTTGTATTCCTGGTGCTGGCATCAACTTTTATTGCGGGCAAATTCCTTGAATACGGCTTTACCAATGTTTTTACTGATATTCTTAATGTCATAGGCGGGTTCTGGATGGCTTTCATGCTGTACGGTTTTCTTATTCTGTTGATTGCCGATATTTTCCTGCTGGTGCAAAGGCCGTTTCACCTTGTGTCGGATGTCAGCATGCCCAGGCTTAGATTTTGGATCTTTACCGGTAGTTCTGTCATCACCTTAATACTGATAGTGGTCGGATTTATTACTGCGGTAAGTCCCGTAGCCAGGCGTTATGATCTCACTTTTAGCAGGAGCTTCAGTGACGGCAATGACCAGATGCGTATTGTTGCTGTTTCGGACATCCATCTCGGCAGTGTAATCAGGAAAAGGAGCATGAGGCACCTGTCAGAGATGATACGGGATGAGAAGCCTGACCTCGTTCTTTTCCTTGGAGACCTGATTGACGGAAGCATTGCACCGGTATTGCGCGGTGACCTCCTCTCCTACCTCAGCCTGCCCGACCTTCAGTACGGCAGGTACGCCATCACTGGAAACCATGAGTATATCGGCGATATCAGAAAAACTGTCCCCTATATAGAAAGCAAAGGCATCAGGGTCCTGAAGGATGAGGTTGTGACGCTTTCAAACGGTGTACAGATTATAGGCAGGCTCGACAGATCGGCTGATCAGGGTTCAGTCAGCGGGCGGGCGTCTCTTGATAGTCTTCTGGCTCAGACAGATCCTGCCAGACCTGTTATATTGCTAGATCACCAGCCATCTGAACTGCCGGCTCTTGCAGGAACAACCGTCGATCTGCAGCTCTCAGGCCACACGCACAACGGCCAGATGTGGCCTTTGACATACATCGTCAATAAAATGTTCGCCCTGGGCCATGGGTATGCCATGTTTGGCAAGACACATGCAATAGTTTCATCAGGGTTCGGTATCTGGGGCCCGCGCATGCGCATCGGCACCCGGCCGGAAATTCTGGTGATAAGTCTTACCGGCAGATCAGAGTAACAGATATATCTTCTCCAGCGTCATTCCCCTCGAACCTTTCACCAGGATCGTATATCCCTCGGGGCGGTTAGAGACAAGCCATTCGGACAGTTCATCGGAAGAGGTGAACAGTTGTGCCCGGATATCTCCGGCCGCTTCGGCGAAGCGCGGTCCGATCAGGACTACCTCAACATCCTTGAGTTTCTTCAGCTGATCTATTACGGCAGTGTGCCCCGCATGACTCTCTGATCCGAGCTCAAGCATATCACCAAGGACAACCATCTTCCGGTCAGCCTTCAGTGCCGCGAAAGACGAAACAGCCTCTTCCATACTAGACGGATTGGCATTGTAAGCATCACAAACAAGGACATTTTTCCCGGTATTGACCACCTGTGACCGGTTATTTACAGGCTTGTAGGCCGAAACAGCATCCACGATATCAGTGACCGGTACGCCGAAACAGAGGCCGGTGGCAAAGGCGGCCCGCACATTATTAATATTGTAAGATCCGAAAAGATTAGTGGTGAATGAATACTGGCGTCTTTCATAGACAGCGTTCACAGCAAGAAACATACTGTCAGCCTCTGAAGCCTCGACTTTGAGTTTGCTGCCGGCCGGGCGCGAGTAGGGAACAGAGTATTTCACTGTTTCCGAAACGAGTTCCTTAATTATACTGTTCCCATCGTTATATATAGCTGTTCCTCCGCTATCTCCCAGCCATTTGTACAGCTCTGATTTGGCTGCTTTTACTGCTTCAAAAGATCCAAAACCTTCGATATGAGCCCTTCCTATATTTGTAATGATCCCATGAGTAGGCATGGCAGTCTGGCACAATCCGGCTATTTCTCCCTTGTGGTTTGCTCCCATTTCGACAACCATATAACCCGTGTCATCGGGCGAGCTAAGGAGCGTAAGAGGAACTCCGATATGGTTATTAAGGTTACCAGTGGTGCTGTGGACTCTCTTCTTCTTCGAGAGCACTGCGGTTATCAGCTCTTTGGTTGTGGTCTTGCCGTTAGAGCCCGTGATTGCAATAACAGGAACGGTAAGTCCCCTGCGGTGCCTCATGGCCAGAAGGGTGAGTGTCATAAGAACATCATCCACCTGGATGTATTTCCCGCTTTTAAGTGCAGGATCATCAACGACCGCAGCTACAGCGCCTGCCCTGAGAGCAGCTGCTGCGTGAGCGTTACCGTCGTGGGCTGGCCCTTTGAGGGCAAAGAAGACCTGACCGTTGCGCACCGTCCTTGAATCTGTTGCGATCCCTTCAGAATGACGGACAATGGAATATAACTCGTTCAGCTCCATGGTTATCTAAAAAAAAGCCTCATTACTATGCATAATGAGGCCTGGTATCATTTTGAAATCAGTTTATTATAATCCGGAAGGACTTCCCACCCTGATCATTGCGCATCTGAAGCCGAGGTCATCACGTGATGCTTCCTGATCAAGATAACGGCGTGTGGAAGGATTGAGCCAGTAAGCCCTGTCTTTCCATGATCCTCCTTTTATTACCCTGGCCTTATCATTTATAAGGGTGACATAGTCATTGTCCGTTTCATTCTGAGAGTACATTCTTTCGGTCTGCGGCAGGTCAGCGTTACCTGACCATTCAAGGCTTGATGATATGCTTGAGATAACGTCACCGTCGAGGTAGTTCCTGTAGTCTGATTTCTGGTAGTTAAACCTGTTTGCCACATCATCCGGCTTCACGGTATCTATCTGCAGCCTGCCCAGCCTGTCTTTCTCAACCACCTGTCCGTTTGCATCACGGCGAAGGTCGGTGAATACGTTTCCTCTGAAGGGGTTGAACATATCGACATCTTCCGAAGAGAGCGGACGGTATACATCCTGTGTCCATTCATTGACGTTACCAGCCATGCAGTACAAACCATAGTCATTGGGCCAGTAAGATCTCACGTCGACGGTAATGCTACCGGCATCGTTCAGGTTACCTGCCACGCCCATCATGTCACCGCGACCGCGGACAAAGTTGGCCATGAATTCACCTCTGTATTTTGGTGCCGAGTTACGTACGTTGTGTCCGTCCCAAGGGTAGATTGCTCTTTCATAAATTCTCTCCTCAAAGGTGTTGCCTCTGAGGCCATAGGCTGCAAATTCCCATTCTGCCTCCGTCGGCAGCCGGTAGCGCGGCAGAAGGATGCCATCCTCCTGGCGTACACGGGCGTGCAACTCATCAACCCTCTCTCCGGGTACACCTTCATACTGAGCGGCATAATAAGCCTCGGTGTTGAAGTTATTTGCACCTGACTGTTCGACATTCGCTTCCTGCCATTTCCCGTCGAGAAGTATCTGTTCATTCACCCTGTCGGTACGCCATACGCAATAGTCATTGGCCTGCAGCCAGCTCACTCCCACTACAGGATAAGTATTATATGAAGGGTGCCTGAAATAATACTGCACATAAGGTTCGTTAAATGCCAGAGGGCTTCTCCATACCAGTGTGTCAGGGAGGGCACGGCGGTGTACTTCCGGGTAATCACTGTAAACACGTCTCAGCCAGAAGAGATATTCACGGTAGTCAAGGTTGGTGACTTCAGTCTCATCCATGTAAAAAGATGATACGGTGACCCTGCGGGGCGTGTTGTTCCATTCGAACATCACATCCTGATCGACCCGTCCCATCGTGAATGTTCCACCTTCAATGAGTACAAGGTTAGGGCCGGTGATCTGCTCTGACGCTTCCCCGATGGGATAGCCAAGGTCATTCACATCACTCGATTTAGGATCCCGGTAACTCCAGCCTGTCGTTGGAGACACATTGTCCTGCTTTGCACCCTTGCAAGAAAATAGAAAGAGCGCAACAACTACAAAAACCGGTAAAGCTCTCAGTTTATACATGGTCAAATTATGTTAACTAGGTTAAATTTCAATTATTTAAATTAATCAAAAACAAAACGCTGCACCAAAATAACTACAAATCAGGTAACTTTATTATGTGAACGGCTCTACTTTTTTCAACATTATTGAAACAAACTTCAAGTCCGGCCTTCACGATAGCTGTGCCCTTAATTGCCGCATCACCTCCGGCCAGTACGTAACTATATGATAATATGATCTTTGTTGATCCCGTATCCCATCCCAGCGATGGCTCCGCTGCAGTAAACCCGGAGGCGGCATGCCAGAATGCTAATCCGCCCATCAGGCTGCGGTAATGAGCTTCTGCTCCTAAATATATTATTATATTTTCATCCTGAGCCAGGAGTGTTACTGACGGGTTGAGACTAAATTCGCCATTACGGTTGTTGAAGGATGTACCTGCGCTGACGGTATAAAGCCGACTGAGCCTGTCATTGTTCTGGTGACTTTCGCTGAGCCATGGCTGTGTCAGGTGCATAACGGAGAAACCGCCGTACCACTGGCCTTTTGCAAAGGTTATGCCTGTGCCAATGTCAAAAGCGGTGATTGCGCCATCGGTAATATTCTCTGAATGTGTCCCCTGAAAACCATTGAATGGATCAATGTCATCCGGAAGTATTACGGCCCCTGTTTTTATTCCACGGTGCACCACAGAGGCTGTTAGTCCTGCATTGAGAAAAAAATCTCTCCCCGCCTGCAGATGATAGGCATAGCTTGCTCCTGCCCTGAAGTCGTTCATAATCTCACCCAGCATGTCGTCGCTGAGCCACAGGCCTGCCCCGCCATGCAGTCCCGGCAGATATGTGTCAAATGATGCATATCCTGACCTGAGTGCAAAGTTGTTGCCCGGGAGGAAAGAGTAGCAGGAAATGTTCATAACCGGAAGACCTGACGAACCGGTAAAGCCCGGGTTATACATGAAATGCATGCCCGACATGGTACCGTACCAGGTATCCTGACCACTAAGGGTAAGGGTGTAAAAAACAAGCATCAGTATGGTTGTCCTCTTTCTAAGGCTCATGGTTCGTCTTCAGCAATATCAACGGGTCAGAGACGTTAATATTTTACCTGAGTACCCGTCTTTCAGGGAGTAAAGATAATCCTCTTAACTATCTTTGCGCTGATGAGAATAAAAAGGCTCCTGATCACAGCTCTCGCCCTGATACCGGTATTCCATGCCGCAGGTCAGGATTACGCGCACTCGTCCCTGCTTAAACAGGGCCGATGGATCAGGTTTGCCGTGACCGAGCCGGGTATTTACCGTCTCGACTTCTCACAGATCAGAGACATGGGTATCACCGACCCTTCAGCAGCAGTATTGTATGGCAACAACAGAGGTCAGCTTTCATTTTATAACGACGGCAGCGCGCCTGATGACCTTATGGAGATTGCCTCGAAGGTCGAAGCAGGCAGCGACGGTGTTTTTAATGATGGCGACTACCTGCTCTTCTATGCCGAGGGCACACACAGGTGGGTTTACAACAGGACCTCTGAGAACTATGAATACAGCAGACATTATTATTCAGATACCGCCTGGTATTTCATCACATCGGTACCTGGCGGAGCTGCGCATATTGCCGTTGAGCAGGTACCCTCACAACCGTACGATGCGGAGACCTCTTCCTGCGATGTCACATGGAGGCATGAAAGAGAAGCGATAAACCTGATCAGGTCAGGCAGGGAATGGTACCAGCAGGTCATCGCCGGCACAGAAAATGTTGTGAGCCCGCAATTTGAAAACCTCATCACGACAGAACAAATAAAGTACAGCATGAGAGTGCTGGGCCGTTCTGACACTGAATGCTCATTCATTCTTAAACAAGGATCAACAGTCTTAAAGACGGTCCCTGTTTCACCTGTAAATATGACTGACCTGAACGGTGTGTTTGCCAATATTGCAATTTCGAAAGATTTGTGTCTCCCGGCTTCTGCTGCACCGGTATTCACAATTACTTTCCGGAATAACGGCAACCTGGCAGCGACAGGATACATAGATTATATTGATTTCCTGGCCCGGGCCCAGCTGGAATATACTGATAAACAGCTTTTTATTACTGACAGCCGGACCGTTGCCCCTGCCCGGATGACACGCTTCACTGTCTCAGGATCTTCGTCACTGCAGGTGTGGGATGTTACGGATCCCTTTGCACCAAAAATTATGGAGACAGCAGCATCTGCCGGCAACACAACATTCACTGCCGCTACTGACAGCCTGCGTAAGTTTGTTGCCTTTACAGCCTCAAATGTATTGCGCCCGCTAATAAGCAAAGACCCAGTACCTAACCAGGATCTCCATGGGCTTGGTCCGGCGGATATGATCATTGTGACGCATCCTCTCTTCGAAGAGTATGCACAACGAGTTGCCGATATCCACCTGGCTGATGACGGCACAAGCTCAATCATAGTGACGCCCGGGCAGATCTATAATGAATTCTCCGGAGGAATACCCGATGCTGTGGCCATAAGGAATTTCATCAAAATGATACGTACCAGGGGTATTGAAGGCGGCTCTCCGTTGAAGTACCTCCTCCTGTTTGGTGACGGATCATATGAAAACAAAACTCCTCCTCCGAAGAACAGCTCATATATCCTCACATGGCAGTCGATTAATTCCCATGTCGGAGTTCTTTCCTTCACATCTGACGATTTCTACGGCCTGCTTGACGAGGGCGAGGGAGAGGCAGACGGATTTCTCGATATCGGAATCGGGCGGCTGCCCGCGTCTGACACTGCTGCTGCAGGGACAATGGTGCGCAAAATAGCTTCTTACATGGATAACTCAGCACTGGGTTCATGGCGCAATATGTTGTGCATGGTGGGTGATGATGAAGATGCCAATCTGCACATGATGGATGCCGAAAACCTTGCTGTGGCGGCTAAGGAAGCCGCTGCGCCTGTAACCACGGAAAAGATTTATCTCGACGCCTTCCGTCAGGTGACATCGGCAACGGGTGACTTATACCCCGATGCAGTGAAAGCCATTAACAGCAGGATTGCGGCAGGATGCCTGATATTCAATTATGTAGGCCACGGCAATGAATCAGGGCTCGCACATGAGAGAGTGGTTAGGACCGATGACATAAATTCATGGAAGAACAAAAACATGCTGCCGCTGTTCATTACAGCCACCTGTGAGTTCTCGAGGTTCGATGATGTTGAGATCAACCCGGCAACAGGGCTCATTTCGCCAAGGACCTCAGCCGGAGAGATGGTTCTGCTTAATCCTGAAGGAGGAGGCATTGGGCTGATGAGCACAACGAGGGTCGTTTACTCTGCGCCGAACTATATGCTTAACCGCAAGATTTACGATTATATTTTCTCTACGGCGTCAGACGGAAGATCGATGAAGCTGGGAGATATCATCAGGCTGGCAAAGATCAATTCCGGCAGCGGCATGAACAAGCGTAATTTCCTGTTGCTCGGTGATCCTGCCCTGAGGATAGCCTGGCCGGTGCAGGGACGTGTGGTCACTGACAGTATTAATAATGTTTCCGTGGAGTTCGACACTGATACGCTCAAAGCACTATCGCTTATCACTATAAGCGGCCACATCGAAGACAGCGACGGCAACATAATGGAGGAGTTCAACGGAGTGGTGGAACCCGTTGTTTATGATAAAGTCAGCTCTGTAACCACTCTAGCCAATGACGGAGGATCGCCAATGAGTTTCCCTGTGACCGGAAATGTGATCTTCAGGGGTACCACAAACGTTAATCAGGGAAAATTCAGTTTTTCCTTCATTGTACCGCTCGACATAAATTATTCTTACGGCAATGGTTTCATAACCTACTATGCCCATGATGACAACAGTGACATAAACGGCAGTTTTTCTGATATTGTGACAGGAGGATTATCCGAAACGGAAATTAATGACACTGAAGGTCCGGTTATCAAGCTTTACATGAATGACACCCTCTTCAATGAAGGAGGGATTACAGACACCGCGCCTGCTCTGCTTGCACTCATCAGCGATGCGTCAGGTGTCAATGCATCCGGCACCGGTATCGGCCATGATATCATCGCCTGGATCGATGAGGATATGCCGGGCGCTGTGGTGCTGAACGGCCTGTTCAGTGCAGATGTCGGGGTGCACACTTCAGGAAGTCTGACCTACCCGTTTATCATCACTGAAAAGGGTGAACACACTGTATCACTCAGGGCATGGGATAATCTCAATAACCCTTCAGTGACCACACTCAGGTTTGTTGTTGAAACAAGCGGTGTCTTCAGGCTGACAGATCTTCTGAGCTTTCCCAATCCGGTCACCGATAAGACAACGTTTACCGCCGGTCACAACAGGCCTGACACGGATATTGATGTCACCATTACTGTTTTCACCACCGGTGGCAATGCTGTTCGTGTTATCAGGGAACAATTTTTCAGCACCGGATATTCACTGCCGGATATACCCTGGGACGGATGCAATGAAAACGGCAGCAGGCTGGCACGGGGGTTATATCTGTGGCGTGCCGAGGCAGTTACGGCAGAGGGAGAAAGAGCATCTGCAGCAGGAAGGATCATCATTTTGTGATACGACACAATAAACCGGCCTTTTTTTTGTTATATATTTGCACAAATTTTGACCTAAATTGAACATGAAAAACAAGGCGCTGATAATCAGTATTATATTTCTTTTAACGGCCCCGCTGATGCCATTGACAGCACAGGACAAGCATCCTTTAAATGTCATTCAGACTGTGGTACCGTTTCTTACCATAGCGCCTGACTCCCGTGCCGGGGCAATGGGTGATGCCGGTGTTGCAACATCGCCTGATCTTTACAGCATGCACTGGAACCCGGCCAAATATGCATTTATTGACGGTAACGGAGGTTTCGCAATGTCATACTCACCCTGGCTCAGGTCTCTTGTACCGGATATCAATCTGGCTTTACTTACAGGTTATTACAGGATCGACAGCAAGCAGGTGCTCGCCGGCAGCCTGATGTACTCTTCACTGGGAGAGATACAGTTCACTGATGATTATGGCAACTATCAGAGCACCCATAATCCCAACGAATTCTCGATTGACGCAGCTTACTCCCGCCTCTTTTCCCAGCACTGGTCAGGTAGGTGTGGCTCTGCGGTTCATCTATTCAAATATCACGGGAGGGCAATATGCCGGCAGCACGGAGACAAAAGCCGGAACAGCTTATGCAGCTGATGCTTCCGCGTATTATACAACTGCTTTAAAGCTGGGTTCAAAGACAGGAAAAATCTCTGCCGGAATGAATTTTTCAAACATCGGGTCGAAGATGAGCTACACATCCGATGAAGATCCTGATTTCATTCCCATGAATATGCGTCTGGGAACCACATTCACCGTTGATCTTGACAGGTATAACACCATAGGGATCTCCTTCGACATTAACAAGCTGCTGGTACCAACACCTCCTGTTTATGAAGACGGAGAAATCGTTGCAGGCAAGGATCCGAACGTCTCAGTGCCGGTGGCCATCTTCCAGTCGTTCTATGATGCCCCCAACGGTTTCGGTGAGGAAATGCATGAATTCACAGAATCAATTGGAATTGAGTACTGGTACAATCAGCAGTTCGCTCTGCGGACCGGTTACTTCAACCAGGCAGACTGCAAGGGCAATATGAAGTACTTCACTGCAGGAGCAGGATTCAGGTTAAGTGTTTTCTCACTCGACTTTTCATACCTGATACCGATTAACGCAGAACAACCCGCTGGCACGAACGCTTAGGTTCTCACTCGGCTTTGAGTTTGACTCACTGCGGAACGTAAGCAAGAAATAACCGATGACACTTCATCAGAGGATTGGACAGGGCATTGACTTTCACCGCCTTGAGGATGGTCGTGAACTCTGGTTAGGCGGTGTGCACATCGCCTCACCCAAAGGATGTGTGGCTCACTCGGACGGTGATGCACTCATACATGCCATCTGTGATGCTCTTCTCGGCGCTGCCGGGATGAATGACATCGGAACACAGTTCCCCGACACATCTGATGAATATAAAGGTATCGACAGCAAGATATTACTTAAGCGGACCGCAGACATGATCAGCGATCAGGGCTACAGGATTGTCAATATCGACAGCACGGTATGTCTTGAGACGCCAAAGCTGGCCCCTTATATTAATGCCATGCGAAAGGCCATGGCAGACGTTACGGGTATTTCACCGGATGCCATCTCCGTTAAAGCCACTACCACTGAGAAGATGGGTTTTACAGGCCGGGGCGAGGGGGTCGTGGCGATGGCTGTCTGCCTCTCATCGCAATTGACTCGTCATCGATCGCAATCGAAAATCATTTTAATCTAATTAACTCTGAATTCGATAAGACTGTCGTCAGCCAGTGATGGCATTGTCACCACCAGTCCCGGTGTGCGTTCCATCTCCCTTGTTATTGATGAGACTGCGCCGCTGTTTCTTGCCCAGCTGCGGCGTGCAATGCCGTTATTGACATCCCAGAAGAGCATTGATCTGATTCGTCTTGCAGCTGCCGGTGTGCCGTCGAGAACCATTCCGAAAGCCCCCGTTGATCACCTCTCCCCATCCGACACCGCCGCCGTTATGCAGTGAGACCCATGTGGCTCCGCGGAATGCATCGCCGATAACATTCTGAACGGCCATGTCAGCCGTGAAGCGTGAGCCGTCATAGATATTTGATGTCTCCCTGAAGGGTGAGTCAGTGCCGGAGACATCATGATGATCACGGCCGATAACGACCGGTCCGCTTATCTTACCGGAGGCAATGGCATCGTTGAAGGCTCCGGCAATCATTGTCCTGCCGCGGGCATCAGCATACAGAATGCGTGCCTGCGAGCCGACCACCAGTTTGTTACGTGCAGCTTCACGTATCCAGTGAATATTGTCCGACATCTGGAGATGAATGATCCTCAGGAGAATCTTTCATCAGCTGTTCGAGTGTTTCGGCTGCGAGAGCGTCAGTAGTCTCAAGATCGGCAGGGTCACCCGAGCAGCATACCCACCTGAAAGGACCGAATCCGTAGTCAAAGCACATAGGTCCCATGATATCCTCAACATATGACGGGTAGCGGAAACCGCCCCTGCCGTCGGAGATATCAGCTCCCGCACGTGACGCCTCGAGGAGGAAAGCATTGCCGTAATCAAAGAAATAGGTGCCGTGTGCAGTGTGCCTGTTGATGGCTTCGACCTGACGGCGTAACGAAGCCTGCACCAGTCCTCTGAACCTGTCAGGGTCAGCAGCCATGATTATATTGGCTTCGTCAAAGTGATGCCGGCAGGATAATAACCTCCTGCCCATGGGTTATGAAGCGAGGTCTGGTCAGAACCGAGATCTGCCCATAACTCCTCATCGGCAAAGCGTTCCCACAGATCAACGATATTACCGTGATAAGCGAGGGACACCACCTCGTCCTGACACCACATGCCTTTCTTACACGTTCGGTACCAGCAGGGTGAGGTCATCGAAGACCTCATCGACCCATCCCTGTGAATGACGTGTTCTGATAGCCTTGGGGTTTACCTCGGCTATTACCGAGACCACTCCGGCTATGTTGCCTGCTTTTGGCTGAGCGCCTGACATGCCCCCCAGACCTGACGAAATGAAAAGCCTGCCTGGTCTGGCCCTGTCATCTCGTCGGCTTAAGCCTCCGCGCCCGCATTGAGCAGGGTTATAGATGTTCCGTGGACAATGCCCTGAGGACCGATATACATGTATGACCCTGCGGTCATCTGCCCGTATTGGGAGACACCCAGCGCGTTGAACTTCTCCCAGTGATCCTGGGAAGAGTAATTGGGTATAACCATCCCATTGGTCACCACAGCCCTCGGGGCCTCCGGATGAGAAGGGAAGATACCGAGAGGATGCCCTGAGTACATCACCAGGGTCTGTTCGTCAGTCATCTCCGACAGGTATTTCATCGTAAGTCTGTACTGTGCCCAGTTCTGGAAGACGGCGCCGTTGCCGCCATAGGTGATGAGCTCATGAGGGTGCTGGGCCACTGCAGGGTCAAGGTTATTGGTTATCATCAGCATAATGGCAGCGGCCTGCAATGACTTATGCGGATACTCGTTTATGGGTCTTGCCTTCATCTCATATGAAGGCCTGTAACGGTACATGTATATGCGTCCGTATTCGCGCAGCTCGGCAGCAAACTCCGGGGCCAGGACAGGGTGAAGCTTTGCAGGAAAGTATCGCAGGGCATTTCGCAGGGCAAGCTTCTTCTCTTCGGTGGTGAGAATGTCACGGCGACGGGGAGCATGATTGACCGAGGGGTCATATGGTTTCAGTTCAGGGAGGTGTGCGGGAATGCCCTCACGGATCAGGGATTGAAAATCGTTCATAATTACATATATCAACCAGGTACAAATATATAAAACATGACGAGAGACAGGTCTCAGACCTGTCTCTACATACACATATATTAAATGCAGCGACGCCCTGGCAGGGCGTCGCTACATGTATAAATCAGAATAATCCGTTTATGATTTTTCGTTGACGATTTCGTCGTCGACGAGGATGCGTCCGCAATATTCGCAGACGATGATCTTTTTCCTCGATCTGATGTCAAGCTGCCTCTGAGGGGGTATCTGGTTGAAACAACCTCCGCATGCATCTCTCTGTACCGAAACAACAGCGAGACCGTTACGTGCATTGGTGCGGATACGCTTATAGGCGGTCAGCAGTCTCTCTTCAATTTTTGTCTGCAGCATTTTGGATCTCTCATCCAGCTGCTCCTCTTCCTTCTGGGTGTCACGTGTGATATCATCGAGCTCACCTTTCTTACCGTCCAGGTCACGCTTTCTCTCATCGAGTGCTGCCTGAGCTTCGGCCATGACCTCTTTTTTCTCAGCCACCTGTACGGTGAACTCGCGGATCTTCTTGTTGCAGAGTTCAATCTCAAGCGTCTGAAACTCGACTTCCTTGGAGAGAGAATCATATTCGCGGTTATTGCGGACATTATTCTGCTGATCCTCGTATTTTTTGATGAGTCCCTGTGAGGTTGTGATCTCGTTGGTCTTGCTTACAATTGATTTTTCAAGCTCGGCGATCTCACTTTTAAGGTTGTTTATCCTGGTCTCCAGCCCCTCCACCTCATCCTCAAGGTCCTGCACCTCGAGAGGAAGTTCGCCCCTGAGCGTGCGTATTTTGTCGATCTCCGAATCAACAAGCTGCAGTGAAAAGAGTGCTCTGAGTTTTTCTTCTATGGTAAGTTCAGGTTCAGCGGTTTTGGTCTGTTTCATCAGTTTATTTAATTTTCAATGGTAATTAATCGGATTGGTTTTTATCCCGGAAAACCGGAGTGCAAATTTAGGAAATTTTTTATTAATCAGATCGTGGAGCAGCTCTAAAGAAAATTTTTCACTTTCATAATGTCCGATGTCGGCCACTATCATGTCACCGGGGTGCCTGTATGAAAGCGTGGTATTTAATATCGCCGGTGACAAATGCATCGGCGCCGGCGCGGGCGGCAGTGCTGATCAGGTCGGAGCCTGAACCTCCGCACACGGCAATGGTTGTGATAGTGCGGGCAGTGTCGCCGCTGTACCGTATTACAGGTATGCCGGTGAGCTCCTTCAGTCTCTCAAGCAGCACGGTCACGGTGAGCGGCGACGGGCAGGGTGCCGATGGCGCCCGCGCCGGCGCCGTGATATTCATTTTCAAGGGCGATGATATCATAAGCCACCTCCTCATACGGATGTGCCACGAGAAGAGCCCTGACACATGCAGAGGAAAGATGTGACGGCATGACAGCCTCTATCCTGATCTCCGGCTCGGAATGATCCTCTCCCACCTGTCCGGCAAAAGGATTGGCTCCCTCTCCTGCCCTGTAGGTGCCATCGCCGGTAACGCTGAAGCTGCAGCGGTCATAATTGCCAATGTGACCTGCACCGGCAGCGAAGAGCGCTTCCCTGACCCTTCCGGCATGGGAAACGGGAACAAAGGTGATGATTTTTGAGAGCTTGCCTTTCAGGGGAGCAAGCACCCTGATCTTCGTCAGCCCGATCTTTTCGGCGAGTATATGACTTACACCCCATGATACGTTATCAAAGCTTGTATGAGCAGAATAAATTGCAATGCCCGCTCTGACAGCGGAGGCAACACAGCGCTCGGTCTCACTGCCGCCGGCAATACGTTTCAGCGGAGTAAAGATCAGGGGATGATGAGAGATGATGAGGTTACAGCCGTGTTCGCTGGCTTCAGCAATCAACCTCAGCGGTGACATCCACCGTAAGCAGTACCGAATCGATCAGGGCTTCCGGGTCTCCGACCTGCAGTCCGCTGTTGTCATAATGTTCCTGAAAGGCAGGAGGAATAAGTTCTTCAAGCCAGCGAGTGAATTCTCCCAGCGTAGCCGCCATACTGTCAGTTTATTTCGTCTTTGATATCGGTGAGTATATCCCTTATGTTGCGAAGGGTATCAGCGATTTCCAGGCGATAATCGGTATCTTCACGGTTGTTCTTCAGATATTTTCTGGCACCCTCGATGGTCATGCCCCTTTCCCTCAGCAGATGGTGTATCAGCCTCAGGTTCTTTAATATCCTCTTCCAGGAACAGCCTGTTCCCCTTATTGTTTTTTTTCGGCTTAAGCACATCAAACTCTTTCTCCCAGAAACGGATTGTTGAGACAGGCTCAGAGAACATCTCAGCCACTTCACCGATCTGATAAAACAGTTTGTCAACTTTTTTTTCCCTGTACGGCATGGCCTCCTGTGCTTAATCAGTCGAACGACTGTCCGCTCTTGCTTGATATCTCCAGCATGCGGTCATATTCACCGGGGTGAGATCGTTGAAGAAATAGAGTGCCGGGTCCACGTTATTGCCGTTGACCTTGACCTCATAATGAAGGTGAGGTGCAGTTGAGAGGCCTGTGCTGCCCACATACCCGATGATATCGCCACGTTTGACTTTCTGCCCTTCCCTGACATTGAAATGGTCAAGGTGGGCATAAACGGTCTCGTAGCCGAAACCGTGGTTAATGACTGATATGATTCCCCAGTTCACGGCGGGCCGATTTGACTGTGGTGATAACACCGTTGCCTGTGGCATATACCTCGGTGCCTGTCGGCGAAGTGAAGTCCATTCCGGCATGGAACTTTGATATCTTGTATATCGGATGAATTCTGTAACCGTAACCTCCGGCAGTACGTTTCAGGTCCTTCGTTTGAAATAGGCTGTATGGCCGGTATGCTGCTGAGCATCTCCTCCTTCTCCTTTGCATAGGCAATCAGCTCATCAAAGGACTGTGACTGGACATATATCTGCTTCCTGATCTTGTCAAGTCTCGTTGCTGTTTCAATGATCAGCTCGGAATTTGTGAATCCCTGAAGCTCCTCATAACGGTTTACGCCTCCGATACCACCCACACGGTATGATGATGGCACCGGTTCAGCCTCGAAAATGGTCCGGTAGAGGTTGTCATCAGTCTCCTGGAGATGGCCGAGCACCTTCTCGACGTTATCCATCTCCCTGTTCATCAGCTCATACTGAAGGGTGAGCTGTTCGATCTCACGCTTGAGAGTCTTCTCCTTGGGTGAATCAAAGACAAAGGCAAAGATGAAACCGTAGAGGCCCGCCAGAAAGAGTGAGCCAACGAAATAACCGAAGAGACGTAGGAGAAGCTGCCTGATACCCAGCCTCATTTTATCGAAGCTGAGTGTCTCATGATTAAACTTATACTTTGTCTTTGGCATCCGCTGTGACGGCAAACTAAGTGCCATGCAAACATAAGAAATAATAGACAAAATACAAAAATACTTTCAGCTTAGAAAAACAGGAATTTATACCTGGTTCTCACCGCTTGGTAAGGAACTCAAGCATTTCGAAATACTCATCTTCCGTGAGACTGTCCTCAAAATACCAGAGCGGGTTCACATGTGAACCGTACAGGTCGATCTGGTAATGAAGGTGCGGACCCGACGAGATACCGGTGGTGCCAGACAGTCCGATGAAGTCTCCCCGCTTGACCTTCTGTCCCCTCTTAACGGTGACCTGGCTCAGGTGACCGTAGATGGATCTGTATCCGTAGCCGTGGTCAATAACAACCTTTATTCCGAAACCGTCATTCTGGTTGCCGGCATAATAGACGGTCCCGGCACCAGTGGCATGCACCTCCGTACCGATGGGGCAGCAGAAATCCTGACCGAAATGCCAGCGCGGTGAACCCAGCACCGGATGATGCTGTCTGAATTTGATCACCGTCTCCCAGTCTCATGGTCACGTTGACAGGCCTGATATACGGCAGATGCGCCCACATGTCCTTCCAGTCAGCAGCTGCCTCGGTGAGGTCGGTAAGTGAGTTGTACTGTATGTTTGTCTCGGTTTTGAGATTTTCAAACCTGGATCGCACTGGCTAGTCATCATCTCTGTGTTGATGTAGCCTGTCAGGTCACCGAACCTGAATGTACCGCCGGCTCCGCCTTCTGATATGTCAGAAGGGATCTCCTGAAGGTCAAGAATGGACCGGTATGAATTATTGTCTGTTGAGCGCATGTCAGCAATGACTGCTGATGAATAGTCAATTTTGCGTTCGAGCAGGGAGTAATTCAGCTTGATCTCCTCAATTTCCCGGACCAGTTTCTCCTGGTTCGGATAACCGGCCACACGATGAAAAATAAAGCTGTAACAAACTGTCAATAAGATTGATATCCCAAAAAATATTGAGAATCTAAGGAGCTTCTCACTCCACTGGCGTTTATGCTGAAGAAAACGAAGGTCAGATGTATCAAAAACGTATTTATTCCTTTTCAGCATCAGTATAACAGAAAGTTATGACTATTTACATTGACATTTATCAAACGTAAAATATTTGAATTAATTTTACAGAGCCCCGAATTAATTGAAATTAACACTGTTTGAGGACTTATGATGAAAGCCACCGAGATCAGAGAGGAATTCCTGAATTTTTTCAGTTCAAAACAGCATAAAATAGTACCCTCGGCGCCGATGGTGATCAAGAATGACCCGACGCTCATGTTTACCAATGCAGGCATGAACCAGTTCAAGGATATATTCCTTGGAAATCAGCCGGCGCAATACAAAAGGGTGGCTAATTCGCAGAAGTGCCTCCGTGTTTCCGGCAAGCATAATGACCTTGAGGAAGTAGGCCTGGACACCTATCATCATACTATGTTCGAGATGCTCGGTAACTGGTCATTCGGCGATTACTTCAAGAAGGAAGCAATAATGTGGGCCTGGGAATTTCTTACAGGCAGAATGCATATCCCCGAGGACAGGATTTACGCAACGGTCTTTGAGGGAAGCAGTGAGGAAAATGTTCCCCGTGATGATGAGGCATCCGGACAGTGGATGAAATGCTTCTCTAATTCGGAAAACCGCATTCTTGAAGGTTCAAAGAAAGACAACTTCTGGGAGATGGGTGAGACAGGTCCCTGCGGCCCCTGCTCCGAGATACATGTCGACTTAAGGTCTGACAGTGAGCGGTCGGCAAAGCCGGGTCACCTGCTGGTAAATACAGGACACCCTCATGTGATAGAGATATGGAACCTTGTGTTCATACAGTATAACCGTAAGGCAGGCGGTGAGCTTGAGCTGCTGCCTGAACGACATGTCGACACGGGCATGGGATTTGAACGCCTTTGCATGGTAATACAGGGCAAAAAATCGAACTATGATACTGATATCTTCCAGCCGCTGATAGCAAGCACGGCGGCTGTCACAGATAAACCTTACGGTGAAAAAGAGGCCTGGGACATAGCCCACCGGGTCATTGCTGACCATCTGCGCACCGTTGCATTTTCGATTGCCGACGGCCAGCTGCCGTCGAATAACAAGGCCGGATACGTCATCAGGCGTATACTGCGCCGGGCCGTGAGGTACGGTTATACCTCCCTGGGAATGACCGAACCGTTCATTTACAAGCTGATACCGGCACTTATTACCTCAATGGGCAAGCACTACCCTGAACTTACAGCCCAGAAGGAGATTATTACAAAGGTCATCTTCGAAGAGGAACAGGGATTCCTGAAAACTCTCGGCAAAGGACTGAAGATGATCGAGCGCAGGGTGGATGCTCTGAAGAAGGAAGACAAGAGTGTGTTTCCCGGAAGTGAAGCTTTTGTACTCTTTGATACCTATGGCTTCCCTGTTGACCTGACACAACTCATACTGAAGGAAAATAAAATGACCCTCGATGAGGAAGCATTTACAAGTGAACTGAATGCTCAGAAAGGCCGTTCAAGGGATGATGCTGCCGTCACAACAGGCGATTGGGTGGTTATTAAGAATGTGGAAAAAACAGTATTTACAGGTTATGACCGCACAGAAGATACGGTGCACATTGCACGGTACCGGAAGGTGAATGCCCGTGGACGGGAAGCAGTGCATCTCGTCTTTGACAGAACACCCTTTTATGCCGAGTCTGGTGGTCAGACGGGAGATAAGGGATTTATTTCATCCGGAAATGAAAAGATCAGCATCAGTGATACCGTAAAGGAAAACGACCTTATCATTCATCTCGCCGCAAGAATTCCGTCGGATCCGTCTGAACCTTTCACAGCCACTGTAGATCGCGAAGCGAGGCAACAGACAGCTAATAACCATTCAGCCACACACCTGATGCATCATGCTCTGCGTGAGGTCCTTGGAAAGCATGTCGAACAGAAGGGATCACTTGTAACACCGGAGAAACTAAGGTTTGACTTCAGCCACTTCACGCAGATGACATCTGAAGAGATCTCAGCAACGGAGCAGAAGGTTAACGACATGATCATGAGAAATATCGTATCTGAAGTGCATGTGGACACACCGGTCGAGGAGGCCCTGGCCATGGGCGCAATAGCACTCTTCGGGGAAAAATATGGTGAGAGAGTCAGAGTGGTATCATTCGGAGATTCAGTTGAACTCTGCGGAGGCATACATGTCACCAACACATCCGTGATCGGTCTCTTCAAGATCATTTCAGAAGGTGCCGTGGCTGCCGGGGTAAGAAGGATAGAAGCCGTCACAGGCCGTCAGGCGCTGTCATACGTGAATGACAAGCTCAAAACCCTCGACGAGATCACACTCCTGCTAAGGAGCACTGGAAACCCTGCCGCCAATGTCACGAAACTTATGACAGAAAACACCTCCCTGAGGCGTACAATTGAGAAGATGCAGAACACTGCCGCCACTGCTGCACGCATTGAACTTGAGCACAGTGCCTTTATGGCCGGCGACTTTAGGATCTACTCAGGTGTTTTTGAAGAGATGCCGGCAGAGACACTGAAAAATATTGCCCACCAGATCAGGATGTCAGACAGCGACAGTGCGGTGATTATCGGATCATCAAACGAGGGGAAGGCATCACTGCTGGTCAGCCTGGGGGAAGAGGTCATCAGGGTTTCGGGATTAAGTGCGGTTGAGATCATCAAGTCCGTGTCAGTTTCCATCAACGGAGGAGGAGGGGGACAACCCTTCCTTGCGACCGCCGGTGGCAAAAGACCAGAAGGTCTCCGTGATGCTGTCGGACAGGCCGTTGCACTCGTGAAAAAAACTTTCTGAGCCATCTGTATGAAACCGGTACCTTATATATCTGTTGTAATCATGGCTTATGCGCTTTTCGTACTGATGGCATCATGCACCAGTCAGGCGTGTTATGACAATACTGACCCGATGATGAACACTTTCCTTCTTGAAAGCGGAACAGGTGTGTCAGTCCAGGCCGACAACATTGTTGTGACCGCTATCATTGCACCAGATACGTTAGAGTTTGTGGATGCAAAGTCCGTTTCATCCTTTTCCCTGCCTCTTGACCCCGGTAGCGATGTCTCGACATTTTACATCGTTCTCGACGGAATTACTGACACGGCAGAAATTTACTACACCAGGCACCCTCACCTCGTCTCAGCCGAATGCGGATACACATTCGTCAGCGAGCTGACAGGACTGAGAACCACACATAATATAATTGACACACTCATTATTGAGAATAAAAGCGTGACCCTCGATGGCGAAAGGAACCTGCATCTGTTTTATTAGCCTCCTTCTCCTGACAGGCAGAGTGGCGGTATCGCAGGATACCATCACTGTTCCGTTGCATTTCCGTGCAGGGTTTGACATCTCAGGACCAATATTTCATTTATTGAACGATGACCTCAGAAGCTACGGTTTTCTGGCTTCCATGGATCTCAATCAGGCTTTCTCATTGGATGCGGGATTGAGGTTCACCTCGTTCTCATCAGTTGAATACAACTACAATTTCAGCAGCCGTGGAACCAGTTTTGTCATTGGCGCCGGCTACAACTTCATAAAGCCCAAAACTGCCCGGGGCAAATATTATGCAGGCATTGGTCTGAGATACGGCCTCAGCTTTTACAGTCAGGAGGCTTCAGATATTAAATACACCAATAAATGGGGAGAAGGCGTATCAGACATGCCTCTCTCCCACCATACGGGTCATTTTCTCGAGATCACCCCTGGAGTGCGTGCCGAGCTGTTCAAAGGTGTCACAATCGGATGGAATGTCTATATGCGGTTACTGATCAGCGCAGGTGCCGGAGAGGATCTCAATCCGATATGGATGCCGGGGTACGGTGATGCCACCGCGGGCATGAGAACAGGAGCTGAGTACTATGTTTCTTTCTCAATCCCCTACAAGAAAATAAAGGTGATCATCAAGCCTAAGCGTGAGGAAGAAGATGAAGAGAGCGAGGAAGGTACAGAGGGCACAGAAACCACTTCCCCGTCAACTATCCCCAGATCAACTTCCGGAGGCCGGTTGTAGATCATTTTTCCTGCTGAAGAGAAGCAGCCCCATGAATGTCAGGAATCCGTTGACCAGCAGCATCTCAAATCCGAATTTGTATCCGTTGAACAGCTCCTCGGAATAGTGGTTCAGAATATAACAGATCACGGGTGATGCGACAGCGATCCACGGCGTCAGCCTGTCATTTACTTTCCTGCCGGTAAAAAGACCAAAGGTAAACAGACCCAGCAGCGGTCCGTATGTATAACCTGCTATTGTAAAAAGCTTGTCAATGATGGCCCTGTCATTCATCTGCCTGAAAACAAGGATGCAGACAAAGAAAATAACTGCAAAGGATAAATGCACAATGTACCTTATCCTTGTTTTTTTTGTGTCATTGATGTCTTTTCTTTTCTCCAGGCCGAGGAAATCGATGCTGAACGAAGTAGTGAGCGAAGTAAGGGCACCGTCGGCACTGGGAAAGGCAGCAGAGATAAGGCCTACAAGAAATACCACGCCTGCAGCAGGGCCAAGGTAGTTGAGAGCTATTGTGGGAAAGAGATCGTCAGACATGGCAACGGATACGCCCTTCTGCTGTGCAAACAGCAGAAGAAAAGCTCCGAGGATCAGGAAGAGAAATACTACAAACAGGTTTATCGTGCTGAAGGTGAACATGTTTTTCTGAGCATCCTTCAGGTTGCGGATGCTGAGGTTTTTCTGCATCATCTCCTGGTCGAGCCCGGTCATTGTAATAGTAATGAACATGCCGCTGAAAAACTGTTTGATAAAGAATCGCGGATGGTGCCAGTCAGTGATGATCATTCTTGATATGTCACTGTCAGACACCTCCCTTGCCAGCCTGAAGACAGGCTCTCCCAGTTCCCTGCTGATATAAACCACTGAAAGAATTACGGCAAGAAGCATAAAGGTGGTCTGAAGAGTATCAGTCCATATTATAGTCTTGATGCCTCCTTTCAAAGTGTACAGTATAATAAGGGTTATGAAAATGGCCACATTGACCCAGAAGGGCACATTCCATGCATCAAAAACAAATATCTGCAGCACGTATATTACCAGGAACATTCGCAGTGATGCTCCGAGCACCCGTGACAGGATGAAGAAACCCGCGCCGGTCTTGTATGACCAGAAGCCAAATCGCTGTTCGAGATAGCTGTAAATGGAGGTCAGCTTAAGCCTGTAGTAGAGTGGCAGCAGAATGAGGGCGATCACCGCATACCCGAAGAAGTATCCGAAGGCAACCATCATATAGCTGAACTGCGTCTCTCCCACCCAGCCCGGAACCGACATGAAGGTCACGCCTGACAGCGAAGCGCCGATCATTCCGTATGCTACAACGTACCATGGTGAGGTCTTGTTTCCGATATAGAACGACTGGTTGTTTGCTCTGCGTGCAGTGAACCATGTCACGGCAAAAAGTACGGCAGTATAAACGAGGAAAACAAATAATATAAGTGCTGGCGTCATTTTCCGGAAAGCATGACTGCAAGGATAATAAAAAGATTGCAGATAAAAATTATCACTGTGGCAGGTTTCCGGGAAATAATTGAATTATTTTTGTCTCAAAGCTATTTTATGTCAACACGATTTACCTCTAAACTGCTGGAGGAAGCAGTGGATGAGTTTTCATCCCTGCCTGGCATAGGCCGCAAGACTGCCTTCAGGCTTGTAATGCACCTGCTCAGGCGTGACAGGGCAGAGGTGAAACGGTTCGGTGAGACTATCACACGGCTTAGGGAGGATGTGTGTTACTGCAGCAATTGCCACGGCATAAGTGACACTCCTGTCTGTGACATCTGCAGCAATCCCGGGAGAGACAGGTCGATTATATGCGTTGTGGAGAGCGTGCAGGATGTGATGGCTGTCGAGAATACAAGACAATTCAAGGGTCTCTATCATGTCCTTGGCGGTATTATATCACCCGTCGACGGTATCGGTCCGTCAGACCTCACAATAAACAAGCTTGAAGAAAAAGTGCGTGAGGGAGAGGCAAAAGAGATAATACTTGCCCTCAGCACCACAATGGAAGGCGACACAACCAATTTCTATATTTTTAAACGGTTGGCGCAGTACAATATCCGCATCACAACCCTGGCCAGGGGTGTGGCTATCGGAGATGTACTCGAATACACAGACGAGATCACCCTAGGCCAGTCGATCGTCAACCGCCGGCTCTTCTCCCTCCCCTCCCAGGGATGAGGTGCGGTAGTCCGTTTTATCTGTTTTATCATTTTTTAATTATTAAAATGTTGCTTAATTTGATAAAAATAATGAGCTCATGGCAGAGACATTTGAAAGGTTCTTTTCGGTCTCATCGCAACAGATGAAGAAATCGGCAATACGTGAGATCCTCAAGCTTACACAGAAGCCGGAGATGATCTCGTTTGCGGGCGGTCTGCCCTCCCCGGATTCATTTCCTGTTGATGACATTAAAAAAATCACTGAGGAAGTCCTTGAACAGGATGGTCCGGCGGCGCTTCAGTACGGCACTACTGAAGGTGATAACAAGCTCAGGTCATTGCTGGCAGAACGTCATAAAAAGGATGGCCTCAGCCTGGCGCTTAACAACATCACCATCACCACAGGTTCACAGCAGGCTCTCGATCTCACCGGAAAGATCTTTATCAATCCGGGCGATGTCGTTCTGTGCGGTTTACCCTCTTACCTGGGCGGGCTGAATGCTTTTTCCATTTACGGCGCACGTCTGAAGGGCATACCCCTTGATGACCACGGGATGCGTCCTGATCTTCTTGAGAAGGCCGTCATAAAGCTCAAAGAGGAAGGCAGCATAATCAAATTCCTTTATATCATACCTGACTTTCAAAATCCTACCGGCGTAACCATGCCGCGTTCCCGCCGTCTCGAGATAATACGCATGGCAGAAAGGTACGACTTTCTCATTGTCGAGGACAGTCCGTACCGTGATGTCCGCTTTGAGGGCACGCCTCAACCGTTAATGGCATCCCTTGACACCACAGGCAGGGTAATCACTCTGAACACTTTCTCGAAGATACTTGCACCTGGCTTCCGGCTGGCCTGGGTGATAGGTCATCCCGTCCTCATCGATAAGTTTGTCACAGCCAAGCAGGCGGCTGATCTGTGCTCGCCTACCTTCGTGCAGAAGATCACTGCCAGGTACATGGAGAAGGGGCTGCTTGACATCAACCTGAAGAAAACGGTTGCACTGTACCGTGAGCGGCGCGACCATATGCTCAAATGCCTCCGCGAGTATATGCCTGAAGGGGTCAAATGGACCGAGCCTGAGGGAGGGCTCTTCCTGTTTGTCACCCTGCCTCCGTCGATGGATGCTGCGAAGCTCCTCGAGAGAGCGATCAAAAAGAATGTGGCTTTTGTCTGCGGATCGGTCTTCTACTGTAACAATGAAGGCCAGAACACCATGCGCCTCAACTTCTCATTTGCCGGTCCTGAAGATACCTGCAAGGGTGTGAGCCGGCTCGCTGACGCAATCAGGGAGGAGATGGCAACTCTCTGAGGCCGATGGAGCTCTCCGTCATTATCGTATCATTTAATGTCTGCACCTACCTGAGACAGGCGCTGGTCTCAGTGATTACAGCGTCAGAAGGGATCGCCAGCGAAATAATTGTCGTTGACAACAACTCCTCTGACGGATCAGCAGCGATGGTGAAGGATGAGTTTAAAGATGTCCGGCTGATTGTGTCAGAGCACAATGAAGGTTACCCGGCAGCATGCAATAAGGGTATCATGGCCTCTGCCGGCAGTTTCATCCTGATACTTAACCCTGACACCATTGTTGAACCTGATGCAATCAAAACAGCATTGGCGTTCATGCGCAGCCATCCTGAAGCCGGTGCTGCAGGCGCAAGGATGGTTGACGGCAGCGGTGCCTTCCTGCCTGAATCAAAACGGGGTTTCCCCTCCCCTCTTGCCTCGCTGTTCAGGTTCACAGGGATGTGGAAACTTTTCCGACGATCTTCCTTTTTTAATGCATACTATCTGGGCCACCTGCCTGAAGATGAGATATGTAAAGCTGATATACTTACAGGTGCATTCATGCTTATCCGCCGTGATGCACTTGACAGTGCGGGTCTTTTTGACACTTCTTTTTTCATGTACGGTGAGGACATTGACCTTTGCTGGCGCATCAGACAAGCAGGTTACTGCAACTACTATCTCCCCGATGTGCGTATAACCCATTTCAAGGGTAAAAGTGCGCTTCAGGACGAAGAGAGCTCACAAAGACACTTCTACGGAGCAATGAAAATATTTGCATCCAGGCACCTGCGCCCCGGATGGCACCTGCCGGTGAAGGCAGCCGTAACACTCATTGAGTCAGTGGCATTGATATCACTCCGGATCAGGCGGTTAATTAAAAAGTAAGCACTGTTGTTAAAAAGGGATGTGTTGGATATCATCTTTTTACATTATTTCGCTTATATTAGTCTCTTTAAGAAAACTTATCACCTGAATGAGAAGAGCTAAATATCTCCTGTTTGCGCTGACTTTAACGTGCACAGTGTCTCTTCAGGGTCAGACAAGGAGCGAATTCCGCGAGATGTTCGTCTCTGCTGAAGGTGATATACTGTTTGAAGATTACGCTGAAGCCCTGCCCAAATACCTTAACCTGCTCCAGTTTTACCCTGAAAACTATAATTATTATTTCAGGATCGGGCAGTGTTATCTGAACACTCCCGGCGAAAAGGACAAGTCGATTTCTTTTCTCGAAACAGCAGCCCGGAACATCAATCCCGAATACCGGCCAGGCAAATTCCGTGAGACCGGCGCCCCTTATGACGTACTCTATTTCCTGGCAAATGCATACCGTATCAACAATGAGCTGGACAAGGCTGTAGAAACCTACGATACTGTTCATGCAGGATGTCGATCCGGAACTTTATGATACAAATCTCGTCAGGTTCCAGATCGGGACATGCCACAATGCCCGGGAGCTGATGAGGAAGCCTGTTTATGTCATCGAGAAGAACCTCGGAAGTGATATAAACCAGCGCTTCTCAGAGTTCAATCCGGTGATCTCATCTGATGAGAAGGTGATGCTCTTCACACGTGAACTGCAGTTCTATGATGCGGTCTTCTGGTCAACCAAAATAGACGGACAATGGTCCAATCCTGTCAACCTCACCCCTGAGCTTGGCATTGACCAGGATTATTATACCTCTTCACTTACCGGTGACGGAAAAACTCTGCTGCTCTACAGGATCGACAGGTTCGACGGGAATATTTACCAGAGCAGATTGTCGGGCGATCAGTGGAGTGATGTAGAAAAGCTGAATGATAACATTAACACAAAATACTGGGAGTCTCATGCAACCCTGACGCGGGATGGCAGGCGGATCTTTTTCACCAGCAACAGAAAGGAAAGCCTGGGCGGTCTTGACATCTTTGTCTCTGAAAGGGACAGCACCGGTGACTGGGGACCGGCGAAGAACCTGGGACCAGTCATCAATACAGAGTATAATGAGGAGACACCATTCCTTGCAAACAATGACCGGTCTCTCTTTTTCAGCTCCCGTGGCCATCATAACATAGGAGGTTATGACATATTCAGGTCTGACCTTGATGAGAAGGGTGAATGGGGTGCACCTGTCAACATCGGATACCCGGTCAATACCACCGATGATGATCTCTTTTTCATGCCGGTCGGTAAAGGCAACAGGGGCTACCTGTCCAGATTTACTCCCGACGGCTACGGAAATATGGATATCCTCAGCTATGATATTTATTCAGACCTCAATCCGCGTAACTTTTTCATAACCGGGAGAGCAGGCATCAGCAACCTGCTCAGCCAGTTTCAGCAGCCCGTTCAGGTCACCGCCGTCAATAATTCTGACACGAAAAGTGTGGCGTCTGCCCTGACCAGTCCGGTCACAGGGATATATTCATTCAGTCTCCCGCAGGGATCTTACAGGTTCACATTTGCTGCCGACGATGCTCTGACTCTGTCTCAAAATTATGAGATGCCGGTCACAAACAAAGGCGACACCATCCGTCTTGACCAGGTGACACTTTCAAGTACCGATGTTTCGGCTTATCTGAAACTGCTTTGTGATACCGTTGTAAATGTCAACTCTGATGCTCCTGTACCGCTCGGCCTGATCGTTGAGGAAATGTCGATCCTGGATATAAATGTGCTGTCACCTGACTCGACTGTAAGTGCAGAGCAGCACCTGATGAGTGACACGACCTTTACCTACAGCTTTGTACCGTCTCGCGGCGACAGCAGAATCACCTTCAGCCTTACCGATCGTTTCGGCAACATGGCATCGGCGGCTGTCAGGGTGAACCGCACCGATCGCGTGCGTGCTCAGAAGCCCCTGTATAAAGAATTGCCGGTGCGACCGACTGCTGGGGCGGTTGTTGAAAGTACAATGGCAGAGACACCATCCGGTAAGCCTGACACAACAGCTGTGACACCTGCCATCGCTGAGGATGAAGTGATACCTGACACAACAGAGGGTGAAGGGCGCTGCTTCCTATGGTGGCTGTTGCTCCTGGTACCGTTGATCATCTTCTTTATCCTATGGAGAAGGAGAAAAAAGAAAAAAGAAGAAACAGAATAAGCATAATACCGAAATGAAAAATAAACGATTTACTCTTTTGTTGTTCTTTCTGGCGCTAGGGATAACCGCGACCCCACAGGACAACATCAGGCTGCAGGAAGCTTTTTATGAGGCAGAGTACTTCCTCATGAGAGGAGACTATACCGATGCCCTGCCTTACTACCAGGGCATCTACACGGCCATGCCTGATAATGCAAGCATTGCCTTCCGCATAGGATTATGCTATCTCAACATTGAAGACAGCAAGAACCTGGCAATTGAATACCTTGAAAAAGCCTCTCAGAAAATCTCAGCCAAATATCGCGAGGGTTCACTGAGACAGGTCGATGCGCCGTATGAAGCGCTGTTCTTCCTGGGTGATGCATACAGGATCAATTACATGTTTGAAAAAGCCAAGGAAGCTTACGGCAGATACAGATCGACACTGCTTCCTTCAGACATAGAAAATATACTGTACGTTGACCAGCAGATATCAGCCTGCAACAACGCGCCCGGGATCATGGCCGAGCCTGTAAAATTCTCAGTTGAATCATTGGGTGATATGATCAATGACAGCAATGAAAATTTCTTTCCGGTTGTTTCAGCTGACGGGAAGTCCATCGCCTATATGACCTCGATGAAATTTTATGATGCCATAATGTTCTCGCGTATGGTAAAAAATGAGTGGACCCAGCCTGTAAATATCACACCTGAATTACAGTCCGACGGTGATCATTATGTTTCATTTCTATCATCCGACGGAAGTGTCATGCTGATGTCAAAAGATGACAACATTAACAGCGATATCTGGATCAGCAAGTATAACGGAACCGTTTGGGAACCTGCGCGCAAGCTTAAAAAAGAAATAAACACCAAATACTGGGAAGCTCACGGCTTCATCACCGATGACGGCTCCACCATGATTTTCTCAAGCGACAGGCCGGGTGGTTTCGGAGGTCTTGACCTTTATATGTCGAAGCTGAATAAAGATGGCGAATGGGGACTGCCTGTGAACCTGGGGCCGGAGATAAATACCCCGTTCAACGATGACAGGCCTTTCCTGATCAATAAAGGCACAATGCTCTTCTTCGCCTCGCAGGGACATTATAACATGGGCGGTTATGACATCTTCAGAAGTGAGCTGCAAAGCAACGGCCTCTGGAGCAAACCAAAAAACCTCGGCTATCCTGTCAACAGCCCTGATGATAATATCTTCTTCTGCCCCACAGATGGTGGTAAAGGAGGTTTTGTTTCAATGGCACACAGGGAGAACGGATCGGGAAAGCTGGACATCTTCCGCATCAGGTTCAAATGATGCACTGAAGGCAGGATTATGGTCATGGTGACTTAATATCGTAGCGAAAAAGAAAAATGGGAATAAGGGGAATAGTTTTTTGTGCAGGACTGCTTGCAATTGTACCGCTCAGTGGCCAGAAGAAAAGCGAGATCACTGCGATATGGCGTGAGGCTGAATCTCATTACCTGTATCGCGAATATGAACTTGCCAATCCTCTCTACCTGATACTTAATGAGATTAAGCCCGGTAATGCCAACATCAAGTACAAGATAGGCAACTGCTATCTTAATATCTTCGATGAGAAGCCTAAAGCCATTCCATTTCTTGAAGCAGCTGTAAGGAATACCAGCTACGACTCCAAAACCGGCCTGCTTAAAGAGAAGAGGGCTCCGCTTGATGCATACTTTTCTCTGGCCAATGCCTACCTGATAACCAATCATCTCGACAGCGCCCTTAACACTTACCGTTTATTTAAAAACCTCGTTTCCGAGGCCGGGGAGATGGCGAACCAGGAATTCATCAACCAGCAGATCCAGGCATGCAACCTTGCTGTGGTGCAGATGCAGACGCCTGTTGATGTGCTGATCACACCTCTGAAGGAATACATAAACCAGGGTTCTGTCAATGACAGGCCGGTGATCAGCTATGACGGCAGCACCATGGCCTACACTGAGCGCCGGGGACTGGAGTCTGTCGTTTACGTCACCAGGAAGGAGGGTGACAGCTGGGGCACACCGGTAAATATCACTGCCGAGGCAAAAATGGGGACTGACTGCTATACAACATCACTCAACAGTGACGGAACAGAACTGTACCTGTTCAAAAATGACAATTACGATGGTAATATTTACATGACGGCATATAAAAACGGGAAATGGTCAGCAATCGTCAGCCTCAACAAAAACATTAATACCAAATATTACGAATCTCACGCCGCCATCTCATCAGACGGAAAGAAACTGTATTTCACCTCCAACCGTTTGGGCGGACTGGGGGAGCTTGACATGTGGGTTTCAGAAAGAGACCAGGCAGGTGACTGGGGAATTCCCGTAAACCTCGGCAGTGTAGTCAATACCCCGTACAATGAGGAAACACCGTTTATCTCGCAGGATGGTTTTACTCTCACCTTCAGCTCGGAAGGTCATGGGTCAATCGGGGGCTATGATATTTTCAGATCTGCATCAGCCGCAGGTGTATGGGGTAACCCTGTTAACATAGGGTATCCCATCAGCACAACCGACGACGATCTCGGTTTTCAGCCTTTTGACAACGGTAAATTTGGTTATTATTCATTACTGACAGCCTACAAAAAGAAAGAGATAGCACTTGTTGTCTTCAATGCTCCTTCCCGGGAGCCCAGAGACACTGTGACAATCAGCTTTGATCCAAAAGATCTGCCATACATTACCCTGACAGATTCCTCCTCTCTCATTATGAACCTGATCATAAAAGACGTGCGTGATACTGATGAAGAGGTTGACCCGGAAGTTCTGTACTACACAGTCCAGGTAATGGCACTATACAACCCTGTCGATCCTACATACTTTCAATACGCAGATATTGCCGTGTTCTATAACCGCCAGGACAAATTCTACCGTTACGTCACAGGGCGCTATGAACTCGAAGTTGAAAGCCTACGAGGAAGTGAACAGATTGCTCAGGCTGGGATATCCGAACGATATCTTTGTCAAGAAAGTTTACAGAGATGATTCTCGAAAGTGACATTGTCAGGCTGAGAGCGGTTGAACCTGAGGATCTGGAACTCCTTTATAACTGGGAGAATGAGGAAGCTAACTGGAAGCAGAGCAATACTCTTGTTCCCTATTCAAGATATATACTGAAGCAGTATATTGCCAATTCACACAAGAGTCTTTTCGAGACCGGTCAGTTGAGGCTGATGATTGATGCAACTCCCGCGAAAAGAACTGTCGGCACGATTGACCTCTTCGATTTTGATCATTTTCATCTGAGGGCGGGTGTTGGTATACTCATCGCTGAGCCCCCCGACAGGAAGAAGGGTTACGGTTCAGCAGCGCTTGAATGCATCATCAGATATGCCTTTGACACACTCACTCTGCATCAGTTATGGTGTAATATCCTCGAAGGCAATGAGGAAAGCATGAAACTCTTCATGCACCACGGATTTGAACGCAGTGCAGTTAAAAAAGAATGGGTACGGATCGATGGCAGGTTTGTCAGTGAGTATATGCTGCAGCTGCTTAATCCGGCAAAATAAATTCAGTTCTGCTTTTTTCTACCTGCAGCAAGCATACCGCATGCAGCCTCAATATCCAGGCCTCTTGATTTACGTACTGAAGCTCCGACCCCCGATGTTACCAGAAGGTGTTTGAATCGCATCATTGTCTCATTGTCTGAGCTGCACTCACCGTCAATCCCCGTTGTATGAAAAGGAAGAAGATTGACCCTTATCCCTGTGCCTGAAAGTAACCTCTTTAATTCTTCAATATGCCTTTCGGTGTCATTTTTCCCTTTTATCATTACGTAGGCGACGGTAAACCGTCTGTATCGGTCTGACCTGAATGTCTTCATAAGGTCAAGGGTTTCCCTGTAAGGCCAGGGTGTCTCTGCGGGTACGGCCTCCTGTCTCTCTTCAGCGAACGGAGAAAAAAGGCTGAGGGTGATGTTACATTCAGTTTCTTCGAGAAGCCTTTGCACTGCCGGGGTGATGCCAACAGTTGAGACGGTTATCCTGCTCTTCCCTAAGGCCAATCCCCACTCAGCAGTGAGTACCTTTAATGCTCTGATTACTTCATCAATGTTATCGCCCGGTTCACCCATGCCCATAAGTACGACATGGGTTATCTTATGGGGCAGGCTGACAACCTGGTTGACAATCTCCCCGGCGGTAAGGTTGCCTTTCCATCCGTTCTGCCCGGTGGCACAGAACCGGCAGCCCATACGGCAGCCTGACTGAACGGAAATACATAATGTTTCACGCCTGCCGTCAGGAATAAATACGGATTCATGAAAAAGATCCTTGCCGGTTGTGAACAGATACCTGACAGTCCCGTCGGTGGAAACTACATTTGAAACAGGTTCACTCAGACCGGTGCTGAAGCTGTCTGACAGAACGGACAGCACACTTTTCGGGATATCATTGATTTCACCGAAATCCCTGATACCCTTTTTGTAAACCCAGTAAAGAATGCGGCGGGCATAACGGCGGTCTATGCCTGCATGCGCAAACTGATCCTCCGTATCCGTGAGGCTCAGGCCTGCCAGTGGTACAACGTTGACTGATTCTCTCACCGCCGTAAAGATATTAAATAACGACCTTTGAACATTTTTTTACATCTTTAGAAAGAATTTCAGGTCTGTTCAGGTAATTCATGGAGACACAATCAGCCAAAAAAAGATTTGGAACCCTGCCGGTTTTCTTCACGGCTATCTCCACAATTCTGGGGGCAATACTCTTCCTGAGGTTCGGCTTTGCCGTCGGGACGCTCGGTTTCTGGGGAGCATTAATGTTGATAATGATGGGTCATGCCGTCACCATCCCGACAGCCCTGGCCATTTCCGAAATCGCCACGAATAAGCGGGTTGAGGGCGGAGGCGAATACTTCATCATCTCCCGGTCGTTCGGACTCAACATCGGGGCTACAATAGGCATTGCACTTTATTTGTCACAGGCTATCAGCGTTGCTTTCTACATCATTGCCTTTACCGAGGCCTTTGAGTTTCTGTTCAACTTCTTCGCTGACAGTTTATCCGTAATCATGCCACGGCAGGTGATCAGCCTGCCGGTGACGCTGGTAATGGGGCTGATCATCCTTCGTAAGGGAGCCAACACAGGGGTGAAGACCCTTTATGTGGTTGTTGGGATCCTCTTCATCGCTTTGCTTTTATTTTTTCTGGGCAAACCTGTCACTGACGGCATGGCTCCGGGAAGGATACCTCCGGGAGACATCCGTAACATGAGTGACTTCTTCATAGTCTTTGCCATCTGCTTTCCGGCTTTCACGGGAATGACTGCCGGAGTAGGCTTGTCAGGCGATCTGAAAAACCCGGCCAGGTCAATACCTGCAGGCACTCTCATTGCGACTTTTACCGGTTTGGTATTATATATAGGTATTGCTTACAAAATGACCATCTCAGCCTCTCCGGAGGACATGCTTGAAAATCAGCTCATAATGAGCAAGATAGCCATTGGAGGTGTTTTTATCGTGCCGTTGGGACTGGCAGCAGCCACCCTCTCCTCAGCGCTGGGTTCAGTCATGGTGGCGCCCCGCACCCTGCAAGCCCTGGCCAATGATGCCTCATTGCCTTCGATGAGGCTGAACAGGTGGCTGGCATCGGCAAGAAGCAAGGACGGCGAACCTGTTAATGCCACGCTTTTGACACTGATAATTGCGATCCTGTTTGTTGCTGCCGGAAGTCTGAACGCGGTAGCTGAGATAATATCAATGTTCTTCCTTGTGACGTACGGATCACTTTGTCTGATCTCCTTCCTAAATCACTTCGGTTCTTCCCCTTCCTACAGACCATCGTTCAGGTCACGCTGGTACCTGTCACTGACAGGCTTTGTCGTATCAGTGCTGGTGATGTTCAAAATCAATACCTTATACGCCCTGACGGCAGTTTTGCTGATGATCGTTATTTACTCCTTCATTAAACATTATCATCGTAACCGGCAGGGACTTGAATCACTCTTTGCAAACACACTCTTCCAGATTAACCGCAACCTGCAGGTCTATCTCCAGAAATCAGACAGCAGGAAGAAAGAGAAAGAATGGAGGCCAGGTGTTATATGCATCTCAAAAGACTCTTTCAAGAGAGAGCAGGCTTTCAGGCTTCTTAACTGGCTCTCATACAGTTATGGCTTCAGCACCTACCTGCACAGGATTGAGGGTTATTATTCGAAGGCAACCAGCCAGCAGGCTTCCGTGGAGCTTGCGAAGCTGATCGAGCTTTACGAGACATCGCATAACCATGTTTATGTTGACACCATTATTTCTCCGTCGTACACCTCTGCCATCGTTCAGGCCATACAGGTGCCTGGGATATCGGGTATGGAGAACAACATGGTAGTCTTTGAGTACGACAAGGAAAATCCGGAAAATCTCGGAGAGATCATTGAAAACATTCGACTGATAAAGGCAGGTGATTTCGACATCTGTCTTCTGGCCTCGGCCAAGAGAGAGATGGTTTACAGGAAAGGAATACATGTCTGGATAGATTTCAATGAGCCGCAGAACGCCAGCCTTCTCATCCTTCTCAGCTTCATCATTTCAGGGCATCCTGACTGGAAGAAGTCATCCATAAAGATCTTCAGCACCTGCAAGCCGGAGCAGTATGACGATACCCGGCGTGAGCTCTACGATCTTGTCAATACAGGCCGGCTTCCCATCACTGAGAAGAACGTCGAGATCATTAAGATTGAGCCGGGCGAATCACTGAAGAACATAGTTAATATCCGCTCTGCCTCAGCGGCGCTGGTCATGACAGGTTTCAGGGGCGAGAATCTCAGGCATAATGGTGAAGCAGTGTTAAACGGGTACGACCCTGTCGGCACCCTCCTGTTTGTGAATTCTCATGACCAGAAAGAGATAGTCTGAAAATAAGGGCTGTCACCCTTACCGGATGACAGCCCCATTATATTAACAATTATTATTCTAATTAAGTCCCCTGTTTTTCAGCAGCGGTTCTATCTGCGGTTCACGTCCCCGGAAATTAAGATACTGCTGTTCAGCATCCATGGTTCCCATCTTCTCAAGGATGTTTGTCCTGAATGATGCAGCCGTTGTCTGATCGAAGATACCTTTTTCCCTGAATGCTTCAAAGGCATCGTTATCAAGCACTGCGGCCCATGTATAGACATAATAGCCTGCATCATACCCGTCGATGATATGAAGGAAATATGTGCTGCGGTATCTCGGTTCAATTTCCGGCATCAGACCCAGCTTCTTCATTGTCTCTTTTTCAAACTTCTGCACATCAATGTTCACCGGAGCCTCAAGTGAATAGTAAGCCATATCGAGCAAAGAGGCAGCCATGATCTCCACATTGTCAAAACCGGTGTTGAAGTAACCGCTGTTTTTAATCTTTTCAACCAGTTCGTCAGGAATGACTTCTCCGGTTTTATAATGCCTGGCATACATTTTAAGAACTTCCGGATGGGTAGCCCAATGCTCCATGATCTGTGACGGCAGCTCGACTATGTCCTGTGCGGTGAAAGTGCTTGAGTATGTATTGGCAGAGAACAGGCTCTGCAGACCGTGGCCGAACTCATGGAAGAGAGTGTTTACGTCATCCAGGCTCAGCAGTGCCGGTGCATCCGGTGACGGCGGGGTGAAGTTACCCACGATTGTCACTACAGGAGTTATCTCTTTGCCGTCAAGTATACGGTGATCGCGGTAACCGCCGCACCATGCGCCCTGGCTCTTGCTCTCGCGCGGGAAGAAGTCCATAAACAGAACACCAAGGTGACTGCCGTCGGCTTCCTTCACTTCAAAAGCCTGTGCATCAGGATGTGGGAGAGGTATGTTTTCAATCCGGGTAAATGTAATTCCGTAAAGTTTATTTGATACTGCAAAGACACCGTCGCGTGCGTTGTCAAGACTGAAATAAGGTCTCAGTTCATTTTCGTCAAGGTCATATTTCGCCTTGCGCAGTTTCTCAGCGTAGTACCACCAGTCGTGGGGCTCGAGTTTGAACTTGCCTCCCTCACTGTCAATGATCTTCTGCATCTCATCGCGTTCACGCATGGCCACCTTCTGCGATCTGCCGAACAGCTCGTTCAGGAGGCTGAAAACATTCTCCGGGGTTTTGGCCATCCTGTTCTCTAGATTAATATGCGCATGGGTCTGGTACCCCAGAAGCTTTGCCCTGTCAGCCCTCAGCCTGACCAGGTCGGCAAGCGCCTGGTTGTTGTCATACTCGTTACTGTTGTTGCCGCGGTTAAGGTAGGCATCGTAGAGCTTTTTGCGGAGATCACGGTTGTCTGCATACTGCAGGAACGGTATCATGCTCGGTTTCTGTGTGGTGAAGACCCACTTGCCTTCAAGGCTGTCAGCCTTAGCCATCTCTGCCGCATTGATTTTGACACTCTCCGGAAGTCCTGCCAGGTCAGCTTCATTGTCAATGACAAGCTTGAAATCATTGGTCTCAGAAAGAACGTTCTGGTTGAATTTCACTGCCAGCACTGATATTTCCAGGTTGAGTTTCTTCAGTATCTCCTGGTCAGCCGGATTGAGGTTTGCTCCATTGCGGACGAAGCTTTTATAAAGGTTTTCAAGAAGGTAAAGTTCCTCTTCGCTAAGCTGCTCGTTCGCCTTGTTTTCATACACAGTCTTGATCCTCCTGAAGAGGTCTGCATTGAGCAGCACTTCATCGCTAAAAGCTGACATTTTCGGAGCAAGCTCCATCTCAATTGCCTGGATACTGTCGTTGGTGTTAGCTCCGGCCTGTGCATAAAAGACGGATGCCACCTTTTGCAGCAGCTGGCCTCCGCGGTCGTAAGCGGCAACTGTATTTGCGAAGGTCGGCGCCTCCGTGTTTGAAGTAATTGCGGCTATCTCAGTCCTGGCGAGTGCAATAGCTGAGTCTGCTGCAGGCATGTAATGCCCGCTGTTGATCTGGTCAAAAGGAGGAACACCGAAGGGTGTGCTCCACTCGGTAAAGAAAGGATTGACCGGCTGTTTTTTCTCTGTGGTACATGAAGCAACCGCTGCAAATGCGGCAATCATGATGATAATGGTCTTTTTCACTTTATTGTTTTATTTGATTATGAATACTTTTATGATGGCGGCAAAGATAATTTTATTATAATATGTTTTATTTGATATCTGTCAGTTGTTGTGTGAATAACTTATCCAAAAATGAAACTTTTAAACAATAAATGGAGTTTAACATAAGCTTTGTGTTATTAATTTTATATGTTGCAATGAATCTGAATTATCAAATACAAAACAGATGCTTATGAAGAGACCTTTACCCCTCGCCAATTTTGCAATAATCATCATAACAGCGCTTCTGGCAACAGGTAATGTTTCAGGCCAGGCAGCCTTGCCCGGGGTAGCCCAGGAGAGAAGTGCCATTATCACCGATACGCTGTCGGTTAATTTTGCCCAGAAGATTAAGCTTTATCCGGTGCCTGTCAGTTCAGATCTTTTCATTGACAATGTTGCCAATGTAACCCGTATTGAGATCTTTGATATCATGGGTAATAAGCATATTTCAGAGGTTTGTGACAATCAGGATAATTTAAGGATATCTGTCAGCCAGCTTACGCGTGGCATGTATTTTATAAGATTTACCACTCCCGGGGCCACAGCCATTAAGCGGTTCACAAAAGAATAAGCAATCCATTTTTTTAGGCGCGGGCCATCATTTCAATCATCTGAGCGAAGTGATGGCCTTTTTATTTCTGTGCACATAAGGGATTACCTGCGGTGATCCCCGAGGGAACCTAAATGGCTCAGATCAACCCTTCATGAGAGTTGTAAATAGAGATTCCCTGCGGTGATCCCCGGAGGGGAACCTGCAGCACATGAATGACCGACCTTTCAGGTCTTATTTGTTTTACCTCCTCCGCTTTTGAAAGCAAGCTTTCAACGCGTTGTCGGTAAAACAAATAATCCCCGTCCGCCGGATGGCGGACGGGGTCGATTCATGTGTTGCGGAGAGAAAGGGATTCGAACCCCCGGTCCAGTTACCCGGACAACGGTTTTCGAGACCGCCCCATTCGACCACTCTGGCATCTCTCCTGTTCTCCGCCTTAACCTGCTGTGGCAACCTGATCCGCCCATTGGCAGAGAAAGTCGCGGTCGAAGCGGAACGCTGCAAATATAGTCTCTTTTTTGATTTTAACCGGAACATTTACGGCGCCACAATGTTCTAGTTAATATAACTTTGTCACAGAATGAAAGACAAGACGCTGACCATCGAGGGGATGAACTGCGCCTCATGCGCGGTTAACGTGGAGAAAGCCGCAAAGAAGGTCGACGGTATATCATTTGCCGGAGTAAACCTCGCAACAGGCAGACTGACAGTCAAATATGACGAGAGACAAGCATCTCTCACGCAGATCATGGATGCCGTCGACAAGGCAGGATACAAAGCCATTGACGATGAAAAAGAACGTAAGGCCACCCGCCCTGAACATGAAAAACTAAAAGGCAGACTGATCTGGTCGGTAATCTTCACCGTTCCACTGCTGATAATCACCATGTCACACATGGCCGGGATTTCCCTGCCTCGTGCCATCTCCCCGGATAACAGTCCGGTGGTGTTCGCACTTCTTCAGTTGTTACTGACAATGCCGGTTATTGTCACTGGATGGAATTTTTACTTTACCGGTACAAAAACTCTCTCCAGGGGTAACCCTGGCATGGATACCCTTGTGGCTATGGGCACAGCTGCGGCGTTCCTTTACAGTCTATACGCCACAGTCCGTATTATCGGGGGCGATACACACTACGTTCACAACCTTTATTATGAGTCCGCCGCTGCCATTCTTACCCTGATCACAACGGGCCGGTACCTCGAGGCACGGTCAAAAAGAAGGGCAGGCAGCGCTATCAGACGGCTCCTCTCGCTGGCGCCACAACTCGCCACGGTCCGGCGTGACGGCAAAGAGAAGACAGTGCCCGCCTCTAAGGTCATGCCTGACGATCTTGTCATCGTCCGGCCCGGCGAACGGTTCCCGGTAGACGGCATTGTGACAGAAGGCGAAACCACAGTCGATGAATCAATGCTCACGGGTGAGAGCACACCTGTTGAAAAGAGTATCGGTTCTGATGTAACAGGCGCAAGCATCAACATGCACGGGTCGGTCATCTTCAGAGCTACAAGGGTAGGGAGCGAGACAACACTGGCTCAGATAATAAAGCTCGTCGAAGAGGCACAGGGATCGAAAGCTCCTATAGCAAGGCTGGCAGACAAGATTTCAGGCGTCTTTGTACCCGTAGTGATGGCGCTCGCACTTCTGTCAGCAGGCGGGTGGCTTATCGCCACAGGCGACTTTCAGCTGGCCTTCACCATTCTTATTTCAGTGCTTATCATTGCCTGTCCGTGTGCCCTTGGACTGGCAACACCGGTGGCAGTCATGGTAGGCACAGGCAGGGGCGCCGAGCAGGGCATACTGATAAAAAGCGGCGAGGCACTCGAGACAGTGCGAAAAGCCACAACGGTGGTGCTGGATAAAACCGGGACCCTTACCACAGGCAGACCCGTTGTGACTGACATACTGGTGACCGGCTCCCTGGATGAAAAGAGCCTCCTATCACTGACAGCATCAGCTGAAAGACGTTCAGAACACCCTGCAGGCAAGGCCGTGACAGCATATGCCGAACAGACTGGTGTGACCAGCCCTGACCCGGAGAGGTTCACCGCCCTGCCAGGCTACGGCGTTGAGGCATTCACTGCCGGGCTTCATGTACTGGCAGGCAGCAGAAGGCTGATGGAAGAGAGAAAAATTGACCTGCAGGAAGCTTATAAGACGGCAGTAAAGATGGCCTCGGAAGGAAAAACATTGCTTTATGTTGCAGTTGGAGGCAAATGTGAGGGTCTTATCGCGGTCGCTGACACTCTTCGCCCGGGATCACGTGAGGCTGTACAGGAGCTGATGACGATGGGCCATGACGTGATGATGATCACGGGTGACAGCAACGGCACAGCAAGACATATTGCAGGTGAGGCTGGTATTACAAGTGTTATTGCAGGACTTCTGCCCGGTGAAAAGGCTGAGGAAATAAAAAAGCTGGGGCTGGAGGGAAAAACCGTGGTGATGGTAGGTGACGGTATAAATGATGCGCCTGCGCTTGCCGCAGCTGACATTGGTATAGCAATCGGATCAGGGACCGATGTGGCGATGGAGGCAGCTGATATCGTGCTGATAAGAAGTGACCTGCGTGACGTGGTCAGAACACTTAAGCTCAGCAAAGCGACAATAGGCAATATAAGGCAGAACCTGTTCTGGGCATTTTTCTATAATATCATGGGTATTCCTGTGGCTATGGGTGCGCTGCATCTCTTCGGCGGACCGCTGCTCAACCCGATGATCGCGGCCGCAGCCATGAGCTTCAGCTCAGTCGCTGTAGTACTGAATGCACTAAGATTAAAAAAAATCGACCTCTGATTCCCGGAACAAACCGCTCGGCAAAGTAATTTCTGGTTTCTGCTTAGTTTCCGGATTGATTGTAGTATCTTTTGCTTATGATTTTCAGCGATAAGAGCAGAATGCTGACCATCAAAAAGGAGAATGAGAGAATTGTCCTGTTCGTGGTCTTTGTCTTCTTCTCCGTTATTTTTTGTCTTATCTCACTTGTCAACCATTATCAGTTCCGCACCTATGCACTTGACCTGGGAATGTACAATCAGGCTGTCTATTCCTATGCGCACTTTAAAAATGCAGTTTTTACACTTGGTACTGACGGCAGGGAAGTCCCATTTCTTGGCACCCATTTTTCTCTCATTACAGTTCTTTATTCTCCGCTGAGCTATCTTTTTGGATCATATACTCTCCTCTTCATTCAGATAGCTGCCATACTTTTTGGAGGGCTGGCTGTATACAATTATGCTAAAGAACACTTCGAAGAAAATTCAGCAGTCCCGATTGTCATCGTGATACAGTTTTTCGGAATCTGGGGAATCTATTCTGCTTTGTCATTTGACTACCATGACAATGTCCTAGGAGCTATGCTTGTTCCATGGTTCATTTATTTCCTTGAGAAACGCAGATTGATAAATTCTGCAGTGCTTTTGCTTCTAATTCTTATGACGAAGGAGGTAATGGCAATCTGGATGCTGTTTATCATACTGGGACTGATGATTAAAAACAGGAGCAGGAAAGAGCACCGTTACATCAGGTTTGAAATTCCGGCTGCCGCCTTTTGCCTTGCTTATGGCATTATGATTATTGGAATCATAATGCCGCATATACAGGGATCGGAAAATAATCTGCAATTCATAAGATATTCACATTTAGGTAACTCGGCAGGAGAAGCTGCAATTTCTATCCTAAGGAAGCCACAGATGATTTTAAGCCTCCTCTTTGGCAATACCTTAAATGATCCGGCCTATAACGGGATCAAAACCGAATTCCACTTAGTTCTTTTATTATCCGGAGGTATTTTCCTGCTTTTGAGGCCGGCATACCTTGTGATGCTGATCCCGGTATATGCGCTTAAGTTCTTGTCAAATGACTATGCCATGTGGGGAATCAATTATCAGTACTCAATAGAGTTTGTACCGATAATCAGCTTTGCACTGGTTGATTTCATTGCAAAAACAAAACATTACAGGACAGGTATTGTGCTTGCACTTACTCTGCTGACCTTTGCAGTTAATGTTACAACGATGGAAGGCAGGAAATCAAAATGGTATAACCCGGCGAATACACAGTTTTACAGAAAGATTCACTATGAACATGATCTGAATCTGAAAGCAATTCATTCAGCATTGAAGATGATCGAGAAGGAGGCTGTTGTTTCAGCCAGTTCAAATCTTGCTCCTCACCTGGCAGAGAGAGACAGTCTTTATCATTTTCCTGTAGTCAAAAATGCCGGTTATATTGTATTGCTTACCAAAGATGTGACCACCTACCCGCTGAGTTCTGAAGAATACAGGAACAGCTGTCTGGAATATGTACAATCGGGGAAGTATTACACCCTGTATTCTGAAAATGACTTGTTAATATTGAAAAAGAAAGATCAGAGTAACAGGTAAGGTCTGTTCAACCAAGGATTCTGACCTCATGGGTAATATCAATCAGAGCCTTCCTGTAGACTGCCGAGACACCGCAGTAGCGTTCCATGGAGAGGCTGATAGCTTTTTCAATCTTTTCCGCATCGAGATCCTTCCCCCGTAGCTCATAGATGATATGCATCTTCACAAAGGCATTGGGTTGCTCGTCTTCGGTGTCTCCCTCAACAACCAGATTGAAGTATTCAACCTCCTGTCTCATTTTTTTCAACAGCGAGATCACATCCAATCCGGTGCAGCCCGCCAGTGCAACGAGCATCAGAGGTTTTGGGCGCGGTCCGGCATTTTCACCGCCTGCCTCTTCGGAAAGATCCATTGTAAGATGGTGTCCGTTGACCACTGCGTCGAACTTCATCTTACCCTGCCATACTGATTCTATCTTGTGTTTCATAATTTCTGTTTTACTATAAGCACTATTACAGTCTGATCACCTGCACCGGAAGATTGATCCCTTCAAGGTGAAGTACCAGCGGCGTGTTTTTATTCTCCTCTGTCAGCATTGAGGTGTCGACAATAATACTCTTCCTTTCACCAGGCAACAGAACAATATAGTTATCGTCAAAAAATACCGGTGTGACTATCTCCCTGTCCGTGGTCCTGATGACCTTCATCCGGACAAAGAGTGCGGCCACACTGCCGCTGTTGGCCAGATCAACGGTGAACTTGCCTTTGTTGCTCTTCATCATCTGACCTACGACCCTGGTCTCCGGCAACTTCATGAGAGCTGTCCTGTCATCGTTATAAGGCAACCAGTAGGTGTTTTCATCCATGGGCAGCCCGGTGGAGACATAGGTGATCCTCAGCCTGAGTATATGTATCTGAGCGGGTGTGTCCCGCAGGTTAACATCCCATAACTTTACAACACTGTTGGCAGGGACAGTGCCGTCCTGAGCCTTTTTCCATATCTGCTTTCCATTCTCATCAGCCAGCAGTGCCTCCAGCCTTACACCCTTACGCTCCTTGGGTGTGGCATTGACCATATAAACTCCTGAATCCGCAGGATTAAACTGCAGATGTATCGGCGCTGCAGCATGCTTATACCCGTAAAATCCTGCATTCTGATCAAGAAACCAGTCGTAGAGCTGTCCTTTCAGGGCAGGCCAGGGATTCTGGCTCTTCCATAACAGAACACCTGTGTACCAGTCCCACATATGCGAGTTATGTCCTTCAATCAGTGACCTGTATTGGTCATAGCCAGCAATCTGTGCCTTTGTGACAAAGTCCTTCAGGTCACTCACCTCTCCCATCCTGCTGATCATGTCGCCATAGCCCAGGTACTTGTGGTATTTCCAGACTTCATTGACAGTATCACCGGCTGGAGGAACAAGATCCTTTTCGTCCATGATCTTTACCAGTGTCTCGATGTTGGGCATGCCCACCGATCCTGTCTCCGGATTGAATGGAAAGCCTTTTTCCGTAAAGAACCAGAGCGGTTCCTGTATCCTGTAGGGACCGTCTGCAGTGCCGCCTTTTGTGTTCTTAAGGAGGTCCGGCGATGTTGATTCATCAAGGTAAACCCATAGCCCTCCGAGGTCGTCAACAGACTTTTTAACCCTGGTGTCAAGCCCCGGTGGCGGGGGAAACTCATTACCGCCGCAAATAAGATAGAGTGACGGGTGATTGCGGGTCATCCTGAGCTGGTCTTCCAGTGACCTGATGAAGAGAGAATCGTCATCCGGGTACTCGCGCCGGCGCTCCTGCGTCTCTGCTTTCAGGGTATCAGGCCACCTGCCGTTGCAGTCGCCGGTGATCCACAGATCCTGCCACACAAGGATGCCATTCCTGTCGCAGGCATCGTAAAACTCAGGCCTCTCAAAGATGGAACCGCCCCATACCCTGATCATATTCATATTCATCTCGGCGTGCATCTTCACTTCAGCATCATACCTTTGCTCACTAAGGCGGAGCAAGGCATCCGATGCTATCCAGTTGGCCCCCCTGATGAATAACTTCTGTCCGTTGATTGTAAAAACCCGTGACCCGGTTTTATCATCGAAATAACTTCCCGTTTCCCTGAACCCGAACATGAAGTCTTCGCGGTCAAGTGCTCCGTCTTCCTTGGTCTCGAAAGTCAATACCACCGGGTAGAGGGAAGGCTGTCCCATCCCATTCGGCCACCAGATGCGGGGGTCTGTCTCCCTCATCTCATTGAAAGTGACGTTGATGGTTGAGCGAGGTCCCAGTTTCAACTTTTTCTTGTCAATCCGGCCCATGAATGACGCAATAGCATCACCCTCAATCAGCCTGTCTGTAGGGTTAACAAACTCAGCCGAGAATGTAACAAAGGCAGGCTCCTGAAGCTCGCCCGGGAGTCTGCTCTCCGGGTACGCGTGTCCTGGCAAAGGCATTCCGTATATCCACATCACCGGTGACCTCTATTGTAACCTTATCCCATATACCGGTATTGCGGTCCCTGACAGGCTGAACCCAGTCCCACCCTGCCGTGAACTGCATGGTCACATCACGTCCGATCATGCCGTCGCCTCCCTGTCCGCCGTTAGGATTGCCCGGGTTGGCCGGCGGCTCCACCAGGACAGCCAGACGGTTCGTGCCCGTCTTGTTCAGAAAACCGGTGATATTGTATTTCTGCCTGAGGAACATGCCCTCATGCCTGTTGCTCATTTACACGATTGCCGTTAAGATAGATCTCAGCAGAATAATTTATACCCCTGAAATTGAGCCATACCTGCTTTGTGGAATCAAGAGTTTCGGTTGAAAACCTGGTGAAGAACCAGTAAGTGTAATAGTCCCTGCCCTCGTTATAAATATCAGGTATTGCTGCATTATTCATTCCAAAATAAGGGTCAGGCATCACTTTGTTATTGATCAGTGTCGTCAGCACGGTACCCGGCACCGTAGCATTCAGCCAGCCTGCCATTTCAGGTTCAGTCATGGTCAGTTGTGAACCGTCCACCTTAACGTCAGAGGCCTTCTTCATTCTCCACCCCCCCGTGAGAGGTATCTCCTGCGCGGAAACGATCAAACAACTCAAGGCTAATGCGCTGAATATCAATAACTTTTTCATTTAATTCAGTGATTACAAACAAGTACGGCAAGTTATTAAAATATTCTATACATTGCAGATTCTATCTTTTTGCAGATGCTGCCCGCCGGGGAGAGAGAATATGAAAGGCTTTTTGTACTGGTGCTGACACAGCACCGGCGCTGGGGTTCCGTTTTACTGCCCTATATTATTGAACGGATGCCCGGTGTGGTCGTATTATCGAATGACCGAACCGCTATCACCCCATCCTGACAGGGTAACACTGTCGCATCTTGACAATGAAGAGAGCGAGCTGGTGCGGCTGATAAATGAATACTCCGACCGTAATCTCTTCAAGCTCTTCTCAAAACACCGCGATGCGAGGGAATTCATTGAGAAGGTTACGGACAGTGAGTTTGAACAGCTCATCAAGCCATTTATTGAGTCACGTATCCATCACAGCCTGCATATAGCGCAGAATGAGGAGATACCGGTTTATCTGCAAAAAACAAAGATCACGAGCCTCCACCCGGAAGACAGGCTGGTCATTGCACATGAACCCGCTTTGCCGGTCTTCAGTTTCAACCGCTACAGCTGAGGGCAGCAGTTACTGCCTGTTTATTGAAGCTGCAGGCAAGCCGTTGGACCTCCGGAAATCGACAGTTGAAATTCTCTCGAACAAACCTTGTGTCATCAGGGTAAACTACACAATTTATTTCGTCTCTGACATAGAAGGGAACAAGCTGAAGCCTTTTCTCACCCGCAGCAGTATCACCATTAACCGTTCGACGGAAGAAAAGTACTTCGGCACGTTTGTCCTTTCGGTCATCAATGATCACAAAGTTACCGGCAAGGGTTTCGTCATTGAACAGGGAGAGGCTGTCAGGCAGGCTTACCTGACGATTGAGAAAGGCATCAGGGGTCTGCCCGTTGCCATACTGAAGTTCCGGTATGATGACCGTGATATCTTCTTCCCTGAAGATATGACGCACTTCACAACATTCAGCAACGAGGGCGGGACGTTCATCTTCCGCAGGAAAGAGCGCGACCGCGATTGGGAAAAGAAGTGCATGAAAGCCCTGGATGATGCAGGACTTTTTTCGGAGGATGGCATTAACTTCATGACCCCAGGTTCAGCGGGAAGGTAACGGTGATGCCATTTACGACCTTATTGAGACCGTGGCCGTCAACAGAAAAAGACTGACTGATGCCGGGCTCCATTCTCCGTACCGGCAGTCTTGGCGGTCCTTACAGCCTTGAGCCGGTTGAGATAACGCTTAGCCATCAGCTGGTCAACGACTGGTTTGATCTGAAGGCTGTCGTGCAGATAGGACAGTACAGCATCCCTTTCACACGGCTGAGAAAGAATATCCTGGAGGGCATACGCGAGTACCCTTTACCTGACGGCACCGTGGCGGTACTCCCTGAAGAGTGGTTCACGCGCTACCGGAGCCTCTTTGAGATGGGAAGAGACAACGAGGAGAGCCTGATGGTACATAAGCAGCATTTCGGCATCATCAGCGAAGTGATGTCAGGAGCCGATTGTGACATTTGCCTTAAGCTGGAAAAGCTCAATGTGCCTGAAGAACTGCCTGTCCTCTCCCCTCCTGCCGGATTGAGGACTGAGATGCGTCCGTATCAGATCGAAGGATTGAGCTGGCTTCATTTTCTGCAGACGAATAACCTCGGAGGCTGTCTTGCTGATGACATGGGACTCGGCAAGACTGTTCAGACCCTCGCTCTCCTGCAATGGAACAAGGAAGAACAGGGCTGAAACGGATGAGAAGAAAACCGACGGCCAGATGACCCTCTTCGGCAGCGACAGCAGCAGTGCCACTTCGCTCATAATTGTACCTGCCTCACTCAGCCATAACTGGTACAACGAGATAGTTAAATTCTGCCCTTCACTGAAAGCCCTGATCCATCACGGTACCGGCAGGCTCAAGTCAGCATCGCACTTTTCAAAATACGATATCATAATTTCAAGCTACCATACAGTACGACAGGACATACAGTTTTTTACTGCGATGACCTTCTTCTATGTCGTTCTGGACGAAAGTCAGCATATCAAAAACCCGTCTTCAAATATTTACAGGGCAGTGATGCAGCTGAAGGCTGAACACAGGCTGGTGCTCACCGGAACACCGGTTGAGAATTCACTCACTGACCTGTGGACGCAGTTAAGCTTCGTCAACCCCGGTCTGCTTGGTTCGCTTGCCTTCTTTAAAAGAGAGTTCGCCGGTCCTATTGAAAAGAATAACGAAGAGGATAAGGAAAAGAGGCTGCGGAAGATAATACAGCCGTTCATCATGAGAAGGACCAAGGAGATGGTGGTCAGGGAACTTCCTCCTGTCACGGAACAGGTCGTTCACTGCGATATGTCTGAGGAGCAGTCGGCGATTTATGAGAGAGAAAAGTCAGCGGTGCGCAACAGCATACTCGAGAATATTGAAAGCGTAGGGGCAGAAAAGTCAGCCATCATTGTTCTGCAGGGGCTGATGCGGCTCAGGCAGATTGCGAACCACCCGCTCCTTACCGATGAAAACTATGACGGAGGATCAGGCAAGTTTGATACAGTGACGCATAATATTGAGAGTGTCATTTCAGAGGGACATAAGATACTCATCTTCTCATCGTTTGTCAAGCATCTTGAGCTGTTTCCGGGGTGGCTGAACAGGAACGGCATCGGATATTCAATGCTTACCGGCTCTACCCAGAACCGTGAGAAAGTAATTAACCGTTTCAGGAAAGATGACAGCATCAAGGTCTTTCTCATCTCGCTCAAGGCAGGAGGTGTGGGACTGAACCTCACCGAGGCTGATTATGTTTTCATCCTTGACCCGTGGTGGAATCCCGCATCGGAGATACAGGCCCTCAGCAGGGCCCACAGGATCGGCCAGGAGAAAAGGGTGTTCGTTTACCGGTATATCTCAGGTGACACCATCGAAGAAAAGATACAGCGTCTGCAGGAGAAAAAATCGAAGCTTGCTGAGACCTTTATAGAATCAACCAACCCCTTTGGCGAGCTTGACATCAAGGGAATGCTTGAGATACTGAACTGATTTTTTCATAGTCTTTACGGATACATTAAAACCAGATGCAATGAATGATTACCAGAACCATCCGCTGGCAGGAGCTGACGACCTTGACAGCGCCATGTCAAAACTGTGGGTTTTTTACAAAAAATATTTTGTCGGCATGTATGTCATATCAGTGTTAATGGCACTGCTGTCAGGGGTTATCACTTCCAGGTTTGATATGTCATCGCTGTACTCTGGTTACACAGGTGACCCGGAGCAGCTCCTGGAGATGATGAAGGGAATGGTCGTACCTTACTCGCTGCTTCTGATCGTGACGTTTGTATTCGGCGTTCTGCTTCATGCCTGGATTCTTGAAAGACCCCTCGGACGGGAAAACACAATAATTAAAAGTGCTGAAAAGCAGTCTGGTTGCTCTGATTCCTTTTCTTCTTGTCTTTATAGTGATCGGTATCGCTGGCGCCATGCTGACGTCGATCGGGCTTGTTTTACTTGTATTGCCCGGTCTGTTCGCCGTATTGTATATTTCAACTGTTGCCATCTTTTCGCTTCCGGTGACCCTTATCGAGACCCGTAACCCGGGACTGATCCTGTCGAGATCATTCAGACTGGCACATAATAAATTATGGCCCAATCTTGCATGGGTAATCGTTATGGCGCTTATTGTCATAGTCATCGCCATCGTGATAGGCGGACTCACCATGCTGCCCTTCTCCGGCACCTTCATAAAGGCGCTTGCCGACCCGGGTGATGCCACTGCTATGCTTGAGATGGCCAGGAACCCCGTTATATATCGGGCTGAATGCATTGGCGACCGCACTTGTGACACCTGTGTTCCCCATTCTGGCATTCATCATGTACTTCAGTAACAATGAGGAAAGCCCGGCTGTCATTGTAACTACCGGAAGATGAAAATAAAGTAAAGGTGGAAGATCTCTATCCCAGGATGCCTGATAATCAGTAGGCTGAAACGATATTTACACCAAAAAAGAACCCCCGCCTGAGCGAGGGTTCTTTGTTTTATGTATTAATAAGATTCTCTCTGTACGTAATGGGTATGAAGCAGCTCGTGCGATTTATGCCCGTTGGGCTCTACCAGGAATTCCTTATAGATTGCAACTATTTCAGGGTTCTCATGAGACTTTCGTATGGGCATGCCGGTATCTTCCATATAGATGGCCTCCATTCGCTTCTTCCTTATATCCATATTTGTGGGTATAGGCTGACCGCCGCCGCCGATGCATCCGCCGGGGCAGGCCATGATCTCAATGAAATGGTATGAAGCCTTGCCAGTGCTGACCGCTTTGGTAAGTTTGTTGGCATTCACCAGTCCGTGTGCGATAGCCACTTTCAGTTCAGCGCCCTCGAGGAATTTCCATTCTTCCTTGGTGCCCTCGATCTTAATTGTAGCTTCCTTCACTCCTTCCATACCACGTACGGGCATGATATCGAGGTTCTTGAACGGGACGCTTCTCCCTGTGACAATCTCGTACGCAGTGCGGAGGGCGGCCTCCATCACACCGCCTGTGGCTCCGAAGATGACCGCAGCGCCGGTGGAAGCGCCCATGAATGAATCATATTTGCCCTCCTCCAGGGTACGGAAATCAATCCCTGCCTGCCTGATCATGACTGCAAGCTCACGTGTCGTAAGAACGAAGTCAATGTCCTTGTAGCCGCTCGACCTCATCTCCGGTCTGTCAGCCTCATATTTCTTTGCCGTGCAGGGCATTATGGAAACAGAAACCACTTTTGACGGGTCAATTTTGCGTTTCTGTGCATAGAATGTTTTTGCCAGGGCCCCGAACATCTGCTGCGGCGACTTGCATGTCGACAGGTTCGGCAGCATATGCGGGTACTTATGTTCAATGAACTTGATCCATCCCGGTGAGCATGAGGTGAACATGGGAAGCGCAAGTTTCTTGTCGCCTTCAACCAGCACCTTCTTCAGCCTGGTAAGCAGCTCAGTCCCCTCCTCTATGATTGTCAGGTCAGCTGTGAAGTCAGTGTCGAGCACCGAGTCAAAACCCAGCTGGCGCAGTGCGGTGACCATCTTGCCCGTCACCCTCTCTCCCGGATCATAACCCAGGTCTTCACCCAGCGCTACCCTTACAGCCGGGGCTGTCTGAACAACCACATGCTTATCGGGATCATAAATTGCATCCCACACCTGGTCAATATATGTCTTTTCAGTGAGTGCACCCGTCGGACAGCGGTTTACACACTGTCCGCAGTTGGTACATACGACATGGCTCATTGGTCTATCATGAAAAGACGATATCTTCATTTGCGAGCCTTTGTTGGATACTGCAATGGCAGAAACATGCTGAAGCTCGGCGCAAGTACGCACACAGCGTTGGCACCTGATGCACTTGCTGTCATCTTTGGAAAATGACGGTGATGATCTGTCAATCGAATATAAGTGGTCTTCCGTCAGGTCTAAGAAGATATGCTCACCGAAAGAAAATTCATTTGCCAGTGTCTGGAGCTCACAATTCTGGTTTTTGTAACACTTGGTACAGTCTGCACGGTGTTCTGACAGGAGCAGTTCAACTATATGTTTACGTGCGTTTCTCACTTTGAGTGAGTTTGTAAAAATCTCCATCCCCTCCGAAGCAGGAGTTGCACATGAGGCGATGAGTGTGCGGGCACCTTTCTGTTCTACAACGCAGACACGACAATTTCCTGCAACACACAGATCCTGATGATTACAGAGTGTGGGAATGTTAAGACCCAAACTCTTTGCTGCATTCAGCACCGTTGTTCCTTCTTTTACCTGAACCTGATGGTCGTTTATCTTAAATGTTATCATAATCTTCTGTTCTTTTTTAATAAATAATCTCTTCCCTGAAATTCTCAACTATCGATCTGAAGGCATTGCCGACGGACTGACCAAGGCCGCATTTTGATGCCACCTTCATAGTGTCGGCGAGTTTGACCAGCTCATTCAGGTAGGTTGATTTTGCTTCGCCTTTTTTAACTTTTTCAATACCCTTGAGCAATTGCTGACAGCCGACACGGCATGGAGTACACTGGCCGCATGACTCCTCAGTGAAGAACTCAAGGTAATTGTGAAGCACGTTGTACATTGAGCGTGAGCTGTTGAAGAGTTTCATGGAACCGCCCGTTGGTACACCTTCAAAACCTATTATTGTCTCTCCGAATTTCTTCCTGGGGACACAGAACCCTGAGGCACCTCCCACCTGTACAGCCTTGGTATCGCCGTCGCCAAATTCATTCACAAACTCCTGAACGCCCATGCCCAGCTCCAGCTCGAAGATCCCGGGGATAGGTGTGTCTCCGGAGATGGAGAAGACCTTTGATCCGCGTGAGTCTTTCGTTCCAAGCTTGACATATTCGGCACCGCCCATCTTCATTATCATCATGGCCGTGACAAGTGTCTCGACGTTGTTTATCGAGGTTGGTTTGCAGAATAAACCGCTTGTTGTGGGATAGGGCGGTTTGTTGCGTGGTTCACCGCGAAAGCCTTCAATTGACTCGAAGAGAGCGCTCTCCTCGCCGCAGATGTAAGCCCCGCTGCCCATCCGGTACTCAATATTGAAATCGTAACCTATTTCTTTGATCAGCTTATGGAACTTATGAAGCTCAACATATAGCTGCGGTAAAAGGAACCTGTATTCACCTCGGAGATAGATAAATCCTTTTTTAGCACCCATGGCTTTGCCTGCAATGGCCATACCTCCATATACCTTGTAGGCGACCTTGTCAAGTATCTCACGGTCCTTGAATGTGCCGGGCTCGCCCTCGTCAGCGTTGCAGACGATATATTTTTCAGGTTCTTTCTCAGCCGCAGTATATTTCCACTTTAAACCAGTTGGAAAACCTGCACCTCCGCGCCCTTTCAATCCCGAATCAAGTATCTGCTGGATAACTTCTTCACTTGTCATTGCGAAGGCTTTTTCCAATACTTTCCTGGCATCTATAATTTCAAATATGAGGTCTACCTTGCTAAGTCCTTTGTTTTTCATGTCTTTATCTGAATTATTTACGCATATAACCTTTTACCACATCAATAACCGTTTCAGGGGTCAGGTCAGTGTACGGCATGTCATTGATAAGTATCGCCGGAGCCTTATGACACCACCCGATGCAGTTGGTCTCAAGCAGTGTGAACATCTTGTCAGGGGTGGTCTCACCAACCTTGATCTTAAGTATATCCTCAAGCGTGTTGACTATATCATTCTTCCCCTTCATCGAGCATGTTATCGTTTTGCAGACCCTGATAACATTTTTTCCTCTTGGCAAGGTGTCAAGGAATGTGTAAAATGAAGCCGTCCCGTACACCTCAGCAGCAGAGATATCAAGCTCTGTGGCAACTTCTACCATTGCTTCGTCAGAAAGGTAGTTATACTTCCTGACAATATCCTGAAGGATCGGCATCAGGCTCTCTCTCTTCCGGCCGTGCTTTTCGGCCAGTTCACTCACAAGATTACCGGTGTGATACATTTCTGTTTGGTTTTTAAGTAATTAAGTTTTTAGTGGAATTTCTGGTAATTTTTCGGCTGTGAAAATAATAACAATACGCATTGAAAAACCTTACTTATATCATGTTTATTGTTCAGAAATGAACAAATAAAGCAGTTTTTCAGGAAGAGAAAAATTTAAAATGTCAGCTGTTCCGTAAAGAATTAAGCTTTTGTTCCAGCCAGTCAAACCACCCCTGGAGTCCATCGCCACGGGTGGCTGAGATTTTAAAAAGAGGAACGCCCGGATTAATAGCGGCAAGGTCTGTTTTAAAAGCCTCAATGTTGAAATTTGTATACGGGAGAAGGTCAGTCTTATTTAAAATGACTGCCCCGGCCTCGCTGAAGAGCCTTGGGTACTTGGCCGGCTTATCATCTCCTTCGGCAGTGCTGACAACAGCCAGCTTGAAGGCTTTCGCCGAGATCAAACTCCGAAGGACAAATTAAATTTCCTACATTTTCTACAAAGAGCAGATCAAGATTGTCCAGATCGAACATTTCGAGTCACTTTTGATATACTGTGTGAATCGAGGTGGCAGCCACCTTCCGTATTTATCACAACAATCGGGATATTGTATTTCTTCAGTCTCTGAGCGTCGCGGTCAGTGGTCACGTCACCCTCGATTATACCAATCCTGATCTTCCCACCCAGGGCTTCGCAGGTCCGCTCCAGCAAGGTGGTTTTCCCAGCACCCGGTGAGCTTATTATGTTTATCATTTTCACCTTCTTCTCCGCAAGCAGATTCCTGACCTCATCAGCTTTGTTCTGGTTCCTGTCAAGGATATTTTTCATGATCCTGATTTCCATACTCATTCTCCTTCTATACTTTTTATAAATAATTCTTTACCGTGTACAACAGTGATTTCAAGAGATCCGCATGAGCGACAGGAAGAGAGGTTTTCTGCAGGTTTATATTCCTCACCGCATAAGAGGCATCTCATTTCAAGTGGAATGATCTCAATTGTCAGTGCGGCTTCTGCGGCAATAGTATCTCTCACGGCTTCCCTGAATGCAAATTCAAATATGTCAGGCACTATCTGCACAAGCTGCCCGAAGCTGACATTCACTCTCTCCACTGCCGACAGCCTGGCTTCCCTTGCCTTATCAAGGACGATAACCGACAGCTCTTCTGCAATTTTTATCTCGTGCATCTCATCTGTTTCAGCATATTCTCGGCAGGAGAAGTCCTGATGGCATATCCAGGAACCGTCTTCCTCCCGTTGAACTGTTCACTATTACCCTGCCGGGCTTTTCGGTTGTTATCTCCCCGATAATTGAAGCATCTTTCCCGGCGGGATCGGAACGCATAATGTTCAGTATCTTATGTGCCTCCTCTGCTGCTGCCACAATTATCACCCTGCCCTCACTTGCAAGAGTGAGGGGGTCAAATCCAAGTATCTCACACAGTCCTCTGACGGGCTCCTCAACAGGTACCAGGGCCTCATCAATCGCTATGCCGCATGAAGTCATCGCCGCCAGCTCATTTAGTACGGCAGCAAGCCCTCCCCGTGTCAGGTCACGCATAAAATGAACACCCGGGGATTGGTCGAGTACCTTTTTTATCATATGGTTCAGTGAAGCGCAGTCGGAGGTCATCGGGACGTCAAAGGAAAGTTGCTTCCGTGATGCAATTATAGTCACCTCATGATTTCCGGGCGCACCGTTAATGATCAGCCTGTCGCCGGTCTTTATGTGTGCACCGCTGCTGATATGCGAGCGATCATTCCTGAGTGTTCCCACACCTGTCGTGGTGATATAGATCCTGTCACAATGCCCCTTTTCGACAACCTTGGTGTCGCCAGTCACTATTCTAACTCCTGCAGCATCAGCCTCTTCAGCCATTGATGCAGCTATCTTATCGAGCTCACTTATTTCGAAACCTTCTTCAATAATAAAAGAGGCGGCAATGTATTCCGGATCGGCACCTGAAACTGCCAGATCATTTACTGTACCGCATATGGCCAGCTTTCCGATATTCCCTCCGGGAAAGAAGACCGGATTTACCACGTACGAATCAGTTGTTAATGCAATCATTTCGGACGGAACGGCAAGCAACGCCGAATCTGTCATCGGCTCCTTCGTACCGAAGTGCTTTGCAAAAACATTTCGGATAAGATCATGAGTCTGCCTGCCTCCGCTGCCATGACTTAAGTCTATCTTTTCATTCATGAACGTGATATTTGTAACAGGTGTTACACGCTCCCTCATCTGATACCATGCATGCTCCCGACGGATGGTCAGGCGTGCAGACTGATGCGTACAGAGTGCACTCTTCAGGGGTCCGTATTCCTCTTAGAATATCCCCGCAGATGCATTCCGTATCAGGCTCATTATGAACTACCTCTATATTGAATGCAGCGTCCGCATCATAACCTGAATATTTCTCCTTCAGCTTCAGCCCGCCTGAGGCAATAACTCCCAATCCTCTCCACGCGACATCACACGGCTCGAAAACTTCATTCATATACTTCTGTGCCTTTAAGTTTCCCGTGCGGGTCACTGCCCTGTTGTATTGTATCTCCACTTCAGGATTATGGCGGTTGACCTGCCTGATGAGCATAAGGATGGCAGAAAGGATATCGGTTGGTTCAAAACCTGTAATCACGCACCCGAGTTTATATTTATGCGGTATGAATTCAAAGGCTGATGAGCCTGTGATCACCGAGACATGGCCGGGGCAGATGAAGCCGTCAATTTTCGATCCACCCTTAATTATTTCCTCCATTGCAGGCGGCATAACCTTATGGGCATTCAGAATGAAGAAGTTTTCTGTGCCTTCCGCAGCGGCCTGCTGCACCGTAACGGCCGTGCCTGGTGCGGTGGTCTCGAAGCCTATAGCCGGAAAGACAACCTTCAGATCATGATGTGACCGTGCAATCTCCAGCGCCTCATAAGCTGAAAGCACTACCCTTATGTCAGCCCCATCCGCACGTGCATCAGAGAGTGATCGTTCTGTGCCCGGTACACGCATCAGGTCGCCGAAGGTGGCGACAGTAACCCCGCTGATGAAAGAGAGAGCAATCAGCTTATCGATATATGATGATGCAGTAACACACACCGGGCATCCCGGGCCGGAGATGAGCCTGATGCCCGGAGGCAGAAGGGAAGGTATGCCAAAACGGTGTATGGCGGCTGTATGGCCTCCGCATACTTCCATGAACGTGTAATCACCGGTTGCCGACCGGTTGAGCTGGTCAGCCAGGTGCATTATCAGCTTCCTCTCCCTGAACTCATCAACATATTTCATCGCCGGATCATTCAGTCATTATGTCATCTATCTCCTTCAGCAGGCGCAATGTCTCAAGCGCATCCTCCTCATTCAGCTTCTCAATGGCAAAGCCTGCATGAAGAAGTACATAATCACCCACTCCCACGTTTTCTACCATCTGAAGTCCTGCACTGAAAATTGCACCTCCGACGGAGACATCAGCCATATCTCCGTTGACAGAGACAACTTTTGCCGGGACACTCAGGCACATAACCCTCTCCTTTCTGCAGCTATTAAAAGCTGCCCGAGAGAGATCCCACCGTCATTTGAGGGAACCTGATTATTCGTATACACTTTGAACCTGTTCACGGTTAAAAGATACAAAGATTTCTCAAGCAGGTACTTATTCTGAAATACTCCTCCGGACAATACAACCGAATTGAGCCCTGTCTCTTTTCTTATCTCAAGACAGACATGAAGGATTATCCTTGCGATTGTATTGTGGAATTTTGCTGCGATACGGGAGGCACCCATATATTTAAGCTCTTTCACAATTGCGCGGAACATCTCACCCAATGAGACGGTATCTGCAATAGTGAATGGATAAAAGTCATCCCTCCCGGGACTTACTGCAGATTCAAGGCGCATCGGCGCTTCTGAATCGAATGCTGTCCCAGGGCAGAGGAGCAGGAGTGCCGAGACAGCATCAAAGATACGACCAGCGCCTGAAGTAAGAGGAGTATTGATGCCGCTGATCAGCATATCCTTTACAACAGACAATTTATTCTCATCCACCGTCTGAAAAAGCTTTAATTTCTGAAAGTCGTAATCACTGCCCATATATTTGAAAAGGCATGACATCGCCATCCGCCATGGTTCTTCAACGGCAGCGTCACCACCGGGCATCATTACATAGTCAAAGTGAGTATACCTCTTAAAATCCCCCGGAGTTACTATCATGAATTCGCTTCCCCATATATTTCCGTCGGTGCCGTATCCTGTGCCATCCATAATTACCCCGATGACTTTGTCGGTAATGCCATGCTCAGCCATAACAGAGACAGCATGAGCATGATGATGCTGAACCCTGATGAGCGGGAGTCCCTTTTCCTCAGCCAGTGTTTCGGCAAACTTTCCCGACAGGTAATCGGGGTGCATATCGCACACAAGAGATGATGGATTGAACCTGAAGAGAGAAGAGAACAGACTGAAGGTTTCAGTGTAGAAATCATAGGTTGCCACATTTTTTATGTCGCCCAGGTATTGGCTCATGAAAGCCTGCCTGCCTTTCCCGATACAGAAACTGTTCTTTTGCTCAGCACCCGCAGCAAATATTCCCTCCGCATCACTATGAGGTCTACGGGCCGGGGCACAAATCCTCTTGAACGGCGTATAATGCTTGTGTTGTGATTGATGATCCGGATTACGGAGTCATCGACCCTGTTGTGTATCTCCCGGTTATAACTGACAACAAATCCTGTCACTGGCATGAGATCCTGTATTGCGCGGTCGTCACCGGTAATTATCGGTTCATCAGACAGGTTACCGCTGGTTAGTACCACAGCGGGTGAGTCAATTACTCTGAACAGCATATAATGCAGAGGCATATACGGAAGCATTGCCCCGATGGTATCCAAACCGCTGTTCACTGATGGTGCGAGCGCCTTCAGTTGTTTCATGATAAGTATAGGCCTGCGCCACGAAGTAAGGGCAGCTTCCTCCTCCTCCCCTGCGATGCAGTACTCTCTGGCTGCTGAAATATCCCTGAACATTACGGCAAAAGGTTTCCGGTCACGCTGCTTTCTCTGTCGCAGGGTCTGGACTGCTTCCTCATTCAGGGCATCGCACATCAGGTTATATCCGCCAAGTGATTTGATGGCAACGCTTTTCCCGGTCTTAAACCGGTCAGCAATCGTCTGCAGGATCTGGCTTATACCTTTAACCCTGTGGCCGTTTTCATTCATGAAATACTCAGGCCCGCAGCTGTTGCATGCCACAGGCTGGGCGTGGAACCGCCTGTCAAGGATATCATGATACTCTGCTGCACACCGGAGACACATACTGAATGGTTCCATCGTAGTATTGTCACGGTCGTACGGCAGAGATTTTACAATAGTGAACCGGGGTCCACAGGCAGTACAGTTAACGAATGGATAATCTATACGCTCCGGATCAGAATCAAGATCAGCCAGGCATTCTTTGCAGACCGCTATATCCGGACTCACCTCGGTGATGCTGGCATCTGTGTCTTTGCTTGCAGTAATGCTGAAAGTACCGTAGCCGGCAATCATTTTTCTCTTTATCTCTATGGACTTAATATCGGCTGCCTGCGGAGCCAGGATCCGGATATCGCTTACAAAAAGCTCTGCTGACTTGCGGTCACATTCAATGATCACTCCAACACCATCTGTCCTGTTGATTACTTCACCTGACAGATCGTGCCTGGCAGCAAGCCTGCAGATGAAGGGACGAAACCCAACTCCCTGCACCAGGCCTCTGATCGATATCTCATATCCTGTTTTAATGTCAGCTATTATTAGGTTGACTCTGTCTTTGCCTTTTTATGTACAGACCAGATAACGCTTTCTATTTCATCGCTGAGGTTGACGTTATTCACCACAGTATCACCCGGCACCTTAAGCAAAACCGGTGAGAAATTGACAATACCCCTGATCCCGGTCTCAATAAGTTCATTGCAAACCTCCTGGGCTGATATCTCCGGAACAGTGACGATGGCAACACTGACCCTGAACCTGTTAACAATCTCCTTAAGGCGGTCCATGGGAAAGACGTTGGTGTCTGACCTGATCTTCTGTTTGAAAGGATCAATGTCAAATGTGGCAACGATGTTTATTCCGCGCTGTGCAAACCGCCCATACCTGGAAAGTGCCAATCCCAGGTTTCCCATCCCGATGAGCACCACATTACTGATCTTATCCCTGTTAAAGAGAGAATCCATATCCCGTAACAACGCTTCTGTTGCGTAACCTCCCTTCCTGTTGCCCCTGATGCCATATTCTGAGAAGTCTTTCCTCACCTGTTCGGGAGTAACCCCGGTCTCACGTGCAATTGTATGAGAGAAGACCCTGGTGACACCCATAGTATTCAGCCTGACCAGCAATCCGTGATAAAGAAATATCCGCCTCAGACTGTTCCTGATATTGTATTTTGTGAATTGTTTCACATTAAAACATTATCATCCGGTTCTCCATGCAATATAAACTAACTTTCGTAAATCACATAAATTAATTTTATATAACTGATTCAATGAATATTACAATTTGTTTAAAATTTTTAAGCCAGATCGGTAAAAATAAAATTTGACTTGCGTTGGGTATGGGTGTAAATTTATCTGTGAATCTTCTCACATAAAATGTATTATATAAACATCAGAAAAGAAGATTGGCACAGTTCACTGGAAAAATTGCTTTCGTCGTATGACATTTTTGTTCCGGTGAAGAATGAATTCAGCCTTGATTATGAGCCATTCAGGCTTGATGAGGCTGATCATATTTTATATAACACACCCAAACCTGCAACTCCGTTAAAGAATTTCTTCCTTCCCGTCAGGGAAAATGTTACAGCAGTTAGGGAGAGCGGGAAGATCAGGATTATTATCGGTGCTCCGAACTGTGACATAGAGGCTCTCAGATTGCTTGATGAAATATACCTTGACAAGACATTTACCGACCCCTTTTACAGGAACCGCCGAGCCAGCACCATACTGATATCCTCTGATTGCTTCTCGACAAATGATCATTGTCATTGTCTCACCTATGGAGTGAAACCCTATTCCATCGAAAATGCAGATCTTGCCATTGCTGTTGAAAATGATGACATCTTTCTGCGTGTAATCAGTGAAAGGGGCAGGGAGCTTGCCGCAAAGTTTACACCTCAGCAGCAGGTTGAGGGCAGCCGCATTTCATTCATAGAGCAGAAACATCAGTCGGTGGAGGCATCACTGGCCGCCGCTAACAAAGGGCTGCCTGATTACCAGACTACAGGACAGATCGTGCAGAAGGCCGGAAATGATATATGGATTAAATATGCCCGAAAATGCGTTTCCTGCGGTGCTTGCACAACCATCTGTCCCACATGCAGCTGCTTCCTTCTTATAGATAAACCCGACTTCGAAAAGGTGAAACAGATGGATGCTTGTCAATATCCGGGCTTTGAGCGTGTTGCCGGAGGTGAGGACGCTCTCTTTGAGCTTCCGCATCGCTTCAAAAACAGGTATATGTGCAAGTATGTCTGGAAACCACAGAAATTCAACTCAGTAGCTTGCACAGGCTGCGGAAGGTGCATAGAGGCGTGCATAGGTAAAATAAACAAGAATGAACTGTTCATGGAACTCACCTGACAGGCTTTATGGCGGATACAATTAATATATATAAGCCATTAAGGGCAAGACTTGAGGAGGTTATCGAAGAATCTCCGCTGATCAAGACATTTGTGCTTATCCCGGAGAGGGAGTTCATTTTCAGCACCGGCCAGTTCATCGAGCTTTCCGTTGACGGCGTTGGGGAAGCGCCCTTCACACCCTCATCATCTCCCCTGGTCACCGACAAGCTTGAGGTCACGGTGATGAAGACAGGGTATGTCACAAACATTATGCATCAGCTCAAGCCCGGAGCTGTAATGGGCATCAGGGGCCCTTACGGCAGAGGTTACCCTGTCAGTAATTTTGAAGGCAGGGAAGTCCTTATCCTTGGCGGAGGATGCGGTCTGGCGCCGATACGGTCACTGCTCTTCGCGCTTGAGCACATGAAAGATGACCTTGAGAAAGTGATCCTCTGCTATGGATCCAAAACTCCTACCGACTGCATATATAAACCTCTTTTCAGCAGGCTCAACAGCATTGAAAAGTTCGAAGCCTACCGTACCGTTGACATGTCAGAGGAAGGCTGGGACGGTCCTGTAGGTGTTGCAACCACATTGCTCGGCAAGGTAAATGTTAAGATAGAGAACTCAGTTGCCGTGGTCTGCGGCCCGCCGGTCATGATGAAATTCGGAACAATAAGGCTCCTGGAAATGGGCTACCGTGATGACCAGATATACCTCTCAATGGAAAAGAACATGTCGTGCGGACTGGGTAAATGCGGCCACTGCATGATGGGTGAATTCTTCGTCTGCAAAGACGGCCCAGTGTTCACCTATAAAGAAATCAAGCATAATCCTGAAATCTGGAAGTGATTTAATTAAAAAAATCATGAAAATGGAAGACACAGATTTTAAAAAGATAAAATTCTTTGAGAAATACACCGGGGAACAACTTCAGAAGATAGCCGCGGTCTCTTCTGTCAAAGAGTTTAAAGTGAAGGAGATAATCTTTGAACAGTATGATGAACTGACGGAGATTTATGTTCTGCTGCAGGGATCACTGTCGCTTGGCATCAGCCTGCCTAAGGATAAAAGGATCCATCTCGGAACAATTGAGGAAGGTCAGCTCTTCTCATGGTCTGCCATATTCCCTCCCTATATCTCAACCGCATGGGTAATGGCCGTCACACCCGCAAAGGTGATCGCCATTGATGCCAGGAAGCTGAACGCTGAGATTGAGAAGGATTGCGACTTTGGATTTAAGACAATGTCGAAAATCGCCCAGACTATCTCTCACAGGCTCAGTGACACCCGGTTCCAGCTTATGAACCAGCTTAACGTATAAAAGCAGATCATTTATGAAGGTGTTGATAGATATGATAAAACTGAGGGCTGCCATGACGGAAAACCCGTCACTGGAGCTACCTGAGGCCCTCTGCTACAACACCGTGAACACTAACGGCCTCAAGACCATACGTGAGCTTGCTTCCTTCAGGTTCACCTGCCGAAGGTGTGAAGATGCCCCGTGCATCACCGTCTGCCCCACGGAAGCCCTTGAGAAGGATAAAGACGGTGTGATAATGCGACATACCAACCTGTGCGTTTCATGTAAGTCGTGCGTCACCATCTGCCCATTCGGCACGATGATGACCGACTTTTTTAAACACCACCGCAACAGGGATCTTTTCTATAATCTGTGTGATGATGAACAGGTTAAAAAGTTTATTGCTGCGTGCCCTCCGGGAACAGCTATGCTCACTGACGGAAAGGAGAAACCCGGGGAGAATATTTATAAGCTGAATGATAAGGTGCTTATCAGGGAGTACATATATACCACTGAAAAAGAGTAAAGAGAAAAGATATGGCGGTTAATCTCTTCTATTTTTTCATATTTCCCGGGCTGCTCTTCCTGGCGGTTGCCGGAGCTTTCCTTTCGTGGTTCGACAGGAAGATATCCGCCAGGGTACAGTTCCGCAAAGGGCCGCCCCTGCTTCAGCCTTTCTATGATTTCTTTAAACTGCTTCTTGTCAAGGAGACAATACTGCCAAAGCACGGCTCCCGTTTTGTCTTCCTCCTGGCCCCGCTGCTGGCTGTGTTCGGAGCAACCATGGCCGGTGTATTTATCCTTCTTCCCGTTTTTAAAATAAATACCGGCTTCAGTGGCGATCTGCTGGTAATCTTTTACCTTCTGACGCTCCCCTCCTTCTCCTATATTCTTGGATCACTGGCCTCCGGCAATCCGCTTGCAGCTGTCGGCGGATCGCGTGAGATGAAACTGATCATCAGCTATGAACTTACCTTTCTCCTTTTTATAGCAGCTGTCATAATGAAGAGCGGGCAGCACTTTGACCTGAATACTGTAATAGAAACACAGCAGGCAGGCCATCCGTTTATTGGCAGCATTTCAGGAGTCCTGCTCTTTATTGCCGGCATCTTCTGCATCCAGGCCAAGTTGGGTATGGTGCCCTTTGACATGCCCGAAGCAGAGGCAGAACTGGCTTCAGGTATATACATTGAATATTCTGGTCCTCCCTATGCGATGATCAAACTGGCAAAATACATTATGCTGTTCACTTTGCCGGCTTTGCTTGTCGCACTCCTGATGAATGGTATGAACCCGGGCATTAATATTGTCTGGGCTGTTCTTAAAATTCTCGGCGTGGTACTGCTTCTTGTACTTATAAAGAATACAAACCCGAGAGTGAAGATAAAACAGGCATCCGGCTTTTTCCTGGTCTGGATGAACCTGGTTGTAGTGGTTGCTTTGGTGTTGATCGCATTCGGATTATAAAACTGATACCGTGGGGTTCAAGGATTATTGTTTCAGGAAATCTCTCTGGGTCTTTCACTTCGGTGGAGCATCGTGCAATAACTGTGATATTGAGATCCTTGACTGCCTTACCCCGAGACATGATCTGGAACGGTTTGGCATCCTGCTGGTTGGCAGCATCAGACATGCGGATGTATTACTTGTCAACGGATCAATAAACAAACGGGACAAGGACAGGCTTCTTGAGCTCTATCACCAGGCTCCGAAACCGCTTCTGGTGGTTGCAATCGGCGCCTGCGGCTGCACCGGCGGCATCTTTGCCGAAGGTATCACCTTCGCCGGCCCTGTTGATGCCATCATCCCTGTAGATGCTTATATTCCGGGTTGCCCTCCGAAACCCGAGGCAATAATAGCAGCAATAGTAAAACTGGCAGGGAAAAAATAGTGAAACCACCATGAAGGCAGAGGAAACCATAAAAAATATATCGGTAAAGTTCTACGATGAAGTTGTTGCCATAAGCCAGGACAAACCCAGCCGCGGTGTTGTTACGATCAGGCCGGGCAGCATTACCGAGGTGGCCTCATACCTGTACAGGAGTGAAGGCTACAGGTTCATAATAGCCTCGGCCCTGCACACCCGGAAAGGTTTTGAGATATATTATCACTTCAGTTTTGACGCTGCGGGACTGATACTCAGCCTGCTTGTAATTCTGGATAAGGAAAATCCCCGTATCGAATCACTCTCTAACATGTTCAGCGCTTCAAACTGGATTGAGAGAGAGATGCATGAGCTCTTCGGGATCGATTTTCTCCATCACCCGAACCAGGAGAAGCTTCTCTCGGAAGGCAACTGGGCGGAGGGCGTTTATCCTTACAGAAAGGAGTTCAGATAGATGAGCAGAAAAACACTCATACCGATAGGTCCCTACCACCCCCTGCAGGAAGAACCTGAACTCTTCAAGCTATACTGTGACGGGGAGATAGTTAAAGACATCAAGTGGGAGACAGGTTACAACCACCGGGGTATTGAAAAACTCAGTGAGTCCAAGACCTATGACCAGGTATTCTTCCTCGTGGAACGTATATGCGGTATCTGCTCGACATCGCATCCCTTTGCTTTTGCCAACGCGGTGGAAGAGATCGCAGGTATTGAAGTCACAGACAGGGCTAAATACATCAGGTCAATCATCGGCGAGCTGGAACGCATCCACAGCCACCTTCTCTGGGTTGGTCTGGCAGGGCATTTCCTGGGTTACAATACGGTCTTCATGTGGGCCTGGAAGTACCGTGAGCCTGTTCTCGATCTCTTTGAAATGATTACCGGAAACCGTAACAGCTATGCCATGTTCAAGGTGGGAGGCGTGAGACGGGACATTGAGAACAGCAAGATATCCGTAATAAGAAAAGTTCTGGCTGAGGTCCGTAAGAAGACAGACCTGCTTGCCGGAGCCGTAATGGATGACCCGGTCATACATGCCAGAACAAAAGGTGTGGGAATACTCACACGTCAGGATATCATTGACTATGCTGCCGTAGGCCCTACTGCCAGGGCTTCAGGAGTAGCTATCGATGTCAGGAAGGATGACCCGTATGCTGCCTATCCGCTTGTAAACTGGAAAGTGATCACAGCCGAAGGTGGCGATGTCTTTGCCAAGGCTGAAGTAAGACTGCTTGAGATGTATGAGTCAGCTTCTATAATCGAACAATGTCTTGACGGGCTTGAGAAAACAAAAGAGGGAGATATCAATATCAAGGTTACAGAGATACCTGAGGGGATAGGTGCAGGCCGGGCAGAAGCCCCCAGAGGCGAGGTGTTTCACTTTGTTGTCTCCGATGGTTCCAACTCACCGGCAAGACACAAGATACGTGCCCCGAGCTATGTAAATATTGCTACATTCAAAAAGTCCTGCATCGGACAGACAATTGCCGATGCAACTATCACCCTCGCGGCAGTTGACCCATGTTACTGCTGCACCGAGAGAATGGCGGCTGCCTATGACCTCTCTTCAGGCAGAAGAATACTCAATGCCAATGAACTGATCGAACACTCACTCAGGAGAACTGCAGAAATCAGGAAAAAAGGTGCCGGTCATGAATGAGCCTCTTACCATATTCGCCCAGCCCTCAGTATGCATGATCCTGCAGCTGTTGATGACGCTGCCTCTTGCAGCGGGAGTACTATTATTTCTTGTACCTGACAGATTCCTCACTTTGAAGGGGACACTGGCACTGGCTGTAAGCCTGGTGACCGGATATCTTTCCATATCACTCTTTTCAGCAGCCTCACAGATGACTGTTCAGGGGGAGGCTATCAGAAAAGGTTGCATAGCCATCTTTAACAATGACCTGTTACAGGAGGCGGGCTATTCTCTGACTTTTACCGTTGACGGACTTAGCAAGCTGATCATCCTGTTCATTAGTATTATTACGGTTCTTATCCTTCTCTACTCTCTCGTATACAACAGATCAGTGAAGATCAGCAACTATTATCCATGGTTCATGATCACCCTGGGATGTTCCTATGGTGCCGTGCTCTCTGACAACCTGCTGTTCTTCCTCATCTTCTGGGGTATGCTTGGCATCACCCTTTACAAACTGATCCCGGGGAAGGACGACGAGAGCTCAGCAGCTGCAAAGAAAACAATGATCCTGATCGGCGCCTCAGACACAGTTATGATTGTCGGGATTGCTATTTTATGGAGGCTGACAGACTCGCTGAGCATGAACAGCATATCGCTGGGAACAGATAATATACTTAATGTCACAGCATTTCTTGCGCTTCTGGTCGGCAGCTTCACCAAGGCCGGCGCTTTCCCGTTCCACTCATGGGTACCCGATTACTCTCAGAACGCTCCGGCCTCATCATCAGCTCTGCTGCCGGCATCTCTCGACAAGCTGCTGGGGATCTATTTCCTGGCCAGGATAACCTCAGACCTTTTTATCATGGGCGAGGGAATGAAACTCCTGTCTGCTCATCATTGGAGTGATTACAATCATCACGGCGGTCCTGATGGCACTGATGCAGCACAACTGCAAACGACTGCTGGGCTATCATGCTGTTTCACAGGTAGGTTATATGATCCTGGGCTTTGGCCTCGGTTCAGTAATTGGCATTGCCGCAGGTCTCTTTCATATGATCAATAACGCTATCTATAAGAGCGGCCTCTTCCTCAGTACGGGAGCAGTAGAGCGCCAGACAGGAAAGAGCGATATAAGTGAGCTGGGAGGTCTTTCAAAAGCTATGCCTGTCACCTTCTTTGCCTCACTGATCTTTGCCATGTCAATCTCAGGGGTTCCTCCCTTTAACGGTTTTGCTTCAAAATGGATGATCTACCAGGGGATCATCGACCTGGGTGCAGGGGAAGGCATCGCCAGCAGCCTGTGGATTGTATGGCTCGGCCTGGCCGTCCTTGGCTCAGCCCTGACCCTCGCCAGCTTTATCAAATTCATTGGCGGCATCTTCCTGGGCAGAGAAGAACCTGCATTCAGCAAGATAAAGGAAGTCCCTGTGCTGATGTGGCTTACCGATGGCAGTCCTGGCACTATTTTGTATCATATGCGGAGTGTTCGCCACGGGCTGGATCGTGCCGGGACTTTTGATGCCGGTGACAGGCACCTTCGCTTTCAGCGGCCTGTGGAATTCGTCTTTTGTCTCGCTCCTTGTCCTGATTTCTATTATCGTTGGATTCCTTGTTTACCTGGCAACCGGGAAAAAGAAATTCAGAACGGAAGACAGCTTCATCGGCGGTGAGAAGATGCAGGACAGGACAGCATTTCCTGCTACTGAGTTCTATAAGACGTTCACTGAATTCAGGTTTTTCTCACGTGTTTATAAGAGAGCCGAAGAGAAGGCATTTGACATCTACGATCTTTCCAAACATGCTGTCTTTTGGTTCAGCGGAAAACTGAGCAATGCTCATACCGGTATACTGCCCGCTTACGTCATCTGGGTTTGTGCCGGGTTGATAATCATGTTGCTGATAATGATGTGATACAATAAATAATAATGGAACTGGCATTATCGATTATAGTGGGATTTATGATACTGGGTGCCATCTACGCCATTCACGCCAAAGATATTCTCTCAGCAGTGATTACCGGAGGCATAGTAGGGTACAGCCTCGTCATCTGTTTCCTGCTGCTGAAGGCACCTGACCTGGCAATTGTGCAGATAGTTGTCGAGACCATTACACTCATTCTTATGGTGGCAGTGGTCCTTGACAGCTCCCGCGTTGAGGCTTACGGCAAGCTTGACACGCAGGGGTGGGTCACTGCGGGGACTGCCGTTCTGATGCTGCTGATACTGTTCTGGTTCATGAAAACAGCATCTGCGCCTCTTGATCATTTCGGTCAGGGTTCACTGAGGATGGCTGATGCATACGTTAACGGGGCGGTCGAAAAGACAGGCAGCACCAACCTCGTCACGGGTGTTGTCTTTGACTTCAGGGGATACGATACGCTCGGGGAGGCAACGGTGCTGGTTACGGCAGTACTTGGCGTGCTGACAATTTTGAGGATTAAAGGCAAGAGATGAGGTAATTAAGAATTAAGAATTAAGAATTAAGAATTAAGAATTGAGCCGGATGAAGGGAATGACAATCATAGTAAAAAAGACGACGCAGCTGATCGCCGGGATAATATTCCTGTATGGTATATATATCATCGTTCACGGGCATCTTACGCCCGGGGGAGGATTTGCGGGAGGCGTGATCCTTGCCGGTTCATTCATCCTTCTCATCCTGTCCAATGGCAGCGATTTCCTGAACCTGATCAGGGAGGAATCCGGTTCGACCCTGTATGAAAACCTCTCCATCCTCGTATTCCTCCTTCTTGCTCTGACAGGTCTTCTGGTTGGGGTAAACGCGTTCTTCGCCAACTGGCTCCCTCACGGTACGCCAGGTACACTGATAAGCGCCGGCTTTCTTCCTCTCTATAACATTTTTGTCGGAATAGAGGTAGCCGCTTCCATCCTTACAATTTTTCTGGCACTGATTATATTCAAAGAGGAGGTACTGCGATGACTGTATACCTTATGTGCTTTATACTGTTCCTTACGGGCCTCTACGGAGTGATAACCAGGAGAAACCTGATCAAGATAGCTATCTCACTGTCGATAATGGAGTTCAGCAGCTTTCTCTTCCTGGCTCTGATCGGCTATATCGACGGAGGTGTGGCCCCCATCGTCGATCCGGCTGATCCGGTCAGGGTCTATGTTGATCCCCTGCCGCAGGCATTAGTGCTGACAGCCATCGTTATCGGCCTTGCCACAACTGCTATGCTGATGGCGGTGATCATCAGGATCTACAGAAAATACGGAACCTTTGACATCAGGCAGATAAAGAACTTAAAAGGGTAAATGATGAATTCGCTGATACCGTTTTTCGTGGCCGTACCGTTAGCCGGAGCATTCCTGACAATGATCCTGGGCAGGTTCACCACCCACATCAGCAAGTACTTGGCCACTGCAGTTCTGCTCTTTCTCGCCTTCATCAGCTTCTGGTCACTTTTTACGACAGGTGAAACAGTATCGGTTTACAAGGTTGGCGGATGGGAGGCTGTGAACAGCGTCCCGATTGGTATCTATCTCGTCCTCGACGGTTTCTCCGCACTCCTTTTGTGCGTCATAAGTTGTATCGGCCTCATGTCTGTCATCTATTCGATCTCTTATATGGCGAGATATACCTCCGGGAATTATTTCTACGCCCTCTTCTGCCTCATGATCGCAGGCATGAATGGCGTGGTGCTCAGCGGTGACATATTTAATATCTTCGTTTTCCTCGAGATCTCCACGATATCATCTTATGCCCTTGTCGCGTTCGGGGTTGAAAAGAATGAGCTTGAGGCAACGCTTGAAATACCAGGTTCTTGGAGCCATTGCCTCTTTCCTGATACTTTTTGCAATAGGATTTATTTACTGGAAAGCCAAAACACTTAACATCGCTGACATCAGAGTCGGCATTCAGTGAAGGTCATGATGCACGTTACTATCTTCTCGTCCAGATACTTCTGCTGAGCGGTTTTGGTCTCAAGGCCGCCATGATACCTTTCCATGCATGGCTTCCTGATGCCCATTCGTCAGCCCCGTCTCCGATCTCGGCAATGCTCTCGGGTGTGCTCATCAAAGCGATTGGCATTTATGTTATCATACGCCTCTTCTTCAACATGTTTGAGATAACTGAAGGGATGGCTATTGTGATAACTACTCTTGGCACCCTCTCGATGGTCGTTGGAGTATTTCTGGCAATCGGACAGTGGGACATAAAACGGCTGCTGGCATATCACAGCATCAGCCAGATGGGCTATGTCGTAATGTCAGTCGGCATTGGCATGTTACTCATTTCGAGAGGATTAAGGAGCGAAGTAGCTGCCCTGGCCATTTCCGGCGGCATTTTCCATCTTCTTAACCATGCTGCTTTTAAGGGACTGCTCTTTCTCAATGCGGGCGCAATTGAATATTCTATCGGGACACGTGATCTGAGAGAGATGGGAGGACTGGCAAAGAGCATGCCTGTCACCTCTGCTACATCATTTGCAGCATCGCTGGCAATTTCAGGGATCCCTCCGTTTAACGGATTCTTCAGCAAGCTGATCATAATAGTTGCAGCTGTGATGGGTCACTTTTATTTCCTCGCTGCAACTGGCTGCCGCTGGTGAGCATCATTACCCTGGCATCATTCATGAAGTTCCAGCGTTATGCCTTTTATAACAAGGAGCAGGGAGAACTGAAATCAGACATAAAGGAGGTGCCTGTACCGATGCTGGCAAGCATGATAATACTGGCTGTCATCTGTCTGCTCCTGAGCGTTCTTGCCATTCCGGGCGTGCGTGAGACGATACTGTCGCCTGCAACTGACATCCTGATGGATCAAATGAAATATTCCTCACAGATAACGGGTATGTGATATGAGATACGTGACAGTATTTATATTATCGCTGATCTTCTGGCTTCTGATAACCTTCAAATTCACCGTGGCGAATTTTGCTGTCGGAGCTGTTGCCTCACTGATCACTTCAGCTATCTTCGGCAGGTACTACTTCCATAATGTCTATAAGTTCCTTCAGCCGAGACGCTATTTCTGGTTCGTTGTCTACCTGATCACCTTCATCTGGGCATGCATCAAAGCCAACTTCGATGTTGCCTACCGCGTATTGCACCCGGCAATGCCTATCAGACCAGGGATAGTGAAGATTAAGACTTCGCTCAGATCTGGGTTTGCAAAGACGTTGCTGGCTAATTCAATAACAATGACCCCCGGAACAATTACCGTTGACATAATAGGTGATGACTATTTATGTTCACTGGATCTATGTCCGGTCCGAAGACCCGGCAGTTTATACAAAGATGATCACCGGACGATTTGAAGAATACATTAAAAAATTTGCAGAATGAACGATTTCCTGAGCATATTGCTTTACATACAGATAGCCCTCGCTAGCTGCCTGTCTCTACCGGATCATAAGAGGTCCCACAATCCCTGACAGGATGGTAGGCATCGATATCTTCGGGATACTCGTTGTGGGCATCTGCGCCATCATCTCAATTGAGACTGATAAAGGATTTTATTCTGGATATCGGGATTGCATGGATCATACTGAGCTTCATCGGAACGCTGACTCTGGCAAAATACCTCAGCGGCAAAAAACTGAATGAATGATATGGCTACCATAATCTTAATATCGATAGGAGTGCTCTTTAACATCTTCGGGTGCATAGGTCTGTTAAGACTTCCCGATATGTACAACAGGCTGCAGGCAGCAACCAAATGCGTAACACTGGGCTGCTGCAGTATCCTTCTGGGTGTTCTCTTCCACTTCGGCTTCGGGGGCGGAGGATTAAAAGCCCTGGTGGCTATACCGGTTCTCTTTTTCACTGCAACCGTGGCAGCACATGCACTCGTCAGGGGAGCGTACCATTTCGGAACCAAAATGGGCGATAAGACTGTCAGGGATGACTACAGGGAGGCTGTGAAATGAGGTACCCAAAACTGAGAGAGCTGAAAGAGGCAGTGATATCACTGGTCACTCCGGCATACACATCAAAATTCCCGGCCGTGGAACATGTCCCGTTCAAGGATTTCAGAGGGAAGCCGGTTGTCGATGATGCAAACTGCGTGGGATGCGAGACTTGCGCCAATGTCTGTCCTCCTCTGGCTATAACCTTCACTGACGATAAGGAGAAAAAGATACGTACCATCAGAAGAGACTACGGCAAGTGTATCTTCTGCGGCCAGTGCCAGGAACACTGTATAACCGGCAAGGGCGTCAAGCTCTCTGATACCATTTATGATATGGCAGCATTCGACAGAAAAACCATTGTCGAGTACCAGGAAAAAGAACTGCTTGTCTGCGAGAGCTGTGGTGCAGTGATAACAACAGTTGAGCACCTTAATTTATGCACCGGAAGCTTGGTCCCAAAGCATTTGCCTCAATACTGAACCTTAGTATTCTCAACCGTAAGCTGAAGCTTGCTGAGGGACAGGATCTCTCCGCGGAGATAAAGGATACCCTTCAGCGAAAGGATATGTTTAATATCATTTGTCCCAACTGCCTGCGGCAGATAACAGTCAAGTATCTCTTCAAAGGTGTCTGACAGGCTTACTGAACTGCTGACATTCAAAGACCGTAAGATCCTCTTCGTTGGTATAGGCAACCTTCTCAGGCAGGATGACGGAATAGGTGTCTATATTAGTACCCGTTTAAAAGAAAGTGACACCGTTAAAGTTATCACGGCTGAAGTCAGCATCGAGAATTATATCGGAAAGATCAACTCAGTGGAATATGATGTGCTTGTGCTGATCGACTGTGTTGATATCAGGAAGCCTGCGGGGAGTTATGAACTTATACCGGTAGACCGAGTGCATGATATGACATTCAATACACATAATATTTCACTTAAAAGACTATCGGAATTTTTCAGGAATGAGATATTAATTCTGGCAATTCAGCCTGAAAAAGTTGGATTTGGTGAAAATTTATCCTACATTGTACGTGATGCCGGTAACAGGATTATTGAACTAATAAATAAAAAGGAGGTATAAAATGGCAGTTGAATTTTTATGCAAGGCATGCAGAGGAGTTCTGAATGTTAAGACTTCGATAATTATCTCTGCCACAAAGATCAACAGTACCAAAAGAGGATTGGTCTATCTCAATCCCGAGCTGGGAAACTACACCAATACCACACATCCTTCCTTCGGGATGGAAGATGGTGCGGAGTACCTGTTCAACTGTCCAATCTGTCACTCGCAGCTCAACAGTGCGAAATACCCTCACCTGGTGAGAATTATTCTGAGAGATGAGACTGGTAAAGAGTCCGACATTTATTTTTCGAACATTGCAGGTGAAAAGTGCACTTACAAGCTAAGTGAGACCGGCCTCGAAGAGCAGGGCCCTGACGCCGGGAAATATGATAAGTATTTTGACATCCCGGATGAGGACAGGAAGTACCTATAGGTGAAGTCTGAAAGTCGAAAGTCTAAAGTCTTAAAGTCTTAGGTTGTCGGTTGTCTGATATCGGTTATCGGTTCAGTCTTCCATGCTTATCCGCAATTTTAGACTGCCGATTGTATCGGTTCTGATTTCTTGATTTGTTCGTTCCTTCGGCCTCCGAAGTCTTGACGAAGGAGGCAAATGTTCATTTGTTCAAATGTTCTATTGTTCTATTGTTCCTTGAGCTCCATGCTCTGAGCTAATTTATCCATCCTTTTACCCAAATCCTCCAACTTTTTTTGCTTATTTTAAGCGACTTTTGTATTAACCAACATCCTATTTATGAAAACCAATATTGAAGTCAGGTACGCGGCTCATCCTGATGATGTAAAACACTGGGATACAAGTCGTTTAAGGAGAGAACATCTTGTGCAGCCCCTGTTCGTTGATAATGAGGTAACAATGGTCTACACCCTCTATGACCGCATGGTTGCCGGTGGTGCAAAACCTGTCGGCGAGACCCTTAAACTTGAACCGGTGGAAGAGGTAAAGGCATCGTTCTTCCTGCACCGACGTGAGCTGGGGATCTTTAACGTCGGCGGAAAAGGCAGTGTAAAGGCCGGCGACAAAACCTTCAGCCTTGACTTCAAGGAAGCCCTCTATATTGGCAGCGGCGACAGGAATGTGATCTTTGAAAGCGATGATAAAAACCATCCTGCCCTGTTCTATTTCAACTCCACTCCGGCGCATCGCAACTACCCCGATAAAAAGGTCACAAAAAACGATGCCGTTATCGCGGAGCTGGGAACCATGGAAGCAGCCAATCACAGGATTATCAATAAGATGATAGTGAGCCAGGTGCTTGAGAGTTGTCAGCTGCAGATGGGTATGACAGAGCTGATGCCCGGCAGCGTATGGAACACAATGCCACCGCACACTCATGGCCGCAGAATGGAGGTCTATTTCTATTTCGAGGTACCCGACGGCAATGCAATATGCCATTTCATGGGAGAACCCACCGAGACACGGCATATCTGGATGAAGAACAATGAGGCGGTTATCTCACCCCAGTGGTCAATCCATGCCGCTACTGCAACATCAAACTATACATTCATATGGGGAATGGGAGGAGAGAACCTCGATTACGGCGACCAGGACTTCTTCAGGCAGACCGATCTCAGGTGACCTGATCAGAAATTCACAAGTAAAACACTATGAATAAAGATCTTTTTACTCTTAACGGAAAAATTGCGCTTGTCACGGGCGCATCATACGGTATCGGGATGGCGATGGCAAAAGCTCTTGCGCACGCCGGAGCAATCATTGTCTTCAACGACCGTGTTCCCGAAAAAATTCAGACCGCTCTTGAAGAGTATGCCATTGACGGAATTACAGCTCACGGTTACCTTTTTGATGTCACTGATGAAAAGGAAGTCATTGCTCACATCGAAAAGATCACACAGGAGGTCGGCGTAATAGACATCCTGGTCAATAATGCCGGGTATCATCAGAAGGATACCCGCCCTTGAGATGGATGTGGCGGAATACCGCCAGGTCATTGACATCGATCTCACCGGACCATTCATTATGTCCAAGGCTGTCGCTCCCGGCATGATCAGGAAGGGCGGCGGCAAGATCATCAATATCTGCTCGATGATGAGCGAGCTGGGCCGTGAGACGGTCTCTGCCTATGCCTCAGCGAAAGGCGGCCTGAAGATGCTGACAAAAAACCTGGCCTGTGAATGGGCCGGGTACAATATCCAGGTTAACGGCATCGGCCCGGGTTATATAGCAACGCCACAGACAGAGCCTCTCCGCACCGAAGGCCATCCCTTCAACTCATTCATCATCGGACGCACTCCCGCTGCAAGATGGGGTACACCGGATGACCTGAGGGGACCGGTTGTCTTCCTCGCTTCGAAAGCCTCCGACTTCGTGAACGGACATATCCTATATGTTGACGGAGGGATACTCGCATACATCGGCAAGCAACCCAAATAATTTAAAAGGACAACTATGAAGAAAGCATCATTTATTCTGGCAATCGCGATTATTATATGCGGGTGCGGTAACGACCGCCTGAAGATCACTGTCACCAATCCCCTGGCCGTCGACAGGTCAGGCGAGACAGTTGAAATTCCGTTTACGTTTATACTGTCGTGGACCAGTGACCTTGCTCCTGATGTAATCATTGTAACAGATACAAAAGGTAATGAAGTACCCTCGCAGATAATCTATAACGGGCTAAACAGAACCGCAGTCACTGATTTTCCAGCCGGAAGTAAAAGCTGACTCCGACGCTGTGTATTATATCGGTGAAGGTGTCCGGGGTCAGTATGAAACCAAAGCTTTCGGCCGGTTTGTGCCTGAACGAATGGATGACTATGCCTGGGAGAATGACCGTATAGCATTCCGTATCTACGGCCCTGCGCTTATAGCCAAGGATGGTCCCAGCAACGGCATCGATGTGTGGATCAAGAGAACGGACAAGATGGTTATTGACAGGTGGTACGCCGACTATCTCTCCGGCAAGAACACTTATCATGATGACAACGGTGAAGGCTGTGACTGTTATAAGGTTGGACGCACCCTGGGTGCTGGGGCCATGGCTCCGTATGTCAATGATTCTCTCTGGCTGGGAATAAACTTTGAGAGTTATGAGACCCTTGACAACGGACCGCTTCGCATTGCATTCAGGCTGAAATATCCTCCCTTCCTGGTCAACGGGGTAATGGTCTCAGAGACACGTACCATTTCGCTCGATGCCGGCAGCCAGCTGACAAAGGTTACCGAGGAGTATGCCGGATTAAGCGAAGAGTTCGCTGTTGCAGCAGGCATAGTCAAACGGGAGGAAGGCTCTCCCCTGTCACCGGCCCCGGAGAGCGGAGCTATCGCCTATCGCCTCGACGGTGGTGAAGGCGGCATAACCTATGTCGGCACTGTTGCTTACAACCCCGGTTGTGTCGCGCCAGGAAAAGAATGATCATCTGCTCATTGTTACAAAATACACTCCGGGCACTCCTCTCTCCTATTATACGGGGGCTGGCTGGAGCAAGTGGGGATTTGAGACTGACGAGGCATGGACAGACTATCTGAACGCCTTCGCACAAAAAATCAGCTCCCCGCTGCAGTGGAAATAGTATAACCCTCCATGCGACCGTCAGTCAGAGCAGCAGCGCTGGTTGTTCTCTTGTGTGGAGCAACACTTTCACGAAGGCTACAGTCAGCCCAAGTGCGCTTTTACACACTACTCGGTCAGTGACGGACTGTCGGAAGGTGTAGTTCTGGCAATGCATCAGGACCGCGACGGACTTATGTGGTTCGGCACATTTGACGGTCTTAACCGCTTCGACGGTTACGGTTTTAAAGTGTACAAATCAGGGTTTAATTCCACCTATGCGTTAAAAAATAACCGTGTCGACCGGATAACGGAAGATGACCTCGGGTATCTCTGGATGATGAACAATGACGGTGAGGTTCACCGTATGAATACGCACACTGAAGAGTTCATCAGCTTCAACGAGATCAGTTCCGGCGGATCTGAAAACTACTCACCGGTCAACCAGATCTTTCACTTCGGTGACGGCGAGACATGGATGTCCACCGAAGCAGGCAGCTGCATAAGGGTCATCTCATACCCCTCATCACCCGATTATAAGACTTGACCGGTTTGCCTTCAGCAACGATTCATCATCCGCCGGCAGGGTTAACCTCATCTATCGCGACAGCCTTAAAAGTGTCTGGATACTTGCCGGCAACGGGCTCTTCCGGCTGCAGGAGGATAAAGAGCAACCTGAAAAGGTCTCCTCAGATGACGAAGGGCAGAAGCCAACCTCCTTTTTCTGTGTACATGAGTTTGACGAACAGGATATGGTTTGGTGCATCAGGCGGAAGCGCTGAGAATAATCAGTAAAAAAACCGGGGTGACGGAACTCCTCAGCCTTGGCGTCAGATCTGATATCATCGCAATTAAGCCTTTGAACCCGAAGGAGCTCATAATACTCACGTCCGGTGACGGTTTTTTTGTTTACAATCCGCTTACCGGCGAGAAGAAACATTATGAAACCGGCAGCAACCCTGTCATGCCTTCAGACAGGATGATTTCAGCATACCTTGACAGGTATGGCGAAGTATGGCTCGAGACATCGGCAGACGGAGTGCTGCATTTCGATCCTTTAAACGGCACCATGAAACACTTCAGGATGAAGGTCGATCCCACAAACCCTTTTGTTCTGCTGCCCAGCTTCGCAATCTTTGAAGATATAAACGACAATCTGTGGGTTTATCCGCGCGGCGGAGGGTTTGCCCTGTACAACCGTGCAGAGCAGAGGCTTGAGTACTTCTTCAATGAACCGGGCAGTGCTGACCGGCGCTTTCCCAACCTCATTCACTCTGCCATCGGCAGATCACCAGGGCAATCTCTGGATGTGCACCATCCAGCGGGGTATAGAAAAGGTTTCCTTTTTCCCCAACCAGTTCAGTGTGCTGAGCCCCAGGCAGGCTCCTTCAACACATTCGGAAAATGAGGTAAGGGCTGTCTTTGAAGACAGAAACCGTTACCTCTGGGCAGCTACCAGGGACGGAACTGTATATCTGTATGACCATGACAAAAACGTCGCCGGCTACCTGAGAGAAAACGGCACCTTTGTGTCAGGTCCGCCCTTCAAAGCGCTGGTTTATGCAATCACTCAGGACAGCAGGGGGATTATCTGGATGGGATCAAAAGGCAGCGGACTCTTCAGGCTTGAGCCACTTGGCCAGGGCCCGCCGGACCGATACCGCATAACCAATTACAGGCACAACACGGCTGATCCGTTCAGTCTGAGCCATGACAATGTATATTCAGTGTTTGAAGACCCCTCAGGGAGGATCTGGGTGGGTACCTTCAACGGCGGACTGAACTACATGGAGGAAGGCAAAGAAGGGATCAGGTTCATTAACTCATTCAACCTGCTTAAAGATTACCCTTATGCCAATCATAAGCGCGTAAGATACATCACTGCAGATCTCCGTAACCACATATGGGTAGGAACAACCAGCGGGCTGGTAATCTTTGACCAGGGATTCATCGATCCCTCTGACATCAGGTTCACTTCCTGCTTTTTTGACCCTGAAGATGAAACAAGCCTGGCTAATAATGACGTGTATTATATTTACTGTGCGCCTGACAGTGAGGTTTATGTCGCGACTTTCGGCGGTGGACTGAACAGGGTGATAAGCCCGGTCTCTGAAGGCAAAAAACCGGCATTCAAATCTTATACGGTCAGCAGGGGAGCCCCGGACGATGTGATACTCAGCATTGTCGATGACCTCAGCGGCAATCTCTGGCTCAGCAGCGAAAGAGGCATCCTGAAATTCCATAAAGAGGACGAATCTTTTGAGATATACAGTGACCAGAGCGGGGTGGAAAAAAGTTACTTCTCCGAAGCCACCGGGTTACGAACATCAGACAATGAAATATTGTTCGGCTTTGATAACGGCATCTATCTTTTTAATCCCCTTCAGGTCAGGAAAGACGGACTATGTTCCCCCGCTGGTGTTCACACGTGTGACAGTATCAGGTAGAGACATTCATTCCTCCGAAATGTCTCCCGGCAAACCCGGTACAACTGACGGTGAATGGAACATTGAACTCACTCCCAGGCAAAAGAGTCTCAATATTGAATACTCAGCCCTCGACTACCGCAATCCGAAAAATATACAGTATGCTCATATGCTCGAAGGTGTTGACCAGGACTGGTCAATTGAGCGCGGGCAGAGGACTGCCTCCTATACCAATCTTGAACCCGGAGAGTACCTTTTCAGGGTCAGATCGACAAACTCAGACGGGATCTGGGTTGACAATCAGCGTAATATAAGAATTACTGTAAATCCATCATTCTGGGAAACCGTCCTGGCCAAAATACTGCTGGCATGTAGTAGTCACGGGACTGATAGCGCTGGCCATCTACATAATCCTTACTTTTTACAAGCTGCGCCACAAGGTCGAGGTCGAAAAGCTGATAACAAATCTCAAGCTTAAGTTTTTCACTGATATCTCACATGAGCTCAGGACGCCTCTGACCCTCATCTCGTCACCGGTAGCAAATATTCTGAAGAACAACAGGCTTGAGCCTGAAATAAAAGACCAGCTCACACTGGTTCAGAGCAACACTGAAAGGATGCTGCGGCTGGTGAACCAGATACTCGACTTCAGGAAAGCCCAGAATAAAAAAATGCGTCTTAAGATCGAGGAATTCCGGCTTGGCGAATACATTTCCGGCATCTGCTCTGACTTCCGCAAGCTGGCCGAAGACAGGGGTATACTTTTTGAGGTCATTGATCAGACTGATGGCCAGACAATCTGGGCGGACAAGGATAAGATTGAAAAGATCGCGTTTAACCTGATAACCAATGCCCTTAAATTCACTCCCAGGGGCAAAAAGGTAACCGTCACCACAAAAAAGGACAATGACACTCTTGAACTCTACAGTGGCTGACCAGGGTACTGGACTGTCAAAGGAGAAGATGAAGAATCTCTTCATGCGGTTCGACAGCGATGACAAGGAAACGATGTCTATTCAGCCCGGCACAGGCATAGGCCTCTCGCTCAGCAAGGAACTGGCTGAGCTGCACCAGGCTGTGATGACGGCAGAAAGCGAGGAGGGCAAGGGCGCTACCTTCCGGATTGTTTTTAAACTTGGTTTCTCGCACTTTGACAATAGCACAGAGTTCGTTGTCACCGACGGACAGAATCCGCTCTCAACCATGTCACCATTGCTGACACACCGGAAGGCGAAGAGGACGGATGACGACGAGGGCAAGGAGGATGACGAACCGGTGCTGCTTTTTGTGGAAGACAATGAAGAACTGAGAAGCTTTCTCAAAATAATTCTGTCTGACAGCTTCCATGTTATTGAAGCAGGCAATGGCAGCGAAGGCTTCGAGATCGCCCGAAGCCAGCTGCCTGACATTATCATCACTGATCTTATGATGCCGGTGATGGACGGCCTGGAAATGGCACGCCGTATCAGGGAGGAGGTCACCACTTCACATATACCCGTAGTGGTGCTCACTGCCAAAACTGATCTTGACACGCAGGTGGAAGCTCTCAAAACCGGTGCTGATGACTTTATTACAAAGCCTTTCAGCTCGACATACCTGAGAGCAAAAATCGAAAGCATACTGAGCCAGCGTAAGAAATTGCAGGAGGTTTTCATGTCAAACCTTGCCGATTACCGTCCGGAAGGACCATTAAAAACTTTTGAGGTCAATCCTTCTGCTCCTGCGTAGAGCCTTATGATGACAAGCTCATGAAAAAGGTCATGGAAGTCATGGAAAAGAATATCAGCAACTCGGCCCTTACAGTAGAGGAGCTTCGTTTCACGGTATCGGCATCGGCAGGTCGGTCTTCTTCAAGAAGCTCAAGAGCCTGACAGGCCTCGCTCCTGTCGAGTTCATCAGGGAGGTAAGGGTGAAGAGAGCAGCACAGCTCATTGAATCAGGTGAATATACAATCTCACAGGTGACATATATGGTCGGTTGCAACGATCCCCACTATTTCTCACGCATTTTTAAGAAGCGCTTTGGGCTGACACCGACAGAATACAGGGATAAGCATGCAAGATAAAAGCAATCCGTGAAGTAACCGAAAATAACCAGATCAGTCATGAAAACAGTAACATGCAGCAACATTAACTTTCCTGACAGCCATGATGATCCTGGCATCATGCGGCAAGCACTCGGACCGCAAGAGCCAAAGGGACTGAGTTCTCCACTGTGGTCAGTACGGATGGCAGAATCAGAGATGGTGAGAAACCCGTCAATCTGGATGGTCGATTTTGTCACTGAAAAGAAGTGGAATTACACCCAGGGACTGATGGGTCTTGCATTCATGAGGCTCAATGAGGCAACCGGTGACGAGCGGTATTACAATTATGCCAAAGGTTATGCCGACTCTCTGATTGATGAGAACGGCGACATCTATAAATATAAAAAGGAGAATTACAATCTGGACCAGATCAATCCCGGAAAGATGTTTTTTCCGTTGTTTGACCGTACGAAAGATCCGAGATATGAGAAGGTCATTCAAACCCTGAAGGAACAGCTTGATTCACAGCCAAGGATACCGGAGGGCGGTTTCTGGCATAAAAAGGTTTATCCTGACCAGATGTGGCTCGACGGCCTGTATATGGGTGCGCCGTTCTATGCCGAATATGCTGCCAGGTACAACCGGCCGGAAGAGTTCCAGGATGTGATCAATCAGTTCCTGATCGTGGCCAGGCATACCTATGACCCTGCCACAGGACTTTACAGGCATGCCTTTGATGCTTCAAAGAAAATGCCGTGGGCCGACAGCATTACCGGTCAGGCTCCGCATGCATGGGGCCGCGCCATGGGTTGGTTCTCCATGGCAATCGTTGATGCTCTTGGATTATATTCCTGAAGACCAGCCCCGACGGGGCGAACTGATCACCATACTGCAGGGTATGATTGAGAAACTGTCAGAGATACAGGACCCGCGAGACAGGCGGATGGTACCAGGTGCTTGACCGTTCCGGTGAGACCGGTAACTATATCGAGACCTCGTGCACGGCAATGTTCACCTATTCAATATTAAAAGGAGTGAGAAAAGGCTACCTCGATGCCAGGTATCTTTCATATGCAAAAAAAGCCTATAACGGACTGATTGATAACTTCATAACCGTCGACAGCGACGGCCTGGTGACAATGACCAGGATATGCGGTGTGGCCGGTCTCGGAGGCGATCCATACCGTGACGGGTCATTTGAATATTACATTGGCGAAGTGATACGCGACAACGATCCGAAAGGTGTCGGACCTTTCATAATGGCCAGCCTCGAATACGAAAAGCTTTCAGAATAAGCTTTTTACAGCTTTCACTTCTTTTTCTTCCCGGGCCAAAATATCCACCCTTTTGGTAAAAAAGTGTACCTCTCAGGTAAATGACAGGACTAACTTTGATATTGGGAATTCATATCCATCCAAATCTTAGACTTATTCTCATTATCGACACATATGCATTACCAGACAAGATACCTGTTACTCACCCGGAATGTTTCCGGCAAAACACAGACTATCAATCTATGAAAAGGATTACCCTGTCCCTCAGCCTTCTGCTTATCACCGCCATGTGCTCCTGCACAGGCAGTGACACCTGGAAGATGTCTGCAGAGATTGAGAACGCGATAGTAAAGACGTCATTTCCGGCTGATACTTTTAACATCGTCGACTTCGGTGCGGTTGCGGATGACACATCCTTCCTCAATACGGAAGCCATCAAAGCCGCAATTCTTAAATGTCACGATGAAGGCGGCGGAGTAGTTCTCGTTCCTCCGAGGAGACTGGACGACCGGGCCGGTAACCCTGCTGAGCAATGTTAACCTTCACATTGCAGAGAAGGCTACCCTTCTCTTTTCAACTGATTATGAACAGTATCTGCCTGCCGTGCTTACACGCTGGGAGGGTATGGACTGTTATAATATCCACCCTCTCATCTACGCCATCGATGCTTCCAATATTGCACTGACAGGAAAAGGTACCGTTGACGGACAGGCCTCGAATGAGATATGGTGGTGGATGAACGGTAATCCTGATTATGGCTGGAAAGAAGGGATGAACTCGCAGAAGCTCTCCGGCAGGCCTCTGTTGCTTGGATACGAACAGAACCAGACGCCGGCGGAGGAACCGCCGGTTCGGCCTCGAAGGGGCCCTGAGACCTCAGCTGATTAACTTCATGAATTGCACCGGTGCACTGATTGAAGATCTGACACTTAAAAACTCGCCATTCTGGGTCATACACCCCGTGAGAACAGAAAGTCTTATCTTGCGCGGTGTGACCATCAGAAGCGCCGGACCCAACTCCGACGGCTGCGACCCGGAGTCATGCAATAATGTTCTGATTAGAGAACTGCTTCTTCGATACGGGCGATGACTGCATTGCAATTAAGTCAGGACGAAACAATGACGGCAGGAGATGGAATATTCCGTCACGTAATATTATTGTGCGCGAGTGCCGTATGGCAGCAGGCCATGGAGGTGTAGTCATTGGCAGCGAGATATCCGGTGGCTTCTCAAATCTTTTCGTGGAGGACTGCGAGATGGACAGCCCGGATTTGCTGAGGGTCATCAGGATAAAGACTTCTGAGTGCCGGGGAGGAATAATAGAGAACATAAACGTGAGGAATGTCAAAGTAGGAATATGCTCTGAGGCAGTACTTCACGTCACTCTAAAATATGAACCCAGAGAGCCTTGCGTGAGGAACTTTCCTCCTGTTGTAAGAAATGTCACACTTGAGAATGTAACCTCGAACAAGAGCAAATACGGTATTTTTATTGAAGGGCTTGACAATTCGGTGAACATTTCAGATATAACCCTGAAGGACTGTACCTTCAGCGGTGTGGAACAAGGCACATCAATCACAGGCGCGGAGCGTGTGAAGCTTGAAGAACGTATATATCAACGGAGAGAAGGTCAGACAATAAGGTGTTATTTTACAGGGGTCCATCCGTCATGACGGGCAAAGACCTTCGCAACAGTATATGTTTTGACCTCCCTGCGACTGAGCTGGCGGCTCCAGCTGACACGGCCGGCAGGGTTGGCTCCCGGACCAGTGCTGGAGTATTCTGCATACCTGGCAGTCTGCTCATTGGAAGGTTTGTCCCAGTTATGCCACCCCTCGGGAACTATATGACTGCCCAGCTCGCAGTTGAGAAAGAGCGTCGCAGCAAACGGGCGCCATGGCCTGCCGAGGTAGACCTTCGTGATGCCCTCTGCGGCAGTGAGCGTGCAGCGGTTAAAGATGTAGCCGTACTCATGTCCTTCGACAGTGGAGGCTGCCGTAACATAAGAATTCTTCTTGCTGTGAATATGACACTTCTCAAACCAGGCTGTAGCCGGACCAAAGATAAAATCAGTGGTGCCCTCGATATAACACTCTTCATAGTATTGTCTGCTTTCCTGGTTAGCAGTAAGAAGGGTGTCCTGATTGCCGAGCAACCTGCATCTGCGGAACACAGCACGGTCGCCGTCGACATGCACCGCCACGGCCTGTCCGAGCATCTCGGCATTATTCTCGAAGGTGATATCCTCAGCGATGAAGCCTGCGCCCAGGATCCAGATTGTATATGTTCTGAATGTGCCCATATTGCGTATATTGGCATGGTCATTCCAGGTAATGATTGTATTCTCAACGCTCTCGCCCTTCATGAAGAGATTGGTTACCCACGATGGTATGACCACCTTTTCACGATATGTTCCGTTTTTGATGAACATGAAAGTGGTGTCAGACATATACGCCCTGATGGAGTTGACAGCTTCCTGCACCGAGGTGAATTCACCGGTGCCGTCTGCAGCAACCACTATGCGCCTCTCCTGACTGAGGATAAGAATCGTTGGAAACGTAAGTATAATGACGAAAAGAAACTTCTTCATGACAGCTCAATTAATAAGTATTTAAAGCTCTAATTTAGTTTTTTATTGCTATTTTTCGACACAGCAGAAGATCATAATCAATATCGCAATGAAAGAGACAGGCAAATATTCATTTGGAGTCGGTGACAGGTTCCTTCACCAGGGAAAAGCTCAGCTTGAAGCCCTTATGAAAGCATCTGATACCCTCGGAATAAAGATCACCCCCGTCTGGAACAAGTCCAACAGGGAACATAATATTGTGCATTCCGAACCCTCTGACACGCGTGCCGAGGCTGATTCCGCAGTCCGGGCTCTCAATTATGAAGGTCCGTATTTTGTTGATGCTGATCACATTAATCTTTCAACAGTGGGGCGTTTCATAGAAAACTCTGACTTTTTTACCCTTGACGTTGCGGATTATATCGGGAAGAAGGCCTCCGGCACTGACATCGAGGGCTTTGTTGAGAGCCACAGGTCGTTCTGCGGCATGCTGGCCATACCAGGTATCGCTGACCACTTCACCGTTACGGAGAACTACCTCAGGAGCTTCGCTGAGAAATTTCTCTTTGCAATGAACCAGGCATCTGCAATTTATAATCATATCGCCTCAGTAAAAGGCGCAGGGACTTTTATTACCGAGGTCTCGATGGACGAGGTAGATGAGCCGCAGAAGCCCCTTGACATGCTCTTCATTCTCAAAGGGCTTGCTGATCTCAAAGTACCCGTGCAAACTATCGCCCCGAAGTTCACCGGGAGGTTCAACAAGGGTGTTGATTACGAGGGTGACCCTGTCCGTTTCGGGAAAGAGTTTGAAGAGGATATCCTGGTCATCAGCTATGCAGTCGCAAAATTCGGACTGCCCGCATTCTCTTAAGCTTAGTGTGCACTCCGGCAGTGATAAGTTTTCAATCTACCCCATTATTGGTTCTGTTATCAGAAAACATGACTGCGGACTTCATCTCAAGACCGCCGGGACGACATGGCTGGAGGAGGTCATAGGACTGGCTGTCGCCGGCGGAAGAGGACTTGAGATAGCCAGGCTTATTTACCGGAATGCGTACGAGAGAAGGGAAGAGCTCTGCGCTCCCTATGCCACTGTCATTGACATCAGGCCTGAACTGCTGCCCCTTCCCGGTGAGGTCGATGGATGGAGCAGTGAAAAGTATGCTGACACTCTCAGACATGTCCCGGGCAATCCTTCTTACAATCCAGGGTTCCGCCAGTTGATTCATGTCGGGTACAAGGTGGCCTCAGAACTCGGCACCGTTTATACCGATGCACTTGAATCAAATGCTGATGTGATCGCAGGCTGTGTGAGAGAGAACATCTATGACCGTCACATCATTCCTCTCTTTAATCATTAAAATGCATCTAAACTGCCGCTTATGAGAGAATTTATACACGATGATTTCCTGCTGCAGACTGATACTGCAAAAAGACTTTATCATGACCATTCAAAAGCTCTGCCTATAATTGACTATCACTGTCATATCAGCCCTGAATCTATTGCTGCTGACAGACGGTTTTCCGATCTCGGACAACTGTGGCTTGAGGGTGACCATTACAAATGGAGGGCTATGAGGGCTAACGGTATTGATGAAAAATTCGTCACAGGTAAAGAGACAACCTTCCGCGAGAAATATGACCGCTGGGCAGAGACAGTGCCGTATACAATGCGTAATCCGCTCTATTCATGGACCCATCTCGAGCTACAGAGGGTCTTCGGAGTGAATAAAATTCTTAACCCGGCCACTGCCCCGGAAATCTGGGAGGAATGTACGGCACTCCTGCAGCAACCTGGTTATTCCGCCCGCGGCCTGATGAAGAAATTCAATGTGGAGGTGATCTGTACCACTGATGACCCCGCAGATTCCCTCGAACATCATCTCGCCCTGAAGAAAGAAGGATTTGAAATCAGGGTACTGCCAGCCTGGAGGCCTGACAAGGCAATGGCGGTGGACGACCCTGAACCTTACAAGAATTATATTTCGAAGCTCTCTGATGTGTCAGGCGTTGACATTAAAAGCTTCGATAACCTTATCGAAGCGCTAAGGGTCAGGCATCAGTTCTTCGCCGATGCGGGATGCAAGCTCAGTGACCATGGCATTGAACAGTTCTACGCTGACGACTATACTGAAAGGGATATTGATGTCATATTCAGGAAAGTGATATCAGGCCGCAATCTTTCTCTGGATGAGGTAACAAAGTTCAAGTCGGCAATGCTATATGAGATGGCTCTCATGGACTGGGAGAAAGGATGGACACAGCAGTTCCACTACGGGGCCATCCGCAATAACAACAGCCGTTTGCTCAACACCCTCGGGTCCGGATACCGGGTTTGACTCGATAGGCGATTTCACAGTTGCCAGAAGTCTGTCACGGTTCCTTGACAGCCTGGATATCGAGGGCAAGCTGGCAAAGACTATCCTCTACAACCTCAATCCCCGTGATAATGAACTTATTGCAACCATGACCGGTAACTTTCAGGATGGCAGTGTCGCCGGCAAGATACAGTTCGGATCAGGATGGTGGTTCCTCGACCAGGAGACAGGTATTATTAATCAGCTGAACAGCCTGTCGCTGATGGGGCTGCTGAGCAGGTTCGTGGGCATGCTCACAAACTCAAGGAGCTTTATTTCCTATCCGCGCCATGAATACTTCCGCCGTGTTTTGTGCAACCTGATCGGTGACGATATCGAGAAGGGGAAGATGCCTGCTTCGGAATTCAGTACCATCAGCATGATGGTTGAAAATATCTCGTACTACAACGCAAAGAACTATTTCGGTTTCTGAAATCATAACATACAGATTATACAATATGGCCAAGTTTACACGTATAGAAGTGGCGCTCGCGATGGCTGAGACAGGCCTCGTTCCTCTCTTTTATAACCATGATGCCGGTCTCTGCAAGGAGGTTATCACAGCGTGTCACGAGGGCGGAATTAAGGTCTTCGAGTTTGCCAACAGAGGTGATTTTGCGCATGAGGTATTCGCAGAAGTGAAGAAATGGGCAAATGACAAATATCCTGGACTCATGATCGGTATCGGATCAGTAGCCGACGCCCCTACTGCAGCTGTCTTTATGCAGATGGGTGCTGACTTTATCGTTTCTCCATTCCTTAATCCTGAGATAGCGAGGGTTTGCAACAGGCGAAAAGTGATGTGGATACCGGGATGCGGAACAGTGACAGAGATCTCTGAGGCTGAAGAGCTCGGCGCTGAGATAGTCAAAATATTCCCCGGACCAGCGGTCGGCGGCCCAGCCTTCGTCAAGGCCGTCAAGGGCCCGTGCCCCTGGACCAGCATCATGCCCACAGGTGGTGTCGAACCCTCGGAAGAAAGCCTGAGACAGTGGTTCAATGCCGGTGTGACATGCGTCGGCATGGGAACAACACTGATAACTGACAAGATCGTCAGGGCAGGCGACTGGCCAACACTGACAAAAGAGGTCAGGACTACTTTAGCTATAATTAAGAAACTTAAATAAAACTATGTCCGTAAATACAACAGAAGGGAAAATGACAAATTACAGGTGGGTCATCTGTTCATTGTTGTTTTTTACCGTTGCGATCAACTACATGGACCGCCAGGTCCTGTCGCTCACGTGGAAGGATTTTATTGCCCCGGAGTTTCACTGGACAAACAATGATTACGGAACCATTACCGGCCTTTTCTCGATTTTCTATGCTGTCTGCCTGCTCTTTGCAGGCCGGTTCGTTGACTGGATCGACACGAAAAAGGGATTTCTCTGGGCGATAGGCATCTGGTCAGCAGGCGCCGTCCTGCATGCTTTCTGCGGGATAGCTACTTCCGGCATCATAGCCGGCAGGTGGTTTGTGGGATTTGAAGAAGCCAGGTCCATCATCGGTAAGGTTGATGATATCGGGATGATAACATCTGTGAGCGTGACATTATTCATCTTTGCGCGCTTCGTTCTGGCTCTTGGTGAGGCAGGCAACTTTCCGGCAGCAATTAAAACCACAGCTGAGTTTTTTCCCAAGAAGGACCGCGCTTTCTCAACCAGTATCTTTAACTCAGGAGCACAGGTCGGCGCCCTGATCGCCCCGATATCAATACCCGTGATCGCTGCCAAATACGGATGGGAAATGGCTTTTATTGTTATCGGTGTTATTGGTTTTATCTGGATGGGATTCTGGATATTCATGTATAAGAAGCCCAACGTCCATCCCAGGGTGAATAAAGCTGAACTTGATTACATCAACCAGGACACCATAGCTGAGACCAGGGCAAATAATAACGTTGAGAAGATTGAGAAGAAAATGTCATTTAAGGAGTGCTTCAGACACAAACAGACCTGGGCCTTTGCTTTCGGCAAATTTATGACTGACGGCGTATGGTGGTTCTATCTGTTCTGGACACCTGCCTATCTGAGTGATGTATACGGACTTACATCTGATACGACAATGGCCAAGCTGCTGATATTTGTGCTTTATGCAATAGTCATGCTGTCAATCATCGGAGGCTGGCTTCCAAGGTACTTCGTTGACAAACTGGGAATGAACCCCTATGCAGGCCGGATGCGTGCCATGCTGATCTTTGCATTCTTCCCGCTCCTGGCCCTGCTGGCCCAGCCGATGGGACACATCTCTTACTGGTTCCCGATAATAATTATTGGCATCGCAGGCGCTGCCCACCAGGCATGGTCAGCTAACCTTTTCTCAACTATCGGTGACATGTTCCCTAAATCGGCTGTCGCTTCTATCACAGGTATAGGTGGTATGGCCGGAGGTATCGGGGCGTTTCTTATCAATAAAGGATCCGGCGTTTTATTTGACTTCTCATCAGGGTCAACAATGGCAGATGGCGCGGTAACTGTAATGACAAAGGAACTGCTTGCAAAAGGCGCGCAGTATGTTACTGAACCGATGCAGTTCTTTGGATTTGAAGGCATAAGGGCCGGCTACTTTATCATCTTCTGCATCTGTGCAGTAGCCTATCTTATCGGATGGCTGGTAATGAAAGCTCTTGTGCCGGCATACAAACCAATAGTTATTGAATAGAAACACAAATGATAATGACTGATTTCTCAGATCTTAAAGGAAAAGTAGCCGTCATCACCGGCGGGGGAGGGATTATCGGACAGGCTCTTGCCAGCGGAATGGGTAAGGCAGGCATAACAGTTATCATACTCGACATAAGCGCAGAGAGGGCTGTTGAAGCTGCTGACAGCATATCGGCCGCTACAGGCTGTCGCGCTGCCGGTCTGAGCGCTGACGTGACCGATAAGGCATCACTCGTAAAAGCCAGGGATGAGATTATAAAAACATTCGGTACAATAGACATCCTGATTAACTGCGCGGGAGGGAACAAGCCGACAGCAACCACCGGCAAGGAATTTATCATGGCCGGTGACAAGGAACTTTCAACTACCTTTTTCGGACTTGACATTGCGGGCTTCGACGGCGTCTTTAACCTGAACTTCAAGGGAACGGTACTGCCGACAATGGTCTTCACCGAGGAGATGGTAAGAAGAGGCAGGGGCAATGTCCTGAACATATCATCGATGAATGCTTTCAGACCCCTTACAAAGATCCCTGCGTACTCGGCAGCCAAGGCGGCGATAAACAATTTCACCCAGTGGCTGGCCGTGCACTTTGCCCCGTCAGGGGTACGCGTGAATGCCATTGCTCCCGGCTTCCTCCTGACAAACCAGAACCGGTTCCTTCTGACAGATGAAAAGACCGGTCAGATGACACCCCGCGGGAAAAAAATAATTGCCGCAACCCCCATGGGCCGATATGCAGAGCCTGAAGAGCTGGTGGGTACCATGCTCTATCTTCTGTCTGACATCTCTTCTTTTGTCACGGGAGTGGTCATACCCATTGACGGAGGATTCAGCGCCTACAGCGGAGTATAATTGAACAGTGATAGCCTTGCATTGTTAAACTGATTAGTTAATTTTAAATGAAGCGAAACGTCATCATAGCTCAGTCGGGAGGCCCCTCCCCTGTCATTAACAATACTCTCAGGGGCATTATAGATTCATGCCTTGGTTACCCCGGAAGCTTCGGGAAAATATACGGCGGCTGGCATGGTATAGAGGGTGTGCTGAAAGAAGAACTGCTTGACCTGTCGGCACAGGATAGCTACGAGACCGGGCTGCTGAGAACAACCCCGGCTGCAGGAAGTATTGGTACATGCCGCTACAAGCTGAAGGACAACCAGCAGCTTGACTTTGACCGTATTGCAGAGGTTTTCAAAGCTCATGACATAGGCTATTTCTTCTATATTGGGGGCAATGATTCACAGCATACCGCGCTGAAGGTGAGCACTCTGTGCTCTCAGAAAGGACTCGACGTTATTGCTGTGGGCGTGCCCAAGACCATCGATAATGACGTCGGAGACAGCGAGTTCAAACTCATTGACCACACTCCTGGATACGGTTCGGTTGCACGCTATTGGGCCTGCATGATACAGAACGCCAATGAGGAGAACGCGGGGTCATCACCTGCCGACCCTGTCCTTGTGATGCAAGCCATGGGGAGAAAGATAGGCTACATCCCCGCAGCGGCACGGCTGGGTGATCCGGAAAGGGAGATGCCCCTGCAGATTTATATGACCGAATCAGGCGTGACACTTGAAGAAATTGCTGATAACGTCAATGATCAGCTCCAGAAGGATGGCAGATGCATGGTAATCGTCAGCGAAGGACTCAGTGTGGGAGACATTGGTGAGAAGAAGGATTCTTTCGGACACACACAGTTCGGCTCCAGCCAGCTCACAGTGCAACAGGCAGTGGTCAACTATCTTAACTCAAAAGGATTAAAGGCTGCTGGGTCAGCGCGCGGACAGGTGCCCGGCACTGACCAGCGCCATAATATGATCTACGCCTCAGTGACTGACCTCGATGAAGCTTACAATGTTGGATGCAAAGCCGTTGAAATCGCTTTGCACGACGGTAACGGCTGGATGGCGACCATTCTCCGCAACGGGGGTCCTGTCTATAATGTCAGGTACGACAAGGTTCCGCTTGAGAAAGTTGCCCTCTCTGAGAGAACATTCCCTCTCGAGTGGATAGCTCCCTCACGGTACGATGTGACAGACGAATTTGTCAGATATGCAAGGCCTCTCATCGGCGACGACTGGGTGAGCATACCCGTCATCAACGGTATACAAAGATTTGCCAGGCTTAAGCTTGTCTTTGCAGACACTAAACTCCCTGCCTATAAACCCCAGGGAAAATAACTTTGGTTTTATGAATACCAATACTTTAGCCTTTAACCTTTAACCTTTAACCTTTAATTTGCATTATGAATGTCTTACAGGAACTGAAACCGGAAAAGGAATTTTTTATAGGCATTGACTCTGACGGATGCGTCTTTGACACCATGGAGGTGAAGCAGAAGGAGTTTTTTATTCCCAATGCAGTAAAGCTGTTCGGTCTCTTTGCCATCTCGAAATATGTGCGGGAGACATGGGAGTTTGTAAACCTTTACTCTGTCACCAGGGGCATCAATCGTTTTCCTGCCCTTGTAAAAGTCATGGATCTTCTCGCTGAGCGACCCGAGATAAAAGAGATAGGCTTCAGCCTTCCTGATATGGAGCCGCTCAGGGAGTGGATAGGCAAAGAGACTAAACTTGGCAATCCTGCTTTCAAGGAGTATGTGAAGAACAATCCTCATCCTTCGCTTGACCCTGTTCTGAAATGGACTTTGTCCGTTAACGATGACATAGCATACTGGCTTCGGAACACCCCTCCTTTTCCCTATGCCAGGAAATCGATAGAGAAGCTGAGTACTTTAGCTGATGCCATTGTGGTTTCACAGACGCCTCATGAGGCATTGGCCAGGGAGTGGGAAGAACATGGCATCAACGGTTACGTCAGGGCTATCGCCGGGCAGGAACTCGGGACAAAGACCGAGCACATAACCATGGCCGCAAAAGGAAAATACCCTGACGATAAGATACTGATGATCGGTGATGCTCCCGGCGACTTCAAGGCTGCCAGGGAGAACGGAGCCCTCTTCTTCCCGGTCAATCCCGGACACGAGAACAGGTCATGGAAGGTCTTCTACGAGGAAGCCCTTGACAGGTTCATTGCCGGCACATATAAAGGGGAGTACCAGGAAAGGCTTATCAGCGAGTTCCAGAAACTACTGCCAGACAAACCTTCATGGTAAATAGCAGCAACAGATGATCTATTGTGCAACAGGAAGTCCCGATGGGGACCTGAAGAAAGATGACATCAGGACAGCTCTCAGGACTGCCCTGGAGTTCTTCAGCGACAGGAAGAGCATACTGATCATTCCTCCGGATATAACCCGTGCTCACTCTGGGGCGGGACTGATCACCGGGTTACTTTGGGAGCATCTTGACCTGAAGGTAAAAGATATTCTTCCTGCCCTTGGCACACATGTGCCGATGGAAAAAAGCGAAATCACTAAAATGTATGGCACTGTTCCGGCATCGCTGTTCAGGGAACACAGGTGGAGGACTGATATCGAAGAGCTGGGCAGGGTACCCTCATCGTTTGTCTCGGAGGTCACTGGCGGCAAACTCACCTATGACTACCCGGTTCAGGTCAACAGGTTGCTCGCTTCAGGGAAACATGACCTGATCATTTCTGTCGGTCAGGTGGTGCCCCACGAGGTGACAGGCATGGCTAACTATAACAAGAATGTGTTCGTCGGGTGCGGCGGCAGCGAAGCCATTAACAAGAGCCACTTCATCGGCGCCGTTCACGGCATTGAGAATATTCTTGGAACAGTCGACAATCCGGTCAGGGCGGTACTCAACAAAGCATCAGAGATAGCATCCGGAAAGCTGCCGCTTCTTTATATTCTTACGGTGGTATCACCTGACGGCGACGGTGTCCTGAGAATGCGCGGCCTCTTTATCGGTGACGATATTGAGTGTTTCAGACAGGCAGCCCGGCTCTCGGGAGAGGTCAATTTTATCACACTGCCGGAGAGGTTGAAAAAGGTGGTTGTATATCTTGATCCAGAGGAGTTTAAAAGCACCTGGCTTGGCAACAAGAGCATTTACCGCACACGGATGGCAATCGCCGATCAGGGAGAGCTTGTTGTGCTGGCCCCGGGCGTGAGAACCTTCGGCGAAGATCCTGCCATTGACGGGCTTATTAGAAAATACGGATACAGGACCACTCCCGAGATCCTCACTTTCGTAAATGAAAACAGTGACCTGAGGGAGAACCTGAGTGCAGCAGCTCATCTCATTCACGGATCGCCTGAGAACAGGTTCAGGGTCACCTATGCCGCCGGGCATCTGACCCGCGGGGAGGTGGAATCTGTCGGTTACAGCTTCGGGAACGTCAGCACCCTGATGGCCAGGTATGACCCACAGAAACTTAAGACTGGATTTAACACAACGGCTGACGGTGAAGAATTTTATTTCATCCCCAACCCGGCCACCGGCCTCTGGAAAGCACTGAAGTGAAACAATGAAGATTGTCATTGACGAAAAGATACCGTTCATAAAGGGTGTGTTCGAGCCCTGGGCAGATGTTATATACAGTCCGGGCCATGCCATTGACAGTGCTATGGTGGCTGATGCCGATGCGCTGATCGTGCGCACAAGGACAAAGTGCAACAGCCAGCTCCTGAAAGGGAGCCGGGTAAAGATCGTAGCCTCGGCAACAATAGGATTTGATCATCTTGATACCGGATGGCTCGATGCAGAGGACATCATGTGGGTGAACGCACCGGGATGCAACTCGGGATCGGTGATGCAGTACATCGTGACCTCCCTGTTCCACCTTGCATCAAAGGATTCTTTTAGCCTTGGCTCACTCACACTCGGAGTAGTGGGTGTTGGAAACGTCGGGTCAAAGGTTGTGAAAGCCGCAAGGGCCTTAGGCATGAAGGTGCTGCAGAATGATCCTCCGAGGAAAAGACGAGAGGGGCTCAGGGACTTTGTTCCGCTTGAAAAAGTGATTGCCGAATCTGATATTCTGACGTTGCACGTTCCGTTGACGATGCAGGGACATGACAGGACACACTACCTTATCAACAGGCAGAACCTGCAACAGCTGAAAAGAGACTGCATAGTGATCAACTCGTCACGCGGTGAGGTGGTAGACAACACGGCACTGCGCAAGGCGCTTGAAAAAGAGGCCCTGGGTGGTACAGTGCTTGATGTCTGGGAGGGTGAGCCGGAGGCTGACAGGAAACTGATTGCGGTTGCTGACATCGCCACACCTCATATTGCAGGTTATTCCGTTGACGGCAAGGCTAATGCAACTATAAACTCGGTCAGAAAGGTGTCTGCAGCGCTGAATATTCCGTTGAAAGACTGGCAGCCCGGTGCGCTGCCGCAACCAGCCGAGCCTGTCATTGACCTCCGCAGTCATGAGGCGAGAAATGCTTCTTCTGACCTGGTGGCAATAGCGGTGAAACATACATACCCCATCGAAGAGGATGATCATCTCTTCCGCAGTAAACCTGAGAAATTTGAGTTCCTGCGCGATAATTACCGGAAAAGAAGAGAATTCAGCTCGTTTAGCGTCAGGGTAAATGATGAAGATGCAGCCCGGATACTCTCCGAGCTTGGTTTTCACATAATTCAATAACTCAATAATTCAATAACTCAATAATTCCAAAGATGAAAGCTGATATAGGATTGATAGGTCTCGCCGTCATGGGAGAAAACCTCGTACTGAACATTGAGAGCAGGGGCTTCTCAGTTGCTGTTTTTAACCGCACGACAGAGAAGGTGACGAATTTTGTGAACGGACGGGGCAAAGGCAAGAAGTTTATTCCCGCCTACTCGCTTGAGGAGCTTGTCGCCAGCCTCAACCGGCCGAGAAAGGTGATGCTCATGGTCAAGGCCGGCCAGCCCGTCGATGACTTTATTGAGCTGCTCATCCCGCTGCTCGACAAGGGTGATATAATCATTGAAGGGGGTAATTCGCATTTCCCCGACACTATACGGCGCACAAAATATGTTGAGAGCAAGGGACTGCTTTACATTGGTACAGGGGTGTCCGGCGGTGAGGAAGGCGCCCTTCTGGGGCCCTCGCTCATGCCCGGCGGATCGAAGGAGGCATGGCCGCATGTGAAGGACATCTTCCATGCTATCTCTGCAAAGACCAGTGACGGCGCCTCCTGCTGCGCATGGATAGGCGACAACGGAGCGGGCCACTTTGTAAAGATGGCGCACAACGGCATTGAGTACGGCGACATGCAGCTGATATGTGAGGCTTACCACCTGCTGGTCAATGCGGGCTTCAGCTATGACGAGATGGCTGACATATTCGATGAATGGAACAAAGCCGAACTGGATTCTTACCTTATACAGATAACCGGTGAGATCCTCAGGTATAAAGATACCGACGGTAAGCCCATCGTCACCAGGATACTTGATTCTGCCGGCCAGAAGGGTACCGGCAAATGGACGGTCACAAGCGCACTCGATCACGGTGTGCCCCTCAGCCTTATCGGCGAATCAGTGTTTGCCAGGTTCGTCTCTTCTATGAAGAAAGAGAGGGTAAAGGCATCTCCTCTCTTCAGCAACCCCACAAAAAGTGCCCTTGCCGACAAAAAGCAGTTTATCGATGACATTCGCAAGGCTCTTTACGCATCCAAGATCGTTTCATACGCCCAGGGCTTTAACCTGCTGAGAAATGCTGCCGGTGAATACAAATGGGACCTCAACTACGGTGAGATAGCCATGATCTGGAGAGGAGGGTGCATCATCAGATCAGCCTTCCTCAACAAGATCTATGAAGCCTTCACCAGGGATCCGCAGCTGCCCAACCTGATCATGGACAGTTACTTCTCATCCATCCTGAGAGAGAACAGCGACAGCTGGAGAAAGGTTATTGCCGGCGCTGTCACACAAGGCGTGCCGGTGCCTGCTATGGGCGCTGCCCTGTCGTGGTTTGACAGCTACAGATCGGCATGGCTGCCGGCCAACCTGCTGCAGGCCCAGCGCGACTATTTCGGGGCGCACACCTACAGGCGCACCGACAAACCTGAAGATGAGATCTTTCACACCAACTGGACGGGCCGCGGAGGAGATACTGCCTCGTCAACCTATAATGCATAGGCAACCTTCCTCTCAAGATTTTTTCTAATTTTACCCTTAACCAAAACAATTTCAAGTGATGACCAAAAATGTAAACGAACGTGCAGCCGACAATATCAGGATCCTTTCAATGGCGATGGTCGAAAAGGCCAATTCAGGCCATCCGGGAGGTGCGATGGGCGGAGCGGATTTCATCCATATACTTTTTTCCGAGTTCCTCCGGTTTGATCCTGCCGATCCGCACTGGATAAACAGGGACCGCTTTTTCCTCGATCCCGGACACATGTCGCCAATGCTTTATTCTGTCCTGACGCTCACCGGTCATTTTACCTTAGATGACATCATGAATTTCAGGCAGTGGGGCAGCGTAACACCGGGTCACCCCGAGCTGGATCTCAGTCGTGCCGTGGAAAACACCTCCGGGCCTCTGGGCCAGGGGCATACCATGGCTGTCGGCGCAGCAATAGCTGAACGGTTCCTCACTACCCGCTTCGGCAGATTGTTCGAACACAAGATCTACACCTTCATCTCCGACGGCGGAATACAGGAAGAGATATCGCAGGGTGCAGGGCGCCTCGCCGGACACCTGGGACTGAGTAACATCATAATGTTTTACGATTCGAACAGTATACAGCTTTCCACGGAGACCTCTGCAGTGACATCGGAAGACACCGCCGCCAAGTACAAGGCGTGGGGATGGCGCGTAATGACAATCGACGGACACAGCCATGACCAGATACGTGGCGCATTGCGCATGGCAAATGATGAGAATGAGAGGCCTGTGCTGATAATTGGAAAAACGGTGATGGGCAAAGGACTGGTTGACGAGGCCGGTAACAGCTTTGAAGGTAAATCGTCGACACACGGCCAGCCTGTGACCCATGCCGGTGCTTCATTCAAAAAATCGGTCGCTAACCTTGGCGGTAATCCTGATAAACCATTTGATATATTCAGCGAGGTGAAGCAGCTTTATGCTGAGGCTGTTGCCGGTAAAGCGGTTGCAGCTGCCGAATGGAAAAAGAAAAAGAGTGCCTGGGCCGCTGCAAATCCGGAAACAGATAATATGCTTGCCGCCTTCTATTCGGGCGTCATGCCGGCAGTAGATTTCAAGGCAGTTGTGCAGAAGGAGAATGATGCCACACGAAACGCCTCGGGTGTTCTGCTGGCGCACTTCGCTGCTGCGATCCCGAACATGATCGTGGCCTCGGCTGATCTGGCCAACTCCGACAAGACTGATGGCTTCCTGAAGAAGACCAAACCTTTTAAGAAAGGTGATTTTTCAGGGGCTTTTCTTCATGCAGGTGTCTCAGAACTGACAATGGGTGCAGTCATGAACGGTATGGCTCTGCACGGCGGCGTCATCCCTGTATGCGGGACTTTCTTCGTTTTTTCCGATTACATGAAGCCTGCTGTGCGACTGGCTGCTCTCATGGGTCTGCCTGTCAAATATGTGTGGACACATGATGCTTTCCGCGTCGGTGAAGATGGTCCCACGCACCAGCCTGTTGAGCAGGAAGCCCAGATAAGGCTGATGGAGCACCTGAAGAACCATCATGGCGACAGCATGCTGGTGCTGCGTCCGGCTGATGCCCCGGAAACGAATATTGCATGGAAGCTTGCGCTTGAGAATACAAAGACACCAACAGCGCTGATTCTCTCACGTCAGAACATCAAGACACTTCCTGCCTACGGTCTGGAGAGGATTGATGCTGCAGCCATGGCTGCCAGGGGCGCTTATATCATTACTGACACACCTGGAAAACCTGGTGTGATACTGGTTGCCAGCGGTTCGGAAGTTGCGACACTGGTAGAAGCTGCCAATCTCCTGGGCAACAAGGGCATCAGGTCAAGAGTTGTTTCTGCCCCTTCTGAGGGTTTGTTCCGGAGACAGGATACCGAATACCGGCACAGTGTCATCACTCCTGGCATACCGGTTTTCTGTCTTACTGCAGGATTACCGGTAACGATGCTTGGGTTTGCAGGGTCAGAAGGAAAGGTGTTCGGGCTTGAGACTTTCGGGTACTCGGCTGCCTACGGTGTTCTCGATCAGAAATTCGGTTTCACCGGCGAAAACATTGCCAAAGAGGTATTGGAATTCCTTAAGCTACAATAGTTCCATTATCTTTCCATAAAGACGGGTCTGAGGCTTGCCTCTGCTTTTCTCCATGCCCCTTGCTCCATGCAAACACTATTGCCGACTGCCCACTGCCTATTGCCCGATTAATATTACATTTGCCCATCAATTTTGGACAAATGACCTTCGACATAACCCCGGGCGTAAAAGGACTGATCTTTGACCTTGACGGCACACTCGCCAACACCATGCCGTGGCACTACCAGGCATGGCAGAAAGCCTGCCTGAAATTCGGCATATCCATGGACACGTCTTTCCTGCAGGATCATACCGGTGCTCCGGGATGGCAGATAGCAGAAGATATCATTGAACACAGCGGGATGAAAGGGAAAATATCCCCTGACGAGATCATGAAAGTCAAGCTGGACGAGTTCTATTTAATCCAGCACAATGTGACCCCGATCGAGCCTGTCACTGCGCTGGTACAGAAATATTACGGTAAGATACCGATGTCTGTCGGCACCGGGGGACACCGCGAAGCCGTGGAGAAGACACTCGAGATAATAGGACTTCGCCAGTACTTTGACATATTGGTCACTGCCAATGATGTGACAAAGCATAAACCGCATCCGGAGACTTTTCTAAGGTGTGCAGAACTGATGAATGTGGCGCCGGCAGAATGTGAAGTGTTCGAAGACGGCGACCTGGGCATTGAGGCCGCAAAAAGGGCAGGCATGATAGCCACTGACGTGCGCGGGTGGTATGACTCGGATTGGCAATGAAGTCGAAAGCTGAAGGCAGTTGAAAAGTTGAAAGGTTAAATGAAATCGCAAATCGCAAATCGAAAATATTTATTGACACAAGACTTTCATACTGGTTCTGACGATTTGGAATTGAGAATGACCGCAGACGGTTCCCACACCATATATGTGCCGGCGCTGGACGAGCATTATCACTCTCACTTCGGGGCGCTGACGGAGTCGAAACATATTTTCATCGATGCTGGCCTTGCGAATATTAAAACCAAAGATATCAGTATCCTGGAGGTCGGCTTCGGCACAGGTCTCAATGCATTACTTACAGCAATATACGGAAGTGATAATCAGGTGACCATCCATTATGTCACTCTTGAGAAATACCCTGTTGACCCTTCCCTCCTTTCCCGGCTTAATTATCCGTCAATGACCGGTGCCGGTGACCGGGAGCTGTTCGAATCCATTCACAATGCACCTTGGAATAAACCGGTTAGGCTGACGCCATGGTTCACTCTGGAAAAGAGGCTGATGGATCTTACATCTGAGAGTGTCGAAGGTCTTTTCGACCTGGTTTATTTTGATGCCTTCGGTCCGGACAAGCAGCCGGAGATGTGGAGCAGGGAGGTGATGGCAAAAGATAGCAGCCGTGACACATGCCGGGACAGTATTCGTCACCTACTCGGCAAAGGGAGAGCTGAAGAGAACACTCAGGGCTCTTGACTTTGAGGTAACCCGGTTGCCTGGCCCTCCGGGAAAAAGGGTGATGACAAGAGCGGTAAAGAGATGAATTATGGTATATTTGCGGGATTAAAAAAAGATATGAGAACCATTAGAATGATGTTCATTATGGCGATAACGGCCATGACCCTGCTTCCTCTGACAGCACAGAAATCAAAATTTGTTACTCCTGAAGATTCACTCTCTTATGCCCTGGGGGTGGCCAATTACAAGTATTATGTCGCTGACAGCATAAGCATTAATACAAAAATGTTCACGAAGGGAATGACAGATGCCTCCAAAGATAAAGCCCTGATGAATGACACGACTGCCAGCGCCTACATAGTAAAATATATGCAGAGGCGTGAAAGAGAAAAACTGATGATCAAGTACGGAGCCCAGATTGCTGCCGGAGAGAAATTCCTTGCTGAGAACAGCAAAGCAGAAGGTGTTGTGACGCTGCCGAGCGGATTGCAGTACAAGGTAATCACACAGGGCACCGGGGCAATACCCGGTCCGGAAGATGTAGTGAAAGTGCATTATACAGGCACAACAATCAGCGGAACAAAATTTGATTCTTCATATGACCGCGGTGAGGCTGCCAGCTTCAGGGTAAGCACTATCATCCGCGGATGGGTGGAGGGGCTGCAGCTGATGCAGGAAGGATCAAAATACATGTTTTACATCCCGTCCGACCTCGCATACGGTGAGAGAGGCGCCGGCAATATCATCCAACCTTTTGAGACCCTTATCTTTGAAGTTGAGCTTCTTGAGATAATAAAAGAGTGAAATCAGGCTTGCGGTGAATGCCAAAATATTATCTTTGCCAAAATTTAAATTAAAACAGATACAATGAAAATCAAAGGTTTAGTAATCTTCGCTGTGATAACAGCCGTAATTGCATCATCATGTAATACCAAATCAGGTATAACCAGTAAAAAAATTAATACACCAGAAGACTCGGTGGCATATTATATGGGAATAGTGAATTATTTCTATTTCATGAGTATGGACAGTCTTGACGTTGACCCGGTGCTTATGGCCAAAGGAATGATAGACTCCAAGAACGGTAAGAACCCTGTTGATGAGGCAGCTGCACAGGGCTATATTATGACTTTCATGCAGAAAAGGCAGGCCGAGATGATGAAAAAACAATTCGGAAAAAACATTGACGAAGGTGAAAAATTCCTTGCTGAAAATAAGAAACGTGAAGGCGTCCAGGAGACAACCAGCGGATTGCAGTATGAAGTGATCACAATGGGTACCGGCCCAAAACCGGGAGCTGAAGAAATTGTGAAGGTTAACTACATTGGAACACTGACTGACGGCACCAAATTTGACGCATCAGCCGATCATGGTCAACCTGCAGTGTTTGGTGTCAACCAGGTGATCAGGGGATGGCAGGAAGGTATACAGCTTATGCCGGTAGGGTCAAAATTCAAATTCTATGTTCCTTACGAGCTTGGATACGGCGAGCAGGGCCAGGGTCCGATACCTCCCTATTCAACACTTGTTTTCGAGGTTGAGCTTCTCGAGATCGTCAAACAATGAGATTTGCCGAGATACATACCCCGAAAGGGGTGATGAGGGCTACCCTCTATGATGACGATGCCCCCGGCACGGTAGAAAACTTTGTCACCCTGGCCGGAAAGGGCTTTTACGACGGACTGGCATTTCACAGGGTCATCCCCGACTTCGTCATTCAGGGCGGTTGTCCTTTTTCCAAAGACATGAGTGATCCGCGTATTGGTACCGGAGGACCGGGTTACAAGATCAAGTGCGAGCTCACCGGCACAAAACAGTATCATGACCGTGGTGTCCTCTCAATGGCCCATGCCGGGAAAGATACCGGAGGCTCACAGTTTTTCATCTGCCACAGCAGATCGAACACAAAGCACCTCGACAGAAAACATACCTGTTTCGGGAAAGTAATTGAAGGGCTTGAAGTGATCGACATGATAAAGGCCGGTGACAGGATTGATAAGATTGTCATAACAGAGTCAGAATAGTGGAATACCAGATCACAGGCAAGGTTGCAGAGGTTTACCAGGTCATAAGGGTAAATGAACGCTTCCGCAAGCGGGAGTTTGTGATTGAGCATAAAGAGAGCGGTGGCGGCCAGCCTTATGTTGACTTCATCAAGTTCCAGCTTACGCAGGACAAGTGTGAGATCATTGATGAGTCATGGCTCAGGCAGGATGTCACCGTCACCTTCACAATCAAGGGTAACCGGTGGGAGAAGAACGGGATGGTGAATTATATCACCAACCTTAACGCCATCCTGGTGACAAGGGGTATAGTTGCTGCGGAAGAGGGGCAGCAGCCTCCCAGGCGCAACATTAAGCTTGAGGACGCACCCTCACCCAGCCCGGAGCTGGATGATCTGCCGTTCTGATTTCTGAATGCCCTACGGGCAAAGGTTTCTTGTAACATTGTTCATCTACAATAATAGATGCCCTACGGGCAAATATACCGCGTAGCGGTTATAGTATTGTAGGCTAACAGCAACGAGGTAAGCCCTTTACCGCGTAGCGGTTAAGGTATTGTAGTCGTGAATAAAAGAGATACTACGTGTACCACGCAGGGGTTCAGGTATAAAAAAGAAATCTATATTTGTCCTCATATCACATCCAATCCATGACCAACATCCATACACCCAATCCTCTTTTGCAGGAGTGGGCAACCCCTTTTCAGGTTGCACCATTCGATCTGATCAAAGCTGAACATTTCAAACCGGCTATTGAAGCTGCAATAGAGGTTGCACGGGGTGAGATCGAAGCCATTATCGCCAACGCTGCCGAACCTGATTTTCATAATACAATTGAAGCCCTGGAGAGGGCCGGTGAGATGCTCAGCCGTATCACTCCGGTGCTGTTCAACCTCAACAGCGCCGACACCACCCCGGAGCTGCAGGCAGCTGCCCAGGAGGTCTCCCCCCTGCTCACCAATTTTGCCAATGACATCACACTGAACCCTGAACTTTTCAGAAAGGTTCAGTCTGTTTATGATAAGAAAAATGACCTGGGACTAAATCCTGAACAATACATTCTCTTAGACCGCAAGTATAAGGGATTTGTGCGTGGTGGCGCTGCGCTGTCAGATGAAGACAAGGAAAAGTTCAGGGCGATCACGGTTGAGATGTCGGCCCTCTCGCTTAAGTTTGAGGAAAACGTCCTGGCGGAGACCAATGACTATGAACTGCTTCTCACCTCTGAGGAAGAGCTCGCCGGACTGCCGGAGGGGGTACGTGAGGCTGCTTCAGCCAAAGCACATGAGAAGGGTAAAGGAAGGGTGGCTCTTCACCCTGCATTCACCCAGTTATGTTCCATTCATGCAATATGCTGACCGGCGTGACCTGAGAGAAAAGATATACCGGGCATACGCTGTCCGGGCTTACCGCGGTAATGAGCATGATAACACGAAGCTGACAGTGCGCCTGGCTGATCTGCGGCTCAGCCTTGCACAGTTGCTGGGCTTTAAAGATTACGCTTCATATGCCCTTGAGGAGCGCATGGCTTCAACACCTGAAGAGGTTAACGCCTTCCTCGCCGACCTGCTTAAAGCCTCCGGCCCGGCAGGCAAACGCGACCTGCACGAGATCGAAGAATTTGCCCATTCCCTGGGTCACAAGGGAAGGGTGGAGCGCTGGGACTGGGCATATTACTCAGAGAAGCTGAGGATGCAGCGCTTTAACATCGACGATGAAGCGCTCAGGCCGTTCATGCCTCTCGATAAGGTGAAGGAAGCGGTTCTGGGCCTTGCCACAACCCTTTACGGACTGACATTCAGGGAAAACAAAGATATACCTGTCTATAACCCGGAAGTAACTGCCTACGAGGTCCATGACGGGGACAAAGGCATCACGGCCATCCTGATGCTTGACTTTCACCCGCGACCGGGCAAGGGGGGCGGGGCATGGATGACAGGCTTCCGCGAACAGCGCAGGGAGAACAATGAAAGGGTGATACCGGTGGTATCACTGGTGATGAATTTCACCCGTCCGACTCCCGCCAGACCCTCGCTGCTGTCACACAGCGAGATGAATACCTTCCTCCATGAGTTCGGCCATGCCATGCACGGAATGCTTTCAGACTGCACCTACGAGAGCCTGGCCGGCACGAATGTAAAGCGGGATTTTGTCGAACTGCCGTCGCAGATAATGGAGAACTGGGCATGGGAAAAAGAGTGGCTTGACACCTGGGCAGCCCATTATCAGACCGGGGAGAAGATACCGGATGACATCCTCATTAAACTAAAAGAATCTCTGACCTATAACGAAGGCTATTCATGCATGAGACAGCTGAGTTTCGGGCTCCTCGACATGGCATGGCACACCCTGACAGGGCCCTTTGACGGTGACATAACAGCCTTTGAACGGTCGGCCATGTCTGCGGCCGAGATACTGCCCCCGGCTGACGGAGCATGCATGAGTGTGTCGTTCGCTCATCTCTTTTCAGGAGGGTATGCAGCAGGTTATTACGGTTACAAGTGGGCAGAGGTGCTTGATGCAGATGCCTATAGCATGTTCAGGGAAAGAGGCATCTTCGACAGGGAGACAGCCATGTCGTTCCGACGCAATATTCTCGAGAGAGGCGGCAGCCGGGAACCTGATGAACTATTCAGAAATTTCCGCGGCCGTGAACCTTCAATTGATGCGCTGATAGAAAGAAGCGGTTTCAAAAACCTTTAAAAGCGTAAAAGAGAGTACCCACTGAGGATACTCTCTTTTAACCAACCCAAATTCTACCACTAAATGGTAGTTAATTCTATAATGCTGTAAATGTTCTGACTGATGAGTTGGGTGATTTGACAGCCCTGAACCCTGCCATCGTATGATGATACCATCGGCCAATAAAGAGTGTTGCAGTACCGGTGTAGGCAGCATAGGATCCGGTTGTACCCATTACCTGAAGGTCTCCGATAATCGTGCCATCGTCATCCACTTCTTTCATCTTAAAGGTTATATGCTCCTTGACCCCTGCGAGACAACAACGCTTTTGACTACTGTAACCTGCACCCAGTCTGTCGCTTCTCCAAAGGCAACAGGAGTACCAATGTTCACCAGAGCACTTGTACGGGTATCAACGTACTGATACTGTATTATCTTGGTTGTCGGTACATCTACAGTGTCATAAAGAAAATTGTAGAACTTAACCCAGGCAATCGAATCGGTAGTTACTGTCTCCCTTTTTATATAAGGAAAACCGTTATCGAATATCATTGGGACTTCTTCGAAATCGTGTACAAAAACATTCTGCTTCCCCTTAGCCATCGCAATACTCTGGTCGTAAACCAAAGAATCGGCAGCAGGCAGAATCTTAGTCGTCATGTACATCTTCAGATTTACTGTTCCCCGGGTTAACAGCATAGAATTTCCCGGCAGAGCCGCTTGGGATGACATTATAAGTAGCAAGAGGGGCTGTGCTGTTGGCAAATAATTTTCCGTTGACATCAACTCTTGTTATGTTATTGGCTGCAGCGGCAAGTCACAGGAACCATATAGTGCAGCTGAAATTCAGCCATATCACTGATCGGTGTGGCATCGTATTCAATCACATGCTTCTCGCATGACGCGGTCAGAACCACTGCCAGAACCAGACTTAAATATTTTATTATTTTCATAATCGTCGGCTTTATTGTTTGATTATTACTTAGTAGTTGGCATCTCACCCGGATAAGCAAACCACGGAATTGAGCACTGGTAATTATCGGCTGTTCCGGCAATGGGTTTTAATTCTGACAATGATGGTTTGTTCCACATGTATTCCGAGTTGTACCGTGGACGTATTCGGTAACAGGGTGAACCTCCATTAAGTACATTGTAGGTGCCTCTGCGACCTTGAACCTGGGCTGGAGCCAGATAGAGACCCTTGTAAACTTTAGTGGGATCAGTATCCCATTTCTGAGTCACGGTAGAAAGATCCCAGCCATTACCGCTTTTCGGATAATCACCGGTATATTTGATATCATAGTGATATTTTCGTTCATATCTACCCATGCTTCCTCAGCGCCCCATGGATAAAGAGCCACCCATTTCTGCATCATTATGTGAGAAAGGGAGAAATCTGCAAGAGAAAGTGCATTGACATAAGGTCCTGCAAGATATTCATTTGCCAGAGCGGTAAAGACAGGTTTGGTGATCTTGTCACCCCCTACTGCCTGTCCTTTGGTACCGGGATAAATATAATTGGCTGTAAAATCCATATCGGCTTTAATCCCTGCTTTAAAGGCCTCAAAAGCCTCAGCTTTCATACCCAGTTTCCAGTATGCTTCTGCCAGACAGAATTTGAGCTCCGCGCATGTCATCAGGATATAAGGAGCATCGTCCCTGAATAGCCAGCGGCCTTTTCCATCAAGAGCGGTTGATGGGGCGGCATTACGTCCATAGAATGAAGGTGCCGTTCCGATAGGACCAGCAGTGCTTGTAAAATTTCCGCCATAGTACTTGCGCTTCTTTATATTGGCAGGCACATCGATATTGTCATAGTGTAGGATCATCAGCGGTTGCGAGTTTAACAGCAACACGCGGGTCATAGTGTCCTGCCACGGTAACCATTGTGTCACAGATAATCTGCTTATCAGCCAGTCTGTAAGGATAATAGGTATTACCGGTAACACTTACCTTATTCCCTGTGCTTTCATCATAAAATGGGACAGTACCAGTAAATATCTGAACAGCATATTCATGCTGCAATACCTATATCCCAGGTTATCCCTGGTTATGTTCCAGAAGTTATTGTAGGATCTGAGCTGCAGCTGCACCACCTCCACCAATTTTAACCGTAGCATCATCAGTGAATGACTGGAATGATTTACCAGCGGCTGTTATCAGTTCCTGTGCATAAGCCGAAGTGAAATCCGATTTATTGGAGAGAGAGGACAGGTTACGGACAATAACACCGTAGGCAAATTTGTTCCATTGATCTTTGTTGCCACCATAAATGTAATCATTGGCGCTAATTTTTGAGCCGTAGTTCATGAGTTATCAGGCATATCAAGGTACTCGATTGCCTTGTATGCCCAGTTACGCACTGCAGTGTATATTGTATCCTGATAATCGTACCTGTGTGAGAGAAGTCCCGGTATAAAAGCATCTTTCAGAATAAGCTCACCATGGTGTTTGGTTATCTGATCCCAGGAGTAGGCCTTGATAGCTAGACCAATACCAGCCAGAGTCCATTCCTCGTTCTCAATTGACTGGTTGATCATATTTTCAAGGTTCATTCCCTGAAGCCAGTAAACCATTCTCCATATTTCTCCACCGGCATCACTGCTTAAAGTGTAGTAATGTCCGTGCGAAATGAGGTATATGAGCTGGTACCCATCATCTGGGTCAGCGGGCCAGTAGCGCGCATATCATAGTACATGCCCTGATACCTTGTTCGATTATCCCGGCCAGGTAGAGATAACCTTCTACGTAGTGCAGGAGCATCCACATTCTTGTTGACATCGAGGTAATCTTCACAACTTGTATTTATGAAGAGTAACGATGTCAGCAAAACAACGGAAAATGATATCTTTTTTATCATAATTTCTATCTTTTCTAATTACAATTATCTGTTGAAAGTAACATTCAATCCGATTGAGTATCCTCTAGGATTGGGCAGCGACCAGACATCCATACCTTCGCCGCCGGCACCACCTGCAGCTGCAGATACTGTGTTTCCAACCGCATCAATGCCTGAATAGTTGGTCAATACAAACAGGTCATTACCGGTAACAAACACGTTTGCCTGTGATATGAGGCCTGGTCTTGTGAGCCATTTCGCGGGTAGATTATAATTAAGACGCAGCTCCTGCAATCGCAGATAATGAACATCTTCCTCTATCCAATCTTCATTGCTGCCGGAATATCCAGTTGGGATAAATACTGTAATCCACTGCGATATTGTTTGGAGTGGGATTGTGTGTCTTGATTACCATCCTGTAAAACGCCATCAAAGACAAAGTACCGCTTTCGCGAAGGTCAACTGACTCCCAGCTATATCCCTGTTGCCATCATCGCACGTTTTGTTCCGTTTACTACTGTAGCCTTATAGCGACCGGAGAACATTGCTGACAGACGCAGTCCCTTGTAACTTAGATTGGTTGTAATACCAAAACGCAGTTTAGGTTCACGATCGCCGAGCATATTCCCATAGTTGAGCCGTAATTGGAAGTCCGGTTGTTGGACTGATCAGAACATCTCCCTCCTTATTACGCACATAAGCCAGGCATGTAATAGATGTTACAGGATAACCAACCTTAACACCGTTACGAATGTTTCCGGCATTCCATGTATAAGCATTATAATATTCTGTTACGTTCGCGGGAAGGTAAACAACTTCCGAGCCCGTATGCGATGCATTAATGCCGACATTCCACCGTAATCCGTTTGCCATACGCAACACATCACCGTCAACATGTGCTTCCCAGCCCCATGTCTTGAAAGTACCAACGTTCATTGTGTTCAGCACGAAACCAGTGCCGTAGCTCAAACGGAATTCCTTTACGATCTGGTTATCACAATAGGTCCAAAAATATGTGAAATCGGTATTTAACCTGCTATTGAGGAAACGGCCTTCAAAGCCAATTTCTTTTGATGTGTTCATCTCAGGCACAAGGTTTTTATTTGGACCTGTAAAACCATATTTGTAACCGCCACCCCATAAAAGAGTAGGCTCAAGCTGGGGGTCGATCTCGAGCGGACCGGCATCTTTGCCAACCTGTGCGATAGCTCCACGGAGCTTCAGATAATTGACCATATTGTTACCTTTCATAAAAGGCAGCTCGGTAACAATAAACGAGCCTTCAATGGCAGGATAGAAATAGCTGTTGTTCTCAACTGGTAATGTTGAGGACCAGTCGTTTCGGGCACTCCCGGTTATGTATGCCATGCCCATATATCCAATCTCCAACTCTGGCTGAAACAGCCTGGATCCTCCGTTTTGTCGTTCTCTGATACTGAACTGATCGACAATGGATCACAGTTGTTGATTGACTGAAAATCGATTACCGCATATTTGGATCCTGTAGTAGCAACGCGCGTAATACCATTTTCCAGCTGGTGATATCCAACCTGTCCTGAAAAAGATAGCTTTTCGTTGAGAAAGTTCCTTGTATAGCCTGCCAGCAGGTTCAAGGTCGGATCTGAAAAGTTCGAGTTTGCAATATTATAATGACCTGTTCCGGTTTGATTAGTACTATAATAAGGATGTGTTGAAGTTATAAAAGTCTGCATACCAACGTCCCATCCAAGTTGTGCTATAACAAATGCATCTCTGATCGGAGTAAATTTAGCCTGGACATTTGACAGAAAACGGTCAGTTTTATCATAAAACTTGTTTTTGTTCATCCCGAATAAAGGGTTCATCAGATCGCCATCGAGATAATAGTCGGGAACGCTCATGTGCGAACCGTCTTCAGCCAGCCACTCACGACATATCATCAACCAGTGGCCATAGCATCGCTCTGTACAATGGCCCTGCAGTTCCGATCTGCACTTTGTTGTTATCCATTTTAGTGTACCCCATTGATGATTCAATGCTTAACCACTTTGTTAACACAGCTTTACCCGATAGAGACAGGTTGAGCCTGGAGTATGTTGTTGTTTTGATAACACCTTTCTGATCTAATGTTGAAGCTGCTGCACGAATAGTTACCCTGTCATTTCCCCCCTCAACAGAGATATTGTGTCTTTGTGTAAAACCAGGCTGAAAGATGGCAGAGACATTATCATAAAGAACCGTTCCTGGCACATAGATGCCTCCATACCGATATGTGGCTATCGCCGGTACTGCTGTTGCAGTATTAAACCAGTTGGTTGTTCCATAATAGCCATTTGCATATTTGGTCTGGGATTCAGGAAAACCGTAGGCTTGATCCAAGCGGAAAGAATTGCTGTAATTTACCATGCCATTCCCTTTTGATCCCTTTTTTGTGGTAATAATTATGGCTCCGTTTGAAGCATCAGACCCATACAGTGAAGCTGCAGCAGCGCCTTTCAAGACGCTCATCGATTCAATATCTTCAGGGTTCAGGTCATTGCCACGAGAAGAAAAGTCAAGGTAGCGGGAAGAGAAATAATCCCCTGACCCATCAGCAAATGAGCGCGGATCAAAAGTGGTGTTGTTCATTGGTATGCCATCAACTATGTACAATGGCTGGTTGTTGCCCGAAATGGAGGTAATACTTCTCAAAACCACGTTTGTAGAGGCACCCGGAGCACCGCTGGTTGATCCCACGTTCATACCTGCTACGCGTCCCTGAAGTGCAGTAATGAAGTTGTCACGGCCTGAAACTGCAATCTCTGTAGCATTTACATTCTGAATAGATGAACCAACGGCCTTGGAAACCCGTTTCATGCCGAATTCAGCGGTTACAACAACTTCGCCAAGTTCTGTTGGTGCAAGCACTAAACTGGCGTTTATCCTGTTCGATGAACCTACAGTTACCTCCAGCGGTGAGTAACCGACAAAGGTAAAGACCAGGATATCACCCGGTGATGCACTTATTGAGTAAGTGCCATTCGCCAGGGTCATCGTCCCAACGGTGGTGTTTTTAACTACCACATTCACGCCGGGCAGAGTCTCATTGGTGCTGGCGTCTGTAATAGTACCTGTCACGATTTTGGTTTGTGCAAAGATGCCCTGGGAAAGCATCAGTCCCAAAACCGCGAACAACGTTAATAGCTTTGTTCTCATGTGATTGGATTTAGGGTTAAATAGTATTGGTTAGGTTATATTGTATTGATTGGAAAATCACCGGTCCTATCATCTGCTGAAGATACATTTTTTCTCTTCAGGGTGTATTACATGTTCTCTTTTTTTTCTGTAATTCCAATGCCGGGCCTGTCAGGCAGGGTCACTTTTCCGTCGACAACGGTCATCCCATCATAAATGTCATTGGCTATCAATAGGTTGCCATCAAGATCAGCCCAGTCTGTCAGTGGTGACAGCTGTGCAGCAGCCGAGACAGCACATGATGTTTCTGTCATACAGCCGATCAGGATCTTCATTCCCATCTGTCTTGCCATGGAGATCATCTTATATGCAGCATGCATACCGCCGCATTTCATGAGCTTGATATTTATGCCGGAATAGATCCCTTTCATGCCCAGCATGTCACTTACTGTCTGCAGCGCTTCGTCGGCAATTATGGGCAGCGGACTGCCGGCAGTGAGCCATGCTATGTCATCCTTCTGCTCCTTGTGCATTGGCTGCTCAATGAAGAGGCAATTGTTCTCATTGAGAAAATGAGCCATCTCCATGGCATAGACCCTGTCTTTCCATCCCTGGTTCACGTCAACGAAAATCGGAACATCGGTCACTGACCTGACCGTCTCAATCATCTCCCTGTCATTGTCGCGCCCAAGCTTGATCTTCAGCATCTTAAAGGCGCCGGCTTCGAGGGTCTTCTCGCGCACCACATCAGCAGTATCGATACCTATCGTAAAGCTTGTCAGTGGTGTCTTTTCCGGATTCAGTCCCCACAGCCTGAACCATGGCTGCCCGAGGAGCTTTCCTGTAAGGTCATGAAGGGCGATGTCAAGAGACGCCTTCGCAGCATAGTTGCCCGGCATCACGCCCTCTATGTAAGCAAGGATATCTTCCATCAGGAACGGGTCGCTGAACTGTTCCAGGTTCACTTTTGAAAGGAAGTTCAAAACGGATTCATGACTCTCGCCCAAATAGGGAGGCATTGAGGCTTCCCCAAAACCGGTAACCCCGTCATACCCGATAGTTGTAAGAACCACGGGAGTAGTTGTTCTGGAGTTCGTTGCCACGGTGAAGACATGCTTCAGTTGCAACTCATAGGGCCGGTAGCTGAGCTTCAGCACCCCACTGCCCTTTTTTCTGGCGATGGCTTTGGCCGATGACCCGTCTGACGCTGAGGCTGTGCAGCCTGTTATCACTGCACCTGCTGCGAGACCTCCGATCTTGATAAAATCTCTTTTCTTCATACGGCTTAAAAATACCAGCTATGCTGTGAGACACGCTCCAGACCCTTGCCCTCGGTGAACGTTGTCACCCGCCTGGCGCCCTGCAAGTATCTTGAAGCAGATTGGCGCTGTAGTTTGTCCTCGTCGAGTCGAAACTGCTGATAATTACCATACCTGGCCCGGCTGTTGCATGGATGAATTCAGTGTCTCCTATATACATCCCTGTATGGGTGATATTTTTCTTTCCGTCCTTTTCGCTGCCAAAATAGAGTAGGTCACCTGGTGCAAGTGATTCCAATGGCTTTTCAATGCTTACTTCATCACCGTATACGAACTGGGATGATGCGTCGCGGGTCATAATAACACCTCCGTAATAATATATTGTCTTTGTGTAACCGCTGCAATCGACCCCCTTGGTCGAGGTCCCGCCCCACAGATACGGTGTGCCCATAAATGACCTTGCGAAACTGATCAGTCTCTGTGGTTCAATATCGATGCTCTCAGCCCACGTCTTGAATTCAGCCGCCTCACTCTTCTTAACCTCACCGCTTCTGCCGTCAGGCAGGACGACGGTCCATTTGTCACCACGTATACCGTTTGTGACCATAATCGCCCCGAAGGTAACATCCGACACAGTCTCACCCCTGCTGTCGTTTATTACCCCTGTGTGCCCGAGATATATCACTCTGTCACTACCCTTCCACGCAGCCATCTCATCATCAGTCAATTCTATCACTGTATTTCTGACCCACCCGATATACGAGTCAGGCATTTGAACCAGATGCCAGCCACTTCTCTTGTTCAATATCCTTACCGGGGTGCCCATCAGTGCCTGTGTTATCATGCTCCGCTTCATGTGCCGGTCTGCTCCTGATATTGCAGACACTCACGGGAATCAGACCCCACGGTTTCTTCACCACCGCCGGATCAGGCAGCACAATGATGCTGTCAGTAAAGCTGTATCCTGACCTGCCAAGCATTGCAAGGATCTCTTCCTTCGCCAGGGCAGGTTGGTTTCACCTTTGACGATTATGCTTCCGCCTTTACCCATGACCATTTCTACGTCGCACAGGGCTTCTGCATGCTGAGGGACCATTGCCGAGGAGATTGAAGTCTAGCTTTTCCTGAAGATCGGAAGGCACCTCTTTATTCTGACATCCGGTAATCTGAACCGCACACAGAATAATGATCAGGTATTTTAAGGATTTCATGAAAGTTGTATTACATCTTACAAGTTCAAATGTAATTATTTATCATATTCGTGTCAATAGCAAGTTTGAATTTATTTATTTTGAGGGCCAGGATTTTGTAGTGAACTATAGTGACTAAAGTGAACTATAGTGACTAAAGTGCATTGAGTTCGGAGTGAGCTAGAGTTCGAAGTGACTAAAGTGAACTAAAGTGCCTAAAGTGCCTAGAGTTGGAAGTACTTAGAGTTGAGAATATATAAAAATAAATGTATGAATACCTTAATTAAACTATCAAGGCCGGTGATGGTCATCATCCTCATAATAGCAGGAGCAGGAGTATTGAGAGGTCAGATGGTCGATACCGGAATAGAGCAGCTGGTGAAGAGTGATTTTGAGAATTCTGAAAGGCAAAAGGGTCGGCCTGGTGACCAATCCCACAGGTGTCGACCGCTATCTCAGGTCAACGGTTGATATTTTATTCAATGCTCCGGATGTGAAGCTTGTGGCACTGTACGGCCCTGAGCACGGTGTCAGGGGAGAATTTACCGCGGGGGCACTGGTGCAGGGGGAGATTGATCCGGCAACAGGTTTACCTGTTTACAGTCTGTACGGCAAGACAAGGAAACCGACTGCAGAAATGCTCAGGGGAATAGATGTGCTTGTGTATGATATTCAGGATATAGGCTCGAGATCATATACCTTTATAAGTACACTCGGTCTGTTAATGGAGGCTGCCGCAGAGAACGGCATCCCGGTGGTTGTGCTTGACAGGCCCAATCCGCTGGGCGGGGTGCGGATGGAGGGTGTCATCACAAGACCGGGGTTCATTTCTTTTGTGAGCCAGTTTGCAATACCTTACCTGCACGGTCTGACTGTTGGTGAGCTGGCGCTCTTCCTGAACGGCGAGAGTATGCTTGCCAATGGCATAAAATGCGATCTTCAGGTTGTCAGAATGACCGGATGGTCGCGTATCATGTACTTTGAGGAGACCGGCCTCCCATGGGTGCCCTCATCGCCACAGGTGCCAACCGCTGTAACTCCCATGTTCTACGCTGCAACCGGAATTGCCGGTGAGCTTCACACAATAAATGAAGGAGTCGGTTACACACTTCCTTTCCATATCCTTGCCACGGATTGGATCAATGCCGATCAGCTCGCCCGTAACCTGAATAATCTTAAACTGCCCGGGATCATCTTCAGACCAATTCATTATACACCCCGCTACGGAACTTTAAAAGACAAATTAGTTCACGGCGTTCAGATCCATCTGACTGAACCTGAGAAAGCGCCGCTGACTTTGGTGCAGTTTTATGTCATGCAGGAGTTGCATGCTCTCTGGCCTGAAAAAGACCTCTTCTCCGATGTTTCAAGGCTGCAGATGTTTGATAAGGTTTGCGGTACAGACAGTGTGAGAAAAGAATTCATTAAAAATTTCAGGGTTGACGATATCAAAGGTATGTGGATGAACGACATACCCGAATTCAGAAAGAAAGCCTCCGGATACTATCTCTACGACTAAACAGTCCTGAACAGAATTTTCCGGCTATAAAGTTTCTCCCTCGACGCTCTTTTCAAGTTCACGGGCGTGCTGCAGGAATTCGCCGATGTGCATTTCCTTATAGTAGACCATGCCGTGCGTACCTCGTATCTTGGGACTTTCGTTTTCATAAAAGAAGTCTTTCCCAAGAATAAGCTGAACCTGCTTGAACTGCTCTACCCACACCTGCTGCGAGAGATCGCTGAAGGGGCCGTCGTAAGCAGGACTGGGAAAGGAGGCATTCACCTGGCTGACATAACAGTCGCGGAACGACTGGTTAAGCACAGCCATTGAATTGAGTGAAACAGGGACAAAGACATTGGCTTCGGATGGGATAAACCTGTACCATACATTCCGGTAGCCTATTATCCTGAGTTCAGACAGATCCTTTTCCTTGCCCCATTGCTTCAGTGCTTCGGCAATTGCCTGAAGGACCTTGTAATGGGTATCCGGTCCTGATCCCTCGGGGTCGAATGCAAGGCTGATCACTGTGGGCTGTATGCGTCTCAGAAACTGCAGTATCGGCTCGACATCCCTGTTGCGGTCTGGTTGCTGGGTAAAGATATCACCGGTATAAAAGCCAAGGCGGAGATGCTCAATATTCTTCACTGGCACGCCATAGTGTGCCCACACAAGCTCCTCTTCAAACTCTCTCAGCATTCCCTTCAGCTTCTGTATATCAGGCGGGTTCTTTTCACCGTTGTAACTTTCATTGAGGAGGTCTATATTCTTCTGTGTCTGCTCAATAAGCTTATCCTTAGACTTCAGTTTATAGATATCGACCATAGCCCTGACGATCCGGTGGCATGCTCCCCTGAGTTTCCCTGCTTCATCCTTGTCAGCCACCTTATCAAGGTAATGACTGACATCCTTATCCCACTTGTACTTATATCCGCTTTCAAAAAAGTCGTCATACCTCAGCATCTGTATCTTATTAATGGATATAAGACGCATGGTCTCCTCAAGAAGCTGAAGCAGCATTTGGTTGGTGACGGCAGTAAAGCCGGAGGTGAGTACGGAGAAATGAAACTTATTTGTAATTTCTCTCAACTGAGGAATTATTGCGGGGAAAATACCCAGCATAATGTCATCATGATGCGGACCCGTATGGAGGAAGACAGTATTAATATCCCTCTTCAGGCCGGTCTCCATCTTTTGCTTTGTCGCTTCAATGACATCCATGACCCTGTCCATGCTCAGGTTCGGAATCATCGAGCAGTACTCATCCTTTTCAAGGTCTTCGATGACAAGCTTATGGGCATATTTGTCAATCCGCTGGCAGAGGTCAAAAACAGCCCGCTCCGTCTTCTCGAAGGTCCACTCCCCTTCCCTGTAATATTTCTCAATGCTGTCATGCAGCTGAACTGAAGCACCCTCGGTAATATAAAAACGGGCATTTTTCTGATTCTGGAGAACTGTAGCAGGGTACAGGTTGTCAGGGCTCTTCTCAAGTGCATTTTTAACCACCAGCGCTTTTGCATCACCGGCAGCAAATATTATTGAGACAGCATCAGGATTAAATGTTATCGTCCCGAGGCCAATTGTTATGACAAGGCGGGTTCTTGAAACCTCAATCCCTCCGAGATCGCCTGCCGAAGCAGCCTGTGTCTCAAAGTTGGTCGGGGTAAGCCGTGTTGTAGAATTGTGATCTGTTCCCCTGGTATTGAAAGCTATATGGCCGTCCGGGCCTATCCCTCCAAGGAAGAAACCTATCCCTCCCAGTGCACGTATCTTCTTTTCATAGTTGGTACACCAGTTGTCAATCTGAAAGATTGATGCCTGCTGAAGTTTTTCAAAAGGATTCAATGCCTCCCTGTTCCTAAGTGTAAGGTCAATGAGGTTGTCAGGAAATACTTCACTGAAATGTTTACCCTCTGCCAGTGTTATTTCATCAGAATTGATGAGAAGGGCTTTTGCCGGATCGAGGTCAAAGGCCTTGATATAGAAATTGATAACATAATCATAGAAGCTGTTGTGCTGTTTGGGATTGATAGGATAGAACTCGTCTATCTGAACAAAATGCAGGTCTTTGAGCGATGGCTTCCTGTCAAGGAACAAACCGTTCTTTTCCCGAATCTTACGGGCTTCCGGCTTGTCCCAGTTCTTCAGGAGATACTGTGTCCACTTGATGAAATACTCCGGGGTTTTGCCGGTTGGAAGGCTGATAACTCCCCCGGGATTGTCAGCTACCCATTCCAGAAATCTGAGGGAAGTGAGTAACCCGAGGCTGGGAAAATTACTTACAACGATATAGGGTAACCTTGTTGTTATTGACTGTCTTCCTGAATTTTCAAAGAAAGAGTGTTCAACTTTTGTAAATCCTGCAGTATTCATTTCGATGTTCTTTTTATTATCAGCTTTTATTTATCAGGGCATCATACATTATCTCCACGGGATGAAGGGCTTTTCTTCCGGTGCCGTCAGCGATGTGGTGGCGGCATGATGTTCCGGGGGCTGCAATGACTGTATCACCGGCAGCATTCCTGACTGCCGGGAAGAGCACCATCTCTCCTATCTTCATGCTCAGGTCATAGTGTTCCTTTTCATACCCGAACGCTCCCGCCATACCGCAGCACCCGTCGTCGATCTCCTCAACATGATAGTTTGCCGGCAGGGAGAGCATCCGCAGTGTTGTCGCCGTAGATGCAACAGCTTTCTGCTGGCAGTGGCCGTGAAGCATTATATGGAGGGGTTTGTCAGTGAACTGTTCAGGGCTGATGTTACCCTTGCCGGCCTCACTGCAAATAAACTCTTCAATCAGGAAGGAATTGCGGGCTATTGATCTTGCAGCCTCTTCATACTCTCTGCCTGCCATCTCAGGGTACTCATCACGGAATGCAAGGATTGCTGACGGTTCAATGCCTAACAGGGGCTGCCTTTCATTAACCTTGTCGCTGAGCATCAGGATGTTTTTGATCGCTGTCTTTTTTGCTGATCTGAGCAGGCCTTTTGAAAGGAAAGTGCGTCCGCTCTCCCTGTGGCGGGGAATGCTGACCTTATAACCCAGGCTTTCGAGAAGCATCACGGCTTTTATTCCGATGTCGCTTTCATTGTAGTTGGTGAACTCGTCGGCGAAGAGGCACACGGTTCCTTTTTGGCCATCAGCGGGTATTCTGTTTTTTTCATGCTTTTTCTGCCAGCGGCGCAGGGTAAAAGGCGACAGTGCCGGTATTGAACGGTTGACCGAAAAGCCAATCAGGCGTTTGAACAGCGAGGTGCCTGTCAGGAAATTAGTCACCGGGCGCACCATCATCCCCGGCACATACAGCCGCGGCAGCCATCCAATCAGCCATGCCCGGAAGGGGACATGATGGATATCATAGTAGTGTTGCAGGAACTCAGCCTTGAACTTGGCCACATCAACGTTTGAAGGGCACTCCGATTTGCAGGCTTTGCATGACAGGCACAGGTCCATCACCCGGTACAGCTCATCATGGTCAAAAGGGTTTTTCTTATCAGACCGCGTCAGGAACTCCCTGAGGATATTTGCCCTTGCCCTGGTCGACTTATCTTCATCGCCCGTGGCCATGAATGTGGGGCACATGGTGCCTCCCATTGCTGCGCTTTTGCGGCAGTCGCCTGAGCCGCTGCATTTCTCTACAGCGTACAGAAGGCCCTTTTCTTCAGGGAACACGAACACCTTACCTGGTATGCGGGCCCTTGTCCCTGCCGAATACCTCAGGTTCTCAGTTATCGGTGGTGTATCCGTGATTTTGCCGGGATTGAAGACATTATGCGGATCCCAGGTCTTTTTCAATTCCTTCAGAAGGTTGTAGTTATGCCTGCCGAGCATCAGCGGGATGAACTCACCCCTCAGCCTGCCGTCACCATGCTCACCGCTGAGCGACCCTCGGTACTTTTTGACAAGGTTAGCCATGCCATCGGCCAGGCTGTGGAAAGTCCGCACGTCATCAGGATTTCCGAGATCAAGCAGAGGACTCAGATGCATCTCCCCTGTAGCAATATGTGCATAAAAGGCGCAGCTGATCCCGTATTTTTCAAGCATCTGTCCGACCTCTTCAATGAATTCAGGATAGAGCTCCGGCAGAACAGCGGTGTCTTCAATGACCTGTACGCTTTTTCTTGCGCCCGGGATATTCAGCAGAACTCCCAGTCCTGCTTTTCGCAGCTCCCACACCCTTAAGATCTCATCGGATCGGGTATACAGGGGGAAGTGATAGCCATAGCCTGAACTGACCATATCCTTCTCAATGGCAGCGGCAGTTTTCTCTATCTCTTCAACCGTCGGCCTGATTATCTCAATAAGGAGAATAGCCTTGGGATCACCCTTTACAAAAAAGCGGTTCCTGTTCTGCTCAATATTATCTTTTGTACAGTTAAGTATATAATCATCAATGAGTTCAATAGCTGCCGGGTTATGATTAAGAGCCAGGATATTTGCCCTGACAGCATCCTGAAGGCTTGAGAAATGTGCACACATCAGTCCGGTCCTGCCCTCAGCCAGAGGCACCAGGTTCACCTTCATGGCGGTGGTGAAGGCCAGTGTTCCCTCCGAGCCGGCCAGTAGTCTGCATACATTTATCTTTTCTCCGTTTCCGGTGAATGGATCGGTTTCAAGCAGGCTGTCGAGGGCATAGCCGTTATTCCGGCGTCTGAGCTTCGGGTGAGGAAACTCCTTTCTTATTTCATCAGCGTTATGCAGGTCAGAGAGGGTATCACGAAGGTTGCGGTAAATACGTGTCTCGAGGAGGCCAGGGTCGCCGTCGCACTTTTTCCTGAATTCATCATTGGTCAATGGCCTGAAGAGAGCCTCAGACCCGTCTGAAAGGATCGCCTCCACTTCAAGAATATGATCCCTGACGCTGCCGTGGATCAGCGAATGCAGCCCGCATGAGTTGTTACCCAGCATTCCTCCCATGCAACAGCGGTTGGCCGTTGAGGTTTCAGGCCCAAACTGAAGCTTATACGGGGCAAGATACTTGTTCAGTTCACCGGGGATCACCCCTGGTTCAACTCTTATCCAGTGCTCCTCGCGGTTGAACTCCAGAATGCGGTTCAGATATTTTGAGATATCCACCACTATACCCGGCCCCACAACCTGGCCTGCCAGCGAAGTACCGGCACCGCGTGGTATGACGGAGGTGCCTTCGCTGCGAGCAAATGCAATGATCTTTTTAATATCGTCACCGGAGGCAGGCCGTGTGACGGCCAGGGGCATCTCACGGTAGGCGGATGCATCTGTTGCATACAATATACGCTGCGTTTCGTCAGTGTAAAGATCGCCACTGATCTCTCTCCTCAATCTCTCAAACCTGCTTTCCTCTTTCATGACAGCGTCTTGCTTTCTTGCTATCCTTTCTTCTTCAATCCAAAGGCAGGATCAATCTTAAGGAATTTGATCGCAATGATGCCGGGTATGGAACAAAGGATCACATAAATGAAGAAGTGCTGGTAGCTGCCGAGAAGATCAAGCATCTTCCCGGATATCATTCCCGGGATCATCATCCCCAGGGCCATAAGAGAAGTGCCAATGGCAAACTCTGCAGTCTTGTATTTACTTTCTCCAACATAATGGAGCATATAGAGCATGTAGGCTGTGAACCCGAAGCCATATCCGAACTGCTCAAGCGCAATGGAGAGGTAGATCGGCAGATCACCGGGCATAGGCTGGGTATATGATAGAAAGATATAGACACTTATAGGAACGTTCATGGCGAACGCCATAAACCAGATCAGCTTCTTCAGTCCGAACTTTGAAGCCACTATTCCCCCAAGTATTCCTCCTGCTGTGAGGCAGAGCATGCCTATTGTTCCATAGGCTATGCCGTATTGTGCCGACGTAAGGCCAATGCCTCCTGCACTTCTTGAGTCTACAAGGAAGGGTGTGGCCACCTTCACAAGCTGTGCCTCGCCAAGCCGGTAGAGAAGGAAGAATATCAGTGCAGGGGCGATACCCGGTTTGGTAAAGAAAGAGACAAAAACGTCTTTGTAAACTTTCCATCCTACCTTCTCACCTGTATTGTGTTCATCAGGGTGGGGAAGTGCGAAGCGGTTGTAGAATGCCAGCAGAAGCAGCACCAGGCCCAGCACTGCCAGTGAGACAGTCCAGCTGAATGCTATATTACCGGCAGTGATGTTAAACTCCGATCTGGTCTCAGTGGTCAGGTTATGATGTGCTTTCAGCGACAGTGCGGCGGGTACGTTCCAGTTCTGGCTGGTGAACTCAAACCTCCCGGTCTGGTTCTTTGAAATGTCAATATCCTTGCTGCCACCCTTTCTTGCCATGTTGACCACAATAGTCTCGCCCTCCTCAGGAGGAGCTGAGAGCGCGACATAAATGACTGCAGAGTCGAAGCTCTGATTTCCCTGCCTCATAGAGAGGTACTGTTATGTCATCAGGATAAAGCAATATTTTCGGCTCACCGGCGGCAGGCGCTATGCTGATCACTGACGGATCAAACTGCGTGAACGAGCCTGCAGTCACTGACCGTGCTTCAAAAGGCACCGGAGCAAGACCGGTGTTTTTCTGTATCAATCCGGCAACCAGCGGCACCAGTCCCAGTGCTGTCAGCATGGCAAACCGGTAAAATGTGCTGCGTATACCTACAAAGAAAGCCTGCTTATGCTGATCAAGGGCATACATATAAAATCCGTCAGCAGCAATATCATGACTTGCCGATGAAACGGCAATCAGGGCAAATATCGCAATGGTAACGGGATAAAAGAACTGCACGGGCATCGCCATACCTGCCCCGATGAATGCCAGGGCAAGGAGAAGCTGTGTCCAGACTACCCAGTTACGTTTGGTTGATACCACATCGATATACGGACTCCAGAGCGGCTTGATGGCCCACGGCAGATAAAGCAGGCTGGTCCAGAAGGCAAAGGAGGCTATGGATATGCCCATGGTCTTGTATATAAGACCTGATGTGATCATCACTATGCTGTAGGGTATACCCTGATAGAAGTATAGCGTTGGGACCCATGTCCAGGGCGAACGGTTTTTGTCTTGTGCTGCCATGCTGAATTATAACTTATTAAATGTAGTATCCTTTTTCTGAAAGATATTCAATGATCTCACCCAGCCTGAGATAGAGCTTATCAGTGCGTTCAGGATCGGTGCCCGGGTGGATCAGTATCAGGGCCCCGTTAAGCCCTTGAGGCGATTTCCGACTCAAAGTTGTCAGCCTCCTGTATCAAGTTGTTCCGATGATTTGTAGTTGCTCATCTCCGGGGGTCGTATAGTCTGCCCCTGTGCCTGTACCCGGCGTAAGGTTCACCAGGGTCAGCCCCATCTCAGCACTCCATCTGCTTATTGCACTGTTGTACCACTCGTAGGGAGCAAGAAAATATTCAGGTTTCTGTTTCTTCAGTCCCGACCTGCTTAATTCCAGACAATTATTTTTCAGGTCAGCGTTGAACTGTTCCTTTGGTTACCAGCAGTGTGTCACGGTTTTCCCACGGGATATAAAGAAGATGCCTGTCTGAGTGAGGACCGAGGTAATGCCCGCCGAGATATTATCCGCTTTGTGACAGCTGAATATTTTTTGTTTCTCAGGAAATTGCCCGGTCAGAAAGAAAGATCCCTTTATGTTGATAGTCTATCAAGGGTATTCAGGATATGGTCAAATCCCTCTCCAAACTCATCAGCCGAAAATATCAGGTATATTGTCTTTTCGTCCGATCCTTTTCTTACCAGAGCTCCGTGAGAGTCTATGACATCACCGGCAGGCCTGCTGGTTATCTTTCTTCCTTCCTTTTCAAGGGTTGAGAAGTAATAGCTCAGGCCGGCCGTTCCGTCAAGGGTAGGTTCGTTTGTGCTGTAATCACCAATATCATCGTGATAGACAACATTGCCGTTCTGGAAGGCAGCATAGGGGTCAGGCCTTAGAAGCGAAAGTCCTGTTCAGATTTTCATAAATGCCCTTGTAAACCGGTCCGTCAACAAGACCTCCCAAGGTGGTCTCTCCAAGGTATAATGTAACAGCTGAGTGCGGATAGAGCGGATAGTCACCGCCGGCAGGCAGGCCGCATATCATGGATGTGCCCCACGGGTTGCAACCGAATAGCCAGTCTCTGAGCGCGGCCTCCATATAAAGGAACCGGCTGTCACCTGTCGCTTCATGATACAGCCTGCATTGGGTCAGCACTGCTGATACATAGTTGTTCGAGCACCAGACGAAAGGTATCTTAACCTGGAAAACATCATTTGCATCACGCCTGTCAATGATATCCAGTCCTTTGCGCATGAAGTCGAGGTACCTTTGCGAATACTCTGTTGATGACATGGCGATATTTGCATGTCCCAGGTTGACAAAAGGATAGAACTGGTAGTGTCTTGCAGTGTCTTTCTCGATCCATGGAGTATATGGTTCGAGTATTCCCCAGTAGTCGGCCTGCTACAAGAAAGTCTTTGTCGCCGGTGAGCGAGTACAGCTCCCATGCAGCCAGTTCCATGTCGTCCACGTAATTATCTTCCTCATAGAAATAGGGTGACACATTGCAGGCTGTCTGGGTGGCACCCGGATCAGTGAGGGCGAACTCAAAAGCGTCAGCGGCCCTGGCAGCCATTGTGGCAGCAAATGAAGGATCGCTATCGGCAAAGACCTTTGCTCCCATGGCGAACACCGAGGCAAACTTGCCAGCTGTGGAGGCGACACCTTCGGTGCGGTTTTTAAAGGCGGCAAGTCCCTGCGGTTTTCCGGTCACGAAATAGACCGGCCTGTGTTGTCCGAGGCCGTAGTCAGCCTCGTCGAGGTTCGGCAGGCGGAAGCCCCTGTGATCACGGTCATCAGCCACCTGGTTATACATCACCCCGCTGTCAGGGTTCATCTTCAGCAGCCACTCGAGGCCCCATCTCACCTCATCAAGGATATCGGGTATCCCATTGCTTCCCTGTTCACCTGCAGCATCATACCAATCGCCATACACTTCGGGTGATCTGTTGTATGCAAACATCATCTGGTAAACTGATGTGGCAGTGGTAGCTGTGTATCTGAGATGATCGCTGGCATCATGATATCCTCCTCTGACATCTATCGGGGTGCCTGACAGGGTCGGATGATCGACTATTATTCCGTCATGTGTATGGCATGAGTCAGCAAGGAAAGGGTTATAACCGCACCGCTGCGCCCTGATATATTTCAGGATATAGTCGGCCGTGCCGTCATAGACCCCGGCATCAATGCGGAATGTCTCAGAGCGTGTGTCTTCATAACTGATGTAGTATCCTCCCGGAGTTGTCAGACCTGAGAAGTCAAGTCTTGCGGCAGATGCCATACCCCACACGGCTCCGTCATACAGGACAGCCTTACCCTTAAAAACGACTTTGTCAGTGAGGGCATCACAAACCGTGAAATCAGGCCCTGCACCCGGATTCTGCGAGATATATACGGCAACCTTGACTGTGTCCGGGAGATAACCAAGCTGGTTTATCCTGATCCACGACTGCGCACCGGCAGGCCAAGAGCATAATACAGAGAAGCGTTAATGACAGCGTCGTCCTTTTCATTTCAGTAAATCTTTTTCAGGCTGGCGTTCATGAAATAATGCATAAGTATATCCTTGTACGAGTATCCTGAGGCGCCCATGACCGCTGCGCCGATCTGGCACAGCCCCACTCCGTGGCCCCATCCGGCACCGTGAAGGATAAAGTGTTGTCTCCTCCCCTTCCACGTGCTTTTCGACAACGAAGGCCGAACTGTAAAGATGCGTCTTTGACAGTGCCTTCCTTATCTCCAGTTCCTTGCCAATGATCATGGTCTTCCTGTCTCCTTTTATGCGCAGCCTGATGATGCGTCCGGAGGTGCCCCTGGTGACCGGTTCCAGCTCAGTGATCATACCGAAGTCGATGCCTGTCTTCTCTCTTACCAGAGTGCTCAGTTCCTTCTGCGGATAAGTGACCTTCCATCTGAAAAAGTCATTTGTCTCCTGATCATAGTTGTTAAGCACCTGCGAGAGGGTCATTCTTATCGTTGGTGTTGCAGAAAGCATCCGGAACACCATTTATCCATTTCACTGCATTCGCTTCCTGTGTCAGGTCGGTATTGAAGCCGGCAGGCAGTTCTTTGCTGTCTGTGATCTTCTGAAGATAGGGATGGCTCACCGGCTCCCATGCGTTTTCGAACAGTTCAGTGATGCCGCCGCAGCATTTGGAGTAACGTGCATCGCATATCAGGCCGTCGTACATCAGTACCTCCCCTGATGTCTCACGCACGGCCTGCTCTACAATCTGGGTCGAAGCCCTGGTGATGCCCTGGTAGCGCTGGCAATGATCGTCAGCGCAGACGTCAAAGTTACTGTGATCCTCACGGTCATACCACCTGGTGATTTCCGTATCAGTGATGATGCTGGTGGTGTATTTTCCTTCTCCGGCTTTCAGCCTGGCAGTCTTCTCCATCTGTGCCAGCAGCCAGCTCCTTGAAATCACGGCATGTGCCTTCAGAAGCTCTGCGGATGAGGTGGCGCTCATCTCCGACGATATCACACTCAGAAGATAATCTTCCACAGACAGGATATTAACGGCAGTGATACGGTCATTTTCAACAATAAACTTCAGCCTGCCGCGAAAAGTCTGGTCTTCATTGCGCTGCCAGTGAAAAGCGACACCGATGGTGACGGCGTGGAGGGTGAAGCTGTCATGCTCCGGATCAGACGGGACAAGTGTGATCTCATCCCTGCCTCAACGACAGCGGTTTTATCCTTAAGCAGAATTTTCCCTTCCTGAAGCAGGGCAGTCCACTGGCCTGAAAGGTTTCTTCCGCCTGCGCCTGAAGGTAAAATGTCCGTTAAGTGTGAATGTCAGTCCGGAGCCTGACACTATGCCAACACTGATCTCCGGTGTCTGGTCCATCATAATAAAATATCTTCTGTTAGTGACTTAATCTCCTTGCCCGTAAAGCATACCTGCATGAAAATGCCGGATATGTCAGCTGACGTAATTTTATTAAAGTCTTCTTCCCTGGGCGTTATGAGCACTCCGCCGATATCCACCGAAGCGGGGCTCAGCAGGATTTTATCCTTACCCTCTGCAAAGTAGCATGCCGGTCTGTGCAGCTTGCGCGGTATCACGTGGATGATCCACGTATTATCACTGTATGAAGCCAGGATGTTAAGCATTGGCTCAGGCCTGTCAGCCTGGGTAAGGGCAAACCTCGAGTAGAATTTATCGAAGGCTGCCGCAAGGGCTTCCTTATCAGTTCCTCTGAGCGTCATTATACCCTCTGCCGTACTTCTGCCATGACCATAATTCAGTATCATGATCAACTTCCACTCTTCCTGCACAGGCTTTTGTTCCTGAAATCGTCCTCAATGAGAAGAAAACCTTTGTTCCCTGCCTGAAAATGCAGGTGGTCAGGTGCTGAAGCTCCGCACTGCGGTCCGTTGTAAAAGATGACGTACTCAGGCAGCGCTTCAGCCAGGCTGAGCATGGTCATGAAGTTTCCTGCAATGCGCTGGTCGGTATGTGTGTCACTGACAATGGTGAGGTGTCTTCTGAAGATCGGAAAAGGATTTATAAGGATTGTATAGTCCTGTTCAAAGCTGATACCGCGCTGCTGTGCCGGCCGGTTCTTTTCACAGAGGAAACACGGTCTTGCCTCTATAGACCTGGCATCAACCTTTGCGGCGGATGAGGTGATGCGGCCGGGATTGAACTGCACCACAATTTCAAATTCCGCGAAGAAGATCTTCCTGACTTTAACATTATCAAGCTGGCGGTAGTTATCGCGCGCCAGGTCCCACTCGCTCAGCTGACTTTCAAAAAGATCGCTTACGCTCCGTGAATAATCTTTCATACAACCTGTTTATTAATTGCTGCTGCCCATCATCCGTTTCCGGGCAACAAGCTCAATGGTCCTGATTTTATCCTTATATAAATTATACGTATTCATCTTGTTCACGTCCAGGGAAGCATCTGAGTTTTCATCCCATCTGCGGCAGAGGTAGAGAGGCTCATAAATCCGTCCTATCTGGTAATTACGGCTTATGGCCAGACCCACTGCATAATCCTCGCCGTAGCTCACATTGGGCACCCTGATGGTCCTCAGCACCGGCGTGTAGAATGCCCTCGGCGCTCCGAGGCCGTTAATTCTCAGGGCATTGTTCCGGCCGTTATCAGGGGTCCACTCTTTATGATCAATCAGTCCGGGAGGTATATCCTGCAGTTCAAAGTTCACCATCTTGTAAGAACCCACCAGCATGGCGCACTGCTGGGCATAAAACCCGTCAACGACCCTGGTAATGACATTATCATCAATGTACAGATCATCGCTGTCGAGCTGTATTGCAAACCTGCCGCACTTTTCACTGAACACGGCTTCGTTCCAGCACCCTCCTATGCCCAGGTCCTTTCTTTCGGGAATGATATGCACCACCCTGCTGTCAGCGGCAAATGACCTGATGAGATCAGTGGTACCGTCGGTTGAGTAATTATCAACTATGATCAGGTTGAATTTATATTTTGTTTTCTGGCTCAGGACTGATTTGACAGCATCGCTGACGGTCCTGACCCTGTTCTTCACAGGTATGACGACTGATGCGTCATATTCAAATTTCTGATCATCAAACTTTATTTCCCGGAAGACCGGTTTCAGCCATGCATTGATGCATTTAAGATGGTGGGTGCAGGCTTTCTCCATCTCAATCTGTACAGCCCTGTTACGGGGATCGACATAGTCAAACTGCTTCTCGCCGGTCTTGCGGATATCAGTCTCCACCTCGGTATAGAGCATTTCCTGGATATGAACCAGGGGGTGACCCTGTGATATCTTCAGCCTGAGGTCATACAGGCCGGCAAAAATATAATTCTCGTCCATGCGGCTTACTGCCTGCGTAAAGGCTCCGGTGTTATACAGTATGACCGAGCCGAAGTTGAAATCATCCCTCAGGCTGCCTTCCTGGTAATCAATGACCGGGTGCGGGGAAAGAGTATCATTCTTTTTCTCAAAATAATCTGAATAGACCATTCCGGCTCCGGTGTTGTCACAGATCTGCATCATCCGTTTCAGGGCAAATTTCCCCAGGTCAAGCGGAAAGCCCTTGCTGTAGGTCATAACATAATCAGTATCAGCGACAGCAGCCATTTTCTTAAGAGCATCAGTGGAAGCAAAGCCTGTCGAGCGCAGGTAATCTGCCTCAACGCCGTCAACCTTGCCCGGGTGCTCCTGCGGAATTACTATGAAGATCTTGCTGACGACGCCAGACGCTCTCAGCGATGAGACTGTGGATTTTAATGATTCACCTTCAGAATAAGGTATAAAGCATGTAACGGTTTTATCCATGATTTCCGGTTATTTTTTTATTAAGAAATTCAGTACCTGTCTCATTAGTTCATCCCTCTCTTCAGGTGAGATGATTGTTTCAAACGGGAATCCCAGCACAACTGTTCCGGGTTTTCCCCTGTAAATCACTGCAGCGGATGTGTTATTCTCCGAATAGCGGAATGCCGTTAACGATCCTTTGTCTGCCGGTTCGATAGCATCAGGCGCCTCAGCAGCGTAGACACCGGGACTGTCAGCAGTGTTGAATGTGTAACTGCCTGTGAATGCCGGGCGTGCCATGTCGGTAGCATAAAAATGCCCGTTCCTGACTGCATGATCGGTGCGGTGTTTGAAATGCAGTAACTTCTTCACCCTGGCCACAGTCACTGTATCTCCTGTCATTTGTAAATCAGTCCCTGTGTAAGATCCTGACATGAAGACCGGCATGCCGGCTGCCGCCATTCTTTCAAGAGTGCTGAATGAACTCAGGAGTATAGATCCGGAAATCCTTTCTGGAAGAATCAGAGACAGAAAGGGTAGTCTTCTCTTCTCCGAAGATCAGGTCTGCCGCACAGTACGGAGCAAAGTCAAACCCGTCGTCTGTGAAAACCTCGTCACTGACGGAGATGAACGATCTCCCTGCAGCCATTATCGATTTGCCGTGTATAAAAGGGTAGTCAAAGGTGTTGCCGGCAATGATCCTTCCCTCATTGTCAGAATATGACGCACCCCATCCCGGATTATCGTCATCCGTCCACGGCGACCTGCGGTGAAAAATCATACTGGTCGCCCGTGGCAATGAAGTTGTAGCGGTCAGCCACACCCCGGTCATTCCACCATTCCACGCCGGCCATGCCATCCCTGTCAAACCATGCCGGTCCGGAGATGCGGTCAAACCCGTTGACCACCAGCACTGTTCCGGTAGCTCCGGAGCTGAAGCCGGCTGCAAGGATCTCTGAAGGGAAGCTCTCCCCTCCCTCATTGACGGCGGTGACCCTGAAACTGAAGACTGTATCATAAGCAGGGAGCTCAATCTCAATTGCTGTACCCGTTACATCCATGCCATTATCAAATCCGTTCTCACCGGTACGGGTATAGACCCTGTAAGAAGACGGTGCAGCTGTCTTTTCCAGGGGATCAATAACCGGCTCCCAGCTCAGCCTCACCCTCTTCCCGCCAAGGTGTGTGAGCGCCATGTGTGTCACGGGAAGGGGATGAACGACGTATTCACTGCCGGAATTATATGACAGGTATTTAAGGACACCCTTGTAAACTGCACGACTGACATGGAACCTGAACCTGGGATCAAGACCGTAGCTCTGATCAGCCAGGTTCTGATGCGAGAGCAGCTCAAGGAGCATGGCCGGTACACCGGGTTTGCGCGCCTCGTAATATGACCTGTCCCATAATCCCCGGCGTGTCCAGTCAGGATTGAACAATGCCGAAATATCTTCAACTATTTGTGTCTGTACAATATCT
>CAVTAA010000011.1:0-96499 GCA_963732575.1 uncultured Bacteroidales bacterium
CGAAAGCCTGATATTACGGATACGTGATCCGCAGGACGCGCTCGCATGGTCGCAGTTCATGGCGATTTACGAGCCTGTTGTCTATCGGTTATCCAGGCGACGAGGGCTGCAGCACGCGGATGCAGAGGATCTGTGTCAGCAGGTGTTTCTGTCTGTCGCCAAGGCAGTGGAAACCTGGGAAGCTCGCCAAGGCGGTCCGCGTTTTCGCAATTGGCTGGGGCACATCACTCGCAACGCAATCCTCAACGCTATGACTCGTGCCAAGCCCGATCGCGGAACCGGGACCTCCAGCGTGCAAGACGTACTTCTGGACATACCGGACGGTGGCGACATGACCACTGCGATTTTGAACGAAAGCCGGATGGAGGCGTATCGTTGGGCCGCCAGGCAGGTGCAAACCGAATTCAGCGCATCGACCTGGACGATGTTCCACGAAACAACCATTGGCGGTCGTAGTATCGCGGACGTGGCTAACACGCTCGGCAGTAGTAGCGGCGCGGTTTATGTCGCACGCTGCCGCGTCATGAAACGCATCAAGGACAAGGTGAACGAAGTGTCCGATTTGTGGAGCCTGGAATTATGAAGTCTGCAACACAGTGTCTACAACCATCCGACATCGTCGCATTGCTTGCAGGAACCGTATCGGCTTCACAAAGCGAATTGTGGGAGGAGCATTTCTCTTCCTGTGAAAGTTGTCGGACGGCAATGGCGGGCCAAGTCGGCGACCAGGAGTGGTGGCGTGAAGCTGAGCGATCGTTGATGAACGCATCGATTCCGGAAGAGCTTGAGGCCGTCAAGAGCGAAGCCGACGAACGCGAGAGCATCGAGGAACTGTTGAAGCTTCTCGGACCGACCGACGACCCGCGGATGTTGGGACGAATCGGCTCGTACGAAGTGTTGGGCGTTCTCGGACGAGGCGGTATGGGAGTCGTTTTCAAAGCCTTCGATGCTCCACTCAATCGCTTCGTGGCGATCAAGATGTTGCTGCCGCACTTAGCTGCTTCGGGGGCGGCTCGCAAACGCTTCGCGCGAGAAGGCCAAGCTGTCGCGGCGGTGGTCGATGATCATGTGATGGCGATTCACGGCGTCGACGAATGGCAAGGCGTGCCGTATCTGGTGATGACTTATGCGCGTGGCGTTTCACTGCAAAAGCGACTCAGCGATAACGGTCCGTTGCAAGTTCGCGAAATCCTGCGCATCGGCATGCAAGCCGCCAAGGGACTCGCTTCTGCTCATGCGCAAGGCATCGTGCATCGCGACATAAAACCAGCCAACATCTTTCTCGATCAAAACGTCGAACGTGTGCAGTTGATGGATTTTGGTTTAGCCCGCGCCGTCGACGATGCTCAGCCTCACTCGTTCTGGCACGCTCGCTGGCACTCCGCAGTACATGTCACCCGAACAAGCTCGCGCTGAAACCGTCGACCATCGCAGTGACTTGTTCAGCCTCGGCAGTGTGATGTATGCCATGTGTACCGGCCACCCTCCGTTCCGAGCCGATTCCAGCTACAGCGTCCTGCGTTTGATCACTGACAAAGAGCCTCGCCCAATTCGTGAGATCAACCCGGATATTCCAGAATGGCTTTGCACGATTATCGGCAAACTGATGGCCAAGCAAGCCAAAGATCGGTTTGCATCGGCTCAAGAAGTTGCCACGTTACTCGAAGATTGCCTGGCTCATGTGCAGCAGCCAACCACAACCTCTTTGCCTGCGCCCGTAGCGAAATTCGTCAAGAGTCTCGCCTCCACTAGTACGGACAATCCATCAGCCGAAAGTCGTGGCGGCTTCCGCTTTACACCGATCGGAAAAGTCATCGCAGTCGCGGCCTTCGCGTTCTCGCTGATTTTCGCCGGCGTGTTGGTCGTGCTGGAGTTTAACAAAGGAACGCTGACGATCGAATGTGATGCGGATGACGTTCCGATTCGAATCATGCAGGGTGACAATGTCGTGGAAAAAATGACGGTCAGCAAGTCGCCGCAAAACGTACGCATTGCAGCTGGAAACTATGTCGTCGAAGTGGATGGCGACTTTCAAGGCGTCACGATCAAAGATGGAAAAGTGTCACTCACGCGGCGGGGCGTGGCTACGGTCGAAATCTCCAAGAACGCGACATTGATTCTTGCCAGCAATTTTGAACCCGGAAACCTCGATGGGCTGCGGTTCGGTGAGCGACACGAACGTGAGGAAGGCATGGAACCAAGAGGCTATTGGAATCCAGAAGTTGCCGAACCGGGAGAGACAAGAGAAATCTTCGCCAGCTTTCCGACATTCGGCGACGGTATCGAAGAGGTCGGATTGATCGTAAGCGTGGAACCTCCGCATAAACCGACCGAACCATCCAATATGCAGAGCTACCTAGTCCGAGCAAGCGGCATCCGTCGGCTCAAGACCTATTCTGCTTGCGAAGCGAGTGTCGAAGGGAAGGAGTTCTTCAAGCCCGACGATACACTCTACACCGTTGGCTACTTTCAATTGCAACTCGATGGAGAAGAAAAGGAGAACGTCATTGTCGATATGATTGTTGGTTCAGCGCATGTGAACATCAATTACGTCGTCGGCTTACCCAGCGAACTAGCCCGCAAGATTCTTAAACTCAACGCACCAAATAAACACTCCGAGTCATGGCTGGGGGTGAGTCTACAAAGGCGCCCGCAATCCGCATGGGCCTCGCATTTGATGAAGCTCGACGGCTGGGAATATGACCGCACCAGAGGTGTGCCTAACATGATACAGCAGCAGGTCACTCTGACGTCCGGAGAGACGCGAACGGTCAGCATAGAACCAGCGGATAGCAAGGTAACTGTAGCAGTATCAGATGGAGTTCTTCGTCTCTCTGGGGAGAAAAAAGAGGTCGAATCGGCAGTCGAGATGATTCGCGGAATCATCAATGTTGCACCAGGCAAACAAACAGAAATGCCCGGCAAAGGGTATCGCCAGCCCGCTAATGAACCGAAGGGCAATCAAGACTCTCCCAAAGCCCCGACCAGTAGTTCGGAAAGCACGACTATCAATCCTGATATTCCAGCGGAAGGAAAGCCGATCGACAAAGAAAAGTTGTTGAATGAACTTCGTGAACGCGATCGCAAGTTCAGTCGACGCACGGTCGAGCTGGAACGAACTTGGGATACGCTCACTTCACCGCGTGGGGAGGCGTCGGAAGAGCGATTCCAAAGTATGAAGTATGGTCAACCTGACCCAGGCATCCCGGACGGATTGCCGGAAGATTATCAACAACCACACCGCATTCGATACATCTGGACTGGTCAGAATTTCGAGAGCACGCTGGAGATTCTCGTCGACCTCGAAACGGCAATTCATCCGGAACACGGTAAGCTCGAGTCGCGTTCCATCGAGAGCGACTGTTTCAGCTATTACCGGTATTGGAATCGAGATTTGGAGATCTTTTCGTATAACTCGGACATTGCGAGGCTAAGTGGAGGCAAGAAAGCCTGGGAATTCTTGCTCCCCGGCGGATTTGGATTCACACCGAGCATCCTCAGCGTATCGAATGCGGTCGAAGTCCAAGACGGCTACATCTTAAAAGGTGTGATCAGTCTCCCCAGTGCAACCATTGGCAATCGCAAGAACTGCTTTGAGATTCACCTGGACAAAGAAATGATCCTACGCAAGGCAGTGATTCAGTATCACGTTTATGATTTTGTGATCGTGACATCTGGCCGGAGTGAGTTTGATGGAATGCCTCCCTTGGCGAAACTCGGCGTGTGTCGATTCACTATGTTGGCCAAGATGAAAAACGATCAGGCGATGTTGGAAACTATAAGTATGAAGTGATATCGCTTTCTGAAAAGCTGAGCAAAGCTGAATATGACTTGCGAGTCAATTTTGCAATCCCCAAGGGAACGAAGCTGTCCGCCGGTCTGAATCTTGTCGAAGTCAATCTCCAGGGACTCCCTGGCGTAACCCAGGTCGAACGCGATGCCCCCGCCGCGCGTCCAGCGATGACGCCTCGCAAACCAGATCAAGCGATGAACATTCTAAATCCAAAACGTCTCCAAATCCGCGAGGCGACTGGTGTGGAGGTCGGCACAGATTCATCCCAACAGTCCGTTGAGAGCAAAGTCGGGGAGTTCTCCGGAATGCAGCTGCGACTTAATTCCGCTCAACCAGCGATTCTGACTGAAGATGACATCATGACGGTCGAGTCGGTCACCGACCCGAACAATCCTAAAGCGTCCCAAATCGTTTTGACTCTAACGCCGGAAGCTGGCGAACGATTTCTGATCGAAACAACTCGACTAAGCAGCCAGCCAAATCCTGGGTATTTGGTAATCGAGTTTGATGGGACGATTCTCAGTGCTCCGCGAGTGAACGACAAGATCAGTCGCAAGGTGACCATTGCTGCGTCGAAAGATGATGACATGGAGAGACTCGTTGGTGCTATCCGTGAGTCGATCCGAGTTCGTGGGTCAGACGCCGAAAGCAAGAGGCCGTCCGACGCAACCGTTCCACTGAAATCGACAAAAACCAACTCAGTCGTCGGTCACTGGAAAGTTGCTAAGCTCGCAGACATGCCAGCCGCTGAATTAGCGGCCGCGACGGTCGTGATCGATAAAGATACTGTCAAGATGCATGTGCCGTCGCAAAAGGGACCGCATCCACATTGGCGATACACACTGGTTGCAGAAGGCGAAAATGATCTTTGTGAAATTGATGATGCGAAAGGTGAGACAACTTCCCGAGCCAAGTATTCGCTCGAAGGAAAGACACTGTATCTGGCCTTGAACGCAAAGAAAGGTGACTTTCCACGTCCAGAGTCGGCAACTGGCGAGGTTCCTAAAGCCGATGTGCAGTACATAGTTCTTGAAATGGATGAGTTAGTAAATTCAACCGGAACGGGCGTGGCGCCCGATGGTGGCGACGAAAGGAACGATGGCAGGCCACAGGTAACCGCACAACCGTCGCTGGGCAAGACGCTGCAACAACTGCAGGGCAAATGGCGACTCTCGCGGCAAATCGCCCCAGACGGCGACGAGAGCAGCATGCCCTCCCAATCTGTATGGGAATTTCAAGGTGACCGCTACATCGTTCGAGATGGCGGACCAGGCGGTGCGGGGCTGATTGAGGTCGATGACTCTCAGTCACCAGTGCATGTGAAATTGTCAATCGAGACCGATGAGGAGTCCGGACTGGGCTTGATGAGCGTCGACGGCGACAAAGCCATCTTCTGTATGGGGCAACGTACGAAGACACCAGAACCAAGCAGTCGACCCGAGAAGCTTCAGTGGGGCGCCGGTGCTTTCTACATGGAGCTAACTCGCATGAAACCCGGAGAGACAATCGTTCCATTGAAACCCAAGGTCGAGCCTCCGATGCCCAGAACTTCGCCCATTAATGCGGTAACGCCAAACCCAATGATAGCAACCGAAAGCAAGGCACCCACAATCGATCTTCGCAATGCCCGCTCGGTTGTCGAAGCCTACGTTGCGTCGGCACTTGCAGGGAATGTCAAGAAAAGCAGCGTCGCTTGCGAAGAACTCTCCGGCCGATCCCAAACGCATTCGTGACCTACCCGAGCATCTCAATGTCCAACGATTGAAGATCGAAACGGTCTACGTGGGACCGGGACGCTAAACCGAGAAGGAGACGGAGCAGATGTTTCTTGCCAGAGGAAGGAGACGGAAACGGAAGGAAACCCACCAACTGTTGATTGCCTCAACCAGGTCGCGCTGCGAGTAATCGGGGTCTTTCCCGCGAAGCTCATCAGCCTGAGGACCTGTAAGTGTTTTATTGCCTTGTTGGGTTTTGAAGTGGAACTTGACCCAGATCCGTTCATTCTTCTTGTTATACATTGAGAATGTGTGGCTGCCGTAGCCGTTCATGAACCTGTAGCCGTCAGGAGTGCCCCTGTCGCTGAACAGAATCATCACCTGGTGCAGGCTCTCCGGATTAAGGCTCCAATAATCCCACATCATTGTCGGGCTCTTGAGGTTGGTCTTCGGATCACGCTTCTGGGTATGGATAAAATCGGGGAACTTCTTTGCGTCCTTGACGAAGAAGACCGGTGTATTGTTGCCTACCAGGTCCCAGTTGCCATCTTCGGTGTAGAATTTGACGGCAAATCCCCTTGGGTCACGTTCCGTGTCGGCGCTTCCCTTTTCGCCCCCGACGGTTGAGAACCTTACCAGCACCCGGCATTTGTTGCCGACCTTGCTGAAGAGTTTCGCTTTGGTGTACTTTGTAATGTTTCCGGTCACGGTGAATGTGCCGAAAGCGCCTGTTCCCTTGGCATGTACAACACGTTCCGGAATGCGTTCGCGGTTGAAATGAGCCAGCTTTTCATGGAGATGGTAGTCCTGAAGCAGTACCGGTCCCCTCGGACCTGCGGTCATGCTGTCTTCGTTCTCGAAGAACGGTCTGCCTGCTGCGGTGGTGAGTTTCTTCTTTGCCATTTTTCTTTCGTTTTTGTGGGTATCTTTTGTTTATTGATTTTTCTTCCTTAAAAAATATTTAATCTTAAAAACGGTTCCGGTAATCCCTGCCAGCACAAGCAGTATTCTGAGCCAGGCTTCATCGACAACAAATACTGCAGTCAGTGCAATCATGGTCCACATTATAACCAGGGCCGTGAACCCTGCTTTCCTTCCCGACTCGTGTGTAAGGTAACGGGAGGTGGTTCTGTTGTTTATTAACCTGTTGTAAAGCACCGGGGAGCTCCTGACATACAAGCCTGCTGAAAGAAGCATGAACGGGGTTGTGGGCAGCACCGGAATGAATATCCCGATCAGACCCAGCGCGAGTGAAATTGTTCCGCCTGATATAAGCAATATCCTAATCATTCTTTCTTTTGCCCCGGGTGGTTGTGTCAGTAAATCTCCCCATTATCTGAAGTTTAATATCATCAATCCTGAAATTCGGGATATTCTTCTTTTTAAAATAGCGATTTATGATTTTGGTCAGATCGGCATCATAATAGTCTTCAATGCGGTCCGATTCAGCACTGTAAAGATGGTGATGCACCTCCCTGACAGCATCGTACCTTAGTATCCCCCGGTCAGTTTTAACCCTGATGATTATTTCTTTGTCGACAAGCGTTTCAAGTGTCTTGTATACTGTACCGGTGGCAATACTGGGATACATTTTTCTGATGAAACTCCCGACTTCCTCAGCCGTGGGATGATCATGAAGAACATCAACAGCCTCCAGAACAGCCAGACGCTGGGGTGTAACCTTCAGCCCCCGTTCCTTTAGCTTTATTTTATAATCAGTGGAATTCATTAGATAAGAATAATTCCTAAGTAGGAATAATCAAAGATAAGATAAAAATGTGTGGATTCAAAATTATTTTGCCACCAGGTAACAGCTCTTTTGTCTATAGTCAGGTAGTAGGGATGGATTTAAACCTATTATCGTTATTTTTGTTCCCGTAAACACAGAACCATGACACGCAGAACTGCCATATCTTTAGCAAACCTATTCATAATACCGCTTTTCTCACTGCAGGCCCAGGTCCTCGAACCTGTCACATGGAGTTTCGGAAGCGAAAAAACCGCAGATAACAAGTTCGACATTGTTATGACAGCTGACATTGATGACAGCTGGCATCTCTATGCTATGGATATAGCTGAAGGAGGCCCCATTGCCACCAGCTTTACATTTGAGGAGCCTTCTGGCTATACCCTCGAGGGCAAGCCTGTGGCTGTTGACAAGCCTGAGGTCAAGTTTGACAACAGCTTCGGCATGGACATCGGGATGCACAGCGTTAAGGCCGGGTTCAGGCAGAAAATCACTGTTAATCAATATCCTGCCACGGTTAAAGGATTTGTGACTTTCATGTCTTGTGATGACAAACAATGCCTTCCGCCAAGGGATGTCGAGTTTTCAATAGTGATCGGTGGAGACGTGGCGGCAGCAGCCTCAACAGACAAAACCGGGCCCGTGGAATCTGTCTCAGACAATTCACTCCAGACACCGGGTGGTGCACCTGCAAAGGAGCCAGGGAAAGGGTTGCTTAAATTTTTCCTGCTGTCAATGCTTGCCGGATTTGCCGGTATTCTGACACCGTGCGTGTTCCCCATGATACCAATGACAGTTGCTTTCTTTTCACAGGGAGCGGAAAAGAAAGGGTCGGCAATCGGGAAAGCGCTTGTTTTCGGGTTGACCATTATCCTGCTCTATTCTTCTCTCGGTATCATTGTTTCGCTTACGAGTGCCGGAGCAGGTTTTGCCAATACCCTCAGCACGCACTGGATACCGAACCTTCTTTTCTTTGCACTCTTCCTTGTTTTTGCAGCATCGTTCTTCGGCGCTTTCGAGATTGTGCTGCCGTCAAAATGGGTGAGCTCCTCAGATTCTAAAGGTTGACAAGGGTGGAGCGCTTGCAGCATTCTTCCTGGGGGTGACAACGGTACTTGTCTCATTCTCATGCACAGGACCTATTGTTGGCGCTCTGCTGGTGGAGGCGGCCTCCGGTGATGTTCTGCGTCCCACCATAGGCATGTTCGGCTTCGGGCTGGCCTTTGCGCTGCCGTTCACCCTCTTCGCGCTCTTCCCCTCATGGATGAACAAGATGCCGAAGTCGGGCGGATGGCTCAACTCGGTTAAGGTGGTTCTTGGGTTCATTATGCTGGCATTCAGCCTTGAAATTTGCCTCGGTAGTTGACACGGTTTATGGTCTGGGCATACTCTCACGCGACATTTACCTGGCCATATGGATAGTGCTCTTCTTCCTTATGGGTCTATATCTCATGGGCAAGATCAAATTCTCACATGACAGCGATGTGCCGCATGTCGGGGTATTCCGCCTTGTGCTCATAATTGCATCTTTCACCTTTGCCGTCTACCTTGTACCGGGCCTCTTCGGGGCGCCGCTGACACGCATCTCAGCCCTTCTGCCTCCGCGTGAGACATCGGGGTTCAACCTGCTGAAGGCTATCAGCGAAAACAGGGGAGGAGGGACTGCCGTTACAACCACAGGAGGCTCAGCCATTTGCGGCACACCGAAGTATTCTGATTTCCTTCACTTTGAATACGGCCTCGAGGGTTACTTCGACCTTGAGGAGGGGCTTGCATGCGCAAAACAGCTTAACAAGCCTGTTCTCATCGACTTTAAAGGACACGCCTGCGCCAACTGCAAGAAGATGGATGCGCTTGTCTGGTCTGACCCGGAGGTGCAGAGACGCATAAGGGAAAACTATGTGCTGGTGGCACTGTATGTTGACGACCGCACTAAACTACCTGATTATGAGGTGTTTGTTTCAAAGATTGACGGCAAGGAGAAGAAGACCATTGGCAAAAAGAACGAGGATATTGAGATCTCAATGTTCAATACCAATACACTTCCTCTATATGCAATTGTCGATCCTTCCGGCAAGCCGCTGATCGAGACCCGGGCCACTGACTTTGACATTCAGGGATACATTGAGTGGCTTGACAGAGGAGTCAAGGCATTCAGGATGCAATAAAATGACCTGAACCGGGGTGATCAGAATTTAACTCCGAAAGACAACGAGAATCTTACTCCTGCCCACGGTCCGTCAATCATCATTTTGACTTCATCAGCTGAGGCGTCGACCGTCTGGTCAAACAGAGGAGAATCAATATTCATGAATTCCTCTTCAATATTTTCCTGATCTGCAGCATTAAGAGGCTTTGTAGGCAATCCGAGGAAATCACCTGAACTTACTCCGTAATGCGGTCCGAACATCTGCCAGTCGATACACATGTGCTTACCGATTGCCCACTGATAGCCCATAAGGAATCCTCCGGAATGAGATGTTAAAGTACCTGCAGTATTGATTGTGATATCCTCATCATTATCATTTGTATAAGGTATTTCGGCGTTGCTCACTTCATAATGCCCGTACCGGTAGAAGAGTGAAAGATAAAAGCCTGTGCCGTATCCCTTCTTGCCGAGATAGAATCTTATTTCGGGAGTTGCAGTATAGCTGCTGACTAACATATTTCTCAAAACATCCTCTGCTTCAGGCTCTTCGAATGCAGCCATTTCGATAATCTGTTCAACATAGGGGATATTTCTTTCAGGCATCAGACTAAATGATACTGCCCCGGATATGCTTTTTGAGAAAACCCTTTCATACTGAAGCGAAAAGTTCAGCAGCGGTAAAGAGGTAAGACTTAATTTAATGAAGTTCATTGAGGGCTTATCATCAATGGTATAGTCGTTTACCGGTTCAGAAGCGATCATCTGGGTATCATCGGCGATTTGCACCGTATCCGCTATGATCTTCAGTGAGTCCGGCGTACCAGGAGGTGTTTCCTGTGCTGTCAGGACAGCAATTGTGCAGGCAAGGAACAGGTTAAGAATGAGAAGTTTTTTCATTGTTTTAGCATATTGGTTTGCCTTCATAAATGGATTAAAAACATAAAGTTAAACCCTGTTCCGATGCAAAAAAAATATTTTTGACCAAAAGAAGTATTAAACGGGTGAAAATCCCGGGCCCTCCCGCTGCGCGGGACTGCCTCTCCCGCTCCGCGGGATCGCCAGTATGCCCTATGCAATCACCTTTCCTCCTGGTATTTCAGAACTTCGTTGTTGTACTGCCTGTTCTCAAGGATATTTACATAGTCGAGGGCAAGCTTTTATTATAGTCTGAATAAGCCTTCTGTCGCCCATTGTTTTGCCGTTTCAAGGTCGCCGTTTATCTCATTTATAATGGCCATGTTATAATGAGCCCTGCCTGCTATCTTCATATCAGGGTTGTTTGTTTCCTTGTCCCAGAGGACAGCTGCCTCATCCCATTCTCCCAGCTGTGCCTTGCGTTTGGCGATCTTTAAAGTTGTCAGTGCCTTTCACATAGTAATCACGTGTTGCCCTGAGACGGTAGGGAATAAGACGAAGGGCGTATATATGCCCCGCTTTGTTGCTCACCTCCTTTACTGCTGACTCACGGTGCATCAGCGCACCGACAGCAACTGCGGGATTTATTCCCCTGCCGGTGAAGACTACAGTCTCTCCGACGATATATTCGTCAAGAATTGCCTTGTCGGCCGGCGAATAGATCCTCCAGCCTGTCTTGACAAGGATCTCCATAGACGCTATGTGTTCAATGGCGGGAATGTCGCCGAGTGGTGTCTTGATCTGTGTTTTTGCTGTTGAGTAGTTAATGTGTGTATCAGTATCATACATCTCCAGTGCAAACAAGGCATCAGTACCGTTCTCACGGCATATACCCTCTACCTGCTCCCATGTCAGGGGCGAAGGCAGGGATCCAACGCAGGATGCTTTGAACTTAAGGCCGGTCAGAAGCTTCACTTCGTTAAACCTGTCGTTCTCCTTCAGTTCTGCAGTGACTCCACTGATGGCCTCAAGCGTACCTATCGAGTCAAGCTCGTCTCCCTCCAGTGTCAGAAGCTGGTCAATGGTGTCAATGGTTTTGGTCTTATCGGTGGGGTTAGACCTGTCAATTATTCCTATGGTCTTTATCTCCGGGGCAATGGTCACCGGTGCCGGTTGTGTGACATTCAGGTACAGTTCCTGTGTGGCACAGGAGTATCAGGCAAGCGGCAATAAGCGGTAAAATGAGGTATTTCTTCATGGCTGATTATTGATTCTTCAAATTGTAATAATACAACGGAGGTTGATAAAATTGCCACGAATTGATGGTATTGAGCGATCAGCTATCACGATTCGAGCTACTACCTTATGGCCTCGGTCAGCATGGTCTATGATCCGTTAGCTCATACCTTAGGCCTCGGCCAAGGAGGTGGTCTACGTATGCCGTTTCGCTACAATACTTTATGGCCCCGATGCGCCTGATGGCTATCGGGGCAGGCTCTTCGGCCAAGTAAAGCCACGTAGGGCTTCAAGTATTGTAGCCCGCATCACCGATTATTAAACGCTTCCTCGTAGAGGATGACCCTATTCCAGGCTGCCTACCGTTTTTTCCACCTCAATAAGAATCTCGCATGATTTTACCAGTTCCTTCATGTTGGTGTGATCAGTGTAAAGGGGACGGTCTATGTCAAGGAACTCGACGTGTCTGCGTGATCACATCCTTGGCCTTCTGAACGCCGGCGCCGAAACTGTACTCCTCCTTCCTGAAATCAAGCGCCTGTGCAGCTGCCATGAGTTCGATACCGAGAATGCCGTAGGCATTGTCGAGGATCTGGTTGTTCTTGATGGCAGTGTTCATACCCATGGAGACAAAGTCCTCCTGGTCGGCTGCTGCCGGGATCGACTGTATGGAAGCGGGCATTGAGAGTATTCTTTGCTCCACTATCATCATATCAGCAGTATACTGGCTGAGCATCAGTCCTGAGAACATACCGGCACCCTTCGTGAGAAAATCGGGCAGCCCGACGCTGAGTGCAGGGTTATTGAGCCGGTTCATTCTCCTTTCGGACATGACGCTGACCATTGTAACGCAGGCACCGGCCATATCCATCGGTACGCTTACGGGTGAACCCTGGAAATTGGCACCGGAAAGCTGCAGGTTCTTGTCAGGGAAGAATATCGGGTTATCTCCCACACCGTTCAGCTCTATCTCCACCTGGCTGCGTGCGTAAGCCAGCATGTCATGTGCCGATCCTATGACCTGCGGGGTTGATCTCATCGAATAGGCATCCTGTACCTTTGCTTTCACCTTTCCCTCTTTCAGGTCACCGCCGGCAACACATTTGTTGATGGCAGCAGCGCTTCTGATGGCGCCTTTGAATCCGCGTGCCTCATGAAGCAGCGGTGCATATGGTTTCATGTTTGCCTTCAGTGCCTCGAGTGACATTGAAGCGGCTATCTCGGCCTGTTTCATCCAGTTGTTGGCATCAACGAGCCAGATGGCGCTCATGGCGGTAAGCATGTTGGAGCCGTTGATGGCTGCCAGTCCGTCGCGTGCCTGCAGCCCGGGGATGGCTATGCCGGCTCTTTTCATGGCCTCTCCGCCTTCGAGGAGCTCACCCTGGTAATAAGCCTTGCCCTCACCCATCAGCAGAAGCGCTATCTGGGACATTGGCGCAAGGTCGCCGCAGGCGCCTACCGATCCTTTCTGGCAGGCGAAGGGGGTGACCCCCTTGTTGAGCATCTCGACATAAGTCTCCGTGATCTCAAGACGGCAACCGGAGTTGCCGTGGGCATGGACATTGATCCTCCCCAGCATTGCTCCCCTGACGGTCTCGATGGAGGCAGGGTCACCTATGCCGGCAGCATGGTTGTAAACAAGATATTTCTGGAAATCCTTTATCTGGTCATCGTTGAGCACTATCTCGGAAAATTCGCCTATGCCGGTGTTGACACCGTACATGATCTCATGTGCCACGATCTTCTTCTCAAGCATGGCACGGCACTCGAGGATCCTCTTGCGGGCATCAGGGTGCAGCTCAACCTTCTGGCCGTGACGGGCGACATTTACAACGTCATTTACTGACAGACCTGATCCGGTTATTATTAATGGTTTCATAACTCCTGTATGATTTAAATGATTACGAAATTGATTGTTAAAGGAAATAAGCTAAACGGAAGGGTGTAGCGACGCCCGCACAGGGCGTCGTTACATGGGATATTTTAACAACAACCCAGAGCGGTTGATTTTGATTTTATATTCCAGCGTCCAGCTGTGTGTCATGATCAATTGTTACGGTACCAAATGTAAAACAAAAATTCAAAATATCATACCCGGTCAAATCCGCCCGATTTTACAGTCGCCATGTAGGGCAAATAATTATTTAGCCGGAGAATAGTTCTAAATATTTTTTGTATCTTTTGATGTTAATTTCCAAACCTATGAAAAAGAAAAACAGCACCGTGTTAACATTGGCTATTGTCTTGGCCATTACCCTGTTAACGCTTACTGCCTTTGCCTTCATCAGATCCCTTCCCCAGGAAGACCTGAAAGGCAAGTATGCATACAAAGAGTTTGAAATCGGCAAAAAAATGCCGGTCCTGCCATCCCGGGCATCTATGAACAGTGGTCGCAGGCCATGATGTCACAGGCCTACACCCATCACTGGGATGAGATCGAGTATTTTAACCTTGCAGTGCCTCATGCTGAGGTCAAGCCTGAACTTAAAGGGATCCTGTTGACGGATGCAACGGCTGTCACACACCTATGGGATACATGGAAGGGACGATGCCTCCTCCGCGTCCCTGAGGAAAATAGCATGGCCAACGAATCTGTTTCGTGCGAAGTGTGTCACCTGATACAGAAAGCACAGACCGATCCGCCGTTCAACTTCAGCTATTATATTGTTCCTGGCATGACCAAGTACAGTGGGCGTGAGCCTGAGATCACAGTCACCGGCTCATAAAATTGTGCAGAGCGATTTCCACAAGACAACGGAGTTCTGCGGTAACTGCCATAATGAAAAGAATCCCTACGGCATCTGGGTCAAGAGCACACAGCTCGAATGGAAAGAGGGTCCTTATGCTGCCGAGGGGGTGCTCTGCCAGGACTGCCACATGCCAAAGGGACCTTATCAGTTCTGGCTCTTATGGGCAAGGCCACGTGATGATGCAAGCCTTCACCTCTTCCACGGTGCTCATGACCCGGGAAAGGTCAGGGGTACTATTGAGGTCAGGATAGAGCCTGACACACGGCTCGCAGAACCCGGTGAAACAATCGTTTTCACAGTGGCCCTCTTTAACGCGAAGACAGGTCATAAATTTCCGACAGGCTCTGTCGAGGACAGGATCGCATGGCTGGATGTTGAGGCAACCGACGCAAGGGGAAATACATATCACTTAATGTGGATAAGAAAGGGCTTTGAAGGAGAGGAGTACACAATATCAGGCGATTACCTTGCCTACCAGGATATGGGTGTTCCTCTGAAAATAGCCGATTTCAAAGGGGTTCAGCGCGATGGCATACCTTACGGCAACAGGATCTTCAGAAAGCCATACTTCGACGAGCAGGGCAGAATGACGATCATGCAGTGGAACACTGCCAGCCAGGGCGTTGATTACAGAATTGGCCCGAGGGAGACCAAAGTTGAGAAATTAACATTCAAGGTACCCAATGATGCTGCCCCGGGTGAGATGAACGTTCATGCTGTTCTGAATTACCAGCTGCTGGTCAAACCTGTAGCCGACTTACCTAAAAGTTCCTTCAGATGAGTCGGAAATATTAATGGTGAACGAACATTCCACCAAAGTTGAAATCCTCCCTGATAATGCTAAAACTAAACGAAAAATATGAAACGGATCATCATTTGCCAGGTTGACTATTCTGGCCGTAATGGCTTTGGTAATAATTCCGGTTAATAAAGGCTGATGCCATTCCTGCCTTTGCCCGCAAATACCAGATCAGCTGCCAGGTGTGCCATTCACCGGCAATGCCAATGTTAAAACCTTTCGGTGATGAGTTCGCCGGTAACGGCTTCAGGATGACCGAATATGAAGCACCAAGACATTTTGTTGAGACCGGTGATGAAAAGCTTTCGCTCTTCAGGGAGCTGCCGCTGGCCATCAGGCTGGAAGGTTATGCCACCCTGAATTTCAATAACGAAGGTACTGTCGACTTCGGCTGCTCCATTCGTGGTCAAGATCCTTTCAGGAGGCGAGCTGTCAGAAAAGATCTCATATTATTTTTATTTTCTGTTCAATGAAAGAGGGACAGTTGCCGGTCTGGAAGATGCATTTCTCATGTATTCAGATCCTTTTGGATCCGGGATAAACTTTATTTGTCGGGCAGTTTCAGGTATCGGATCCTCTCTTTAAGGGTGAATTACGACTTACGCTGGAACCCTATAAGATTTATGGTGTAAAACCAGAAGGCTCCTCAATTGATCTGAAATATGACCGGGGAATAATGTTCGACAAGTCATTCGCAACAGGAACAACACTTGTCGGCCAGATAATAAACGGCTGCGGATCGGTGAGGCAAGTGAGGGATACCTGTTTGACAAGGATAAGTACAAGAATTTCATGCTGCAGGATAAACCAGTCAATATTGGTAAAAATATTTCAATTGGTTTCTTTGGTTATACAGGGAAAGAGGTGATCACTGAAAATCATGCCGGATCCCTACACCAGTGAGATAAGGATGTATGGTCCTGATGTGGCAATTAACATTGACGGTAAGCTGATGATTAACGTGCAGTATGTATGGCGGACAGACTCCGAAGTTTATGATGTAACCGGAGAAGAAATGATGACTGATGTGGCCACACGTGGTGGTTTTGCAGAAATTATCTATGCTCCCAAAGGGGACATGAGCAAGTGGTACATGACCGGACTTCTGAATCTTGTTGATTCGCAGGTTGATGATCTTGATTATCAGTCTGCCACGCTTCATTTCGGATACCTGTTGCGCCGCAATGTGAGGGCGGTGGCAGAAGGAACTTACATCTTCTCAGGAGACAACCCATACGCAAAGGCCAGCTTAGGGTTGGTGTCAGCATTTTAAAAGTGACCACCTAGTCCCGATCCGCCAACTGGCGGACAGAACGAGGTGGTTAAATAATTAAATTTCTCCTCTCGTTTTGCCGGTAAACAGTTCGGTGGCACGGTTGAAGATACCGTGAACATACGCGATGGCCATCCCGTAATTTGTAACCGGGATATTATGTTTTTTTGGCTCACGAAGCCGGTTAACCAGCTGGCGGTGGGTCACCATGCATCCGCCGCACTGGATGACAAGGGCGTATTCTTCTATGGGCCTCGGAATGGCATCCAGTCCTGCCACGTTGTCAAACTCCAGCTTTTTGCCAGTGAAATTTGTCAGCCACCTCGGTATCTTCACCCTGCCGATGTCATCACATGATACATTGTGAGTGCATGATTCCAGAAGCAGTATCCTGTCGCCGTCCTTCAGATCACCTATCCTGGGAGTGCCCTTCAGGTACTCTTCAAAATCACCCTTCTGCCTGGCCAACAGGATGCTGAAGCTTGTAAGAGGAATGTCTCTCGGAATTGAAGCATCAGCTTTGAGGAACACCTGACTGTCAGTGATCGCGAGCTTTGGTCTTATGCCGGTGTGGCGCAGGAAGGCGTCCACCTCTCTCTCCTTAAGAACGATGGCGGCGCAGTCGTTATCAAGGATATCGCGTATGACCTGTACCTGCGGCAGTATCAGCCTTCCTTCCGGTGCTTCGATGTCAATTGGGGTTATCAGCAGGACTATGTCTCCGTGGCTCACAAGGTCACCTACCAGGCCTCCTGCCTTTCAGGGCTGAAGCCGGCATGGTCTGTTTCAGCATCCGGAGTAACTCAGGATTATACTTTTCCGGTTGGAAAGCCGAATATTCGGTTATTTCCTTGCCGGTCAGGTTTCGTACATGCTGCACGGAAAACTCCGGTGAGCGGATCTAAATCACTTTTGTTGTGTACAAGCACAAACGGGACATCCAGCTTTTTGAACTCTTCAGTAAGTTCAGCTTCATAATTGTCGAACCGGTTATTCGAAAGAACGAGAATAGCAAGATCGATCAGTTTGAGGGTTGCCATAGATTTACCGATCCGTAACCTTCCCAGCTCTCCGGTATCGTCAATTCCCGCAGTATCTATGAAGATCAGCGGACCAAGACCGTGCACCTCGATACTCTTTTTTACCGGATCAGTGGTTGTTCCGGCGATGTCTGACACAATGGCAATGTCCTGTCCGATCAATGCATTTATCAGGGAGCTCTTGCCTACGTTACGTCTTCCGAATATACCCACATGAGGCTTTTCTTCTCTTCCCTTTGTTGTCATCTGTCAGTCACTCTTCAAGATCTTTAACCGGTACCCACCCTGCACCAGATTTTCAGGTTTAAGTATCTCCTTCAGTTTTGCCGGCTCAACATAACCCAGTCTCTCATTTGCCTCAAAGATATTCAGTCCGGAATCTTCATGCAGGCTGCTATCTCACCTGCTTTTTTATAACCGATTAATGGCAGCAGGGCGGTAGTCACTGAGGGGCTCGACATCACCCTTGCCTCCGAAATACCGGAATCAATCTCAAGACCGCTGAGGAGATGAGGTGCGGCGACCGGCCGGCTGCATATCAGAAGCTTAAGGCTTTCAAGCATGGTATGGCCTATAAAGGCAGGTAAGCATTGAGCTCCAGGCATCCCTGAGCTGACAGTCCGGCAATTAGCTGATCATTGCTATAGACCCGGTGAGCACAGCTGATGACGTATTCAGGTATCACGGGATTGACCTTTCCCGGCATGATTGAACTGCCCGTCTGCTTCTTCGGGATAGACAGCGAATGCCCGCCGTGGATATCTGATGCAAGGAGGCGCAGGTCGTTCGCCATCTTCTCCAAGGTGACGGCATGAGCCTTAAGGATACCGTGAACCTCAACGAAAGGGTCAAGATTGGAGGTTGCGTCAGAGAGATTCTCTCCCCGGGTGACCGGCAGGCCGGTTATCTGCTGCAGTCTGGAAACCACTTCAGCCACAAAGTATTTCGGAACGGCAATAGATGTTCCGATAGCTGATCCACCGAGGTTGACCACTTTGATCCGCTCAAGGCACTTGGACACCCTCCACCAGTCGCGCGACAGCGCATCACTGTAGCTGCTGAAAAGCCTGCCATAGGTGGAAGGAACCGCTTCCTGCATCTGTGTATAAGCAATACGCAGGGTATTACGGTACTTTTTTTCAAGTTTCTCCATAGCCTTTCGCAGTCGTTGATGGAGTGCTCCAGTTCAAGAAGCAGAGTGCATTGTCGCCACACGAAGTGCAGTGGGGACAACATCATTGGTTGACTGAAATATATTGGCGTCCTCGATGGGATCAATGACGGTATAATCACCAGGCTTGTTTCCCAGTTTCTGAAGTGCACGGTTGGTCAGTATCTCATTCACATTCATATTGATGCTGGTACCTGCACCTCCTGATATTGCCGGTACTATAAAATGCTCAAAATGTTCTCCCTTCTCACATTCAGCCGCACTCTCAATGAGAACTTCCAGGTTCCTGTCACTGACTACCCTGATATGGATTTTCTCCAGGTCATATTGCTGTGAAGCCTGTGAAAAGAACTCAGCGGCGGTAATGTAACATGCCCTTTTGGTCAGGGCCATAGCCTTGAACCACTCAACGTGAAAGGGTGTTGCATCCGGAAAGTTCTCGCGCGCCCTGGCTGAATGAATGCCATAGAGAACATTGTCGTCCAGTTCCATCTCCCCTATGAAGTCTTTTTCCCTTCGCATGTCAGAACAATGAATTCTCTTCGGATTCGGGCGGGGTTAGTTTTCTTATTTCCGTTTCGGTATTTATCTCCTGGCTTTTCTTTTGCAGCTCATCTATTGAGATGATCTTTGCCCGCTTTTCGGTCGGCGGGTTCAGCTTCTCTGATTTCTCAAATTCAATGACCTGCTTCTGAAGATCCTCCGGCAGGTCTTTCTGGCTCTTCAGCACAATCTCAATGAATTCATTGGAGAAGTACTGATCGACCTGTATCCTTCGCTTGGCAGTATGGGCGAACTTGCCGATGATGCGGCAGATGCTGTCGCGGTCTTCGGGACTGAGTTTCTCGGCGAGATCGTATTCCTCGATCTTTTTCAGTGAGAGGATGACCGGTTCGAGAGCATCGCGTGTTATGACAAAGACATCGTAATCGCCCATTCTGTATGTAAGCTGTTTCAGTACATGGATGGTGTTGGTAGGCACAACAAGGAAGACAGACTTCTTCACGTTTTCCTGGCTTGCATACTTTTTCACGCTTTCCGTCTGGCTCTTAATGTACAGCGGGAAGTTTGAAAGATCGTCATTGGCAGGGCTCTTGGCATCGAAAATGATATATTCACCGCTTATCTCGATAGTGTTGTCAGGGTTACCCCTGAACGGTACCGTATCGACATAGTTCACGTGGTTGGTGTCACAGATCCTGATGATGGTGTTTTTAACATCAGCTTCATGCTCTGACCATTGCCTCTTCATGTTCTCAAGACGCTCGGTAGCTTCCCGGACCCTTTCGTCATTCAGCCTCTTACGTTCCGCCTCAAGGCTCTCCTTGGTCTGGTTAAGACGGGCTATATTCTCGTTGTAGTTTTTGACATTATCTTCCTTGGAAGCCTCAAATGCCGAATTCTTCTTTGTGAGCTCATTAATGGTTCCGGAGTGCTCCCTGATACGGGCACTGAGTTCCTCGACCTGCGCATCCTTTCGGGCGGAAAGCAGTTCAATATCCCTTATCTTCTGGGTGATGCTGTCATTGCGGGTGGATATTTCGGTGACACGGTTCCTGAGTTTTTCAATGTTTACCCTGTTGCTCTCCATCTCTCTTGCCAGAGCCCTGAATTCCTCATAGGCGTCGAAACTGAGGCTCCTTATTTTCCTCCACCGGAAGAGTCTCTGCCACCAGTTCAGATCTTTTATCTGCGCAAAAAAGAGATTGAGTTTTTCCATGGAGACAAAGTTAGCAATTAAGATGCTGGCAGCGGACCTTAAAGATGCTTTTTAAGATCACTTACAGATGTGACCGGGAACACATTGTTCAGGGTAATTTTACCGGCAGCATATGCCAGAGCTCCGGAGACGAGTATTTTCTGATCACTGAAGGCAGAACTTATCTTTTTCAGGTAGACTTCAGGTTTGGTGAACGGTAATCCGGTCAGTGCACCCGTGATGAGCATATCCGGGTGCCAGCGTTCCACCACGTCTGCAAGTGCATTGAACGGCGTTGATTGGCCGAGGTAGAGAGCTTCATGGCCCGATTTCCGTACTATGAAGGTATAGAAGAGCAACCCAAGCTCATGCAACTCATTCTCGGGGAGATATAAAATGACTTTCTTCCTGTCAGGCTGATCGCCCGGTTGTAGGGATTCGATAGCGGTAATAAGTCTTTTTCTGAAAATATTTGACACAAAATGTTCAGCCCCGATATCGGCAGAGCCGGTGTGCCACATTATCCCCACCCTCCTGAGAAAAGGAAAGACGATTTTTTCAAAGGTCACTTCAAATTCCGTCCTGATGATTGACCGCATGAGGATATCGTTAATTGCGTTCTCATTGAACCCGGTCATCGCAATAATCATAGAATCGATCTGTGTTTCCGCATCAGTCAATTCCCTGGTCAGAATGGCAACCTTCCCGGCGATCTCCTGGCTGGAGAGCTCAGCAATTTTTGAAATCTTGAGGCCGCTGCGATTTAGGACTGCAATATTCATGATCCTTTTAAGATCATCATCATCATACCATCTCCGGTTGGTATCCGTACGGTGCGGTTTGATAATGCGGTATCTGCGCTCCCAGATCCTGATGGTTCCTGCCATGATGCCGGTCAGCTTTTCAAGGTCTGCCAGGGTGTAACGTTCGTTCATATGCAATCTTCTGAGGTTAAAAATAATCTTTTGTATTGATTTCAGTATTATTTACTGAACAAAAAAGAAGCGACGCACAGTCTGCGCGTCGCTCCGGATAAGTAGATCATATATGGACTGCTTACGGCAGAAGAACTTTATCTATCACGTGAATTACGCCGTTGGATGCCTGCACATCAGTTGCCAATATCATTGAGGTGGTGTTGATGGCAGGAGAGGGTGTCAGGGTAACATCGATCGTGCCATTGAGCGTTTCAACACTTCCTGCTGAAAGTTGTGTCGACCGTACATTGCCGCTTACGACGTGGTAAGTAAGGATTGGGATCAGCTGTTCAGCTGTAAGATCTGAAATGCCTGAGATGCTAAGGGCGGCAAACAGAGCCTCAAATGCTGCATTCGTGGGGGCAAAGATTGTGAAGGGGCCTGAACCGCTGAGGGTCTCGACAAGTCCGGCTTTGACGACTGCCTGAACCAGTATGCTGAAAGAGTCATTTGCCAGAGCCTGGTCGACCACTGAAGGAGGAAGGAGTACTTTGTCAATGACATGGATGACGCCGTTCTTCACATCAACATCAGCCGTGGTTACTGTGGTTGTTTTGTTCAGTTTCACACCCGATGATACATCTGCCTTTAGACTGAGGTATGAGCCCTGAGCAGGACTTAATGTATTATAGTAACCGGTTGAAATCATTGAGGATTTAGCTTCGGTACCCAGCACATGATAAAGAAGTATGGGGGTAAGTGTCTCTTTAGAGAGATTGTCGATACCGCTAATTCCGAGCTGGGAAAACAGGGTGGTGAATGCGGCATTTGTCGGAGCGAACACTGTGAAGTTGCCAGTCACCGTTAAGTACGTTTACAAGTTCTGCTTTGGTAAGTGCCTGAACGAGAATTGAGAAATTATCGTCCGAGAGAGCGTATTCTGCTATGGTCATATCTGCAACAGGTGTCATTTCTTCTTCTTTTTCACATCCTGTTAATATAAAGATCCCCATCAGGGCGATCAATCCGAATGTAAGGGTTTGCTTTTTCATGATGTTTACGTTTTGAGTGAGTGCTTTCGTTTGAAGATAAAACATCATGGACAGTCAAAGTGTTCAAATAAATAGGTAAATAAAATGTACAAAATATGATTAAATATATTAATATATAATGACTTTATTATAGTATATATATAATTATAAATCAGAGATATATGATTTAAATGTTAAAATATGTTAAATGTATCAAAAAAGAATAAAAAAAATAAACATAAGAATTAACCAAAGCTGTCCCGACTTGTCCGGAGAGTACCACTGGGTATAAATAAGCATTACCCTGTTATAAGACATTAATTATTTCAGCCTTTTCAAAGGAACGAACCTGACCGTCTCCAGCCGCTGTTCGGTAATCTTCCCATTCTTCTTCGTGAGCAGGATGAGCTCCTGCACAGTTGCCGGATTGCCAACAGGCATGACAAGCCTCCCGCCATCGGCGAGCTGGTCCTTCAGAGGCTGGGGTATATGGTCCGCTGCTGCGGTAACGATTATTATATCAAACGGTCCATGTTCAGGCCAGCCCTTGTAGCCGTCGCCATATTTTGTTACAACGTTATTATAGCCAAGGATTTTCAGCCTGGCTGCTGCTTCTTTAGCCAGTTCAGGAACAATCTCAATGGTATAGACGGTATCAACGATTTCTGCCAGAACCGCTGCCTGGTATCCTGATCCGGTTCCTATCTCAAGGGCATTCTTTCCCTTTGCAGGCTTAACCAGTTCTGTCATGTAAGCGACAACGACAGGCTGCGATATAGTCTGGTTGTACCCGATCGGCAGGGGCCTGTCGCTGTATGCTTCTCTGGCATACGATGCCGGCACGAAGAGATGCCGTGGCACCTTCCTCATAGCCCTCAAGGTCGCCTGGTCACTTATGCCTCGGGCAACAATCTGATCCTCAACCATACGATTACGTGCAGATTCATAAGGATCTTTTTTCTGGAAAAATAGCATGACAGGATGTCATTAACAGTATGATTATGCATATTCTCATTGATTTGCAGATGTACGGTCAGAATATGAAGTATATGTATACTTCAGCAGCACAGTTCTTCCAGCTGAAAACTGGCAGTCTGGGAGTTTCGCGTGCCAGATCTGAATTAAGTCCCTTCATCATAGACAATATAAAAATCGTTGCCTTCCCGCGGGTTGTACCTGAACCGGATATTGGTGACAACCTTATCAATTGCCGTATTATACTGAATATAAGCCGAAAGGGAGGTCTTCGTGGTCATAGTCAGCAATCCCCTGACCCCCACGATATGATTTATAAAACTCTCACTTGAGGAGAGATTTACATAATCGAAATAATACGAAAGTCCAAGATCAAAGCCGGCGCCGATGCTCATTTTCGGTAATGCAGAGAAAGAAACCTTCCATCCGTCGTAGAAACCGCCTGCATCGGCAGATAACTCATATGAAAGTGCATGTGCACCCGATGAGCCGTAAGAGGCACTCAGATAGCCAAATGAATATCTTCCGGGAGCAACGGAAGCCTGATCATTTCCAAGTATGAGTGTATCGGCAAGATCTTCAATAAACCAGTTAGCCGCGATATTTCCGTAAAATCCTTTCTTTGCCTCGAAATGCCACTTCAATATTCCGTTTGTGGTCTCATGCAGGCCGGTTAAGGTATTCCAGAAATCATAAGCTGTAAGCGAGACCGAATGATACCTTAAAAAAGTCTCTCTCTCAGGCAGCCAGCCGTACTGCAAGATTGTTCTTACTCCATGGTAATTGTCTTTTACTTCAAATCCAACTCCGGGATTGAAGCTTTTACCAGACCATGTATAGAGAAAATCATAGCCAAATCCTTTTATTTTCCTCCGCTGCCACTCAAATAAAAATCTCGAGGGTGCCAAATCAAAGATTTTATTGACGGAATCCTGTTCAAATGTCTGAGCCCATTTAACGGTCAAAAATTCGTCCCCGATAATCCTGAATTGTCCGTCCAGTCCGTAAGCTAAATTATAGCTGCCATTCATTCCAATCCGGCTTGTGACCATTCCGCCGACAAATGAATTAGGATTGAAGACGCTTCTTTTAGTTCTCAGGACCCCGAAGTTTTCTGACGGGTTCTCTTCGAAAGATGCGGTTTGCATGTCAAGAATGCCAATATCCCACTTTTTAATTCTTCCGGTCATTCTGACACCGCCGTAAATCCTTACGGGGTGTCCGTCATATAAGCCTATTCTACGGCTGTAGAACAAGTTGCTGCCGCCAGAAAAGGAGAAATCAAAGACATCGGCTTTTTCCTGGAAGAAGACTCTCTTTTCAGGAAAGTAGAGCGAGTACCTTGTCAGGTTAATTTTCTGATCATCTGCTTCAACCTGTGCAAAATCGGTGTTGACAGTAAGATCAGCAGTCAGGTTGTTTGTTATGCTGTACTTTGCATCGAAGCCGGCGTCGAACTTAAATTTCGAAGTCATGTCATAACCTGTTCCCGCGTCATTAAGCTCATTAACCTGGCCTATGCCGCCGGTGATGTAAGGAGTTACATAAAGAGGCTTCTCCGGCTTCAGTCCAGTAAATTCTATCAGAAATGTATTCGATGGCTTCCATGAGGCATTCGCAACCTCCGGGGGGATTGCCGGGAAAGTTATCCACTCAGTATTAGCCGCCCGGAAATTCGCCACAGTTATTCCCATCAGGGTTTTGTTATCCCGTGTCTGGAACCTCAGGCTTGTAAAGGGAATTCTGATCTCAGCCGACCAGCCATGATCATTAATTACTGATTTTGCATCCCAGAAAGTGTTCCAGCTGAAGTTCATATCAGCATTTGCATCCACAACATCATTCTGAAGGGTTCCTTCAGTCCGTAATCCGTTGGGATTGGTCCAGAACATTAATGCATTCTGCCTGTCGTTGAAAGTATCAATAATCACACCCAACCAGTCGCATTTCGGGTAATTGTAATCCCTTTTCTTGCTGAAAGCCCTTAAATCATCCGGATTTTTATAGTTAAAAATGCCGGAGAGATAGAAATAGTCATTATCATATGCGATCTTAATCACAGATTTTTCACTCGGTTCATTTCCAAAAACAGGAATATACATAACCATGGGCAAAGCCGCAATTGTCTGCCAGGCTTCCTCATCAGGCAAACCGTCGAAGACCAGTTCTCCGGACAATTCTGGCACAATCAAAGGTTCCTGTGACCAGACACTCACTGATATCAGGAAAAGCAACCCCGGTAAAAGTCTTTTAGAAAAGCCTGCAATTATCTTAATGATTTTATTCATTATTAGCTCAGAGAATATTGATTTCGGAAAAACAATCTATGACAGGAAAGTGATGAAAGTAAAATTAGGCTATAATGATCCTGAAGTCAAATTTTTTTTAGGTCAGGATATTTGATCAAAGGCCTGACCTCAGAGCAATTTTCTGTAAGCCTGTCTTTTTTTCCACTACTGCCCACTGCCTACCCTGCAAACCGGCTCAATCGCTAAAAATGCCCGCCGGGCATTTTCTTAACGCTCAGCCCTCTATTGCCTTTTTGCTTTTTTGTATCTTCATATCATGAAAAAACTGGTGGTCCTGACCGGTGCCGGAATGAGCGCCGGGAGCGGAATAAAGACCTTCCGCGACAGCGGTGGGCTGTGGGAACAGTACCGTGTTGAGGATGTGGCGTCTATAGATGCCTGGCATCGCAATCCTGCCCTGGTGCAGTGGTTCTACAATGAGCGGCGCAGGCAGCTGGCGACGGCGATGCCTAATGAAGGCCATAAGGGACTTGCTGCTCTTGAAAAGGATTTTGACGTACATATCATTACCCAGAATGTGGATAATCTTCACGAGCGCGGCGGCAGCACGAAGGTGCTCCATCTTCACGGTCAGCTGACGCAGGCACGCAGCAGCGTCAATCCGGACATGATTGCCGATATCGGCTATCGCGATATCCTTCCAGGAGAGATAGCCAAGGACGGTTCGCCGCTAAGGCCAAACATCGTATGGTTCGGCGAGGCTGTGCCGGCGATGGAAGAGGCTGCCGATATAGCTTCATATGCTGATATATTTTCTGTGATAGGTACCTCCCTGAATGTCTATCCGGCAGCAGGACTGATACATTATGTCCCGTTGCTTACCCCGGTCTTTCTGATCGATCCGCAGCCAGTGAAGATACCTTCCTTGCATCAGGTGGATTATATTCAGGCAGAGGCCGATAGGGGAGTGGCGATTCTGGTTGAAAGGCTGGCGGCTTTTCTTTAAGACAAAAGACAAAAGACAAAAGTAAGATACGACAAGCCGGGACAAGTTGTGGTTAACCCTTTTTCAGGGCGCTCATCCGCTCACGAATTGCGGTCATTTTATCAAGACGACCAAGAGAAAGTGTCTTCTGCTGAAGATCAATGAACTCAAATAAAAGAAGCGATTTTTCCGAATACTCAAGACAGTCCTGCGGGTTGCCCTGCGCACCGGCAAGCTCAGCCTCGGCGTTGAAGAGTTCGGCCAGGATTTCCAGATGGCCGTTGGTGAAGTTATGCTTACTGAGTAACTCATGCGTCAGATCCTCTTTGGGAATTGACCTGAAAAAAGCAGCATCTTCTTTAAGCATATCATTGTAGATTCGCTCAAGATTCTCAGAGGCTTGCTGGTAATCCCCTTTCCTTATCAACCCGAATATGGCAGCGAGCAAATCACCCAGCATCTCAACCATGCGGAGGATGTAGTCTTTTTGGTACATATGGTAAAGGTAGAAAGTTTATCTAAAAGCAATCAGGCTATAAGGGGCAGGGAGCAAGGAGCAAGGAGCATGGGGTGAACAAACGAACATTCGAATAAACAGGGTGAAGCGTTAATATTCCTTAAAACCCAAACATGCAGAACATGTCCTTTTATGATTCTGACTAAATTGCCCGGTAATAATATCCGTCAGAAAGAAAAAATGAAAAGACTTCTCACATCACTGGCAGCAATAGTTCTGATTGCCATCAGCATCACCGCACAGCATAATAAAGTTATTGACCGGATAATTGAGACCGGGACAACGGATAATCAGACAATGAGGCATCTTGATGTCATCACCAACCGTTTCGGCGGAAGGCCAGTTGGCTCTGACGCTTATGAAAATGCCGCAGAATGGTGCGCATCAGAATTCAGGAAGTGGGGAATGGAAGTGATTATGGATGAGGCAGGGACAGTGCCTGTGGGCTTTAACCGGGGTCCGTGGTTCGGAAGGATGCTTTCAGATGACGGTATGATACTTCATTTTGCGACTCCGTCATACACTGCAGGTACAAAAGGTGTGCAGCGCGGCCATGTCCTCCTGGAGCCAAAAAGCAGGGAAGAACTGGACCGTATGAAGGGTGCACTGAAAGGAGCATGGGTGCTGATAGGAGGTAAAAGCAACGGAATGGCTATAGACTGGTCGCTCAGCGCCGACTCGGCCAGGGCAGTGATCATCGCAGAGAACGATTCAATCTCAAAACTGAACCGTGAGATAATGAGGGAGAACTACTCGAACCGCGATAAACCGTCAAAAGAACTCATCCCTTTGAAAGAGGAACCTGCTCTGTTCTTCCGTGAGATGCGCGAAGCAGGTATTCTGGGTATCATTCAAAAAGCTTCAGTACCCATTTCAGCGATTTATGACCGCAAGAACCTGGATAAGATAACATTCGAAACGCTGCCAACTGTGTGTGACATTAAACTCGATGAACATCAGTTTGCAGTTATTGAACAGATGGCAAAGGAGAGACAGTATTTCCTGCTGGAATTCGACATCAGAAATCACTTTAAACCCGGTCCTGTCAAATACCATAATGTAATCGGTGTTATTCGCGGCACCAAGTTCCCTGATGAATATGTAATGACGGGAGGCCACCTCAATTCATATGACGCAGGTACCGGTGGTATTGATGATGGCTCGGGCATTACACCACAGATGGAGGCAGCGCGACTGATCATGGCAGCAGGAGGGAAACCTGAACGGACTATTCTTATATGTCTCTGGGCAGGTGAGGAATTTGGGCTGCTGGGGTCAAAACACTGGGTTGAAAGCAATAAGGAAAAGCTTCCGAAAATATCCAATTACTTCAATCGCGACTATATGCCGACACCAATTTTGGGAATTACAGTTCCCGAAGCGATGTTTGAGGACTTCGAAAAAGTGTGCAAACCGCTGAACAGTATCAATCCCGATTTTCCATTCACCCTTAAGAAACGTACGGAACCCCCGCGCCCGAGGCCTGCAACGGCAGGAGGTTCGGATCATGCACATTTCGCAATGAACGGCGTCCCCACTCTCCGGTTTGACGAATCTGATATCAGGGGTTATAACTTTGACTACAGGGAGGTATGGCATACCGAACGTGATACCTACGACAAGAGCATCGCCGAGTACCAGGAACATACTTCAGTTGTCACTGCAGTTATTGTTTACGGACTGGCCAATCTTGACCACCTGCTCTCAAGAGAAGGTCTTTATGCAGATGAAGAGCCTGCAAAAAAGTAAGGTGAAATAAGTTACAATGCATGAGCAAACAACTGGCAATTGTTCTTTGTGTTTTTTTCGGTACCGTGGCATCGCTTGCCGGGCAGATAGATCCGCAGCATATCCTGGACCAGGATCAGATGACATGGGACGATTACCGGCCAATCCCGGGCATCAGCTGGGCTGACTCCGTAAACCCTGAACGTGAGTTCCGTATGGCGCTGGTGGCTGTGGATTTCTCAGATCAGCCGTTCGTGATTACCCTTCCCAAAAAATCAGACCTGTTCGGAAATCCGCAGATTGATCCTGTGAAGCGTGATGAGGTACCTCATTTCTATGCAGGTTTCTGGCTGAAACCGTCAGCAGTAAATCACGGACAGACAATCAACGGATACTGGATGGAACAGTCGCGCGGCAAATTCGGAATAACAGTCCTTGATGCTTTCGGCCCTTACATGATGCCAAAGCCACTCTGGAAATACGGGCTCAGTGAATGGGGCCAGAACGAGGCCGCGCCTGACGGGCAGAGTGTCAGTTACCGGATGGAACCGGATATCGATTCTCTCTGGAAAGCCGAAGAAGGTGACCTGATAAATAATTATGACGCCATCCTGCGGATCTATGCAGGGTATGATGAAACAGGCGTCTGGCAGGAGTTTGGGGAGATGAAATTCAGCAGCAGGGAAGATATTCCTGCCGAATGGGGTAACCCGAACACTGATATGCCACGCTGGGTACCAACACGCTATGTTCCCTGGACATCATGGAAAGCCGGGCAGATGCAGTGGGGTCTCTCATCCATTAAGCAGGGAGAGAACTCGGGAACGATCACTCATGAGCTCGGACATTATGCTTTCGACACAGGCGACAATAACAATAATCCTTATAAGGAGCCTTATCGCCGGGTTGGGTCAGGACCCTGGGATATGATGGACCGTGGCTGCTTCAACGGTCCGGGAGGACCGCACCGGCGCTGGGTGGTCCCGCCTGCTGAAGGTGCGGCCATGCCGGCAGGACTGATGCTCCGCAACCGGATGATCAACGGCTTTATTACTGACAGCGATGTGCTTACGGTGAGTCGTGAAGCATTGGCATTGTCAGCTCCTGTATTAGCCCGCATCACAGCACGAGCAGTGGCGCCGCTGAAAGGTGAATATGCCGGGATGATAGTTCGTCTTGATGGTGCAGAACCGCATGACCATACCCCGGCAGATGACCCGGGAACAAATCCTCTTTCACCGGGAACTCCCCGTTTCGACTTTTATTCAATGGAAGTGGTACAAAGGATAGGTTACGATTCTTTCTGTCCTGACAATGGGGTGTTGCTGGCAATGAATACTGACGGTGAAGGACGCAACGGAGGGCCTAATGAGTTCAACTGCTTCAACTGGGTAATAGATGCCCACCCCGAGGATATAAACATGGTGGATTATGTTAAACCGAACGGTGAGAAGGTGATGCGTACCATCGCCGACTACCGCCAGCTGAATGACGCACTCTTTCATGCAGGACTCAACTCGGGGAGTGAGTTTGAATATGTGGATAATCCGAACAGGCTTCATTTCTACATAATTGACATTCATAAAAATGAGCAGGGGATTATTTCTTATACTGCTGGTGTGAGATCGCTTGATTCTGATGTCACCAGCGGAATGTTTGCAGTGGCGGCACCACCCCGGTATAAAATTAAAGGAAAGAACGGGGTGATATTGTTTACACTAAAAGGCAGTGACATCTACCGGCTGGAAGCAGAAGCAGACGGAGAAGGGTGGAAGGTTGAACTGCAGAATGAGCTGGCAGCATCAGCTGATGGTGATGAGATTGCAATACCCCTTTATCTGATCAGAGAAGATGACTGTAGTAAAAAGGCTACTGTCACTTTAAGGGTGACATCAGAATGCGATGAAAATCTGTTCTCTGAGGTAAAGGTGCCTGTAAAACGCTGAGCTAATTTAATTTACTAGAACCCTGGCATCTCGGAGAAGGTAATATTCTTTGGAACAGCAAAATACTTTGCATCTATCGGGACGTTTGTTTTTATGGACGTGGCTTTCTGACCTGAAGAATAGGCTCCCATTTTGAAATCCATCATCATCAGTATGCCGTTCCATACAAGAACCTTCCCCATGTCACCCTTAATGACATCACATTCTTTGCCGAGGAAGGTTTCTTTGCCGCTCTTTACCATCCCCATTTTGGTATACATTTCTTCGGTGAACGATTCGAGCGAATCTCTGGAAGACTCCGTGATCCATGTAAGGAGAGGATTTTTCATTTTCATACCGTCGGCAGGCTGATCCGGATCCCACATATACTGGTAGTCAGCTTGTGAGACCACCCATCCTTTGCTTTCCTCACCTTCAGTGACAGTCTCCATGTATATTGCGCTTTTCATGCCATAGTCGTCAAAATACAGGGTTCCAGTACCGGTCTTATCGCCGGCGTAAGCATATTCAATAATTCCTGATTTGATACCGTAGGGTTTCAGGATTTGTTCCTGGGCGTGTGCTGCTGTCAGCATGTATGCCAGAGAAGCTCCAAGTACGATTAACTTTTTCATTTTACATTATTGTTTGGTTATACATCAGCCTGGCAGGTTAAAGTGCTTTCAGATTCCATGTGATTGTATATGTATAGTCTGTACCGTTCTGTTCGGGATCATAAGGTGGCTGATCATATATGGCCTCCGTAAGATCTGTAATACTTATTCCGTTGCTGTCTCTTTTTGAACTCCATGATGCTCTTCCATGCAGATGTTTTATATCTGTGACCTTATACCTGACTGAACAATCGGTCAGAGTTGTGAATGAAGTAGAGTTACTCCACTGGCAGCCTTCGTCTCCGTGATCAGCCCTGATTCTTCTCTGTGTATCGACAGCCTCGCCCGGGATCATGATATCATAGAAGTTATCCATCCCGAATTGTTTGAGCTGATCAGCCACAACCTTATTGTCTGTTGGCCACACATTGGTAGTAATAATTATCTCATCCAATAACGTTTTGGGGACACTGCCAGAGCCTGATTCATCATACATCAGCCCGGGGCAGTCGCCGCAGCCTTTTCCCTCGCAGTAGCGCCGCTCATTATGTTTCCATGTACCGTGAACTGATCCTTTACCGAAGATCTTTATCGGTTGTCCCTCCATACCTTCCATCTCAGGAATTGGTTTGAATGTTCCGCTAATATTGATCGTCTGGCTACCCGTATAGTTTGAGGTGTGATCATCATATTGCTTTACATAATCCCAGCTTTTAGTAAGGGTAACTGTCCCCGAATAACCCTCGTTGACAAGCGCTATATCCACTGCGCCTATTTCTTCCTTTTTACCAACCATTGACATCGGGATTATATCAGGATTATTTATTATACAGCCGTTATAAACAGTTATGTGGTCCATGGTAGCTTTATCAGGATCCGGGGCTTTATATTCAACAGTAACCTGGCCTTCCTCGCACATGAAGGAATAGAATTTGGCATCTTCTCCCGATTCACAACAAGGTGTGCCATTAACCAGCGAGCCATAATCAACTTTTACTGCAAGACGTTGCCAGGATTTCGGAATCTCGCCTTTTTCATCTGTCACCCTGAAGGTGATCCTTTTTGTCCTTTCAGGGTCAACTTTTATTATCTCGCTTTCGAATTCCGCCTTTTTGGGTACTTTCTCATATTCCCATATTATCTGCTTAAGATTATGAAACTCTCTTTCATACAGCTCTTCCAGGATATCTATTTTTAATCTGTCTGAGGTTCCTTCATCATACTCTTTTTTTAAATTCTTATAGGACCCGATATCGCTCCCCGTCCATGTAGTTGAGGCTTCCTTTACAATTTCATCATGCTGAATATCATATAATTGAATTGTACACTTCCATCCTCCAACAACATAGCCGGGGAGATATTCAGTTCCACCTCCGTACGCATCGTCAGTCCATCCAGGTACAATTTTTTCTATGTATGTCAGTTCCAGCTGTCCTTTCCAGATATATTCAGCGCTTCCTCTCATGTTTTCATAAGGCGAATCGAATTCAGGAGGTTTCTTGGTTCCTACAGCTGTAATACGCTCAACCATTGAATCAAGGTCAATTACACCTGTATAGCTCAGAAGTTCGATCATCAGAGGACATTCATACAATTCATGGATACCGGACTTAATGATATATGAATTCCAGGATGCTGAAATAAAACCGCTTATATCTCTTTCCTGCTCCGGAGGCATTGGAAATTCCGGGAAAATAAGGTGTCTAAAACAGCAATACTTTTCTTGTGCTGACCCGACCAACGAGACACATGTAAGGAAAATAATCAGCCCCCCCCTCAGTATAAAATCGTAATTTTTAGTTTTCATTATTGTTCATCCTCTTAAGGTTCCATGACATAAGCATTGTTTGTGCTCCGCCCAGGTCTTCCATGAACTCCCTGAATTCCTCCGGCAAATCCTTTAAAAGGTCTTTGGTGCCCTTCAGTTCTCCAGGAATCTCACCGGGCTTCACGGTCGTGAATGTCCCTGATATCTCAATTTCTTCATCTATTCCTGTAGTACCTTCTACCTCTTCATCAATCTCTTTGTTGACGGGTTTGACCTTAATGTCCATTTCATCGGTTCCTTTTATCTCAATACCTTCGACATTGATCTCACCCTTTAGCCAGTATTTGCCGCTCAGAGTATCTAATATCAGCCGGAGGTTGCACTCAGAGGCTGAGAGAGACCTGCCACTTGCCTCTGCTGTTTCTCTTGCCCTTCCTTCAATGCGTCTGCCCTCTCGTTCCATCCTGAACATTGTCTGGGCATATTCATCAGAGAAGCTCATAAGAGTGGCTCTTTCAACCTTATAGTTGAGGAGTTTTGACTTCATTTCCACAGGTTTGAAGGAAAGGCTTATTATCCAGTTTTTTGAGATGTTGTATTCACCTCCGGGGGTCAAGGCTGCAAGAAGCGATTGATCTTCTCCGGCCCCCATTGTTTCATACATATATATAGAGCCTTCCCAGTTATTAGATAAGTAGTAAGGTAGCGCTTCAGTCCCTCCTGTTCCGCCAGTTCCGCCAGTTCCGCCGGTCTCACCTGTTCCTCCAGTCCCACCGGTCTCACCTGTTCCTCCAGTCCCGCCAGTTCCTCCAGTCCCACCGGTCTCACCTGTTCCTCCAGTCCCGCCAGTTCCACCGGTTTCACCTGTCCCGCCAGTTCCTCCAGTCCCGCCAGTTCCTCCAGTCCCGCCAGTTCCTCCAGTCCCGCCGGTCTCACCTGTTCCGCCGGTCTCACCTGTTCCTCCAGTCCCACCGGTCTCACCTGTTCCTCCAGTCCCGCCAGTTCCACCGGTCTCACCTGTTCCTCCAGTCCCACCGGTCTCACCTGTTCCTCCAGTCCCTCTCAGTCCCGCCAGTTCCTCCAGTCCCGCCAGTTCCACCGGTCTCACCTGTTCCTCCAGTCCCGCCAGTTCCTCCAGTCCCGCTCAGTTCCTCCAGTCCCACCGGTCTCACCTGTTCCTCCAGTCCCGCCAGTTCCTCCAGTCCCACCGGTCTCACCTGTTCCTCCAGTCCCACCTGTTCCTCCAGTCCCACCGGTCTCACCTGTTCCTCCAGTCCCGCCAGTCCCTCCAGTCCCGCCGGTCTCACCTGTTCCTCCAGTCCCACCGGTCTCACCAGTCCCACCAGTCTCCGTCCAGTCCCGCCTGTTCCTCCAGTCCCGCCAGTTCCTCCAGTCCCGCCGGTCTCACCTGTTCCTCCAGTCCCGCCAGTCCCACCGGTCTCACCTGTTCCTCCAGTCCCGCCAGTCTCACCGGTTCCTCCAGTTCCTCCAGTCCCGCCAGTTCCTCCAGTCCCACCGGTCTCACCTGTTCCTCCAGTCCCGCCAGTCCCGCCAGTTCCTCCAGTCCCACCGGTCTCACCTGTTCCTCCAGTTCCGCCAGTTCCTCCAGTCCCGCCAGTTCCTCCAGTCCCACCGGTCTCACCTAGTCCCGCCAGTTCTATTACTTCTGGTTTTACGCGTAGTGTCCTGATCAAATAGATTTTGGTCAGGTAGTATTTTGACGCCGTCATTATCTACTATTAAATTTTCTTGCCCGGACCTAATTTCTTTTATTTTGTTTGGGGATTTGAACAAAAATTTGTCATATCCCAGAAATCCGGGTTGAAAAAGTGACCAGAAGAATAGTACACTCCCGAGCTGCAGAATAATTCTATTTCTCATAATCATAATTTTACCCAGATTCAATTTTTAGTTTTTTACAAATTCGCTTCGCGCATTCACGGCAGGGCTCAAACAAGTTTGGCCCTGCACTCATTTCTTCACGAATTCGCTTCGCGCATTCGCCCGGCATTCGGCAGGGCTCAAACAAGTTTGGCCCTGCACTCATTTCTTCACGAATTCAACCCTGCGGTTGGCAGCCTTGCCCTCTGAAGTATTATTATCTGATACAGGTTTGGCTTCGCCCCAGCCTTTGCTGGTCAGGCGTGAACCATCTATTCCCATGCTTATGAGCTGATCAGCAACTGCCTGTGCACGCTTTTCGGACAGACCCTGGTTCATTGCTTCGTCACCGTCACTGTCGGTATGTCCTTCAACACTTAATTTGAGTTCAGGATGCTCATTCAGCAGGGCATATATGGAATTAATTACTCCCATTGATTCAGGTTTTATTGTTGCCTTATTCACATCGAAACGAATGCCGCTGGTAACAATCTTTCCGTCCTGCATCAGCTTGTCGTAAAGCTTCACACCGCCTTTGGCTATCCGGACGTTCTTTATCAGCCTGTTGATACCTTGCACGCCGGCAGAGTTGAAACCTCCTGCGCTGAGTGTAATACCCGAGGGGTTTGCCGTAACGTTAGGTATATTCATTACCCTGGCTTCGTCAAAATAGATCTTCATGGCCCGCTTGTTGAACGAGATGGCAACATGCCTCCAGAAGCTCTCATCATAATTATATTCTTCCTCTGCTCCGGGATACAGGCCTTCCCCGATCTGATAAATCTTTACCATGTTCGGCATGAGCTCGATACGCCTGAACTCTGTCTCCGGCTGGTTCTTGGTATCATATAGCTCGAGATAGTAGACGCAGTATTCTTCCTTCTCAAACCAGGCATCAAATTCAATTGTGAAAATGTCTGGCAGGTAATCTTTGTCCGGGTTCTTGAAATACGGCACGATCCATGTATCATCGTCCTTGAAATACATGACATTATCTTCCCCGAAAACTGCATTTTCGACGCTGCCGCCTTCAGAAAGATCCCATTTTGACGGAAATTCTCCGTTTTGTTCATTTTCCTGGTTATCCTCGAAAATGATGCTGTCGCCCGGAACGAAGTCATACTTGTTCCATTTGAGAGATGTCTGTGCCTTCAGAGATTCAGCTGACAGGAACAGGGCGCAAAAAAGCATGGTACAAGAGATACAATATTTCATAGCCTGATAGTTTTAATCAAATTTACAAAATCTGACAGATCAGACTATAAATTAAAAACTTCTCTGGAGGAAGGTGGGAAAATTAAAGTGAAATGAACTCCGCCCTTAAACTCAGTGCGTCAATCTGGAGGAGGCGACCGGAGAGGATATCACCTGCACCTGTAATAATCTTGATCACCTCGCACGCCTGCACGGAACCTATGATGCCGGGCAGAACCCCAATTACCCCTGGCGGGTCGGTTTTGTTGTCGCCTGAAAGGTGCATCTCTTCGGGGAAGAGGTCCCGGTATGACGGCCCGCCCTTATAATTGAACACCGAAGCCTGTCCCATGAACTGAAAAACAGCTCCGTATACCATCGGTATTCCGGCTCTGTGGGTTGCATCGCTGAGCAGATACCGTGTTGCAAAGTTGTCACTGCAGTCCACAGCAATGTCATAACCGGCCAGAATATCCAGTGCGTTTTCCACAGTAAGTCTTAGCGGGTATGATATTACTCTGATAAGGTGATTAAGAAGGGAGATCCTTTCGGCGGCTGCCTCTGCCTTCACCCGCCCGATGTCTCCTGTAACGTAAAGTACCTGCCTCTGCAGGTTACTTGTGCTGACCTCATCGGAATCGATAATGCCTATCGTGCCAACTCCGGCAGCAGCCAGGTACATCAGTACCGGTGAGCCCAGTCCGCCGGCCCCGGTTACAAGTACCCGCGCTCCCTTAAGCTTCTCCTGTCCCGCCTCGCCAATTTCAGGAATGATAATCTGCCTTTGATATCGATTCAGTTCATCTTCAGTCAAAACAGCCATTTCATTATCAGGTTTCAACTGCTAACTTATGAAAAATAATGTTTGGTATAGTTACCGGAGGATTCGAGGCTGTGGTTAAAATACTACGGTATGGTTTTTGTGCGTTGTTATTGTCATCCACAAAAACCGTATCATGAAAAACACTATGTTCAGCCTTGCATTCATAATGATTGCAGGCATATTCGGATCAATGACATCATGCGAGAATACAAAGGACACAACCCCTCCGGGCGACCCGGTTCCGATAGATCTGACAGTCAAACAGAAGGAGGTTGTTGAGGCTGCGAATGAATTTGCTTTCGACTTCTTTGTGCCAATTGTTACAGAGCAAAAGGGGGCTGAGAACATAATGGTCTCTCCATTCAGTGTCACCAGCGCCCTCTCAATGACGCTTAACGGTGCTGCAGGAGAGACATTTGAGGCGATGAGAACGGCACTACGTTATGACGGCAGGACGATCGAAGAGATCAATGAGACATACCTGAAGCTGATTGAAGAAATGATCCCTGTCGACGAAAGGGTCATAATGGAAATTGCCAACTCAGCATGGGTGGAAGAAAAGTTCACCCCGAAGCAGACTTACATGGATGCTCTTGTAAAGTGGTACCTGGCCGAGGTAAAAAAGATAGATGTCACAGACCCGGGAGCAGTCGGCATGATAAATGCCTGGATCGAAGACAAAACACACGACAAGATACAGAACATGGTATCATCACTGCCTGATAACCTTGCCATGCTACTTGTTAATGCAGTCTATTTTAAAGGCAAATGGAAGCACCAGTTTGACAAGGATGACACTCATGACAGATCATTTTACGTCACTCCGGATGCACCTGTTGATGTGCCGATGATGTATCAGAAACAGAATTTTGCACTGGCCGGCACTGAAAATGCAACACTCGTTGAGCTGCCTTACGGACAAGGAAACTATTCAATGGTGATCATGCTGCCTGATGAGGGTGTATCAGCTGAAGCTGCTGCCCTGACCCTCACGCCTGAGAACTGGGCCGCGTGGACGGAGAGTCTCTCCGCCGGCACAACCGAGCTGGAGATTTACCTGCCAAGGTTCAAATATGATTACAAGCGCAGCCTTAATGATGACCTGGCCAGCCTCGGCATGGGCGTTGCTTTTGACCCTGATAATGCAGATTTCAGTAACATAAGTGATCTTCAGCTGTATATTACAGATGTTCTGCATCAGACCTTCATTGAGACAAATGAGGAGGGCACTGAGGCCGCCGCCGCAACAGTGGTAATTATTGGCACCACCTCAATACCACCCCCGGCACCTGTCATTAATGTAAACCGTCCTTTCCTTTATTTCATCAGGGAAACAACAACAGGGACAATTGTATTTATGGGGAAGGTCGTGGATCCGAGATAATTTGCGACCCACCTTCGCTTAAGTTCCGGTGGTCAAAGAAAGCTCCGGTGGGCAAAGTTTGCGATTGTCGATTTAGGCTCAGGCATTAATTTGAAATAAAATTCCTTCCTTTACTGAAAGAGCAGGAAGGAATAATGTCAGGGATGTCACTTACCTATATCGATTTTCTTGTCAGCGGTGTGCTGGCAACGATAATGTTTGGGGTGGGCCTCTCAATTAACCTGAATGACCTCAGAAATATCCTTCATTCTCCCAGGCCATTCTGGCTTGGCCTCTTTGCCCAGATGATCCTCCTCCCGGTCATTGCATTCGCTGTTATTTATTTTACTGACATTCCGCCGGCATTAAAGGTCGGGTTTATCATCCTCGCTGCCTGCCCGGGAGGCACAACATCAGGATTTGTCACGGTTCTTTACAGGGGTAATGTAGCGCTTTCGGTTGCGCTCACAACCATAAACAGCATACTTACATTGTTTACCATACCCATTCTGGTAAATCTTGCACTTACGGTTTATCTGGGCAGACACTCACCGTTCAGGCTTCCGTTCCTGGAAACGTTTCTGCAGATCTTCTTTGTCACATTGCTGCCGGCGGCAGCGGGAGTTTTTTTAAGGTACAAATTCGATCGCCTGGCAGACAGGATACAGAAGCCGGTAAAAACAGCCATGATAATTTTATTTGCAGGAGTATATTCACTAATCGCCTTTGCTGACGAATCAAAAGGAGGCTCAGGTATCAGGCTTGATGAAGCGGTAAAGATATTTCCCTTCGCCCTTTTGATAAATCTCCTGGGATTTATGGCGGGACTGGGCTTGGGTGTGATTGGAAAAACAGGATTGCGGTCATCTTTCACCATGGGCATTGAGGTAGCATTGCAGAACACCACCCTGGCTCTCCTGGTAGCCGGTACAATCCTCCAGAACAATGAAATGGTAAAGCCCGCCCTGGTCTACGCCCTGTTCTCATTCTGGACGGCCCTAGTTTATGGAGTTGTAGTCAAGAAATACAATAAAGCGAAGTTGTTCGGGGAATTCACTTGATAGCAAGGAGCAAGCTGGCGAACGAAGTGAGGCAGTCCCGCAAGGCGGGAGAGCAAGGAGCAAGGGGCACGTGGAAAGGGGTCAGGTTGAGATTTCACCTTTGCTTCAGGCTGGCTTGACGCTCGGCCCTGTTTGTTCAAATCTTCGTCTGTTCAATTTCCTGAACTCTGAGCTCATCTCTCAGTGATATGCGCTCTTCGAATAGCGCAATCCCGACTCATTTAATCACCTCAATATCAAATATCGAATGCCTGTCGAACTGAAGCCAGTATTTTATTGAATTCTGCCTAACAAGCTCCCAGTAAATGTCACTGTCAAGTCCGTAGACGAAGTTGATCTCTTTCAGTTCAGAAGAGACTTTCCCTGCCAGTTCTTCTTTAAGTGTGATCCGGATTGTTCTGCCTTTGTGCGTAAAATCAGCGGCAGGCATGAAAGGCGTATCAGTACTGACTGTAAGCAGTCCGTGGCCAGGAGTGGCTCCGGTACTTACCTGGAGACCATCATTCATGCAGCTCAGGGGAGGGGTGCTGCCGGCGTGAGAGGTCACACTCATCTCGTCAACGCCGGTGCAGAAATATTCCCGGGCACGGATACCCATCTTGACCCCGATGATGGCAAACACACCCAGGTGCCTGTGAAGTTCATTGGCAATTACCCCTGAGACCCACTCATCTTTACCGTAACTGTCATATATTTCTTTGACATAGGGCTGCAGGTCTGCCATATAAAATGATGTGTCAGCCGGTAGGGCTTTTATTGCCTGCATCCTCTGCACTGCCTGACTTATTTCAATAAAAAAAACATCATTAAGGAGCTCGTCACCTCCGCCAATCACCCTTACGGGCACCGGACCCTCAAGTACCTTCTTTGCTGCTTCCGGATCTGTCTTATAGTTAAATCCCTCCCCACCCGGGAGGCCTTCGTTGCTCCAGATGATCTGCTTCACTTTCTTCTTGAAAGAAGGAGCACTTTCCATGGCTTCTGCTGCCGTTTTCAGCGATCCCAGGGAAATGAAGGTGACGGGAGACGTCTCTCCGTCAAGGCACTCCTCAATCAGCCTGATGTTTTCTGTGCCTGATGCCAGCGGAAGTCCCTCATGCCAGAGGCTGTCAAGCAGGGTCCTGACAATTTTGCAGGCTTCGGGTGATTTATGATATCCGTCTGACACCGTGACTCCGAGTACCCTTACATCAGGCGAGGCCAGAAGCATGCATAATGCTTTCTGGTCATCTATCCCTCCATCGGTGTCAACAATGACATAATGCCTTGGTTTCCATGGGTGTGCAGATACAGAGATCAATATAAATAATAATGCAGATGCAAGTATTGCCCTTTTCATGTGTTCCGTTTTCCCAAATGTAATAATTATACCTTTTCCGGAGTACTGTATTGCATGCTGAAGGTTATCTGCCCTTAGCCAGCGGGGATTTGACATTTATTTTTTTATTATCTTGACAACCCTAATCGGTGGAGTGTGAAGAAGAGGATCTGGATGTGGTTCATGATCGGTCTGGTGACCGGGGTTCTTGTATTTTTAGCTTTGGGGAAGGCCGTGGAGGCAACATCAACGAATGACTTCTGTGCTTCATGTCACGTTCATCCTCAGGCAACGGCAAGCTGGAAGCAGGGTGTACATTATGCCACGAAGTCCGGTTACAGGGTTTCCTGTGCCGAATGCCATCTGCCACCCAAAGGTGAGGGTTACCTTGTTGAGAAAGCAAAAACAGGTTCACGCGATTTATGGAGTCACTGGACTAAGGATTCAACAGAGTTCGACTGGGAAGCAGCCTCGACACTTGAGAGAGCCTCAAAACATGTTTATAATTCCACCTGTATAAAATGCCATGAGAATCTCTTCCCGGCTGCCCTGACAAGGGAGGGATCGGACGCACATCTCTACTACAAGCAGATGACTGACAAAGGAGAAGACATGCAGTGCATCAGCTGTCATCTGAATGCCGGTCACTACATCAAGGATTACCTGCACGGCAGCAATAAGGGCTTCGGACTGGCACAGAAGCAGGCTGATACGATTTATAAATCGCCCGCCGCTGTCACCTCTTTCACTGATTTTACAGAGCAGATACCCGGATCAGGTGTTACATTCCGCATGATCGCCATCCCCGGCGGTACTTTTACAATGGGCAGCCCGGAGGATGAACCGTTGCGTGACCCTGATGAGGAACAGCGCAATGTCAGCATAGACTCATTCTTCATTGCCGGGGTGGAAGTGACATGGGATGAGTACATGGAGTTCTACAGACAGACAGCCACAGGCGGGAGATCGACAGATACCGAGGTGTCACGGCCGAAAATGAATGACGACGTTGATGCCGTTTCCGGGGCCACGCCACCTTACGGCAAGCCTGACCAGGGATGGGGTATGGGACAGAGACCGGCTATCTCAATGAGCTACCATGCAGCTGAGACATATTGCAGGTGGCTTTCGCATGTGACAGGCAGGAAATACAGGTTGCCCACCGAGTCTGAGTGGGAGTATGCATGCAGGGCAGGAACGGTGACACCGTATTTCTTTGATGGTGATCCGGCCCAGTTTGAAAAGAAAGGACTCTTCGGGACCAGGACTGATACTGCAGTCATAGGAACCTATGTCGTTTACCGTGGCACCAGTCCGTCAAAGACGCAGGAGCCCATCGCCGTGAAAGCCAATCCATGGGGAGTGAAAAACATGAGCGGCAACGTTGCTGAGTTTTGCTCTGATATCTACGAAGGAACTACTGAACATGTCATCAGGGGAGGGTCATACCGTGACGGAGCGGCAGGTGTCAGAAGCGCAGCGCGTGACCATACCAGGACAGATGACTGGCTTAAGACTGACCCGCAGATGCCGAAGAGCAAGTGGTGGTACTCTGATTGTTTTTATGTGGGGTTCAGGGTAGTATTGGATAAGGAATTAAAAGTTAAGAATTAAGAATTAAGAATTTAGCTGACAACCGATAACAGACAACACTTTCAGACCCTCAGACCAAAATAACCGATAACCGAAAACAGACAACATAAATATTAACTTTGATACTTACTTAAGACAGTTATGAAAAAATCACCAATTTCAAGAAGAAGTTTCCTGGGCACCGCTGCTGCAGCTGGTGCAGCAGGCATTGTTGTTCCGGCACTGATCACATCATGCGCCCCCAAACGCACTAATGTTGTACTCCCCGTCATGCTCGACAAGGCGCCTGACGGACCGCTGCTGAAGGCAGGACTGATAGGTTGCGGCGGCAGGGGTACAGGCGCTGCACTGAACTTTATCCATGCAGGCCCGAACCTTACCATCTCAGCACTGGGTGATGTGTTTGCCGACAGGCTTACCTCGTGCCGTGAGCGTATTGCCAAAGACGGTGTGGAGATAGCAGATGAAAACTGCTTCGTCGGGTTCGACGCTTATCAGAAGGTTATTGACTCCGGCGTTGATGTCATCCTGCTGGCGACACCTCCGGTGTTCCGTCCCATTCACCTCGAAGCAGCAGTGAGTGCAGGGAAACATGTCTTCATGGAAAAACCGGTGGCTGTTGATCCTGCCGGTGCCAGGCAGATACTTGCCTCCGGCGAGAAAGCCAAGGGGATGGAGCTGTCAATCGTGACCGGCACTCAAAGACATCACCAGCATGACTATGTTGCTGCATGGGGCAAGGTTCAGGAGGGTCTGATAGGCGACATAGTATCGGCCAACTGCTATTGGAACCAGGATCAGCTCTGGTATACATTGCCTAACCCGTCATGGTCAGAGATGGAATGCATGATCCGCGACTGGGTCAACTGGTCATGGCTCTCAGGCGATCATATTGTTGAGCAGCATGTTCATAATATAGACGTGGTAAACTGGTTCACAGGCAAAAAACCTTTGTCAGCTGTGTCATTCGGCTCGCGCCATCGCCGTGTGACCGGTGATCAGTATGATAACTTCAGCACTGACTTTTTATATGAGGGTGACATACATGTTCACAGCATGTGCCGCCAGATAAACGGATGCGAGGGCAATGTCTCGGAATGGTTATATGGCACCAAGGGGTATTGCGCCTGTGTGGATACAATCTATATGAAAAACTTTGCAGGCGAAGAGTTATGGAAATATGACGGATACAAGCTGGACGAAGCGGGCAATATGACTGACCAGCTGGCAATAAGCCCGTATGATCAGGAACATATTGATTTTGTTACAGCAATCCGTACAGGAAAGCCGCTCAACGAAGCAGAATTTGTTGCGTATTCAACCATGGCCGGCATTATGGGTCGTGTCTCCGCATATACCGGGAAGAAAGTCACATGGGATGAAATGATGAATTCCGAAATGAAACTTGGTCCGAAAGTTTATGAACTGGGGCCGGTTGATGTACCAAAAACAGTGCCGGTACCGGGCGAATAACCAATAACAATCACTATGAATAATAAACGATCGCGACGTGGTTTTCTGACGAGCGCTGCTGCTGCCGGAGCAGCACTGTTTGCTGCCCCGACTCTTCTCAGGGGAAACAGCAAAATATCAAAATTGCCGGATCCGGACAGGCCGTTCACCCTTGGATATGCCCCTACAATCGGCATGTTCCGTGAGCTGTGCGGCAGCGATGATGCAGTCGATAATATTAAATTCACGCACGACAGGGGTTTCAGGGCAGTCTTTGACAACGGCTTTCCTGGCCGTACGCCGGCTGAGCAGGAACGCATCGCCGCTGAAATCCAGCGGCTGGGAATGATGATGGGACCGTGGGTTCTCTATGCTGATTTTTCGAAAACCTCCTTCGTTCTTGATACACAGGAAGTACGGGATTTTCTGAAGGCGAAGATGCAGGAGGGAGTTGATATAGTCCGGCGCACGGGTTTTAAAATGGCACTCGTGGTACCGGGAAGGTATGATGAGAGACTGCACCCCGATTACCAGCGGTCTAATGTGATAGACAACCTGAAGTACTGCGCCGAGATAGCTGAACCTGCGGGTATGACCATTGTCATTGAACCGCTGAACACGCTCAGTGATCACCCGGGCCTGTATCTCACACAGATGCCACAGGCTTACCAGATATGCGATGCCGTTAACAGCCCTTCCGTTAAGATCGTGGAGGATATGTACCACCAGCAGATCACTGAAGGCAACCTGATACCGAACATCGAAGCATGCTGGGATCAGATAGCGGCTTTCCATGCCGGAGATAATCCGGGACGCAATGAGCCCACAACTGGTGAGATCAACTTTAAAAATATCTTCAGATATCTCCATGAGCGACAGTATTCAGGTGTGATATGCATGGAGCACGGGCGGAGCATAGACGGTCCGGAGGGTGTTAAGAGGGTGATAGAAGCATACAGGGAATGCGATCCGTTCTGACAGAACGTGACAATACCATAAGCGATAAGTGGATCAAAGCATCCATTATTGGAACCATATGGGCTGCTGCCGAGATTGTCCTCGGCAGCTTTTTGCATAATCTCCGTGTACCTTTCAGCGGTAATGTACTTACCGCCATTGCCCTGGTGATACTTATTTCCATCAGCCACAAATGGCGAGAGCACGGGCTCTACTGGCGGGCGGGAGTAATCTGTGCGCTGATGAAAACGATGTCGCCAAGCGCCATCATCTTCGGACCGATGATCGCCATTATTGCGGAATCACTTCTGCTCGAAGCTTCCGTGAGACTGTTCGGCAGAACATTCATGGGGTTCATCATCGGTTCGATGCTGGCCATGTCATGGAACCTTTTTCAGAAAATCCTCAACCTGGTCATTTTTTACGGCAGCAAGCTTGTCGACCTGTATTCGAACCTGACTGACTATGTTGCCAGGGAGCTCAATCTCAGCTTTGATACTTTCTGGGCGCCGCTGATTCTGCTTGTAACCCTTTATGCAGTTTTTGGTGCAGTCTCTGCCATTGTCGGCATCAGAACAGGACGCAGAATCGTGTCCCGTCCTGCTGAAACAGTAATTCAGGGAGAAGCCTGCAGCACCGCCGTCCAATCACCGTTCAGAAAAGCCGTTTGATTATTCTATTGCATGGCTGGCCGTGGATATTTTGCTTGTCGCCGGTGCCCTGGTGGTTGTGAGCCAGACAAAATGGATGTACTGGATCATAACAGTAATTCCCGTGGCTCTAATAATGGCGATACGCTATAAGCGTGCCATGAGACAGCTTGCCAAACCCGGGTTCTGGGTCACTTTCGTGATCATCACTATGCTGTCAGCGCTGGCATTTACTGCTCTTCAGCCCGGAAGCAACAATATTGCCGAAGGCGTACTGATTGGAATACAGATGAATTTCCGCGCACTGATCATCATCGTTGGCTTCTCCGCACTCGGTACTGAACTGTATAACCCGATGATACGCAAACTATTCAGCAAAACTCATTTCAGACAGCTGCCACTGGCGCTTGAGCTGTCTGCCGCAAGCCTCCCCTCAATGATTGCGGCAATGCCTGACCTGAAAACGGCAATTAAAGACCCGGCATCAATACTCAGCAATATGATATCACAGGTTGAAAAAAGGCTGAGCGAAGCCAGGGCTGAGCAGGGGAAAGGGAAGAAGGTCTATATAGTAACGGGAGCAGTAGGTGAAGGCAAAACCACCTTCCTGCTGAGACTGACAGAAATGCTGAAAGAGAAAGGCATCAGGGTGGGAGGTCTCATTGCTCCGCGGATTATGGAGGGAGCGACTACTACAGGCTATGACATTATCGATATTGGCTCAGGAATCAGGGAGCCGTTTCTCCGGTTGACAAACAGTGAAATTACAGGGGTAGAGAGATTCACTAAAATGGAGCAGGGATTTCAGACCGGACTTAAAGCCCTTGATCCGGAAAATAACAGGGACAGCAACTTAATGATCATTGATGAAGCTGGCCCGCTTGAGCTGAGGGGCGAAGGATGGTCAGAACGAATAAGCGGGTTATTGAATGTTAATAAATGGCAAATTATTCTTGTGGTCAGAAAAAGTCTTGTTGATGAGGTGATCTGGAAGTTCGGCATTAAGGATCCGGTGATGTATGAAGCGGACAGAGGTGATTGCAGACAGCTTTTTGATGAAATCCTAAATACTGAAGAGAATGGATGAGATACTAAGAAATGTCCGGCAGGAGCTGATTGATGCATCAGATGAAAAGACCAGGGAGTCCGGCATGAGGTTCTTTAAAGAGGAAGTTACCCTCTACGGGGTCAGGTCTAAGGTATTGATTGAGATTGCGAAGGATAATTTCACTGTAATAAAAAACAAATCCAAAACAGAGATTTTTAAACTCTGTGATGGCCTCTGGCAGTCAGGGTATCTTGAAGAATTGTTCATAGCCTGTGAGTGGTCACACAGACTGAACAAGCAATATACCCCGGAAGATTTCCGCATCTTCGAAAAATGGGTTCACAAATACCTGAATAACTGGGCCTCATGCGACACTCTGTGCAATCATAATGTCGGAGACTTTGTTCAGATGTACCCTGGATATCTGTCTGAACTGAAGAAGTGGGCATTATCTGGTAACAGGTGGGTACGCCGTGCTTCTGCTGTGTCTCTTATCCTTCCTGCCCGGCATGGTAAGTTCCTCCCTGATATTTTTGAGATTGCAGAGATATTATTACTGGACAAGGATGATATGGTACAGAAGGGTTACGGTTGGATGTTAAAGGAGGCCAGCAAGCCGTATCAGAAGGAGGTGTTTGATTTTGTCGTGAAACACAAGGCTGTCATGCCCCGGACTGCCCTGAGATATGCCATTGAAAAAATGCCCCCCGAACTAAAGTTCAGGGCAATGGAGAGATAGGCAGTAAGGTCGGCACGGAGCAGAGAGCAGGTGGCGATCCCGCAGAGAGAGGCAGACCCGCAAAGCGTGAGGGCAAGAGGCAAAGCGTTTACCGGATATCTTTTATTCTCTCTTCCCAGAAGACATTGAAGCTTGTGACTGGCTCTTCACAAAGAAAAACTCCTGTACCATATTCCCGGGCGTCAAGGTCAGATATTCTTCCGATGAGAGTGATCCTGGCAAAGAGCTTCTGCACATCTTCCCCGGGCTCATCGTTTATATAGACAAATGACTTCATCTCAACCGGAAACTCGCGGGGTAACCAGTAAAGGAAGCTCTCATTGAAGCTGACTGCTTCCGGAAGGCCGTATTTCTTGCCTATAACGGTTATTGCACCTGCCTGTCCGTAGTTTTCAGCATATATGAATGAGGATTCTTTATCTGCAATCATGCTCCAGGCGCTGTCAGCCAGTGCGGTGAGTTCCTCCCATCCGATCATATCCGCATAATCCTGCGGAAGGGAGTGAATGGTGCCATCTTCAAATCTTCTTCCCAGGTCAATTCCGTATTTCTCGTCCAATTCCATGAAATAGTTCTTCAACCCCTCTTTGCTGAGTACCGGCAATCCGATTGGCACGACAGGGATTGTTATAAGAACCAAGACCAACGGTAATGCAATCTGTGCTATTCTGTTCCTTAACCAGGTTTCAAATGCAACACCGCCGGCGGCGATCATCATTGGGTAGATACCAAGAGTGTAATAGCTTTTTCCCTTAAGCAGCAACAGGGCAAGTATTACAAAGAGCCACAGGAAGCCAAGAAATCTGAAGTTTTTCATCTTCATGGAGGTCAGGAGAAATATCAGTCCCCCGATCACCAGTACTGACCCGGCGTAAGGACTGATGAGTTGCTCGGTAAGATAGGTGCCAGCATCCATATGGACCAGCTGTGTATCATACAATTCTGAAATGTGATGAAATGCTGGGAATCCCTTGGCTGCCTGCCAGATCAGATTTGGAAGGAAGATCAACCCTCCGGCAATTATACCTGTCCAGAACGCCCTTCTGCTGAACACACTCCGGTGTTTTGTAAACGGGATAATCAGCAGGAATCCCAGGAATAAGAGTCCGGAGAGGTATTTATTAAGCAGGGCAAATCCTGCAGCCATCCCAAAATAAATCAGAAACCTTTCCTTCCCGCTATTGATGAATTTAAGTACAAGCCATATACTGAGTGTCCACAAAAAAATTTCAATATGAACAGGCTGAAAGAGGAAGTAAGATCTCATGAAAAATATCGAAACCGAGAGACCGGTTGCAGCAAGTATTGAACTGTACCGTGACCCTCCAAGTTCTCTGGCAACTGAGGCGATCAAAAAAATCATTGCACCGCCGAGCAGGGAAGGGAACAGTCTGACAGCAAAGAGATTGGGGCCAATGAGGTTCTGCATGAGCCAGCCGACCCATCCTATTAGCGGAGGTACGCTGTTGTAACCGAAATCAGGATGCTGTCCGAGTGAAAAATAGAGTAGTTCGTCGCGATGATATTCGAGGTTATCATAAACCAGGAGCCGTACGGCGATATTCAGCAGGGCTATTGCCAGGATAACAGGATCAATTCTCCTGAAAAACGTTGCTACTTTAGTATCCATTCTCCAACGGAAATTACCTCTGCATAACTCTTCATTGCAGCCAGTGTTGAAGCATGCACATCTGCCGCAGAAACTTCGCGATCACCGAATTTCAGGTTTCGTGTCGCACAGGCATCATGAAGCAGGATGACATAATAACCAAAATCACTGCCTGCCCGCACCGCAGCCTCCACACACATCTGCGTCTGCATGCCGCAGATGACTAGGGTATCGACTCCCAGATTTTCAATATGCCTTGTCAGTCCTGTACCCAGAAAACTGTTGACCTCTTCCTTGATGAACACTTCTTCATCAGGAGCAGGTTCAACAATGTCATTTATTTCCATCCCTGACGCTGACTTATGCTGGATGAAAATGACAGGATTGTTTTCTTTCCTGGCATGAGCTATCGCAATGGCAGCCTTTCCGGCTGCCTGAACCGGTTCAACCAGCTCAGACCTGGCCTCCGGGGAAATAAAAGTTCTGTATGTCTATCACCAGCAGTGCATAGCTCTTCTGTGCTTCCATGACTACGACTGCACAGATAAGTGCGAGGGAGAGGATAATCTTTTTCATTTTATGTTACCGGTTTATGATTCAAAATTAGAGGTTAATTCTGTATTGCGCAGAAACATCTGCCATTAAAAATTGTTATACTTTTCAGAGAGTAAAAATCCTTAACAAGTCCGGATGAAATATTTCAGTTATTTAATCGCCGCATTGCTTGCAGCTCTGTCATTTACGGGATGCAGCAGCGTCAGAAGTGAAAAGGAAAAACCTTATGTGGTCATGGTCTCACTTGATGCCTTCAGGTGGGATTACGATTCGATCTACGGCACTCCTGTGCTCGATGATATCGCAGAAAAAGGGGTGAAGGCAGTAAGACTGATCCCTTCCTTTCCCACAAAAACGTTCCCGAACCACTATTCTATTGTCACAGGACTGTATCCTGATCATCACGGCCTTGTTAACAACAGTTTTTATGCTCCTGACCTTGATCTTGTTTACAGGATAGGTGACAGGGCCATGGTTTCAAACGGCGCCTTCTACGGCGGTGAACCTGTCTGGATCACAGCACGCAGGGCCGGCCTGAAAACAGCATCGTTTTACTGGGTGGGTTCCGAAGCCCCCGTAATGGGTATACAGCCTGATTTCTGGAAGCCCTTTGATGAGGAGGTACCTTTCAGCGACCGTGTTGACACAGTGCTTGCCTGGCTTTCGCTCCCGGAACGGAAGAGACCTCACCTGGTTACTCTCTATTTCGAAGAGCCTGATGCTGTCAGCCATGTGTACGGTCCCCTGTCATCTGAGACAGGCTACCGTGGTCAGGAGCCTCGACAGTCTCTTAGGAGTTTTGCGTGATGGGATCAGCAGACTGCCGCAGGCGAAAAACGTAAACCTGATAGTCCTGTCTGACCACGGTATGGCTGAGATTGACCCTTCACGCTATAATTATATCTTTGACACCCTTCCTGAGGCAATGGTAAAACGTATATATGGCGGGTCTCCTGTCTGGGCAATTGAGCCTGCAGAAGGGATGACTGACAGTGTGCTGTATTATTGCAATATCCAGCATGGTATGAAAGCATGGCGGAAGGAGGATCTTCCTCCCCATCTGCATTACGGTACCCATCCGCGTATACCGGCAGTGGTTCTGATCGCTGATCCGGCATGGGTAGCTGGTCTGCGCACAAAGCCTTCAGGATATAACAGGGGTGATCACGGTTACGACTGGAAGTTCCGTGACGTGCACTCAATATTCTATGCAGAGGGACCAGCCTTCAGGAAAGGTTTTGAGATTGATACGCTGTACAATGTTGATGTTTATAATATCATCTCGAAGATACTGAACCTGACACCTGCGCCGAACGACGGCGACAGGGAGAGGATCTCACCTCTTTTCAGATGACCCCGGGTTCGCAAAATCGATATTTCTTTTGATCATCTTATAACCGGTGCGCTTTATTGGCGATGATTTGAACAGTCTTTTAAAATCATCCGGCGTCATCGTCTGCCAGTCATTCCTGGTCATCCGGGTGACAGGAAATTCAGGGACAAGCTCCTTGTCAGTGTAATGAACGGCTTTTTTGTTCCAGGGGCATACTTCCTGGCACCGGTCACAGCCGAAAATCATGTTTTCGGTTTTGCCCCTGAATTCTTCCGGCAGATCCCCTTCATGCTCGATTGTCAGGTAGGATATACAGCGGCGTGCATCTATCGTACGGTTATCACAGATGGCTCCCGTGGGACATGCCTTGACGCAGAGGTCACAGTCGCCGCAGCGGTCGCGTGAAGATGCGTTTTCATATAAAAACTCTGCTGAGGTGACAATCTCACCGAGAAAGATGAATGAACCCAGTTCTTTGTTGATGACCAGACTGTTGCGTCCGCGCCATCCAAGCCCTGCACGTATGGCCCATGTCTTCTCGGTCACCGGTCCCGCATCACAGAAAGCCCGGCAGGCGGCACCCGGCACTTCCTTCTTAATCATCTTTGCTAACGCGCTCGAGCTTTTCTTCAACTACAACGTGATAGTCCCTTACCCTGGAGTACCGGCTGACGAAGTAATTATCCCTGCCTGCCGCGGGATCGTTGCTGTAGTATCGGAGCCCTGCCACTATTACTGATTTTGCACCCTCAACAAGCGAGGTTATGTCACCGCGTTTGTCAAGGTTTCTTTCAATGAATTTCATGGTGCCGTTCTTCCCTGCAGCGATCCATTCACTTATATGCTGACTGTCTTCGTGATGCGAAGAGGCAGGGGCAATGCCGAAAATATCAAAACCTTCCGTTTGAAGGGCTTTGTGCACCTTCCATGTCAGAGCTATTTTGCGGGCATCCGTCATAGTTCACAAATTAAAGAAATCCCAGTTCAAGTTTTGCTTCGTCGGTGAGCATGCTGCGGTCCCAGGGGGGATTGAAAGTAAGGGTCAGGTCACACTCTGTAACTCCTTTTGTGCCTGCCACCTTATATTTGACCTCCTCCACGAGATCCTCAGCCATCGGACAGTTTGGTGCGGTGAGGGTCATTGTAATATGAGCCTTCTGCTCCTCGTCTACCCTGACCTCATAGATCAGGCCAAGGTCATAAATGTTTACCGGTATCTCAGGATCAAAGATGCTCTTCAGCACTCCTACAATCCTTGCTTCGGTCTCCTGTATATCCTGTGTGTTCATGTTTGTTCCTGTTTTGATTTGAATGCCAGTGCATAGAGCCTCATCTGCTTCATCATTGAAAGCAGCCCGTTGGAACGGGTGGGCGAAAGGTTTTGTTTCAGACCTATCCTGTCAATGAAATAAATGTCAGCACTTATAATCTCATCAGGCGTGCGTCCGGAAAAAACCCTGACAAGCAATGCCACTATACCACGGGTGATGAGAGCATCACTGTCGGCAGTAAATGTTATCACACCGTTGTCGAATGAAGGATAGAGCCACACCTTGCTCTGACAGCCTTCGATAAGGAAGTCTGGCACTTTGTGGATTATATCGAAGGGAGGCAGGGTCCTGCCCATATCGATAAGATACTCATACCTCTCCATCCAGTCGCCGAAGGCTGAAAACTCATCAATTATCTGATCCTGTATTTCGTTCAGTGTCATTGTCATAACTGTCAGGCGAACATTTCCGTCACTTTTCTTACCCCTTTCACCAGGCTGTCAATCTCTTCCTCTGTATTGTAGAATGCTATCGAAGCCCTTACGGTGCCTGTGATGCCATACCGGTCCATCACCGGCTGAGCGCAGTGTGTTCCTGTTCTTACCGCAATACCCATCTTGTCAAGAATCATGCCGGCGTCATACTGATGTATTGTTCCCGGAAGGAAAGAGACCACAGAGACTTTCTGCGGAGCGGTACCGTAGATATGAACGCCGCCTGACGGACAGGAGTCCGCTTGTCGCTTTAGCCAGGAGAGCCTGTTCCCGTTCGGCCACAGCCTCACGGCCCAGAGCCGAGACATAATCGAGGGCTGAGGCGAGACCTATTGCCCCGGTGAAATTTGTTGTTCCTGCCTCGAACTTGAAGGGCAGCTCATTGTACGTTGTCTTCTCAAATGTGACATTGGCGACCATGTCGCCACCTCCCTGGTAAGGAGGTATCTCGTTGAGCCATTTCTCCTTGCCGTACAGTACACCGATGCCGTTGGGTCCGTATATCTTGTGTCCTGAAAAAACGAAAAAATCACAATCCATATCCGCCACATCGACGATGCCATGCTGTATGATCTGTGCTCCGTCGATGAGCACAGGCACCTCATGGCGATGTGCTTCCGCAATGATCTCCCTCACGGGGTTTACCGTACCAAGTACGTTCGAGGCATTGGTGATGGCAACAATACGGGTCCGTTCGGTTAGCATACCGCGGTATGCATCCATATCGAGTACGCCCTGATCCGAAAAGGGGATTACTCTCAGCCTGGCGCCCTTCCTCTCGCACAGCATCTGCCACGGAACAATGTTGGCGTGATGTTCCATGCCGCTGACAATGATCTCATCGTCCTTATGAACGAATTTTTCACCGAAAGAAAAGGCTATTGCATTGATGGCAGATGTTGTACCGGCAGTGAATATCACTTCCTCTCTTTTTGGAGCATTGATGAATGCTCTTACGGTCTCACGCGCGGCCTCATAACGATCAGAGACCAGATCAGAGAGGTAATGCACTCCGCGGTGCACGTTGGCATTGGCTGTACGGTACAGCTCATCCATCACCTGCAGCACCCTGACAGGCTTCTGGGTGGTGGCGCCGTTATCCAGATATATCAGAGGCTTACCATGAACTTTTACCGACAGTATCGGAAATTCTGAACGTATCTCATCTATGCTTCGCGGGAGGCTCATGTTACCGGTCAGTTACATTGTATGGCGCATGATGCACATCGTGACAGTTCACCGCGCAGACGTTGCAGGACAAGGTTGTCAATACGGTCACGCAAAGCTTCGATGGAGATATTCTGTATCACCTCATGAGCGAAACCGAACATCAGCATCAGACGTGCCTCACGGGCATCGATACCGCGTGAACGAAGATAGAACAGGGCATTCTCGTCAAGCTGACCCACCGTAGCTCCGTGGCTGCATTTAACATCATCTGCAAAGATCTCAAGCTGCGGCTTGGTGTCCATTTTGGCGCTGTCCGACATAATAATGTTGTTGTTGCGCTGAAAGGCATTGGTTCCCTGCGCTATCTTATGCACCATGATACGACCGTTGAATGCTCCCGTGGAGTTGTCATCAAGCACACCCTTGAAGAGCTGTGTGCTGTTACAGTTCGGTGCCGCATGGTCTATGTTGACAAAATTGCCAACGTGCTGATGCTTGTCAGCCAGGAAGAGTCCATAGGAGTGCGTCTCACCGTTCTCACCGTTCAGGTAGTGCCATGTGGCATTGCGCACCAGCCCGCCGTGAAGGGTGATATTGTTTGATGATGCATAGCTGTCACGTTCCTGGTGGATAAAGGTATGGGTTATCTTCCCCGAGTTGTTGTGCTGGTTCTGCACCCTGACTATTTCAAACCGGGCATTGCTTCCGACGTACACCTCAGTGATTGTGTTTGCAAGAAAATGCTGAGGTGAGATCGCATGGTCGCAAACCAGGAGAGAGAGCTGTGCGCCATCCTCCACCACAACCAGGTTACGGTCCTGAACAAATATATCCTTGTCTGAATGAAGCAGGTTGACAATCTGTATGGGTTTCGTATAGACTGTATGCTTCGGTGCGTAAATGAACAGCCCGTCAGATGCCAGCGCAGTGTTCAGCGGCACCAGTCCGTCTTTGGCGTTATTGACATATTTGTTGTAATGCTTTTCCACCAGTGAAGGAAACTGTCTGACGGCAGACTTCATGCTGCCGACCCATATACCTCCGGGAAGCATCACAAGTCCTTTTTCGCCGTTTGGGAAGAAACCGTTGAGCAGGACCATGTTCCAAACGTCCAGGTCCTGCCACTTCGCAGTGGAACTTCTCTGCTTCAGTGAAAGTCGGAAGGCTCGGGAGAAAAGTAGTCCTGGTAATTGTAACTGAGAAAGGTTTCGAGGTTGGTATACTTATACGCCTCGTTCTTCCTGTCAGGAATGCCAAGGCGTTTGAACTCCTCGAACGCGTTCTCGCGGTACCTGTTAAACAGCTCCGGGGAATCCTTCAGGAAGCCCTCCCGGCTGTCAGCATACAATGCTGACATTTTACTTATCACTTCCGGTCTGTAGTCCATGACTCTTCGCTTACGTCTGCTTCTTTTCTTATCCAGTCATATCCTCTCTCTTCAAGCTCGAGAGCAAGTTCAGGTCCGGCCGATTTGACAATGCGCCCGTCATACATCACATGAACGAAATCAGGCACAATATAGTCAAGCAGTCTCTGATAGTGTGTTATGACGATGACGGAGGTGTCAGGCCTGCGTATCTTGTTCACGCCGTTGGCGACAATGCGCAGGGCGTCGATATCCAGCCCTGAGTCCGTCTCATCAAGGAGAGCCAGTCGCGGTTCAAGCATGGCCATCTGAAAGATCTCATTCTTCTTTTTCTCCCCACCCGAAAATCCTTCATTGACACTCCTGTTGGTGAGGGCTGAGTCTATCTCTACCAGCTCTTTCTTTTCGCGCATAAGGCGCAGAAATTCAGAGGCTGACAGGGGCTCAAGACCATTATGTTTGCGTTGTTCATTGACGGCAGTCTTCATGAAGTTGACCATGCTTACTCCGGGGATCTCAATAGGATACTGAAACGAGAGGAAGATACCATCGCGGGCTCTCTCCTCAGGAGACATCTCGAGCAGGTTATGCCCGTCATAGGTGACTGAGCCATGAGTAACAGTTGCTATCTCACGTCCTGTCAGTACGTTGGCCAGTGTGCTCTTGCCGCTGCCGTTGGGTCCCATGATGGCATGTATTTCGCCTGGTCCGACCTCAAGGTTCAGACCTTTGAGGATTTCCTTTGTATCAATTGAGGCTCTGAGTTCTTTAATCTCCAGTAAAAAATTGTTTTTCATATTATCTGTTGCGTAAATTCATTTTAACCGACACTGCCTTCAAGACTTATCTGCAGGAGCTTCTGGGCCTCCACGGCAAATTCCATTGGCAGCTTGTTCAGCACCTCGCGGGCATATCCGTTGACAATAAGGCCTATAGCATCCTCGGTGGATATGCCTCGCTGGTTGCAGTAGAAGATCTGATCTTCACCGATGCGTGAGGTGGTAGCCTCATGTTCGACTATCGCGGTTGGATTATCGACCTCGATATAAGGGAAAGTGTGTGCTCCGCATTTGTCACCCAGCAGCAGCGAATCACACTGTGAAAAATTGCGTGCGCCTTCCGCCTTGCCCAGCACCTTGACCAGTCCCCGGTAACTGTTCTGCCCGAATCCCGCCGAGATGCCCTTGGAGACGATTGTGCTCCTTGTGTTCTTTCCGATATGGATCATCTTGGTGCCTGTGTCAGCCTGCTGGTAGTTGTTGGTGACAGCCACCGAATAAAACTCCCCGGTGCTGTTGTTGCCCCGAAGGATGCACGAAGGATATTTCCATGTTATGGCTGAACCTGTCTCAACCTGTGTCCATGATATCTTTGAGTCATCGCCTTTGCATATTCCACGCTTTGTCACGAAGTTCAGGATACCGCCTTTTCCGTCCTTATCGCCTGGGTACCAGTTCTGCACCGTGCTGTATTTGACCTCTGCACCGCGTTCGGCAACTATCTCCACCACGGCGGCATGAAGCTGGTTCTCATCGCGCATGGGAGCCGTGCAGCCCTCGAGGTAACTCACATAAGCCTCTTCGTCAGCTATGAGCAATGTACGCTCGAACTGTCCGGTATTGGAGGCATTGATGCGGAAGTAGGTCGACAGCTCCATAGGGCACCTGACGCCTTTGGGTATATAACAGAATGAACCGTCTGAAAATACAGCCGAATTAAGGGTTGCGAAGAAGTTGTCAGTATATGGAACCACCGAGGCGAGGTACTTCTGCACCAGCGACGGGTGTTCTTTCACTGCTTCCGAGAAGGAGCAGAATATTATCCCCATCTCTGCCAGTGTCTCACGGAAGGTGGTCTTCACGGAGACAGAGTCCATTACTGCATCGACGGCGACACCTGTAAGATGCTTCTGTTCCTCAAGCGGGATGCCCAGCTTGTTGAATGTCTTGATAAGTTCAGGATCAACGTCACTGAGGCTTGAAGGGCGTCGGTTTTCTGCCTCGGGGCAGCGTAAAAGCTGATCTCCTGGTAGTTTATCTCGGGTATCTTCAGGTTAGCCCATGCCGGCATCTTCATCGTCAGCCAGTGCCGGTATGCCTTCAGGCGGAACTCGAGCAGCCATGCAGGCTCTTCTTTCTTTGACGAGATGAGCCTTACTACATCCTCACTGAGACCGACAGGAATAACATCCGTCTCGATATCGGTCACAAACCCGAATTTGTATTCGCCCGATGTTACATCACTCAGTACTTTGTCCTGGTCGTTTTCCATAAAATATATTCTTCAACATGCATAAACATTCAACAAGTATGCATGCTTAAAGTTCTAAGTATTTGCTGAAAATCAGACAAAATTACATAAAAATGACGAGATCAGAGGCAGGTCTCAGACCTGCCCCTTACCGGTTATAAACCACGAGATCTACTTTTTGTTTATGATCAGGGCGCCAATAACCCCCGGCACCCACCCGCAGAGAGTGAGGAGGAACACGATAAGAACTGATCCGCAGCCTTTGTCAATGACGGCAAGAGGAGGGCAGATGATGCAGATAATTACACGGAAGCAGCCCATGTTTATTTGCGTTGGATCTAGCAGAGCTCCTGGAACGCCTGCCTGAATGCCATTGGTCTGGCGATGTTGTGGAAGGTCTCTCTTGTTCCGCCGGTTCCGATTATAGTAATTGAACCGTAATTCAGTATGCGGCCCAAAACCGTCTGGTCGACATTCACTGTTTCGATCTTGGAGAGGTTCATCTCAAAAGTTCTCCGGGCAATGAAGCCTTCCTTGATGACAATGCGTCTGTTGGTTATCACGAATTCCGACAACCATCTTTTGAGCCAGGCATAAATTGTCAGCGTCAGTATAGATTTCAGCGAAAAAAAGATGACCCAGTGAAGTTTGGTTTCATAGGCCACAGACTCATCCTTGATGAGATGTTTGTTGACGTAGCTGCCCATCGTTTATTTCTTAAGGAATTATGATTATCAGTCGGTTACTTTAACGGCCTTGTCTTCGCTCTGCCACAGTCCGTGCTTGGTACAAACGGCCATGGCGCTGAGGTTCATTGACACCTCCGGGGCGACGATAAAGAAATCGACCTCAAAGTGAGTAGGTTTATGACCGTTGACACCTGCCGTATAGCGTGCCTCGGCAAGCAGTGTCTCGCGGTTCCAGAGTTGCATAAGACCTATGAAATGGTCATGATCATCCGGATGAGGATATTCCTCGCCGAGACGCACCTTGACCATGAATTTTTCTCCCCGTTTTACGGAGTCGGGGCAGATCACGTGAGGCATGTGGCGGTCGAGGTAATCGCGCATTACCTCTTTGTCTTCCTTCTCTATCTCCAGGGCTTTGAATACTCGTGGCATAGCTTTATTTGTTATGAGAACAACTTAAATGATTTGTTCAATCAATATGATGTAAAATTAATAAGAGTTTTCCTACTTTCTTGTCTTGATACAAGAACCGAGGCATATTCTAACAACATTTTTCAACAAAATCTTATGCTGAGCTCACGAACCGCCTAAAGGCGGTGAGTAAAGTAGGCAAAGAAAATCAAGGCTTAAGATAATTTCCGGGCTTCTTTTTTCTTGTTTGCCCACGCAATACAACTCGTCGTCTCCGCCAAGTGGCGTATCCTCCTCAGACAGTATTGCTTGCTCAATGCCCTCGCAGCAACCAAGGAAAAACTCGCACCTCCCGGAAATTCTCTTAGGCCAGTCCTTAAGGGAAGTTGTATTGATAACATATCAGATATTTGATGTAAATTGGGTGACCTAAATATTACGATACATGAAAAAAACTATCACTCTCTCCTTTCTGTCATTAATGCTGATGCTGAGCATTGGATCATCTGGTATTTCAGCACAGGGTCTCACCGAGGTGCAAGACTCAATATACTCGGACATACTGCAGGAGCAGAGGTCGTTAAAAGTGTTTATCCCTGACACCTGGAAACCCGGATCAGAGGAGAAATATGAGGTTATCTATCTTACTGACGGGGAATGGGTCTCTGAGCTGTTTCCCTTTATCTACAGGTTCAGCAGGAATGAAAACTTTATTCCGCAAGTGATATTGGTTGCCGTTTCCAACAGGTATATCGACAAGGTAAACCAGCGCGACAGGGATTTTTTACCGGTTAATGTGAAAGACAATGCACTCTCAGGAGGTGCCGATAAGTTTATCTCCTTTCTAAAAACTGAACTTATCCCGTATATAAATAAGACCTATCCAACCAATGGGACCAACTCACTTTACGGACATTCATACGGCGGATTGTTTTCAATGTACACCTTCCTTATGGAACCTGAATTATTTGAAACCTGTTATGCAACGGATCCGTCTTTATGGTGGAACAATGACTTTGCCATTAAGCTGGCTGCCGAAAAGCTGGGAAGTATGAAAACTGACCGGCATTTATGGATTGCCGGAATTGAATCAACCTATAAGAATATGGGTATTGGCCGCATGGATTCAGTGCTTAAGCTTATGGCGCCCGAAAATGTATACTGGAAAATAGGCCTTTTCCCTAATGAAAGCCATAACTCAGTGAGATTTAAGGCGATATATGACGGATTGAAATTCTCCTATGCCGGATATCCGGGGACACCGCCCGAATTTCACCCGATGAACGGCATCCTGCTAAAGGACAAACCGACCATGATATATTTGTTCACTGCCTATCCGGAACTGAGGTACACAATTGATGGCACAGAGCCGACAAAGACATCTCCCGGGGCAGAGCAAATGTTTTCAATACAGGGTCCTGCCAGGTTAATGATTAAATCATTTATCCCGGGGGCCAAATACACCGCCACAGGGAAGGGTAATTTTGAAGCCGGGGAGGTGTTGCCGTCACTGCCGAAGCTGAAAAAAGCTGCGCCCGGCGGATTAAAGTATTCGTATTACGAAGGCAGCTGGGACAGCCTGCCGGATTTCAGTAAATTAAAACCGGTTGCAACCGGAGTTGCTGACAGCACATTCAGTCTTCAGAAGCTGCCTGCCAAAACAAATTTTGCATGTCTGTTTGAAGGGCATATCGAGATTGTCCTTGATGGTTACTATATATTTGGATTAGTCTCAGATGACGGCTCAAAGTTATTCCTCGGCGACAAGCTCCTGGTTGATCACGATGGGCTGCATGCGGAGAGTGTCAGGTCTTTTGTCGTGCCATTGCAGAAAGGATTTTACCCGATCCGCATTGAATACTTCCAGAAGGAAGGAGGATCCAGCCTTGATCTGGTGTACGTGGCTCCGGACGCAAAGCCCGTGAATCCGGTTAAGATACCCTGGAACTATCAGTATCACAAATAGGAAGTGCCGGCAAAAAGTGCATGGGAAAGTGCTTCTCGGCAATCAGCCAGCCGGCAACCGGACAAAAAAAAGGAGCAGGTCAAGTTCGGCCTGCTCCTGATTTTTTATTTTTTTGATTATTCGGTAACGGCACGGAATGCGTTTACCCTTCCTTTACCATAAAACAGTGATGTTCCGTTTCCATCAATTTTATCAGCCGTCTTTAACAATTGCTTTGTAACCGCCTGGGGGCTTATCTGCCCTCCGTTTTTCCCGATTATTAATGCAGCAACCCCGGCCACATGAGGTGATGCCATGCTGGTGCCGGATGCCCAGCTCCATCCTCCGGGGATTGTGCTAAGCACATAATCATAATAAAAATTAGGTAATGGATAATAGTCATAATCCCCTCCAGGAGCAGCAATGGCAACCAGTGATCTCCCAAAATCAGTGTAGCTTGCCGGAATATCCAGGTCAGGACTTATTCCGTTCTGTAAATCACCGTACCAGTAATTGGGAGCCGTTGCAGAGACTGCGATGACGTTCTGAAGTTCAGCAGGTATCTTATAGATTGAACCTAAGCCATCAAAATTGGAGCCCCCGTTTCCTGCAGAGCTGACAATAACAGCTCCTTTTTTAAAGGCATAGTTAACCGCACGTTGCATTGCAAGAATTTCATATTGTATGTATACAGCAGGGATCTTTTGCAGGACATCATTATCATCAAGGTAAAAACCATTTCTGGCAAAAGTTGCTCCCAGGCTCATGTTAATTACGTCAGCACCGTGATCTCCAGCATAAACAATACCGGCATTGATCCAACTGAATGCACCAGAACCGGTTGCTTCAGAAATCACTTTCACAGCTACAATTTCAGCCTCAGGTGCTACTCCGATAACACCAAGACTATTATTTGCAGCAGCCACGATTCCTGCCACATGAGTGCCATGATTAAAGTAGAAACCATCCTCAACTTCATAATCTTCGCCAGGAACGAAAGATGTACAGAGTTCTGTATTCAGGTTTGGCGCAAGATCAGGATGCTTACCCCATATGCCGCTGTCAAGAATAAAAACCTTAACCCCTTGACCCGTATAACCTGCATTCCATGCCTCAGGGGCATTAATGGCATCCAATCCCCACTGATAGAAAAAAAGTCCTTCATCATCGCCTATACTTGGAGGGTTTGCTTCGGAAACGAATTCATCAGGTTCGATCCATCTGACCTTCAGGTCAGGAACGACGGCCTGAACCCCCCTGAGCCGGGCGATTTTGCCCGCTGCTGTTGAATTAGCCGGTCTGATGACTACCACACCAATCTCAGGAATGGAGTTTACTATCTGACCATAGGCTAAAAGTCCCTTTTCAAAACCCGCTGGCAGTGTTTCTGATGTGGTTATTACCATCAGGTCTTCAATTTTTGCACCTTTCAGGGTTACTTCATCAGATGATGCATCAAAGGCATTACCCGTTTCAATGAGGTCTTTCTGGCATCCGGAAGTGAAGGCCAGAACTAAAAATACCAGTAAAATCCCAAGGATTTTCGTACGTGCATAGAAGAAAGAGTTCATAAGTGTCCGTTTTGGTTAGATATAAATAAATATTCTATTAAAGTTACATCCTAAATTTCAGGTACGCATGGTTTGTTTGTGAAACTTTAGCACTAAATATCAACAATAGATTTTCAGCAAGTGGATTATTTTTTAAGAAATGCATGACCATTGTTAGAAGGGGGGAAATGGGAAGATTATAAATTTAAAATTGTATTTTTAGAATTCTTGTCGCAGATCAGAATTATGGCACAAAAAGACTCTGGAGCAGCAGATCAAAGATCTGTTATAAAAGTAGCCTGGGCGGCTCATAAGGGTGCCGGTACGGATACCGGCACTAACGCTGAAAAAATCATTCAGCAGCTCCTTCCCACGGATTCCTTCACAATGACTGATCAGCAGCCTGATATCATCCTTTTCATGAGCGGAGGTTCTGAAAGAAAAGCCCTTTCAATGATGCAACCCGGGCATCCCGTTCTGTTACTAAGTATAAAGGGAAACAATGCCTATGCTGCAGCAACTGAAGTAATGGCGTGGACAGTAAACAACGGCTGTTTCGCCATGCTGTCAGATGCCACTGAGTCCTTTGAAACAGGATTAATTGACAGATGGTGCAGGACAGTCAGGTTGTGGAACAGCCTCAGGGGACAGAAAGCAGGTCTGATTGGCTCTGTCTCTGACTGGCTCGTCGCCTCTGATGTGCCGGAAGAAAGATTCCTGAATCTGCTGGGTGTCACTCTCGAAAGAATACCGTGGCTTACCCTTCCGGATTACATTGGACAGGAGCCTGATGCTGCTCTTTTACGGCGCTTTGACGGCACTGTTGCACATGGACTTGAAGAAGCCGCCAAAGTGCTTACTCTTTTACGCAGCCTGGATGAGAAAAAAGAACTTGATGCGATTGCGGTTGAGTGCTTCAGTCTTGTTCAGCAGCGGAAGGTAACAGCATGTCTTGCCCTCGCCCAGCTCAATAACGAAGGTGTGGTGGCGGCATGCGAGGGTGACCTTGCTTCGATGGCCGGCATGATGCTGCTGAAGGAAGCTACGGGTTCAGTGCCATGGATGGCCAATACCACCAGCACAACCAACAACAGACTTCTTCTGTCACATTGTACAATTGCTTTTGATCTCATTAGGGAGATAAAGTTAGCTACTCATTTTGAGACAGATCTTTCCCTGGCTGTGAATGGCATTATTCCGACAACTGATGTTACTCTCTTCAGGTTTTCAGACACGCTCGACAGAGCTTTCATAGCAGAAGGTAAGGTGACCGGCCACCCGGACCTCTCCAACGCCTGCCGTACCCAGGTGGAAATTGAATTGCCCTCACAATCTCTGGCTTTGTTGCGAACCCAGCCCCTGGGGAATCACCTCCTAATGGCACCGGGGAAACACGCTGAGTTGCTTCACCTGGTCTGTGATTATAAAGGAATCAAGGTGGTTGAATGACCCTGGTCAGGTGCCGAAGGAAGCAGAAAAAGCTGTTGCCAGGTATTGATACTTAACTCGGCTTACGCACCAGGCCTATTGCTTCTTCAAATGCCCTGATAAACCTTGTGAAAAAAGTAGAATAGTCCTCCTGTACAAAATAAGCTGACGTCTCTGCGGGAGAGGAAGGGATATCTGCAAAGCTTCTGCCATCGCGGCATGTGCTTAACTCCGATCCTGCAAAATAAATGCGCTCGCCCTGAATACGATTGTAAAAATGCCAGCCTTTGCTACCGGGTGTCTTTAAAATCTCGCCGCCAAAGATGTCATGGATCAACAGTGAAACTTCACTTCCCTGACCATCCGGCAGATCACCTGATACCATTCCCGGATCCGTATCTGCCAGCAAGGCATGCTTTAGTGCTTTTTGCACAGTTTTCTTTTTTAAGATGTTCTCTTTTGGGCTCATGATGTTATTATGTTTTGAAGAAATTGCCAGCATTCACCAAATTCAGGCTCTCCTCAGGGTATTCTTCTCTATTGACAGCAGAAGCACCGTCTCTTCACTGGTTGTCAGCCTGTATTTTACCCTTCCGTTAAGTGTCAGCATCTGACCCGTGGCAAGCGATGCTGACGCTTTCCGGGAATTAAACCTCAGGCTTCCCTCGACTATCTGAAATGAGATTGAATCATTTGCCTGATAGGAAAAGATATCTGTTCCTGCATGAAAGGCAGCAAGCACAACCTGCTTCCCGGAATGTTTTACAAGGAACATTGCATTCTGATCCCCTTTCGCCCACGCATGACTGTGTTTTATATTCCTGATTAAGGTTTTAATGTCAGGATGAAGCAGTGGTGAAATACGCATCACCGGAAACCCCGGCGATTGTGACCTGGTAATCAATGTCGCTGTTTCCATGGCTTGTGGATTTATATTCTTAACCGATTTTATGATGTTTGGAATCATCTTGAAACGCTTAATAGTCGAATTACATTCCAAATGTAGACTACCTGGTAATGAGAACCGTTACACAATTATGAGAAAGATTTACATCTTTTACAGATTCCCGGAAACCAAAAAAGAACTTGCCACAGTTTGAACAGTTATTATCTTTGCCGGAGGAAAATTTAATTTTAGATACAATTAAAATCCGGGAAGGACGGATAAGCATCCTTCAGAAATATTAATCAAATCCTAAAAGGCAATATTATGAAATTGAAAAAAACAGCATTGATAATTGGAGTGGCAGCATTGATAATTGCAGGCTTCCAGGCCTGTAACCAGGCGCCGGCAAAGAAAAGCACAAACTCCGGAACCGTCTATTTCAGGAGCCTCCTGTTCAGCGAGACCCCGTACGACCTTGAAAGGGGTGCACGCGAGCTGACAGCTGAAGAGGCTGCAGACCTCAACAGCTATAAGTTCACCTATGACGATACGGGCAGGCTGCTGTCAGTCGAGTTTGTAAGAGGTGATGAACTGCTGGGTTATTCCTCAATGGGAGGGGCAGCAAAAATAACCTACGAATATTCAGACAGCAAACAGGTCAAGCACTTTTTCGATGAGAATGGCCAGCAGATTGAATCGGGCGGTGTTTTTACATATGAGTATACGCTTGATGAGAAAGGCACCCGGACAGGCCTTAAATTTTTCGACAAGGACGGACAGCCTGTTGAGAACAGAAATAAGATCCATTCATGGGTATGGACAGTTCTTCCGGACGGAATGGTGCAGGAAAAAAGGTATAACCTCGCGAATGAAGAGACCATAATGAATCAGTTCTGTCCTTTCTATGAACTGAGGTTCTACGTATAACGACAAGGGTTATGTCACCCGGATGGCAAATTATATGGGAGATACCCTGTATAACTGCACAGCCGAAAACTGTGGCGATATAGGTGTTTCATACTTTGAATTTGAACCCAACGAACATGGCGATAATCTGAGCTTCTCAGTTTATAATGCAACAGGCCAGATGTCAAATCTGTACTGGGGCTGGTCGAGAAGAGTAAGCAAATTTGATGAGAACGGATACGTTCTGGAAACAGCTGTTTTTGACCAGGACAATGAATATGTGGGCGGTAAGAGCGTTCCTGTAACGCAGTCCACCTATGACAGCCATGGAGCGCTGATCGAAACCAGGAACATGGATAAGGACAGGAATATTATCAATAGCCCTGAGAACGGTGTCGCCATCACTGAATTCAAATATGACGAAAAGGGCAACCGCACGGAAACGATCAGATACGACAAAGACAGAGTAGTTGTCGCCGAGTAAAAAAATAAAGCGGGATTTATCATGGGCAATAAACTAAGCTTTTACGCTCTTTGCTTTTCACTTCTTGCATTAGTTGCAGCAGGCTGCACAGGAAAGAAAAGTGAAAAGAAACAGGAAGCAGTTAAAGAAGTGGCGGCAGCACCGGTTATAGGTCAGGAAACCCTGCTGCTGTTGAAGGACCTGGAAGAAAACGGCGATTATGTTAACAGCCAGTACTTTCCAAGTCTCATCAAAGCATCTGTAGTTAATGAGGAGCTGGGGAAAAATAACCTGATTATTGATCTGAGATCACCGGAGCTTTTTACAGATGGCCATATAAAAGGAGCTGTAAACATCGATTTTGGAAAGCTGCCGGAATATTTTGAGACCGGCATCAAGCCTTTCGAGTTTGATAAGATAATAATGGTCTGCGAAGACGGACAGGTTTCAAGCTATACCACGGCGCTGCTCAGGATGATGGGATACGGCAATGTCTTTGCCATGCGATGGGGAATGTGCGGTTGGAACAGGAGTTACGCAGAGAAAGGCTGGCTCGCAGGTGCATCCGGCAAATATGAAGACCGCCTGGAGATTACCACAAGCGAGACACCTGCAGCTGCAGGCATGCCCGGACTTAACACAGGCTTCACAACAGGAAAGGAGATCGGGGACACAAGGTTTAAAAAGCTCTTTGCAGATGGTACCGGAGATATCCTGGTCACCGCGGATGAGGTTTTTAATGATCCCGGAAAATATTTCGTCATTAACCTTGAACGGAAGGATAAATATGATGCAGGACATATCGCGGGAGCAGTAAGGTATAAACCTGAATCAACCCTGGGCTTCCCTGACATGATGGCAACCATCCCGTTTGACAAAACAGTTGTTATTTACTGCGGCACAGGTCATAACTCAGGATTTGCAACCGCATTCCTGAGGCTTTTCGGTTATGATGCCAGAACCCTTAAGTACGGAAACAATAGTTTTATGTACGATAAGATGGTAAAGGAAAGGAGCGCATTATCATGGCTGCCCTTCACGCTTGCCGAATCGAACGATTTCGAGGTGGTAAAATAAATTTCGGTTATTAATGACCCATAAGTTCCGGCCTGGCATGGTTTGCAGGCCGGAATTTATTTTTTACTGCAATCCGGTCTTACGTTCAGACTGAAGGATAAAGACATTCTTAATACCCATCTCACTGAGCACCATCCATACCCTGGCAGAAACGGAGTTATCGTCAGAAAAAAGGATGACAGGGCCTTTATTCTTTCTTATCAGGGAGAGGTTTGTTTTTTCCAGTATCGATTCAGGATTCATATTCAGGATTTTATCCTTTAACTGTTCAATAGCCGGAGCCTCATTACCCAGTGTGACAAGCAGTACATCACTGCTCATGGCCGCAATCTGATCTTCGGTAATAATGTTTGAGCGGAGGGCAGAAGGTTCAGCCCACCTTACGGCATCATATCTGAAGTTATGGCTGTAGGTTCTGATAATTACCAGTACAACTGCCAGCAGAACTATTGAAAGAACGAGCCAGTAATGTTTGAAGAATTTCATCTGTTTTATCCGTTTTGTAAGATTATTATTCGCAACCGCCATCAAGCTTTTTTGCAGAGAATTTTCTTGATTCGAGAAACTTTATTTTAAGGCTGTCAGGGAGGCTGTTCAGTTCGGTGAACATCTCTCCGGCGCGTCTTCTCGTTTCGAACAGGGCATTTTCTCTTGCTGTTATCCTGTCACCCGTGAATTTTGTTTCCATCACTGTCGTGATCCATTCTGTTATGCCGCCTTCCATGACATAACTGTTTTCATAACCCAGTCCTCTGGCGTACACCATTGCATAATCCGCTTCGGTATCCCCGGTTGAATAAAAGATATTCCTGATGTTTTTATTGCCTAGCCAGGTAGGATCTTTTTTGATGAATTCAGGATAGGGAATATTCACAGCGCCGGGGATTGCCTGTTTCCTGAATTCTTCCGATGATCTGAGGTCTATCAGTTGGAACATATTATCTTCTCTTACAATAAGTTCCGCGACCTGGTCAACAGTAAATGAGACATCCTCCTTAAGGACGTCCGAAAGAAGTTTTTCGGGCTCTGCAGTAAAAGAGCGGTTGGCAGTGAGGGGCAGCAATGCCAGGATCAGGCTGAGCAGCAGGAGGAGTGCTGAAAATTCTTTTCTGATTTTCATACCTGTCAGTTATAAGTCGTTTGTTATTTCAGGCCTGGCGAATTTTTTTTCTGCCAGCTCGGCTATCCAGAACATGGCAACCGCTGCTGCTGTCATTAACAGGGTGAAGAGCCCCGGAGAGAGGCCCAGTGTCTCGTTGACCTTCACCGGACCCCGGTACTGGGCATTGGCCAACCCTTCGATCAAAGGAAAAGATTCGGTGAAGAGAAATGCACCGGTAAATCCTCCTGCAACAAAAACCATTGCATCGATCTTGCCTATCGACATGGCACAAAGACCTGTGCCGGGGCAAAATCCGCCCATGATGAAGCCGGCGCCCATTATTACTCCGCCGACGATTGATGCGGTGACATAGAACTCATTCACATATACCTGGTTCAGGTTGAGCAGTCCCGAGATAACTCGAGGAACTGTGATCCGATCAGGGCGACTATTGCAGCGGTAAAAAATACTTTAAGCACGGTGGCGTCATATCCGTAAAACATGCCTGCCAGTTTCCTGCTTGAGGAGAAGCCTGCCTGTTCAAGGGCAAATCCGAAGCCTGTCCCGATCAGAAAAGCTGTCAGCATATTGAGCCATTCCGGAAAAGCAAAGTATGATGATAGTGGTGCCATATCTCTTGAGTTGTGTTTCTTTACTTTAACCTTTATACCTTTAACCTTTTCTCAGATCCAGTTTTTCCTGAAGAACCATGCAAAGGCAAATGCCGAGCCGAAGATGGCGATCATTGTCACGAAGCCTGCCACGGAGAGCACAGCCATGCCTGATAGTGCCGCACCGCTGGTACATCCCCTTGCGAGCTGCCCGCCGTAGACAAACAGCACGCCGCCGAGAAATGCAAAGATCAGTCTCCGGGTGACAGATATCTTCGGGGATTTTTCGACCTTGAGTTTCAGTCTTCCCGAGACAGCGCCGGAGATAAGGCCTCCTGCTACCACCCCGAATATCTCAAGTGTCAGCCAGTTAGTGAGCGGTTTTTTGCCATTCTCAAAATACTTAGAGTAATAGGCTGAGTTTTCAACATGCGGAGGATTGACGGCGCCGACAATTGAGACGACACAGTATTTTATCCCGCCGCTGGCACCGAGCCCCCGGCCTGAGACAACCATCGCAAGCAACAGTACTATCCCCAGCAGAGTTCCTGCCAGGTAAGGATTCATGTAGTTCCTTTTCATTCCGGTGAATTCTTTGATTAACATGTTTTACGACAACAAAAATATAACTATCTGCCGAAGGCCGTTGACTTTTGCTTAAAAGAGCAGTAACTTTGATGTCATATCATATACGGTAACAAAAAATGCTTAATTATGAAAAGCAAATTGTGGAAGAAGATTATCGGGGGATTGAGCTTTACTACGGCGTTATTTGTATTCCAGGCATGTTACGGAACACCACAGGATTTTGGAGCTGATGCTTTCATTGAAGGCATTATTAAATCCAAAACAACAGGGCTGCCGGTCAAAGGGATCCTGGTGTCCATCCCGGAATATCAGCAGAATCTTTACACAGATGAGACTGGAGGTTTTTCACTGTACACCGTTCCGGATGAGTCCTGCAAAATAACATTCCGCGATACCGATGCAGAACTTAATGGCACTTTCATGAATAAAGATACCATCCTGTCTGTTTATGAGGGAGACAGGGTTCGTCTTGATATCTTCTTGCAGGAGAACTAGATGTACGGAATCATCAGAAAGAGCCTTTTTCGCCGCTTCAGAAAATCCGAGACAAAGCTCCATCCCCTGAGATATTTATTCTGGGAATGCACTTCGAGGTGCAACCTCGGCTGTCTCCATTGCGGAAGCGATTGCTCGGCAGACAGCACACATAAGGATATGCCTCTTGCTGACTTCCTGGCAGCAATTGATACAATAGAATCGAAAACTGATGACCTGATTGTTGTGCTTACCGGAGGCGAACCGCTGCTGAGAAAGGATATCGAAGAATGCGGCAGGGAGATCAGGAAAAGGGGAATGCGATGGGGAATGGTAACAAACGGATACCTGTACGATCGTCAGAAACATGTTGCTCTCCTGAATGCGGGATTGGGTTCCCTGACCATCAGCCTCGACGGATTTGAAGATACCCATAACTGGTTACGCAATAACAGGAACAGCTTTTCAAGGGCCAGTGAGGCAATTAGCCTGGCTGCCGGTGCCCCAAGACTTAGTTTTGACGTGGTGACATGCGTCAATAAAAGGAACCTGCACGAACTTCCATCGCTTTATGATTACCTGGCCGGAAAGGGAGTAAAAGCGTGGCGGCTGTTTACCATAGTCCCAATCGGCCGGGCTGCCGGCAATCCTGAACTGCTTCTTTCAGATCTTCAGTTGCAGGAATTGCTGGACTTCATAAGCAGAAAGAGGAAACTTGAGCTGATTGATGTCAAATTCAGTTGTGAAGGATATGTTGGAAAGTATGAGCTGAAAGTACGAGACAGCTTCTTTTTCTGCAGGGCAGGTATAAACATCGGCTCCGTCCTGATTGACGGTTCAATATCAGCCTGTCCGAATATCGACAGGGCATTTTCACAGGGTAATATCTACAGCGACAATTTTTATAAAGTCTGGCAAACTGAATTTCAGGTATTCAGAAACAGGAGCTGGACTAAAACCGGGCAGTGTGCCGAATGCCGGGAATACAAGGATTGCCAGGGGAATGGATTGCATAACTGGCACGGCAGCAGGGAAAATGTACTTGTCTGCCATAATGCAAAAACATTATCACTTCCCTAGTTTCTGCTGAATGACCTGGTGAATACCGGGCCCGATGTTCGCCAGACAAGTGGCGCTGGCACCAGCAGATTCCACCTTTATTGTCCTGATGCAGGAAGGAAAGTAAAACAGGATTCCGTAAACTAAGCCTGACGCTTCGTCACAATTTTGTTTTCGACGACTGAATAAAGAATTGATATTGCCAGTGTTGCCAGGATAACGGTGAATGAGACCCATGAATGATCTGAGAAAAACATGCTTACAGATTCAAAGGCGCACAGGATCATTTTTGCACCAACAAAGAACAGGATAAAACATATACCGGTTTTCAGGTGTTTGAATATTTTTAAAATCCCGTTCAGGGCAAAAAACAGTGAGACAAGCCCCATGCAGGCAAAGACATTGGATGAGATGGCCAGGAAATTGCTTTCATTCAATGACAGAACCTGGTTCCCTTCCTGAATTACCCCGATAACGGCAGGAACAGAATCAACTGCGAACATGACATCGGTCGAGCCAATCAGCAAGAATGTCAGTAAGAACGGGGTGATCGCAAATTTCCCGTCGATACGGGAATGAAGTACCGGTTTATGGTTGTTCACATCGACTGTGAACAGTTTTTTTGCTGCCCTGATAAGTAAGTTTTTCTCCGGATCGATAGTTTCCTCCTCATCACCCTCTTTAACCATCTTGATGGCCATGACTATAAGAAAAGCTCCGAAAAGGTAAATCAGCCATTCAAATCTGTTAATAAGGCCCATTCCAACCAGGATGAAAAGGGTCCTGAATATGATTGAAAGTAAAATGCCAAACTTGAGCAGTATTGGCTGAACATCCTCCCGCACTTTCATCATGGTAAATATCATAATGAAAACAAATAAGTTGTCAATAGAAAGCATGTATTCAGTCAGATAGCCTGAGAAGAATTTCATTCCCATCATTGTTCTGGTGGTCATCTCAGAGTTTTCATTCTGCGGATAGAAGAAAGTAATAGCCAGGCCAAACATCACAGCTATGCTGATCCATGCTGCTGTCCATTTGAGTGCTGTCGCAATGCTTTCTTCTGAATGCCTGTGCTTGGCAGCCTGCAGATCCACAAAAAATCCGATGATGAAAATTGCAATAAAGGCAATCCAAAAGAAATATTCCGGGTTCATATTTTATGGTTATGACTTAAATCAGAGCTCTGTCGTGAAAGCCCAGCCATAATACGGAAAGTAATATTTTGTTCATTACCCGGGCTTAATGCTTCCAATTCACTCCGGCGCAAAAATATACAACTGATCCATAAAAACAAGTTGCATTTGTCATGGTTAAATGAAGTTAGAGCATCAGAGTTTCTTGTTCCCTGTAAGTTGGACAGATTTGTTTTTAGAATTTTACTGTGCCTGACAACTCTCGCTTATTATCATTCCCGCAGCCACTGTCTCTTTTGTTCCTTCATCAATTAAGATAAGACTACCTGTAATATTATTCTTCCTGTAGGCGTCGAAGAAAACGGGTTTGGATGTTCTTATGCTGATATTTGCAATGTCGTTCATGTTGATACTGATGTTTTCAAAATCCCGCTCAAGGTTGTTGATATTCATTCTGTAATTGACAGATTTTATTACACATCCGGCCTCATTGGTATTCAGACGTATGAGATATCTTCCCCCAGGCCTTAACGGCTTTTCATTAAACCAGCAAATCATAAGGTTAATATCCTGACTTATAACAGGAATGTCGGCTGATGAAACCAGCATGTCACCACGACTTATATCAATCTGATCCTCCAGGGAAATTGAGACCGAATCTCCGCTACGGGTTTCTGACAGCGATTTGCCAAATATATCGATGCTTTTAATTTTCGATTTAAGCATTGATGGCAAAACAGTTACCTCATCACCTGGTCTGAAAGTCCCTCCGGCAACCCTTCCTGCATAGCCTCTGTAGTCGTGATACTCAAGAGTGTTCGGGCGAATAATTGTCTGAACAGGGAATCGCGCATTTACTGTGTTTTTGTGTTTCCTGATTTCTATGGTCTCAATCAGGCTGAGAAAGGTCTTTCCATTATACCACTTCATAATTTCTGAATGAGTGACAACATTATCTCCATATTTGGCACTGATGGGTATATAATGGATATCCTCAATTTGCAGGTTCCTTACCAGTTTTTCAATATCCGTCCTGATATTCAGAAAGACTTCTTCCGAATAGTTGACCATATCCATTTTATTAATACAAAATATTATATGACGGATATCAAGGAGGGAAGCTATAAAGGTATGTCTTACAGTCTGTTCCAGAACGCCTTTTCGCGCGTCTATAAGAATTACCGCAAGATCAGCCGTGCTTGCACCGGTTACCATATTACGAGTGTACTGTATATGTCCCGGAGTGTCAGCAATAATGAATTTTCTTGCCGGTGTGGCAAAGTACCTGTAAGCAACATCAATAGTGATGCCCTGTTCGCGCTCAGCTCTCAGCCCATCGGTAAGAAGCGAGAGATCAAGCTCTTTTCTTCCCAGTCGTTTACCTGATTGTACGATATGCTCCATCTGGTCCTCGAAGATTGACTTGCTGTCATAAAGAAGCCTTCCGATCAGAGTGCTCTTACCATCGTCAACACTTCCTGCGGTCGTAAATCTTAACAGACCCTTATTCTTACTTTTCCCGTTTACTTGCATGTTTTTCTCCGTTATTAAAGCCTTTTCTCAATACCCGCAATTTTCAGAAATACCCCTCTTTTTTACGGTCTTCCATGGCAGCTTCTGACCTTTTATCGTCATACCTGCCTCCTCTTTCCGTGATCCTTGTGGCAGCTATTTCAGACACGATTTCTTCAAGCGACTGAGCAGATGACAGGGTTACTCCGGTGCAGGTAATATCTCCTATTGTACGGCACCGGACATCAGTTTCAAAGACCCTTTCATCCGGTTTTAACTGCATGAAAGGGGCCCAGGCCAGATATGTACCGTTTCTGTTAAAAATCTTGCGCCTGTGAGTATAGTAGAGCTCCGGCAGTTCAATGCTCTCGCTTAATATGTATTGCCAGACATCAAGTTCGGTCCAGTTACTTATCGGGAAGACCCTGAAATGCTGGCCAAAATTTTTGTGACCATTAAAGATATTCCATAGTTCAGGCCTTTGATTTTTGGGATCCCATTGGCCAAATTCGTTCCTGTGAGAAAAAAATCTTTCTTTAGCCCGTGCTTTCTCCTCATCACGTCGTCCGCCGCCGATTGCCACATCAATCTTCAGTTCTTCGATCGCATCAAGGAGTGTGATTGTCTGGGCTTTGTTCCTGCTTGCATTTAATCCCGTCTCTTCAGCTACTTTCCCCTGATCTATAGAGTCCTGGACCAACCTTACGATTAATTCCACATCAAGCTGTTTCGCAAGGTCATCTCTGAACTTCAGTGTCTCTTCGAAGTTGTGTCCGGTATCAATATGCATCAGGCTGAAGGGCATTTTTGCCGGCCAGAAGGCTTTTTTCGCAAGGTGTACGAGAACAATGGAATCTTTACCTCCCGAAAAGAGAATCACCTTTTTTTCAAACTGGGCCGCTACTTCCCTCATCACAAAAATGGCCTCATCTTCCAGCTCTTTCAGATGCAGGTTATTTATTACCATATTGTCGTTCATGTCTCATTAAGTTTTTTGATCATTTAATATGAAGCCCGCATTCCTTCAGCTTTCCTGCTTCCCACCACCATCTTCCTGAACGGAAGTCGGCTCCTTTTTCAACAGCCCGGGTACAGGGTTCGCACCCGATGCTGACAAATCCCCTGTCATGTAATACATTATATGGAATCTCATTTTCCTTAATGAATTTTTCAACATCATCCAGGGACCAGTCAAAAAGAGGGTAAAACTTGAATAATTGCCTTTCTTCATCAAACTCTAACCAATCCATCTGACTGCGATTAGCCGACTGGCTGGCTCTGATTCCAGATATCCAGCATTTTTTACCCTCAAGACTCCTGTTAAGAGGTACTAGTTTTCTGATCCTGCAACACTCCAGCCGGTCCTCCTTTGAATAGTAAAAGCTGAAGGGGCCTTTTTCGGTGAGCATCTTTTCTACGGCAGCATTGTCAGGGGAGAAGACATTGATTTTCTTATTGTATTTCTTAATTGTTTCAGAATAGACTTTATAAGTCTCCGGAAACAACCGGCCAGTATCAAGGGTAACTACTTCAACGGGAATATTGTTTTGGAAAATGATATGTGATATTACCTGGTCTTCAATTCCAAAACTTGTGGTAAAGACTACCTGTCCGGGGAATAGCGATACAAGAATTTGGAAACTCTCTTCAATGGATTTCCCTTGAAGATCATTGGTCAACTTGTTCAGCTCCATATTGTTTTTTTGTTGGTTTAACTGAAATCCTAAGGCGCAGTCTGTGAACATGAGCCCACAATCTTTCATGAAAATAATAGAGGACGGTTTTTGTAAGCACCTCCACACTTCCGATTGACAATGCAACTGTTACACGCCCGGTTATAAAGTAGCTGATAACCATAGTGTCAAGAGTACCAACCAGACGCCAGGAAACTGATTTCAGAATGCTTTTTATTGGCTTATCAGCACGGTCACTGACGTCTAAAATCCCTTTTTCCGGAGTTTTTTCATCAGGTTTTTTAATTAACACATCAAGCATGCTTGTAACATTTGAGATTTTATCAAATGTAGATGCAGGATTCCATTTATATGTTGGTATATAAGTGGTAAATACAGACGTATTTATGCATATAAGGTACTATGTTTATAGTAGTAGAATATATTTTAAATGTGGGATTTATAAACTTCTACCGGATCTGAAAAAGTAAGCTCCTGTCTCTCATATTTCTGCTACAAAATAGAATTAACTTGGATTTAAATTAGATTTAAATTTGATATGCAAACAATTTCCTCCTCAATGTCAAGCATTATTGAAGGTTACAATTACGACATCTTCATCAGCTACCGCCAGAAGGACAACAAAGGCGACAGGTGGGTGAGTGAGTTTGTTGAAGCGCTTAAGACGGAGCTTGAGTCTACATTCAAGGAAGATATCAGTGTTTATTTTGATATCAATCCGGTCGACGGGTTGCTGGAGACCCATGATGTAGATGCCTCACTGAAGGATAAGCTGAAATGTCTGGTCTTTATTCCAATAATCTCCCGTACATATTGCGATCCCAAATCCTTTGCCTGGGAGCATGAGTTTAAAGAATTCGTAGAACAAGCATCTCATGACCAGTTTGGATTAAAGGTCAAGCTGCCCATTGGCAATATTGCTAGCAGGGTACTGCCTGTTCAGATACATGATCTTCAATACCGAAGATAAACTGACCGTTGAAAAAGAGCTGCAGAGTTCTTTAAGAGCAATTGAGTTTATTTACAGGGAACCGGGCGTTGACAGGCCGCTAACACTTAAGGATAGCGAGGAGAAGAACCTGAACAAGACAAGCTATAGAAATCAGATTAACAAAGTTGCCCTTGCAGCCAGGGAGATTATTACCTCCATGCAACAAAAAACTGCTAAACAGGATAAAACAGAGGTGCGATCACATTATCATACTTTTGTTCCGCCAAAAAATCGTAAAGCGAAGGTCATTGCAGGGTCAGCAATAGCCCTGGCACTGGTGATTTTTGGTTTGCTGCTTTTACCAAAAATGTTTAATCCTCAGAAAGATCTTGAAAAGTCAATCGCAGTACTGCCATTCCGTAACGACAGCTCCGACGAAGAAAACCTGTATTTCATCAACGGCACCATGGAGGCTATACTAATTAACCTTTCTAAAATTGAAGACCTTAGAGTAATATCCCGTACATCGGTTGAACAATACAGAAATACTACGAAGTCAATTCGTCAGATTGCAAAGGAATTGGGTGTGAATTTTGTACTCGAGGGAAGCGGACAAAAAAATGGCGATGATATTAAGCTGAACGTTCAGTTGCTGGACGCCGTCAGTGACAGGCATATATGGTCAAGGCCTTATCAAAAGAAAATGCTCGACATTTATAGTATCCAGGGCGAGATAGCCAAAGATATTGCCGCCGAGTTAAGAGCTGCCTTATCACCTGAGGAAATTTCGAAAATTGACAGAAAACCCACTGAAAATATTGAGGCTTATAATTTGTATCTGAAAGGCCGCCATTTTCTTAACAGGAGGACAGAAGACGACCTGAAAAAGTCAATCGGTTATTTCGAAGAGGCAATTGCCCTGGATACAACCTTTGCCCTGGCTTATACAAGCCTTGCAGAGACATTTATAGTACTTGGTGAATGGACCTTCTCGCAACCTGATGAAGTATTCCCGAAAGCAAAAAAAGCAGCAGCCATGGCGATCAGACTGGATAACGGGTCAGCGGAGGCTCATAATGCAATGGCAGCAATAAAGAGAGATTATGAATGGGACTGGAAAGGCGCTGAGGCTGAATACCTGAAAGCGATTGAATTAGATCCTAGGTATCCTACTGCATATCAATGGTATGCGGAATTTCTCTCAATTATGGGCAGACATACTGAAGCTATCGAAAACCTGAAGCAAGCACAGGAACTTGATCCGCTCTCACCAATTATCTACACTGTTGGGGGGCGGTTAATCTATACGAATGCAAGGCAATACGATATGGCTATCCAACAGTGCCGGAAGGCCCTTGAAATTGACAGCAATTATGTTCTTGCTCACCATTCTATGGCATATATTTATTATTATAAGAAAATGTTTACAGAAGCTATCGCTGAAGCAAATATTGTATTGGACTTATCGGGCTGGATCGGCGCTAAAGTTTTACTCGCTAAGGTCTATGCGTATTCAGGCAGAAATGAAGATGCTGAAATAATTCTGGATGAGATTATTAAAAACATAGACAATAAATATACTTCATCAACAACGATGGCAGTTATGTATCTTGCCCTGAACAGAAAAAAAGAGGCACTGGACTTGATTGAAAAGGCATATGTGCACAGAGAGTATAATCTGATCCATATAGATGCAAGTCCTGATTTTGACAAGTTCAGGGATGAGCCTCGATTTCTTGCTATCCTGAAGAAGATGGGATTTGAAGAATAACTGTAAAAACCAGGTAATGACTAATGTTCTGTTTTGTTTCCCTTTTAAAGCTTGAGTATCGTTCCAAAGGCCAATCTTTCCAGCTTTTTCCGCCCCGAAGGATTATTTCATAACACTCCTGAGGAGGTTATATTTGGCTTGCGTTATTGTCTTTCATAACTTTAACACTAATATTAAGCACTTAACCTTTATCCTTTAACCTTTTAACTTGAACATTGACCCGATTACATGCCAGGTATTATCATGTGATCATTCGCCTTAAAAGTAAATCTGCTCATTGATGATTTACAATTCTCAAAGCAAACAAAATGAAAAAACAGTTATTACTCGTCTCACTGACATTGGTTTTTATAACTGCCGGTTGCCGGCAGACTGCTGACTTCCCCATAACGGACCTGCATGTTCATATAAAGGGTGATTTTACAATTGAAGATGCAATACGTAAATCTGAAGCGGAGAACATCAGGTATGGCATTGCTGTAAACTGCGGCCTGGGATTTCCTGTTCAGAATGATACCCAGATTGATTCCTTCCTGCTTGTGATGAATGATTACCCCCAATTTTACCTTGCAATGCAGGCTGAAGGCCGCGAGTGGGTGAACCTGTTTTCGAAGGAATCAATTGATAAGTTTGATTATGTTTTTACAGATGCCATGACCTTTACTGATGAAAAAGGAAGAAGAAACCGTATATGGTTACCCGAAGAGACCTTCATTGACGATGAAGAGGAATTTGTTAACTATCTGGTTAAAACACTTGTCACTATCTTAAATGCAGAGCCCGTCGATATCTATGTGAATGCAACATTCCTTCCAGAGCAGATGGCTGAAAGATATGACCATTTCTGGACAGACGAAAGGATGGATGAGGTTATTAACGCCCTGCGCGCCAATAATATAGCCATGGAGATCAACAACAGGTACAGGATACCTTCTGCAGATTTCATTAAAAGGGCGAAGAAGGCAGGTGTAAAATTCACCATCGGCACCAATAATGCTGACGGTAACTTTTCCGGTGCGGAATATGCTCTTGACATGATCAGAGAGTGCAACCTGACAGAAAGTGATTTCTGGCTGCCGGTCAAAAAAGAGAGGATATGAATTTGCCTGCTATCCGGCAAATTTTATTTCTGTAATTTTGTTAATGTGTCCTTATTTGATAAAAATCCAACTGCAGGATTTTTGGAAAGCCATCAGAAGTAATTCAACATTTATAGAATTTACCGGTCACCAGGAGAAGAATATCTAAAAGACTAAAAATCATGAAACGTAAAGATTTTATCAAAAGTTGCGGAGTTTTAGGCACAGCGGCTGTAATTGCTCCTTTTGGAGCCAGTACATTAGCTCAGGGCTCAAAAAGGGATAAAAAAATCAGGGTTGCCGTTATCGGATGCGGAAGTGTTTCGGGAGTGTACCTTCCTCATCTCACCAGTTCACCATATGCAGAGCTGGTGAGCGTTTGCGATATCAAACCGGAAAGGGCGAAAGCACGTGCCGAACAGTTCCATGTTCCAAACCAGTATCCGCATATCGACCGTATGCTGGCAGGGGCTGATTTCGACCTGATGGTTAACCTTACCGATATGCAGGAACATGGGAGGCTGAATAAAATAGCTCTATTAAAAGGTAAAAATATCTGGAGTGAAAAACCATTGGCCAATTCTTACAGTGAAGGGCTTGAACTTTTACAACTGGCTAAAAAACAGGGTGTCAGAATATGGGGAGCGCCTGCTGTCGTCAACAGTCCTCAGTTTGCTTTCATGGCCGGACAGATAAATGAAAATAAGCTCGGCACTGTTGCTGCAGCGCATGCCCATTACGGCCATTTAGGGCCGACCTGGTCAGCATTCTTCTATGAAAACCTGGGGGGCAGCATGCCTGATCTGGGTGTGTACAATCTTTCTACCCTCACAGGTCTCCTTGGGCCGGTTAAGTCAGTTGCGGCTATGCTCAATATTCTTACCCGTGAGCGTACTGTAGACGATAAAGGGAAAATAAAGGTAGAGGCAGAAGATAATGCAAGTATCCTGATGGAACATCAAAGCGGCGCCATTTCACACGTTATGTGCGGATTTAATTATTTCGACCCATACGGACATCAGGGTACAGGCCAGGATAAACCAACTGTGTCACTTGTAGGTACCAGAGGAGCGATGCACCTCATCGGCTATGACTGGATGCCCTTTGCTGTTGAAATGGCAACGATAGACCACGAAGAGCCGCAACGGTTTTCGACAGATACGGGCTCATATGTCTGGCAGGAGGGCGCTTCGGTAATATGTGAAAGCCTTGTTACCGGCACTGAACCGCTGATAAATGCTGAGCATTCATTGCATGTGCTTGAAATAATTGAAGCAGCCCGCAAATCACAAAAAGAAGGCATCAGGGTACAGCTGGAATCAGTTTTTCCGTATCCGGTAATTAAATAATCAGAAACTGATATCGGCATTGCGATGCAAACTCATCTTAGTCTTACCTGCATGATGACCGGGTTATGATCTGAGTTGGCAAAACCAAGATGATGGCAGTTTACAGAAACAGATTCTATATTCGGTGAAATCAGGAAGATATCACAAACACTTGTGGGTGTTGCTGCCTGGTCATAAGCTGCCATGAGGGTCCGGACAGTCGGGGTCGCAGGATCATAAACCCATTTCCATTCCTCAGGCATGTAATCAGATTCTATTCCCGTGAGGTTAAAATTCCCAACCACACCCGTAAAAACCTTATTAGCTGAAAAATCAGGCTTAAAATCCGGGGGGTACTGGTTCCAGTCGCCTCCAACTATTACGTAGTTATCTGAATCATATTCATTCAAAACAAACTCCTTAAGGCTTTCCATCTGAGCCTTTCTGATATTTCCACCCTCATCAAACGCTTCGTTATGGGTGTTGATAAGCACCAGTTCTGTGCCGTTCTCAACCTTGTACCTGTTGACCATAAAACATCTGTCGAGATAGAAAAGCTGTGTTGGGAAACCAAAATCCCCGGGCAGGGAATACCTTGTTGAAGAAACAGGAGTGTATTTCGAATAAACAGCTATTCCTGAAACAACCTTTCCCATCGGATTTGAAGGTGGAACCGGGACGAAAAATACATCATAATTTTTCGCAAAGTAGGGAGTGTGGCTGTGCAGTTTCTCTGCCAGACCCTGAAATTGATCGGTATGGTAGCTTCTTTTACTGTCCCTGTCAATCTCCTGTAAAAGAATAAAGTCAACGGTGTAGTTATTTATCAGGAAATCTGCGATCGCGGAAATATTTTCCCGGTATTTATCCTCCGGCGTTATAACTTTCGTTCCGCCATCCTTGAAAAAATCCATATCCTTGTCCAGTCCGGCATAGCCGATGTTCCAGGTCAAAAGGCTTAAAACTGACGAATCCTTCAGGATCGAAGGATTATCCGGTTGGGCCAGTAACTCTTTGTCAACAGGTTTATAGTCTGAGGCCATCGCATATATAATTAGTCCAATAAAGCCAAGTACCAGAACTGCTATGATAATCAAAAAGATTTTGAGTATTTTTTTCAGGATTTTCATGTTGCACGGGATTTTAATTTCTGCTTTCACTATCAAAGATACGTTGCCCGGGAGCAGAAGTCAAGAATAATTAAGTCATGGGCCTGGCTGTTCTGTTCAGCTACTCCGGGCAGACAATGTTTTATTTGAATTGTGTTATTGACTATCGTAACATTTCCGGGTGAGTTAATTCATTTTATTTCAGGCAAAAGTCATTAAAAATAAATAACTTGCTATACTGAAATCAACTAATACTAATAAGATGAAAAAGCTTACAGCATTCTTAACCGTTCTGTTTCTGATTATTGGAAATTCTGTAATGTCACAATCGCTCGATGACATTCTTAAAGAACATTTTGCAGCCATTGGTCAGGACAATATTTTAAAGGTTAATACCCAAAAATTATCCGGAAAAATGATCCAGGGGGGTATTGAAATACCATTTATCCAGATGGCCAAGCGTCCGGGGAAAATACGTGCTGAAGGAACTTTTCAGGATTTAACCTTCATTCAGGCTTTCAATGGCACGGAAGGATGGAGTCTGAACCCTTTTGCCGGCGTTACTGACCCTCAGCCAGCGTCAGAAGATGAGCTTAAAGGAATGCGTTACCAGGCCGATATGGATGGGATGCTGTGGAACTGGAGCGAGAAAGGTTATACCGTCACTTTTGACGGTAAAGAGGATATGGAAGGGACATCATGCTATAAAATAAAACTGGACACAAAAGATGGGGATTCCTTCACTTATTATATTGATTCTGATTCCTATCTGATGTTACGCACGAATTCAAAAATAAAAATAATGGGTAATGAATCGGAATCAGATACATATTACAGTAATTACATGATGACTGAAGGCATAGCCATCCCTGGAAAGATCGAAACAAAGATGAAGGACCAGGTGATGGGGACTTTGGTTATTGAAACAGTCGAACTTAATACAGTACTCGATGACCTTCTCTTTGAAAAGCCGGCAAAATAAATTAACCAGTAGCAATTAATTACCTTATAATCACTATCATGAACCTCAGGCATCTTGTTATAAGCATTTTCTGGCTCGCAGGCATACCGGGACTTCAGGCACAGGTCAGCGATGCAACTTTCGGAGATATAGAAGGCAGACATATCGGACCAGCAAGAATGAGCGGACGAATCTCGTGCATTGACGCCGAAAACAAACATCCCAATATAGTGTGGGTCGGAGCTGCTGGCGGAGGAGTGTGGAAATCAATTAATAAGGGAACTACATTCAAATCTGTGTTCGATGAGTATCCGCAGTCAATTGGTACCATTGCCATTGATCAGAATCACCCGGATACAGTCTGGGTCGGTACGGGTGAGGTATGGACGCGCAACAGTGTTTCTGTCGGTGCAGGTATTTATAAGACTACAAACGGAGGGGATAAATGGGAGCTGATGGGTTTACCGGAAAGTGAACGAATAGGCCGTATCCTGATTGATCCGGTTAATCCTGACATTGTCTATGCTGCAGTAGCCGGAGCCTTGTGGGGTGACAGCGAGGCCAGAGGTGTTTATAAAACTTCCGACGGAGGCAAATCATGGACCAGATTATTGTATGTCAATCCTTCAACCGGATGTGCTGATATGGCTATGGATCCTGAAAATCCTTCAGTGATATACGCTGCTATGTGGGATTTCAGGCGTCAGGCATATACATTCAGATCAGGAGGACCCGGCAGTGGACTCTATAAATCAACTGACGGCGGAACAACATGGAACAAGATCCATAACGGATTGCCTCAGGGAACGCTAGGAAGAATTGCGGTTGCAGTATCTCCTGTCAGACCTTATCACCTGTATGCACTGGTAGAATCTACAAAATCTGCCCTGTACCGTTCATCCGACAAGGGATCCTCGTGGGAGAAAATGAGCGACCAGTATACAATGGGTGACAGGCCGTTTTACTACAGCCTCCTTGTTCCTGACCCGGCAGAACCTGATCGGATATACAAACCGGGGACTGTATTATGGGTCAGTTCAAACGGGGGTAAAATTTTCGAGAGCCCTTCTGTGACAGGAGGAAACTACCATAGTGATACCCATGCTCTCTGGGTAAATCCCGCCGATAATCGTTTTATGTATATGGGCACTGACGGCGGGGTATACATTTCTGAAGACAAAGGAAACGCCTGGCGGTTTGTTCAGAGCCTGCCTGTTTCACAGTTCTATCATGTCAGTGTTGATAACATCTCCCCGTATAATGTTTATGGAGGTCTGCAGGATAACGGATCATGGATGGGACCGTCAAGAAATCCGGGAGGGATAACCAATTCGGATTGGAAAAATGTCGGTTACGGAGATGGTTTCTATACTTATGGCGACAAAACAGATCCGGATGTAATTTACTCTCAGTACCAGGGCGGCAGAATAAGCCGGACAAATTATAAGACGGGTGAGAGCAAATATATCAAACCCTTCCCCGAAGAAGGTATCAGGGATCTCAGATTTAACTGGAATACTCCGACAATATTTGGTAAAAAATCAGGATGGCTTTATGTCGGGTCTCAGTACCTGTTCCGCTCAAAAGACAAGGGTGATTCATTTGAAAAAATCTCTCCTGACTTAACAACAGATGATCCTCTGCGTCAGGTTCAGGAGAAATCGGGAGGCCTTACTATTGACAACAGCACAGCAGAAAATAATACAACCATTTTTACAATCTCCGAATCACCTCTCGATGAAAATATTATCTGGGTTGGCACTGACGACGGTAATATACAGCTGACAACAGACGGAGGTAAGACATGGTTAAAGCTTAACAGCGCTGTTCCCGGGTTGCCTGCCTTTGCCTATATCTCACACATTGATGCAGACAATTTTAATAAAAATGCCGCATGGATGACTGTTGACGCTCACAGGAACGGTGACATGAAACCATATGTTTACTTTACCGAAGATCTTGGAAAAACATGGAGTTCACTGGCAACAACCGATATAAAGGGGTTTTGCCATGTGATCAAACAGGATCCTGTCAATCCAGGCCTGGTCTTTTCTGGGAACTGAGATGGGCCTGTTTGTAAGTATTGACCGCGGAAAGACCTGGGTGAGGTTAAAAAACAAGATACCGCAGACAGGAATTTATGATCTTGCATTCCAGCCTGTCCGGAATGATCTTGTTCTCGCAACTCATGGGAGAGGAATCATCATCATTGACGATCTCACACCCCTGCGAAATCTCACCCAGTCTGTGTTGGATCAGGAATTTGCCTTTCTGCCTGTTCGTCCATATTATTTTCCATCAGGAACAGGATCACAGGATTTTCCCGGTGATGCGGAATTTACAGGATTAAATCCATCTTCATCTGCTACTGTCTGCTACTACCTGAAGAAAAGACATGTATTCGGTGAGATGTACATCAATATTTACAGTTCTGATGGAGCCTTCCTGAAAAAAGTCCCTGCCGGGAACCGGAAAGGGATCAACATTGTCCGCATTGCTACCTCAATGGAACCACCAAAGGTCCCGAAATCTCCAAATATTCTTGGGGAAGCTGCTTTCGGGCCCGATTACCCTGCCGGAAAATATACAATAAAGCTTGTCAAAGGAACTGAGACTTATACGACAGATCTGATTTTGAATGACAGTCCTGACTGGAAACATTCCGAAGCTGACAGGAAACTTCAGAGAGAGACACTTATGAAAGCCTATAATCTTCTGGAAGATCTTGCTGCAGTGGATCAGAAGATTTTGGATGCCAGAGACACGCTGAAAATCAAAGAGGCAACAGCTAAAGGGTCGGGTCTGAAAAAAATAAAAACCCTGATCGCTGCCTGTGATGATATGCATGAGAGAATTTCAGCCACCCAGGCAGGGGAAGGCGGCATAACAGGGCAGGTCAGGCTTCGTGAGAACATTGCAGAGATCTATGGAGCTGTGGCGGGTTATGCAGGCAAGCCAACCAGCCTGCAGATAAATGCGCTTGATAATTATTCCATCCAGGTAAAGGAATTTGAGTCCAGGATTGATAATATGCTAAAGACTGAAATGCCTAAAATCATCGGCAGGAAAAGCCTGTGACAACGACCGCTTTTGGTCGGGTTCAATTAGTTTCCCTGGCAAATAATTGTGTTTGAAAAGTAATTCTTATTTTGGCGCTTCGGAAATGACCTATGGCAGCTGTTATCCTTGTACTCTTTTTTCTTCTCTCACCACTGCTGATATTGCGTCTCTGTCACAGATACAGCCTGTTAAGTAAAATCGGTGCTGTTGTAGTAGCGTATGTGATCGGGTTTGTAATTGGCAACCTGGGCTTGTTGCCTCTGATTGACGGTCATGCAAAAGTGCAGGAACTGCTTACAATGCTGACAATTCCCATTGCAATCCCCTTGCTTTTATTCTCTATGGATATTAAAAAGTGGACTCAGATTGCAGGTAAAACATTTCTTTCCCTGGCGTTTGCCATAGCAGCTGTCATGATTGCTGTCGTTGCCGGGTTCTTTATTTTCCGGAACCAGGGCATCCAGAATCTCTGGGATGTATCAGCCATGCTGGTTGGCCTGTATATCGGCAGCACGCCAAACCTCGCAGCCATACATACAGCAATCGGGTCCGATGAGGCAACATATATGACTGTTGTTACCTACGACCTTGTGATCGGAGCCTTTCATCTTCTCTTTGTTATGACAATTGCCCAGCGCCTTGTGCTGATGTTTCTTCCGGCGTATTCCTACATTGACCCTGCATCGGGCAACCTGGGCAAGGCTGACGATGAAGATCCCTACTGGGGACTGCTTAAAAAAAAGACGGTACTTCCCCTCCTGAAGTCCTTCGGCATCGCTCTCCTGATCTTTGGCACCGGGGCCGCCGTATCTCTTTTATTGCCAGCGTCATCACAGATGGCCGTTGTCATCCTGATCATAACAACATTGGGCATCGCTGCTTCGCTTATCCCTGCCGTAAAGAAGCTGGATAAATCGTTTGAACTTGGGATGTATCTGATCCTTATATTCTGCATGGTCATTGCCTCGAGGGCGAACCTGGGGAGCATTGACCTTGTTGCAATGAAAATAGCTGCCTATGTGGCTTTCGTTGTCTTCGGGTCTATGATTATCCAGGCCCTTTTATCGTGGATATTCAGGATTGATGCTGACACTTACATCATAACATCAACAGCTTTGATAACCAATCCTGCTGTTGTTGTGGCTGTTGCCGCCTCACTGAAAAACCGTGAGATAATATTTTCCGGTCTGTCATCAGCGATAATAGGGTTGGCTGCAGGGAACTATCTGGGGATCTTAACGGCCTGGTTACTGGAACGCATATGATTGCCTGACCATAAATGGCTCTCATATGGTCATTACAATATCCATCAGAACATCCGGAGGATTTTCCTTCAGTCTTTCAATAAGTCCGGCATCTTTGGCAAAAACATACATCTCGCTTTTGACCGAAATACCTATAAATTTATTCATGGATCTGAAAACAGGATCATTCTCCGGGGCGTACAGCATGATAAGAGTATAATCCGAACCCATGCTGACGTTGTTTGCATGCCTGAACAGGGTGTCGAGGGCTTCAGGACAGTCATCATGGGCATAAAGTACAAGAGATAGCTGCCGGAGCGGCTCATTGAGCTTTACTGGGTGGGGCACCTTCATGAAGTGCGACAGAAAACTCAAAAAGCCTGTCAGCATCCTGATACTGAAATTCAGCCTGAGGACCTGGTAACTCTTGTAAGGATGTTCATCCCATAATGCAGTGACAGCCCTGATCTTGCCGTTTTCCCGCGCCACCAGGAAGTTGTCGAGAGATAGTCCGGTGATGGTGCCAAGATAATTTCTGAACCGATCCTCAGTGAGCACCGGGGCGATGGCATACTGTGAAGCAAATTTCCGGTACAGCTCAATTATTTCGGGGATGTCTTTATCGCAGAGCTTGCCAATTTCATATCGTGGATCAAGCTTCATGGAGCGGATGGGTATGATATTGAAGATCCTGTTGGTGCCCAGATGAAGGGCTGCAGGCAGTCCGCCTCTTCCGCTGGTGAAGACAAGCGGGCTCTTATTGTCTTTTAGGAAGTTGGCAATGACCATGTCGGCATCTGATTTTCTGACATGATCTACCGCCGTCCTGACAAGTTTGAAAGCCGTCATCCCGCTCCTGTACGCCTTGTCTACTCTCAGGTCAAGCATATACCCCACCTTGTATGCATCTCCGAGCACTCTGGCCGGAAAGTGAACCACTCCGACAAGCCCGATAACAATTTCATCTTTAAGGGCAACAAGGTGCCAGGCATCCTTGTCGAGCAGACGCTGAAGCGTATTGAACCTGGGGGTGCGGTTGGTAAAATATGTGATCATGCCCTCCTGCGGACATTGTTCAGCCAGGCCAATGATCTTATCATTGTCATCATCGCTGGCAAGCTTTATTGTAATGGCGCTCATAGTGTCAACCGGGTATAATCAGCAGCGGGCATTTTTTTCAGGTCGCTGTGGCAATATTAATGTTTTCTGTGGCTGAAGGTTCTGAAACCTGTTAAATATATAAAATACTTTCCGGAGAATTAGGCCATGGCAGCCAGTCCAGGCATTAGCTGAAATTATTCACAAAATATTTAATGTATTCAGGTAACCTGGTTCCAAGGTAGTAAGGAAGGTTCATGAGATTATAAGTTTTGCCGGCTGGTGTTTTTGATCGGATTACATTGAATTCACCGGCATAAATCCTTATGGCAAAGGGATGATTGCATCTGTCAATAAACTGGTGCAGCGATCTTAATGTGCCTGTTTTTCCGGACTTGATCTCTATTGGAATAACTATATCCTGATAAGTATATACGATGTCAACTTCTGCTGAAGATTGCTTTTTATCTCTGATCCAAAAAAGAGGTTTAGACGACCTGCCCGTATTTAACGACATTAATTCTTGCGTCACCAGGTGCGGAATGATAGCGCCTTTAAATGAATTGGTTAAGTCCGAAAAGCCCATCATTTCAGCTTGAATGCCCAATTCATTATTAATCAATCCGGTATCAAGGAACTGCAACCTTGGGGATTTCCTCAGATCAGGTTTTATTGGCACTTCAATGTCTGTTGTAGGGTAGATGAGTTGTATGATTTTTGCGTCCTCAAGATTTCTGAATGCTTCACCAACCTCACGGGAGCGATAGTTTGATTGCCCGAAATTCTGAAATTTTATCCGCTGATCCAGATAGTAATGAGCAGTAGAAATAACATGCTTTATCACTTTACGTTCAGTTTCATTTGATGCATATTTTTCCACGTCATTCTTAAATGTGACCCATATACTTTCATAAACCGGAGGGAGTTCGGTGGCGCTTTGTGTCTCAAGGTAGGTTTTCAATACCTCCGGCATCCCTCCGATAATGGCATATTGATTAAAGAGATCGAGCAATGTTCCATGTGCAAAGGTGTCAAGTGGTGTTTTGTATAACTGCTCCAATGCGGTTTTGTGATCAATTACTGTCAGGTATTCCGGGAAGTTTAAGGGATGCAGATACATATACTCAACCCTGCCTACCGGGAAGCTTTTTACCTTCTTCATGGCAAATTCAAGCAGCGAACCTGCTGCGATCACATGCAATCCGGGGTATTCTTCATAAAAGTATCGAAGCATCTGGATGGCTTCGGAGATTCCTGAATCTCATCAATAAATAATAGTGTGTTACTTAAAGATGATATGGGAATATTCCGGGAAAGAAAAAGTGATTCCAGCAGAGGCTTTATTTCATTGAACTTACGGAAATACTCCAGGTCGGATGCCAGCTCCAGATCCAACAGAATCTTATGCTTAAAGGAATCCGAGAACTTCCTGATAAGGGTCGTTTTCCCAACCTGTCTTGCTCCTCTGATTATAAGTGGCTTTCTATTCGATTTGGTTTTCCACTCGTTCAATGATTTTTCTATGGATCGGTTAAAAATCATGCGATGAAGAATAGATTTAATGTAATATTGTCAGTGTAAAGATAATAAATATTTGTATTATAGTCAATGCATAATTATTTATTATGTGTAACAAAGTAAGGCCTATTATAAAATCTGATCAAAATACATTAAGATTGTTGTGATTAAATAACGACTGAGAGGTAAAGCCAGTAATCCTGACCACCTCTCGCCAGTATAAATTGACCGCTTAAAGCCCGGATTAATACTTTGATCTATTTGCGGAAAGTTAATACTGCTCTTCCTGGCCAATGTCCTCCCTGTACACCGGATACATATCCGTTATTATTCCTCTTTCAGCATTTTTACAATCTCCGGAACTGCCAGCCTGACCCACTCTGTGTACATCTTTCCCGATGGGTGCAGACCATCGCCGGCTATGAGTGTTGCATCATTCTCAGCAAGCCTTGATATGCCTGTTACATCTATCCAGACAATACCCTTTGACAGCGTTATTTCTTTGTTTATCGCATTGTACTGGTCAATCTCCCCGGCAATTTTTTCTCTGTCCATACCCGAAGCAAAAGGGGTTACTCCCCAGTCCGGAATAGAGAGAACTATGACCCGGCCGGTGTCGTTCCCTGCAAAATAGATCGACTGATCTATCAGTTCACCGAACTCTTTCCTGTAAATATTGATATCCATGCCCCGGTACTGGTTATTTACCCCGATCAGCAGGCTGACCAGACCATAAGGGCCCTGCGGATTAGCAGCTTTTATGCCAGCCTTCAGGTCTGATGTTGTCCAGCCGGTAACTGCTATGATCGTGGGATCTTCCATATAGTATCCCCGCCTTTCCAGGGAATCTCCTATCTGAACAGGATAGCGCATGGATTTGTCAACGCTCTGGCCGATTGTATAGGAGTCCCCAAGGGCAAGGTATTTAAACCTGTCTTGCTCCTGTTCCGTATTGTCACCGGTATTCGGGTTTGGGGTAATCGGCTGCTTTTTATCCTCGGTGCTGCATGACAGTGAGGTGAAAAATATCAATAAAGTCAATATATGTATTCTCATCGGTTACAGATCTTTAAATGAACAGTCAGCATACCGATAATAAGAAGAAAATTTTGCATTAAATCTTGAGCTTGTCAGGGGCATGGCTGATCTAATCAGGTTTGGGAAGGTTTTCTGTGATACCCACCCAAACAGTTAATAATTTTAATACTAAAACAGGACAGCTCGCTCTTTGTTTTTAAAAACCTGAATTTATTATTGACTTTGCCCGAAATACATCATAAATTTATATGCTGATTGAGATTTTTTATTATTACCAGCATCTAAACTCCGACGGTATGAAAAGGTTAAAATTATCAGGGTTACTAATCCTTTTAGGATTATCAGGAATCCTACAGGCACAAAATGAGAAGGTTATTATACATTCTCAGGCTGATCTTCCCCGGCTGACTTATAAAGTGGATATTCTGCCATCAGATTTCCTGACTGCAGATGAACCATTTAAAAAGCTTGTTGCAGAATACAAGAAAGACATTCTTGATTTAATGGGAAAATACACAATTCAAGACACCAGTTCTCTGAAGGAATATTATGGTGATCTAAGTACTATTGCCTTAATTGAAGCAGATTATTCGAATTTGAGAAAATATGGCGAAATAATTAAAAATCTTGAAACAAAACCCTCTTCAAAGCTAATGAGTGGCATTTTTGACGATGCCCTTATAGCTGCCGATAGTGCAGGAGAAAACAAAAATGATCTTTTTCGTGAAAATCTAAAATCCTCCGTAGCCAATCTCCCCTGGGAAATTGTCGGGAATGATGTGAAATCTGTAAAAGCGGGCGTTGAAATAGTCAGTGAGAACCTGATAATTGGAATGCTAAAAAGTCAGTACGATCCGGTAGCTTATAAAACCAAAATCATAAGTGGTGAAATAGCGAGAGCAATCATCGGAAGCAGAACAAGTCTGGAAAAAATGCTTCCGTACAAAAACATAATTGTAGAAGTTTTGCAGAACTATGTGGACAAAAATAAAATTGAAAAGAAAAACATATGGACTGACCGCGATATCTCTTTCTCAGGACAAGAAAAACTTAAAAATGTAGTGATTGGCGTCTGGGATAGCGGAGTTGATTCTGCTGTATACGGATCTTTAATGTTTCAAAACAAAAAGGAAAAATCGGATGGTATAGACAATGATATGAACGGCTATATTGATGATATGAATGGGATTGCTTATACTCTTGACAATTATAGAACTGCAGGAGTATTGTATCCTTTGGACGGGAACCAGCGCAGCCGCTATCCCGAGATGATTTCCCAGATTAAAGGATTACTCGATTTACAGTCAAATATTGAGAGTCCCGAGGCAGAGAATCTGAAGAAGAAAATGTCAGAATTAAAAGCGGAGGATGTTTCTTCTTTCATTGAGGAATTAAGTCTGTACAGTACTTATGCGCACGGAACACATGTTGCTGGTATTGCGTCAGATGGTAATCCTGCTGCCCGTATTCTTGTTGTTCGCGAAACATATGATTACAGGATTATTCCCGCACCGCCAAATATAGCCGATGCTGAAAGATGGGCAAAGAATTCCATGGACAACATTAATTATTTCAAGGAACATGGAGTAAGAGTTGTTAATATGAGCTGGGGCTGGACTCAAAAAGATTTGGAGAGCGGCCTGGAAGCAAACGGAATCGGCGAAAACTCTGAAGAAAGGGCAAAATTGGCAAATGAGATTTTTAATATTCAATACGAAGGTATCTCTTATGCTATTAAAAACTCACCTGAGATCCTGTTTGTCATAGCTGCCGGAAATTCAAATAATGATGTTGATTTTGTAAAAGATCTTCCCGCAAGTCTGGGTTTGCCGAACATAATAGTTGCCGGAGCAGTTGATCAGGCTGGGGATTTTACCAGTTTTACAGCTACTGGAAAATCAGTGGATGTATATTCTAATGGTTTTGAGGTTGAAAGTTTTGTGCCAGGTGGTATACGCATGAACTTATCGGGGACATCAATGTCAGCTCCGGCTGTTGTCAATCTTGCAGCTAAATTAATTGCTCTCGATCCATCATTAACGCCCGGGAAAGTCAAAGACCTGATTAAGCAAGGTGCAGACCTCAGTACTGACGGGAAGAGATTATTAATCAATCCTAAAAAGACGATTGCATTGATTAAAAAGTAGTACCATTAAAATCAATCTCTTATTAACTGAATGGGAGTAGGTTCAGGAGGATTATTCAATGATCCTTAGCGGTACGCTTTTTCATTGCAGACATGAGGTTTGAAATATCTGACTATTCCCTGTTTGCAGACATGCTCCATATCATAAGTCAGGCTGATGATTTTTCAAAGAATAGGACTTCAACGATTAATTATAAGCATTACATTTGACAATGATCCAGTCAATTCCGGAAGCGGCCACCTCAGTTGAAACCGGACAGATGAATTACGATTTCATAAATTTTCAAAAAGTGAACTGACAACATTAACTTAAATTTTAAAGGCTAATTATGAAAAAATCGATCATTTTAGGTTTAGTGCTGATTTTCTTATTTTCTTCATACGGTAAATCGTACGGACAAGATATGACAGCAAATGACCAGAATAAAAGACTTGGCAGGGGAGTAAATATTATCGGCTATGACAAGGAGCTGTGGAAAGACTATACCAAAGGCCGTTTCAAGGAAGAGTATTTTAAAATGATTAAGGAGGCAGGGTTTTCAAACGTACGTATTAACCTGCATCCTTTTTCGAATATGAACAGCGAATACCAGATCAATCCCAAATGGCTGGAAACTTTGGATTGGGCAGTAAAGAATGCCCTTGAAGCTGATCTGATGGTTATTCTTGACCTGCATGAATTCAATGCTATGGCGGCTGATCCGGTTGCAAAGAAGGAAATGTTCCTTTCTGTATGGAAGCAACTGGCCCCCAGATACAAAGACCAGCCCGATAATGTGATTTTTGAAGTATTGAACGAACCAAACCGGAAGCTCACACCCGAACTTTGGAACACATTTCTTACAGAGGCTGTTAAGATCATCCGCACTACCAATCCAACCCGTACGCTTATTATTGGTCCCGGTAACTGGAATGGCATAGAGTCTTTGCCCACCCTGGTACTGCCTGAGGAGGATAGAAATATTATTGTAACAGTTCATTTTTATCATCCGATGAAATTTACACATCAGGGAGCTCCATGGTCTGAAGAGAATGCAGGTCTGAGTGGTATAACCTGGACCGGCACTAAAGAAGAAAAAGAGGCTGTTGACGCAAAATTAAAGGTTGCAGCTGATTGGTCAAAGGCACATGACCGACCGATCTTTTTAGGAGAATTCGGATCTTACGATAAGGCAGACATGGAATCGAGAGCCCGTTATACTGCATATGTAGCACGCACAGCTGAAAGGCTGGGATTTAGCTGGGCTTACTGGCAGTTCGACAGCGATTTTATCGTTTATGACATTGACAAGGAGAAATGGGTTGTCCCTATTTTGAACGCTCTGACAGAAAACGCTTCTGAGTAATATTGCAAGGCATTTATAAATCTGGCTAAGAACGATCAGTTTGGACTAAAAATGATGATATAATTAAAAGCTCGGGACAGGTTTTATATCGCGACCAGATCAATAAAGTTGCCCCTGCAACAAGGGATATTATTGAAAGCATGGTTGTCGTAACAATAAAATTGTAATCAGTATCCCCATTTTTTCATAATCTCAAGATTGATCCTGGTGCATTCCATTGGCGTCTTCTCCTGATATGATTCCTGTTCAATTATCATAACCTCTGCACCTCCGGTACTTTTTATCAGTGCAATAACTTGTCTGACATCTGCCACTCCTTCTCCGAAAATTGTGCTTTCATATTTTCCATCTCCGCCTGTTTTTTTAACGTCTTTAACGTGTACATTTTCAAATCTTCCGGGGTACTGATTGACAACATCAAGAGCAACAGCACCGCCGTCAAAAAGATTACCTATATCCAGCTGCACCACAACAAGATCAGGGTTGATATTCTTCATCATGATGTCAAATAACGTCTCACCGTTTAGTTTTTCACTGAATTCAAAATTATGGTTGTGGTAGCCAAACTTCATCCCACGTTTATTGCACAGTTCACCGCATTTATTGAATACATCCATGTAGTACCTGAAATCGGCATAATTCTTTCTTATGCTTTCTTCTATCCATGGGCTGATAACATACTTTTGTTCGAGTGTTGCCGCATCCTCAAGGGTAAACTTCCAGCTGTCGGTAAAGTCTTTCCTTGCCTTGTCCCAGTGTTGTCTGCCCATTTCAGTATGTCCGCTTATCATTTTCAGACCCATACCGTCAAGTATTTTTTTAAATTCAGAAGCAGGATAGCCATAGAATTTGCGATCTGTATAACTGGCGTGTTCAATATATTCATAACCCATTTCAGCCAGTTTTGTTAAAGATCCGATAGGGTCAAGGCTCATATCATCACGGATGGAATAAAGCTGCAGGCCTGTTATTCCAAGCTGCCCTGGTGCAGCAAAGACGGAATTATGTAGTACCGTTGTGCCGGCCAATGCCAATGCGCCTGTTTTTATGAATGTTCTCCTGTTACTTTTCATAGGTAACTGTTTTTTTGTTTTACTGATTTTTGAAGAGCTATACCGCGCCCTTTGTACACAATTTCCTATAAATTTAATAATATTCTGTTTTGTGATAATCGTCAGGATAGAAAAGCCAGTGGTGCGGACAATGTTCCCGGGCTTTTTGATTGGAGCGGGGATTGATTTAATGGGGGAAATAAAACTAAGTCTTTCAGAGGACTTTTTTTGGTGGGGTTTGATAAAAAACAGAGCAATAAATCTCTCATGACATGGTTAATATTGAAGAAATACAGAACATCTGCATAATGAAGGTTCCGCTTAAAATCAAGAACAATATGAAAAATCATGCAATAATAAGAGTATCACTGACATTGCTTTTACTTACATTTTTCATTGGCTGTGAAAAGACAAATAATTCAAAATACAATCCTCCTGCAGACCATACGGTAAGTAAAGATGGATTTATGCATAAGAGCGGATTTGAGCAACCCCTTACAAATTGTGTTAGTTGCCATGGCACTGATTTAAAAGGTGGAACCACAGGGGTATCATGTTTTGAATGCCATGGCGCAAAATGGTGAGCAGCAGAGTTGCCTGATGAGGAAAATCCCTGTCGTTTTCGCGCCAGGGCATTTTCTTTTGTAGACAAGAGGATTGAAATCTGTAACCTGACTTTGCTTTGTGACCTGACAGAAATTGTCAAATTGTTCGACGATTTACTATACTTTTGAGATGTGTGAAATAAAAGTTAAGGTTTCGTCAATCCAAAAGGCATGATTGTCAAATTATTTTGCAGGGATTGGGGAATTAAGTTTTACAACTTAGAAAAAAGACTTTTTCTGAAGAAGCCGTTATTTACCCTAAATCCCAATGGAAGAGCCTCTAACTGCCGATCAGATTTTCATCAGAAAACTGACTGATATTGTTTTAGCAAACCTTGCCAATGAAAATTTTGGCGTTAAGGAACTTGCCCATAGAATCTGGAATGAGTCTTTACCGCCTGAGCCGGAAGCTGAATTCTGTCCATAAGAAAACAATAGTCCAGTTTATTAGAGAGATCCGTTTGCAGACAGCCCTGGAGATGCTTCAGAATGGGACTTATACTGTTGCAGAGGTTTCATTTAAAACCGGGTTTAACAGTCCGAACTATTTCAATAAATGCTTCCGTGAATATTTCGGCTATTCACCCGGAAAAGCGTTAAAGGGAGATTCGAATAATACTGACCTGTCTGACCTGAACCCTGGTGCCGTAACAAGTAAACAGGGAGAAAACAATTGGAAAAGCAAAAAAATGATTTTGACCGGAATCCTGCTGATCGTATTTTTAACAGCCATTTCTGTCTTTTTCATCTATAAAAAGTTTCATAATTCTGATTGGACAGAGGGTCTTGTATCAAGGGAGGGCAGGATTTCCCTTGCGGTTATGCCATTCCGAAATCTGACAAATGACACAACATGGAATATGTGGCAGGAGGGCATACAAACAAGCTTTATGTCGTTTCTGTCAAATTCTGATGAACTCTCAGTAAGGACATCGGTGAACGATTTGTTGCAAAGAAATGGTCCTGTTAACTATGCTTCATTAACGCCCTCATTAGAAAACTTAACAGCGAGAAAACTTGATGCCGACATATTTATCTCAGGCAGTATAACTCAGTCGGATACTTCTATTCGTATTAACGCACAATTGTTTAACTCAAAAAACGGGGAAACAATAAGGTCTTTTGAGGTTGAAGGACCGGCCAGTGGAGCTAAGACTTTTAAATTGATTGATACGCTAAGGCATCAGGTGGATGATTTTCTTAGTGTCACCAGAATAAAAAAGAGAGTCTCAAAATCTTCATTATATTTTCTTGATCCGATCAGTTCACCTGAAGCTTACCAGTATATGGTGGCAGCAAAATTGGCTGAAAGCAGGTCAGATTTTATCACTGCTGTCGATATATTTATAAAGAGGCTTTAAGGATAAACTCCTGTATATATGATGCATACTGTAATATTGCAATGGCTTACGGAAACATGGGCAACTGGGAATATTGCCAAGAAATGGCTGCTTAAGTATTACAGCAAATACGATCTTCTTAACCTGTATAATAAAGTATATGCTGATTATTTATATTCCATAACCTTCAGAACACCAAACGAGGCAATCAGATATATAGAGCAAATGATTGCCATTAATGACCAGGCACCATATAATTATGTCAATTTAGGCGATGAG
>CAVTAA010000012.1:0-80645 GCA_963732575.1 uncultured Bacteroidales bacterium
CGTGGCCAAGGAAACCGCCGACATGATACTCACAGATGACAACTTTGCAACCATAGAAGCGGCTGTAGAAGAAGGAAGAGGTGTCTTCGACAACCTTTCGAAATTCATAACCTGGACACTGCCGACGAACTTCGGTGAAGGACTTGTGATACTCATTGCCGTCATTGCCGGAGTAAAGCTCCCTATTCTTCCGGTGCAGCTGCTCTGGATCAATATGACAACAGCTCTGCTTTTAGGGCTTATGCTGGCTTTTGAGCCGAAGGAACCGGGCATCATGAAACGTCCACCGCGCAAAGCTGGCGAACAGATACTGTCACCGGTAATCCTTACCAGAATAGGTATTGTGGGATTGTTGCTGTGTGCCGGCTCATTCGGCCTTTTTGAATGGGAGTTGTCAAAGGGAAATTCAGCTGATGTGGCTCGCACAATTGCAGTGAATGTGTTTATAATCGGTGAGATGTTCTACCTCTTCAATTGCCGTTCACTGACGCTTCCTCTCCATAAACTGGGTTTTTTCTCAAACCCGTCAGTGCTGATCGGATCGGCTCTAATGCTGGCAGCGCAAGCCGGTTTTACATACCTGCCTTTTATGAACAAAGCCTTCGGCACAGCGCCTCTTCAGCTCAATGACTGGCTCATGTGCATCATGGTAGGCGTAATCATTTACTTTGTGATTGAGGCTGAAAAGAGCTTCCGGAGAAGAAAAGATGAATTTGCTGTATAAGACAAGATCCCTCTTTAATCCTGAAACCTACCAGGGTTGGGGAAATACAAGAAAATACTTCGAGGGGTGGTATTTTAAGGTGGTAAACGCTGCCGGCACAAAAGCTTTTGCCTTTATACCGGGTATAAGCATGGATGAAAAAGGCAACATCCATGCCTTTATACAGGTGCTTGACGGTATGGAAAAGAAATCAGAATACCATTCCTTTGATTCATCGCTCTTTAAACCGGCCTGGAAAGAATTTGAGCTTACGCTGGGAACAAACTATTTCTCATCGCAGAGAATGACCCTTGATCTGCCTTCCGTGAAAGGGTCGCTGACCTTCTCCGGTACTGTCCCATGGCCCAAACCCTGGTATTCCCCGGGCATAATGGGTCCTTATACCTTTGCTCCTTTTATGGAATGCAACCACGGTATTGTAAGCATGGATCACGGCATATCAGGCAACCTTGTCATCAACGGCGAAGAGATTGACTTCACTGGTGGCAGAGGGTATACAGAAAAGGACTGGGGCCACTCATTCCCCTCCGCATATATCTGGATACAGTCGAACCGCTTCAGCGCTGACGGGATATCATTCAAGGCCTCTGTGGCACGCATCCCATGGGTATCAGGCACTTTTACAGGATTCATTGCCGGGTTGTGGCTTGATAACAGACTGTACCGCTTTACCGAATACGGAGGGGGTAAACTGACAAACCTCTCCGTTACAGACTCACAAGTTGAAATGCAGTTTCAGAACAGAGCCCACATCATCAGTGTTAAGGCGCCTGTCGACCGTTCCACCCCTCTGGCTGCACCGGTAAAAGGATTTATGACCGGCCGGATTGAGGAAAGCATGACCTCGCAGATAAGCCTGACCATGACAGACAGGCGTACGGGTAATGTTTTGTTCAGTGGTGAAGGGAGAAATACCTGCATCGAGATTTCAGGAAATACTGACACGCTGTTTTAATAAAAATATTTTAGCATGGTTAATAACAAGATTCTTTTCTTCGGGGGACCATCAGGAAGCATTTTTGCTGCCGGGACAGTGAAGGATTTATCAGGTGACGAGACCGCGAGGCTCTCATGGCTCTTTGGCAACGCAGGTCTCCTCGATACCGGCACCGTTGAAGGCATATTTATCGGTCCGCGCCGTGAGATGATCACTCCGTGGAGCACCAATGCCGTTGAGATAACCCAAAACATGGGGGTGACGGGTGTTACAAGGATTGAAGAGTACTTAAGGGCTAACGGAGAAAACCCGGATCACGATCCCATGCTGCAGCGTGTTTACCGCAATCTGGACCAGGACATTTTCACAGTACATCATGAGCCTGAACCGGTCAGGGAAATAAATGATATTGCTGCGTATAATCAACAGGAAGGACTGGCCCTGAGTCAGCAGGAGATTGATTATCTGGAAAAACTCAGTCATAATCTCGGGAGAAAACTCACCGACAGTGAGGTCTTTGGCTTTTCACAGGTCAACTCTGAACACTGCCGCCACAAAATCTTCAACGGGACCTTCGTCATCGACGGCACTGAACACCAGGCGTCGCTTTTCAGCCTGATAAAAAGCACTACTGAGGAAAATCCTAATCGTGTTGTCTCAGCTTACAAGGACAACTGTGCATTTCTGAGCGGTCCGGTTGTTGAACAGTTTGCACCTGCAACGCAGGATAAGGCTGACTTTTTCAGGGTCAAGGAAATTGAATCTGTCCTTTCAATAAAGGCAGAGACTCATAACTTCCCGACGACAGTGGAGCCCTTCAACGGCGCTTCCACAGGTACAGGAGGTGAAATACGCGACCGTATCGCTGGGGGTAAAGGCTCTCTGCCCATCGCAGGAACAGCCGTATACATGACTTCATACCCGCGACCGTCAGCTGACGGACCCCGCGAATGGGAAAAAGCAACCACACCCAGGAAATGGCTCTACCAGACCCCTGAAGAAATTCTCATTAAAGCCTCCAACGGGGCAAGCGACTTCGGAAACAAATTCGGACAGCCGCTCATCTGCGGATCAGTGCTGACGTTTGAGCATTTCAGTGAGATGCGGCAATACGGCTTTGACAAGGTAATAATGCTGGCCGGAGGCATAGGTCTGGGGAAGAAGGCTGACAGCGCCAAGGATGTGCCTTCCAAAGGCGATCTGATAGTTCTTCTTGGCGGTGACAACTACAGGATCGGCATGGGTGGAGGTGCAGTCTCTTCGGTCGATACCGGGGCATATGACAGCACAATAGAACTTAACGCCGTACAGCGTGCCAACCCCGAGATGCAAAAGAGGGTGTACAATGCTCTCAGGGCGATGAGCGAAAGTGATCATAATCCTGTCATATCACTGCATGATCACGGTGCCGGCGGACACCTCAACTGCCTCTCCGAACTTGTTGAGGCGACAGGCGGGAAAATAGACATCAGCAAGCTTCCCGTGGGTGACCCGACACTGTCTGCACGGGAAATAATAGGCAATAAATCACAGGAACGTATGGGACTGGTTATAAGAAAGGGTGATGCGGACAATCTCGCCGCCGTTGCTGAGCGTGAGCGTGCTCCGATATATGTCATCGGCGAGGTGACAGGCGACAACCAGTTCACATTTTATAATCCGCTGAACGGTGAGAAACCTATCGATCTGCAGCTGAGCGATTTCTTCGGGAAACCGCCACGAACGGTGATGCGTGATACAACCATGCCGCAGCGTTTCCGTGAGATCAGCTATGACCCCGGTGATCCGGAACGTTATCTTGGCGCAGTATTGCAGATTGAGGAGGTAGCCTGCAAGGACTGGCTGACAAATAAGGTTGACCGTTCTGTGACTGGTCGCGTGGCAAAGCAGCAGTGCGCCGGTGAACTGCAGCTGCCTCTCAATGATCTTGGTGCAATAGCCCTTGACTACCGCGGTAAAAGTGGTATGGCCACAGCCCTGGGCCACGCGCCGGTGGCAGGTTTGATCAAGCGCACCGGCAGGATCTGTACTCTCTGTCGCCGAGGCCCTTGACGAACATCGTATGGGCGCCGCTGGCTGACGGCCTCAGGAGCGTATCACTCTCCGCCAACTGGATGTGGCCATGCCGTAACCCGGGTGAAGATGCCAGGCTGTATGAGGCAGTAAAGGCTGCCAGCGACTTCGCCATGGCACTGGGAATAAATATACCGACCGGCAAGGACAGCCTTTCAATGACCCAAAAATATCCCGACGGCCAGGTGTACAGTCCCGGGACAGTGATAATCACATCTGCTGCCGAGGTCACCGATATTCGTAACATCGTTGAACCGGTGTTAAGAAATGACCCATCCACCGCCGTTATTTTTATTGATATGAGTGGCATGAAACCAGCCCTGGGCGGCAGCGTACTGGCACAGACGCTCAACAGCCCCGGTAATGAACCACCCACAGTAAGAGATCCTGAATATTTCGCCTCGGTTTTTGAAGCATTGCAGATCCTGATCAGGGAAAGAAAGATCATAGCCGGACATGACATCTCGGCGGGAGGAATGATTACAACCCTTCTTGAAATGTGCTTTGCCAACCGTGAAGGCGGACTGACTGTGAACCTTACCGAGATGGATGAGGCTGACACGGTGAAGGTACTCTTCGGCCAGAATCCGGGAGTGATAATACAGGTTGATGATGAAGCTGAGATCGAAGAGTTCCTCCTTGAACATGGCATCATCTTTTACAATATCGGGCACCCTGTCAGAGAGAGAAAGATCTTTGTTAAAAACGGTACCGCTGAATTTATCTTTGACATAGACCAATACCGTGCGCTCTGGTACCGGAGTTCATACCTGCTTGACCGCAGGCAGTGCGGCCCTGTACTGGCAAAGGAGAGATTTGACAATCACGGCGGCAAGGCAGTTGAATTCGACCTGAGGAACTTTAAAGGATCATTCAGCTCGCTTGGCATCACACCCGGACGGAAAGCGCAGACAGGGGTCAGGGCAGCCATTATAAGAGAAAAAGGAGTTAACGGCGATCGTGAGATGGCTTATGCTTTGTGGCTCGCCGGCTTTGACGTGAAGGATGTGCATATGACAGACCTGATCACCGGCCGTGAGACCCTTGAAGAGCTTAACATGATAGTTTTTGTCGGCGGCTTTTCCAACTCCGACGTGCTCGGATCAGCAAAAGGATGGGCCGGCGCTTTCAGATACAATGAGAAAGCCCGAACGGCACTGGAGAAGTTCTATAAGCGTGATGACACCCTGTCACTCGGCGTCTGCAACGGATGTCAGCTGATGGCAGAACTGGGACTGATTGTTCCTGAGCATACAGATATGCCACGCCTTGAGCATAATGCATCGCATAAATTTGAGTCTGACTTCCTCGGGGTGAAAATCCTTCACAGCAATTCCATAATGATGAGAGACCTCGAAGGTATGGATCTTGGAATATGGGTGGCACACGGTGAAGGACGATTCGTTTTTCCCTATCCGGAAGATAAATACAACATCATCATGAAATACAGCAGGAGTAATTACCCTGCCAATCCCAACGGGTCAATGTATGATGTTGCAGGAATATGCTCAGCTGACGGAAGGCACGTGGCAATGATGCCTCATCTCGAGAGGGCGTACTTCCCGTGGCAGTGTGCCTTTTATCCGCAAAAAAGGCGTGATGATGATGTCACGCCGTGGATCAAGGCATTTGTTAATGCGAGGAAGTGGGTGGAAGAGAAAACAGGGGAAAACTAATAATCTTTAGTTAACCATTGGTTTGAGGATCAGCGAATTGATAAGGGTATGCTTATCAATGCTAAGCTTCGACAGATCTGTACGAGTGGGTCATTACCCTGTCACTGATCACCTGAACCTGGTAGACTCCCGGTTCCTTGAAGAAGATCGAACCCATATGTGAATCTGCCCTGAACCAGGGTTGCTTCACACTCTTGTCATCAGTCACTATCTCATCGCCCACAGGCTTTTTCTCAATGCGTTCATCACCGGCGGTGATCGTGACCAGATCATTAAAGCGAAGATGAGCAGTGTCACATGTCAGGCTCGAAAGCCACACATCGTAACGCCCAGCATCTTTTACGGTAAAGTTCCACTCGGCAGTGTTGTACCTGGGATTGGAATCAACCTCGATGAGGTCAGCATCTGTTATCAGTAAAGTTACTCCGCTCTCACGGACAATTATATCGTTTTGTTGGATTTGGAGTTGCTGTGTCCTATTGTCCTTGCAGCCAGTTAAAGCCACCAGAACAACCAATGTAAAAATCCAATGCTTCTCCAATTTTCTCATTTTCAGATTTTCTTTTAAGTTGTCAAATTTAATTTTAAAGTTACCCCGGTCAATATTCTTTTTGACTAACATGTATAAAACATTAATAAACGCTTATTGTTCGGATACAAACCAAAGTATCAGGCAGCAACCAACTATTCATTAATCTATACCTGAAATCAATGATCAAAAATCGTTCCAGAGTATCAAAAATAATTATGGCCGCAAAGTAAACTCCTTTTTGCCACTTATAAAACACTGAATAATCAGTTATTTAATCCAGGCAAAAAAAAGTTATTAACCGTTATTCTCAGTTTTTGTGAGGACTTTTTTTGTTCTGGTTCCGGCCTTTGCAAGTTTCCTCGGGAGGGCTGCAGCAACAAGTTCTGCTATGTCGGTAACCTTTGTTACTGTCGCCTGTCCTAAGGTTTTCTTGCATAGCGGGCACGCTGTTATCAGCTCATCGGGTGATGAGGCTGTCAGTGACCTGGCAGCATCGGCAGCTATCAGAGACCGCTTGCCTGATGCAAGGGTAAGATTGCCCAGGCTGCCGCCACAGCAGAGAGCCATATTCTTTTCATGTTGCGACTGCTGCAGGTCAGCCACATAGTTTATGACAGCACGTGGTTCTTCATAGATGCCCGAGCCACGCCCCAGCTCGCAAGGGTCATGATAAACCACTTTCCGGTGCAGGTAGCCGAGCCTGAGAGAGCCTTCCTCGATAAGGAGATTGATAAACTCCGAGTGATGCATGACACGGGTCTCGAGATAATAGCTCTCATTGAAGACCTTATAGCAGATGGGGCAGGAAGTGACAAGGATCTTCGCTCCTGATTTCCAGATGATATCAGAATTATGGTTGATCAGTTCGCGTGCCTCTTTATCCCTGCCTGCCAGCATAAGCGGTCTGCCGCAACACACTCCACCCTCTTCGTCCATAAAGTGATATCTCACCCCGGCGCTGTTCATTATCTTCTTCATTGCGACTATTATGGAGGGTGTAAGGTGGGTCATGCATCCGGCGAAGAACAGCACATCAGCCTTTGCAACTGGATCATCATTAACGAGATAGTTGTACGACTGGGTTGACGGTCTTTCCATGAAACCCCTTTTTCGTGTTAGGGAGTAACCATCGGGAAACTTCAACGGTTCGAAATCTTTCCTGTCCTGCCTGCGTTCGATCAGACGCATTGGTCCCAGCTCAATCCCCACAGGACACACCTCTTCACACCTGCCGCACATCAGACAGTTTGCAGTTATGGCAGCTATATCCTTTTCGTTCCTTAGTCCTTTGATAAAATATGCTGACTGTATGTCATTTATGCCAGCCGCATAGCTCATCTGGCAGGTGCTGATACATACTCCGCATGATGAGCATGCATTGGTCTGCACCTCGGTATATGATGATGATTTGTCACCTGTGGTGATGCCGGAGTTACGCATGAAGATCAGCAACAGCTCGACAGGTATGTGGAAGTATCTTGAGACTGGCAGCAGGATGAAGAATGTGCCCAGGGCAAGTGAATAAAGCCACCAGAAGTACGGAGCCAGATCAGCAGCGGGAAGGACCGATGCCAGGGCAGCCCCGAGGTTGCCTGTGAGGAAGCTGCCGCTGCCGTGAGCTCCGCTTGTGAAGCTCTCAGCCATGAGGCGTGCGGGGAAGATCAGCCAAAGGCTCAAAAGCGTAATGCGGTCAGTCCAGGTATGCTTTGTGGTCTTCTTCATTCCCATCATGCCGGGAATGAAGCGTTTAACCATAGCCAGCAGAAGCCCGGAGAGGATAAAGGCCAGCAGCAGATCCATCCAGAAACTGAATACTGCCGGGAAACCCGAAGCGCCGTGTTCAGGATTGTACCAGCGGAAGAAGATGGAATGTGACGGTGGATTGAGGTGCTTCTCACTGAAGAAATCTGCTTCGATGGTTCCGAAAACGATAAGGAGGAACCACCCGAAGGCGAGGCTCATGTGCATGTAACCGAGCACAGGATTCCTTTTAAATATTCTCCGGTGCAGGAGGCTCTCCATGAAGATCTCCTTTATGCTCTGCATGAATGGTGATCCGAAGAAGCCCCTCTGGAGACGCAGCTTGTCTGACCGTGAAAGGTTACGGAACCAGATAGTGCTCCGCACCACACTGTAGATAAGAATGAAGTACAGGCCCAGGTTAAACGGAAAGACGAAGAGCTCAGAGTTCATTTCTTTCAAGTTTTCTGATGGCTTCTGCCGCCACTGCAACCACATTGCGCGTGTTGACACCCCGGGGACAGACAAGAAGGCATTTGCCGCAAAGCATGCAGCGGGTCACCTCCTCGCGCAGAGGGGCTATCTCTCCTCTCCTGATAAGGTTATTCATCCTCCGGAGATTAAATGATATATGCTGACCTGCCGTGCAGGTTGCGGTGCATCCTCCGCATGCAAAACAGAGCCTGAAGCTGGGCTCCTTCAAAGTGACGTATTCCCTTACCTTACGGTCAGAGGTATCATAATCGATAAGCCTGCTCGGGTTAATTGTGAAGCCAAACTTTTTCTCCAGAGGTTTCGCTCATCGGTCGTTGAGATATCTTACTGTTTCCGCAACAGCGGCCCTGGCATGTGAAATTGTATCAGTGATGTTCATCGGCGCAGTGCATGTGCCTGCATAGAAGACTCCCCTGAGGCCGCTCAGGTTGTTGCCGAAATGATGATCACCCGTCTCAAAAAACCTGTTTATCCCGCTCTTCAATCCTGAAGCCTCGGCAAGCCTGGTACCCGACTGTGACATCTCCATCCCAACCATTAGGACCATCAGGTCGAGTTCCATCTTGAGGGGCCTGCCTGCAAGTGTGTCTTCGACCTTGATAACCAGCCTGTTATTGATATTAACGGACGCTTCAGACACTTTGCCCCTGATGTAGTTGACATTATAAACCTCCTGCGATTCGCGATATAGCTCTTCGTAATAAGGTCCGTACATCCTCATGTCCATATAAAAGCAGAAGACCTCGGTTCCCGGCAACTGCTTCCTGATCTCTATCGCCTGCTTGACAGCAGTCACGCAGCATACTTTTGAACAGTGATTGTTGTTCACCTTCTCATCACGTGAGCCGACACAGTGTATTAAGCCAACCCGCGAAGGGGTTCTGCCGTCAGTAGTGGTGAGTTTTCCGGCAGTGAACATATCTTCAAGCTCAGCCGATGTTATGACGTTGTCATAGATACCGTACCCGTATTCCTCCTTGCGGCGGGCATCGAAGAGATCAAATCCTGTTGCAATAATGGCAGCATCAGCATTAATGCCAGTTCCATCCGAAAGGGTTATGTTTATCTCCTGCCCCTGACGCTTTATCTTATCGACTCCGATACCGGCTAACACAGTAATATTTTTATTCTCTATCCTTTTATTCAGGTATAGCTTCACCTCATCTGCCGGGCGGTGATCGGGGAAAAGTGCGTGCCACTGCAGCAGATGGCCGCCAGGCTTCCGTTCCTTCTCTATCAGGCTCACTCTGTGACCCAGCTCCGCCAGTGCGCCTGCCGCTTCCATTCCTGCGACGCCGCCTCCGGCAACAACAACATGTTTTGCTGTGGTGTTCATCCGTTTATCAGGTTGGCAGGTTCAGGCAGCCTGCTGCCGTCCTTTGCCAGATATCTGCGGGCCGGATCGGCCTTGATGCCCATCTTGCGGAACAGAGGGAATGACTGAACATTATGATACTGCAGCCCCATCTCCCATGGATCATAACCAAGGACAAGTCCTGCGACCTCCTCATACGTCAGAACAGGTATACCCTGTCCGTCAGCGCCGTAGGTGACACTGTCAATCTCTTTGATTGTGTACTGCCAGCGGTCCATGAACATAGCGCAACCAGGACAGTTTGCAATGATCAGGTCAGGCTGATAGGGTTCCATCGACTCAAACTTCTTGCGGGAGGCGAAGAGTGAGTAGCCCCTGTTGGCCTGGATCAGGTACTGTCTGAAACCGAAACCGCAGCAGTGACGGCGCTCAGGGTAATCAATGACGTCACCACCCCATGATTCTATCATTCCGACAAGGACATGAGGGAATTCAGCGCCGCCGACACCGTATTTCGGGAACATCTTTGAATAGTGACACCCGATATGTTCGACAACCTTCAGAGGCTTGCCTGTTGAAATATCTGCGAGATTAAATTTTGCCTTGCGGGCTATCTCATCGCGGAATTTGTATATGATGTCGCTTGTGTGCGAGATTGTCACCGGTACATCAAAGGTTCTGCCCGTAGCTTTGTAAAGGTCTTCACGTGTGCGCTCAAGTGTCTCCGGAAAATGCTTCCAGGTCTCCAGTATCTCGGAGTATATGCCGAACGAAGTGACGCAGGATATTGCAATGTGCTTATAGCCTGCCTCCGTCGCCAGCGCGAAATGACGTGCCACAACTGTCTGAATTGTTTCGAACGGGACCACATCGCCATGATATCCGATTCCGGTACAGGTTGTGTGCCTGGGATCCTCAAATACATCCTTGCCCAGGTCATCGCGCATTATCCTCAGGAAAAACTGTTCAGAGCCTGCGAAAAATGTTTGCCTTATGCATGATCTGACATAGAAGAAATGATCATCGGGAATTTCTTTCTGGTATTCTGCCCAGATACGCTTTTTACCTTCGAGTTTCATAGATATCTTTCCTTACATCCTCAACCTCACACTGATGTTTGCCGCTGTCGGCCGTAACGACGTGCCTGAAATATTCAAAGTCCCTGCCCTCTTTCTTGAATTCAAGGCCCATCTCATCAGCCTTTTTCTCTGATGCTTCCTCGATTGTATCATAGAGATCCTGGCCACCGGTGACCTCGAAAATGTTTCTCAGTTCATCTAGCACATCATCACTTATTTTGCGTGTCGGCCCTTCCTTGCCGTTCAGCTCGCCGCCGAGGCGTGCCAGGGAGTCATCCATGTACTTGAAGTAGTGTTCCCATGCTGGTCCTTGTTCAGGGTGAGTGGCAGGGTCAACATCATAAGAGACAACGCAGTAACCGTGTTTCAGAACGTTATCACCCACGGTACGTTTAATTGCAAACTGCTGCCGTCCTTTTTCGGAGGCAGTGAAGTAGCCCAGCTCCTGTGAGATCTTGCGGAGAGCCATTATCACCATGCCGGGCGTGTTGCCGCGCGGGCAGCGGGTCTTGCAGCTCATGCACTGCCCGCAGTACCAGATGGTTTCGCTTTGCAGCAGCTCCCTGATGACATCATTGTTACGCGTCTGAACCAGGTCAACAACCGTACGGGGGTCATAGTTGTAATACTCTGCTGCCGGGCATATGCCGGTGCATATACCACAGTTCATACACGCATTCAGTCCCTCCTCGAAGCGGACATCCTGCATGAGCATTGAATAGAGATCTTCCATAGGCTGAGTTTACCCTTTTAGGGAAGATCAAAAGTACGGAGGATGCTATTGCCGGGGAAGTCGATTTAAGCCTATTTTACGGGGGGTATTTATACTTATGAATCAAACAGCAGCCAGTTGGCTTTTTATAAGCTGCATGTACATCTGACCGGGCCGGTTATTTCCTGGTTCAGGTTCATGGTGATTAACCGATTGGTTCTTTTATCGATACATTTCTTACAACTTGAAAACATACCCAAATCCCACACATCTGCAAATACACGACCTGAATTCAGCCTTAGACCATATTCCAGAACTGTTTCCAGGGAGCGGATATCCGGTTGCGTAAAGTGGTTTTTTTCCTTCAACAGATCCATTGCCCCGTTGCCTGCCCGTACAGGAATAACAGTGCAACACTCCACTCCGGCACTGAAGGCAAAGTCGATTGACCGTTCTGCCCAGAATATGCCTTCTGATTCCGAGAGGAAAGGCGGTCTCAGCAGAATAAATGCCCTTGACAGTATGCCATGCTGTGCAAGAAAACTGACCGCATTCCTGAAATCCTCAAGGGTCATCTGTTTATTGAGTTTCCTGAGTATCTCCGTATGTACGGTCTCAAGACCAAGCGCAATCTGTAAGTCAGGTTTAAGCATATCCCTGAAGATCAGACACTTTTCATTGATCAGCCTGGGATGGCTTTCAACAATAACTGTCTCAAAATTCTTGACAAGTGATGCAATGCTTTTATAGTCCTCTTCAGGTATCGCCCTTTCATCAAAAAAGCTTCCGCTGTTATAAAGTTTCAGTACCCTGGCTTCAGGCATTTGCTTTAAAGCCCATTCAATCTGCTCAGGGATAGCCCCTGCGGGCAAAGAAACATCGGTTGTATTTTTCCACAGATCACACATCAGGCAATGAAATGAACATTCCCTGTTCGTGAGAAAAATAATCGCTGTATCCTCTATTTTTCCTGAAGCAGTAGCGTTCTTTTTCAACAAGCCATGCATATGGTTTCCGCGGATCAACGGCGTTCTTTCTCCCCCGTTTGGATAAGATCCACTGGTCATTGATACTGAACTCAGGATCTTCATTCATAATTTGAAAGAAACTCTTTGCGATATGTTATTTCCCGCTCCGGAAAATGCGTATTAAAGGCTTGCTGAGAGGCTGCGCCATGCTGAAAACGCCTTTTAGGAAATACAGGCATAGTCATGCCTGTAACCGCTTTTACTCCATCAGCAACGATCTGTCCCTTAAGATCATACAGTTTATTATGATCCCAGTCCGTGATATCAATGAATGGAATACCTTCCGAGACTTCAATTACATTTGGCAATGTATAAGGACTGAAAGATTCAAAACCAAGGCTTTCGCCTGTGGTATATGTCCTCATAAATCCCCTGCTAAGTCCTCCTGAGTAAGTAAGCGAGTGTTTTATCGAATCGACTCCCCATCCTTCATGGTAAAGCATCAGGTTGTTCAGCACACTCCGGATCGTAAGTTCCGGATTCTCCTCGATGGGATAATCCTTAAGGTTTTCGTTGCCCCCATCGCCGTCAATTATAAATTTCCAATCGGGATACCGTGAACGGATGCCTTGTAAAAGCGCCATGTTCATTGTAGCTGACTGTATGTCAAGAGGTTTGTAATCCTCAACAACTCTTACGGTTTTCTTCCAGTCGAGAGTTGAATAATCTGCTTCAATTACTTCAAGGAAAAATCCAAGATCCAGATCATCGAGGAATTTCTTTGCCTGTAGCCAGATCTTCACCCCCTCCGTCGATACTAAGTGTAAAGGCCTTAAGTCTCGACGGGCTCTCGCCAAGTTCTCCTGAGAGCCTTGTAAGTCAGCAGGAAAAGAGCCCCGCTGTCAACTCCGGCTGAAAAAGTAATGCCAACAGGTCCGGCATTGGCACGGAACCTTAGCCATTTCTTTATCTCCTCATATATTGTTCTTACGTAAAGTTCACCTAATTGGGAAGTATCTGCTGAAGAGTATTTATTTCTTTCCGGTTTAAAGAATCTTTCATATACCGGGTTGGGATCGGGACAGCCGAGGAGTTCTATTTTTGTAATGTAGTGCGCCGGGGCCATCCTTGTATATGACGGATGGAACTGGTGATCAAGTCCCTCCTTCTTAAGATAGTCATAGATGACATCAATCCGCTCAGCAATTACCAGTTGCGGTCCGGCCGGTACTTTTGCAATGAAATACCGGATCGGACGGCCAATAGACCTTGCCATCCGGATAGTTTTTCCATCGACGGAAACAAGCGAAAACTGACCATCTATCTTCCTTACTGCTTCCACGTTTCCCGACCGGACAGCTTCAACAGCTTCCTCATGGGTCATATTATAAATAGTATTCTTTGCGGGATTTGTCAGATCCACCACTTTGCTTATATATTGATTATTCATATTATGTAAGTTTAATTATTATCATCTATCAGGAGTGCCTAAAGTGCCTACAGTGCCTAGAGTGACTAAAGTGCCTGGTGTGCTCGGAGTGAATAAAAGTTGAAATAACTTTAAGTACTTTAGTCACTTTTCTATAATCCCTTTCCCTTCCATTATTGTTATGTATCTGTCTGCAACTACATTATTAAAAACCTCTTTCTTCCCTCCTGTCCAGTATATTTCAAGAGTATCGATTGATTTTGCACTACCCAGACCTATATGCAGCCTGGGATCATTATTGCTCAGATAGCTTGTTGTCCATTGATTGACAAGTACCTGCCTCTTTCCTCCGGCTGTTGCAACGACTTTGGCGGCTATTGCTGAAGCCGGACCTTTGCTGCCTTTCAATGTAAGACCCAGCCAGTGGTTTGAATTCCCTCCATCGTTTCTGAGAAGTGCTGCAGTTGCGTCAAGATCGACATGAGATACTATAATATCCATATCTCCGTCATTATCAAAATCCCACACAGCGAGACCCCTTCCCGAACGTTTTACCCTGAAATAATCTCCATACTCCTTCCCTGTATCTTTGAAATGTCCTTTTCCGTCATTTTCAAGCAACAGCGGGTATTGCAGTATAAGCTCCTCTGCTGTGCCATTTGCTGAGACTATATCGAGGTCACCATCGTTGTCAAAATCAAGGAAAGCGGAAGCCCATCCGCCCTTCCCTGCCAAAGGCAACTGGATACCGCTTGTTTCAGTAATATCTTCAAAGAATCCATTGCCTTTGTTCCTGTAAAGCGCTCCGTATGAGAGATCAACGACCAGAATGTCAATTAATCCGTCACCATCAACATCACCGATTGTTCCATGCATTGATCCGGTCCCTTTGCCCTGGCTGTTGGCTGCCACGCCTATTTCAACGCCAACCTCCTTATAGACACCATTATCGTTCCTGAACATGAAGTTTAGCTGGTGATCATTGGCCTGAAAAATATCAAGGTCCCCGTCATCATCATAATCAAAAACAGTAAGGCCCATGCATTTTGAATCGGGATAATATAATCCGTTCTGTTTAGTGACGTCTTTGAATTTTCCGTCAGGTTGCTGCTCATAGAGCATCGAAGCCTGACCTTTATATTCTGAGGGTTGAGGCATCAGATCGGGAGTCGTGGGTGTAAAGTAAGCCGGATCGAACGCCAGAAAATTGCCAACCATGGCGTCGAGTCTTCCGTCGAGATTGTAGTCCCAGAAGGAGACTCCGATGCTCCATTTTACAAATCCGTTTAACTTATCCGGGCCACGGAGACCTGTAAGATTTGTAATGTCAGTAAATGTTCCGTTGCCGTTGTTCCTGTAAAAAACATTCGGACCATAATTAAGCAGGCAGAGATCCTGGTCCCCGTCATTATCATAATCTATTGCTCCTGCAGCCATGCTCCAGTGAGTATCATTGACACCCGCCTTTTCAGAGACCTCGGTAAATGTTCCGTTACCATTGTTTCTGTAAAGCCTGTCGGGAGTGTTGATGAATTTCTTCCCGCCGATATCAGATATGCCTTCAAGATATGTTCCGTTCATCATGAACAGATCCATCAGTTTGTCGTTGTTGTAATCGAATATTGTAATTCCTGATCCGCTGCTTTCAATAATATTCCTGTAGGAGAGATCTCCGAATGTATATTTGAAATCTATGCCGGTCTGTTTTGTAACATCTGTAAATCTGATTACAGGCTTTTGGGCTGTAAGAGAATAAGAGATACATATCAGACAAATGGAGAAGATCCATTTTAACCGCAAAGTCCGAAAAGCAGTCGCAAAGCTCGCAAAGCTAGTTTTTATCATTTACCCTTAACGCATTTAAATACTCATCCGCTGTTACTGCCCTTGTATTATATTCCCGGTTATATTTCTGCAATTCAGGAGTATCCGGATAAGTATCACTTCCGGACGGAGGGTAGCTTTTCATTCCATGGAAAGGAAGAGGCAGTACCGTGTTGCCGAAAGCCGTATTCAGGTCTCCGTCTTTAACCCATCCGACGCTTCGGATAAGGAAATCCCTCTTCCATCCTTTGGCTAATGGAGGCAATTCCGCGGCATTAAAACTTACTGTAGTCTCATCACCGGCATTTGTTATAATATATTTATTATCCGACTCTGACAAAAGCGGCAGGACATCACCGAACCGGGTGTAATTACCCGTCAGATCTCTCCATTTCGGTCCCTTTTCAACAACAGAATAATCGAACCAGTGAGGTCCGTAACGGCCCCCTTTTCTGAATGGCTCAGAGAAACCCCTGTAGTGCAGGTCAGCACCTGAAGGCTTGAGAACACTCTTTACGGCAGGAGCATCGGGTAAATCTTCAGCGAAAAATATCTGGTCCCAGTATATTTCCATATTTGTCCTGATCCTTATCCGGTGGTCTTCTGACAGGAATTTACCTGAAAGATCGGTTATTACGGTTTTATCCTTCCCCATTGGAAATCCTGCGCTGGCGGTAACTGTCACCCACTCTCCCTTTTTATTCAAAACCTGGACTAAAGGAGGAGTCACTTTGATTTGATCTGATTGTGATATTGCCACATTTATGCTGGCATCCGTCGGGAATATCCATCCATTCATAAAAAGGAAAAATCTTCCGGACACATCAATATTTCCGGGATCAATTATAAGATCCTGCATTTCGGTTATTCCCTGGTACTTGCCCGGTCTGAAATCTGAAAGATAAATGTCATCTTTCTGAGATATAAAAGGAAGCACATCATTTCCATCTGAACCCACCGCTGAGACAGGTGCATGTTTCTCCTGAACGGTAAGGATCCTTAACCCCGGGAATGGAGGAGGACCAAATTGTTCCGGAACAAAAATATCAAGTGAATCGGGGTGATCCACTGCCACAAGTTCAAGTTTGTCAATGTAAATGGTTTCCCAGAGTTCGGAAGTGACCTGGATTGTATAATTTCCATTGTTTTGTTTCAGCATATCGCCCGGAATTTTCAGATAATCATCCGAGGCATCTGCAAAGGCATATGAGGTGGTACCGCCCATTATCCCGGTTGGCATCCCGAGAGCACTTCTCCATAATATATCCTTTACAAAAACAAATTCTTCCCCGTTCCAGCCATAGAGAAAAGGACATGAACCCTTAAGAGTCTGCTCCTCTATAAGTGCCTGATCCGATCCTGGCATGAAAATGTTCTGAGGCACTCCGTTGGTCCATCTGATCCTTATGATATCGGCTCTTGAATTACTGCCTATTCCAAAGTGGATGCTGGGATCAGTCACAACCATTGTTTCATAAAGATCACCGGCACGCATCTCGACTTTTGCTCCGATTCCGAAGTAATTATTTTTTGCACTGCCTGCTTTCAGCCCCACGAGCTTCATTGTAATAAAATGGTTGTTATTTCCTCCGTCATTCCTGAGAAGGGAAATGCCTCCATTGATTCCTGCAATCAGTACATCGAGGTCACCATCATCATTATAATCGAAAACTGTTATCTGTTTTCCTGATTTTACTTCTGGCGGCAATAATTCTGAAACATTTTTAAAACTTCCTTTTCCGTCGTTGTAAAAGAGGTTAATTCCACTGCCATCCTTAGCCTGTGATTCTCCTGCAACGAGAAGATCAATGAATCCGTCATTATTAAAATCCAGGAATGAAGCATCATAAACATTTTTCTTTTCTATTGACCGGAGCATTTCTGTATTATCCTTCTCCTTCTCAAAAGTGCCGTTGCGCAGATTCCTTAACAGCGCATGATTTCCTCCGGTAGCTGACCCGATAAAAAGGTCAAGATATCCGTCGTTATTATAATCTCCGACAGCAACCGCACCAGCTCCTTCATACCCTTTCAGTCCGCTTTCAGCAGCGATATCCTTGAAAACACCCTGCCGCTGATTTGAATACAGGCAGATACCTGAATTTTTATTGACAACAATAAAGTCGATATCCTCATCATCATCAAAATCTCCAAAAGCTGCATCGGCGGTAATGATTCCGCTGTTCTGCGGGCCAAGTTTCAAGGACTGATCTTCAAAAGTACCGTCTGCATTATTTCTCAGAAATAGGTTTGAAATTGGAAGTATCTCAAACAGATCAAGATCGCCGTCGTGATCCATATCGAAGAAAAGAGCCTTTTTCCCGCCGGTGCTGCTGCCTGCTTTTGCTTTTGCGGTCACATCTTCAAATGTACCATTTCCTGTATTTCTGTAGAGTATGTCGCCCCCATCCTTCATCACAAACAGGTCGGGAAAACCGTCATTATCAAAATCGGCAAAGGCTGCAGAAGCTTCATTTCCGGAATGATTTAATCCTGCTTCCCTGGTCACATCTGTATATTTACCCATTTCGTTTTTGAACAGAAAATGCTTATATGATGAGGATGCAGGATCATAGCTTCCGGCATAAAGATCAATATCTCCGTCACCATCATAATCGCATGATTCGACGTGAGCTGAAAATCTGAATTCCGTATTCTTACCCTCTTCGGTTCGCGGAACTATATCCAGGCCGGCTCCGGCAGCTACATTGGCAAATCTGATAATATCGAGGAGGGAACTGTTTTCTTTTTTACCGGATGATGGACCCTGTCTGTCGAACGTTATGACCGGAAATCCTATAAGGGATCCTCCGGGGCCCTTCAGATCCATAATTCCGGCCTGGTAAGGTGAAGTAACCTTAAGATAATTATGGAAAATTGTAAACTGGATAATTGCATTTTCCTTATCCTTTTTTCTCAGTAAGGAAAGCGTCTTGTTAAAGTATTCAACAGCCTCCTTAGGGAATTCCGGAAATTGTTTATTGATTATCTCCATCTGCTCAACTGCCTTATCGAATTCACCATTCCGGATAATAATATCTGTCAGGTTGAGGCGCGGGACAAGATTTGCGGGTGCCTTACTGACAAGAATGTCAATATAATTCTCGCGTTGTTTCTTTGATTCTTCGTCAGGCAGGGTCGAATACAACTCGGAAATCTCAAAAAGTATTTTTATATGATCAGGAGCAAATTCAAGTGCACTTTTAAGCTCTTCAATAGCCTTATCCCGTTCATTGTTCATTTTATATACAGTGGCAAGTATAAGCCTGACATCAGGATCTTTGGGATCGATCTTTATTGCTCTGGTCAAGTTCTTTTTCTGCTTCAGGATATTTGGCCATCCTTAAGTAAGTCAGACCGAGATTTGCATAACCAAACTTATCATTGGGTGCCAGATCAATAAACTTCAGGAATTCCTTTTCAGCCTCTTCCAGCTTGAACTCTTCAAGATATGCCAGCCCAAGTGTTTTAGTTGTAATCAGATCCGTTGATTTTTGCGCTGATTTATCACCACTGTTCCTGCATCCCGGAAATAATGAAATGAGGAGAGTGGTCACTACAAAAAGACAATACTTTTTCATGCCATCAAAATTAGCAAATTAAAACTCAATCAGTTTTGAAGGTGATGGGAAGGCCGTTCTTTGTTTTCAATATTTCAAATTTCCCCAGCCGGTTGCCTTTATCATCAAACTGAATTGGTCCGGTTACACCATTGAAGCGGATATTCTTCAGAGAATTCTGAATCATCTCCCGATCGGAATTTCCTGCCTGTCTGATAGCCTCAATAAGTACTCTCATGCAGTCATATGAATATGAAGCAACCATACCTGGCACATAACCATATTTTTTTTCGAACTCCTTACTGAATTTCCGGTTTTCTGCTTCCGGCCATTTACCTGCAGGAACTGAAATAATATTGTCGAACTCCTTCAATTCCTCAAATGAAAGTATATTTTCATTTAACAAGGCTATCGGACCAAAAACCGGAAGGAGATGATTTTTCTTTTTTATTTGCCTGACTAATTTTAATGAAACTGGAGGCTCGCAAAAAAGTATAAGACAATCCGCATCTGAATCACTTATTTTATCAGCCAGAATATCTGTCTTCTGAACATAATCTTCAATATTGAATTGTAACGGATCAGGCTTTCCTGACATCTTAACGATATTCATGAAGCTGGCAAAGCTTTTTTCGGAATCGTATTCATTTCCATGAACAACAACTATATTTCTATATTTCCTTATTTCATATATCTCTTTAAATATTGACTGCTGCCTGCTGGTTGTCATTCGGGACGCAGTTAAAGAACCAGGGAACGAATGCCTGCGACAATGTGGGATCACCAGACCATGCCGAAAGGAAAACCACCTGCGATTTTGTTGCAGCCTGTTCAACCAGGTGGGCATTCCGTCCGTCATGCAGGCCAATAAGCGCCCATACTTTCTCTTCAAAAATAAGGTCAACCGCCTGTTTTGATCCTGTTCCCCACGGGCCTTCCATTGACCGGACAACAAGCTGAAACTTCCGGCCGTTCAGGCCGCCGTTGTCATTTGTCTTACTGATGGCAAGCTCAGCTCCATGAACTGCTGAAGTCCAGCTGCTGTCCTGTATCAGCAATCCGATTTTAATACAGACTGCCCCGGATGTGATTGATCCTGTGGCAAAAGCTATACCTGAAGTGAAAATTAATACTGTTATAATCAGGCATGCCTGATATATAGTCCTACTTAATCTCATGAGGATAAATATCCCTGCCGACAGCTTGTGCAATCTTTCTTCAGATCAGTCATCAGCCGGGTAAATTCATCGGGACTCAGGGATTGATGTCCGTCGCACAGAGCCTCTTCGGGTTTATAATGTACTTCCATTATGAGTCCGTCGGCTCCGGCTGCAACAGCTGCCTTAGCCATTGGAGGCACCATCCACCGGTGTCCGGTTCCGTGACTTGGATCAACAATCACCGGAAGATGGCTCAGATGCTTAAGCATAGGCACTGCGCTAAGATCAAGGGTATTTCTTGTGGAGGTTTCAAAAGTGCGTATCCCTCTTTCACACAGGATAACCTGTTCATTTCCCTGGTTAAGGATATATTCTGCAGCAAGTAAGAATTCCTCTATTGTTGCCATCATTCCGCGTTTCAGCAATACCGGTTTCCGGAGCATCCCTACTTCCTTCAGCAATGGATAGTTTTGCATATTCCGTGAGCCGATCTGCAGTATATCAGCATATCCGGCAACCAGTTCAACCAGCCGGGTATCCATAACTTCCGTGACAACCGGCAATCCGGTTTGGCCTTCTGTGCTCTCCTGAAGCAATTTTAGTCCTTCCTCTCCCAGTCCCTGAAAATTATAGGGAGAAGAACGGGGTTTGAAAGCACCTCCCCTTAAAATCACTCCGCCCGCTGACTTTACTGCTTTTGCTGTCTCCATCAGTTGTTCACGGTTTTCAACCGAACAGGGTCCTGCAATAATGACAACCTCTTCAGATCCGAATCTGTATTCCGTTTACATCCACAATTGTCGGATCAGGTTTTGACTTTCTGTTCACCCTTGACCGGGACAGAACATCCTCCAATCATTGCCGGATCATTATACTGATCTGATTCCATTGTTTATATCTCTTAATATTCAGTTTCTCTCTTAGCTTTCTTATAAATTACATCACTCTTCTCATAAGGTGGAGCAGGTGAGAATTTAAATTTGCCGTTTATGCACTTCAGCCATGAAAATAGGTCTGACATTATTCCAGGTTGCATCAAAATTCACAACACCGGTAACACCCTTATAACCCTGGAATGTTTTAAGATCAGTAAGTACATCACGGATCAGTACACGATTTAATCCGGCTTTATTTACAGCTTCAATTAAAATATTCATCCCGTCATAGGCATGTGCTGCAAAGACATCAGGTTCCATGCCCAAATCTTTTTATATAGTTTGCTTTAAATGCTTTAAGTTTAGGATCATCAGCATCAGGATTATACTGGCAGGTGGTTACAATTCCGTCGGCCAGATTGCCTGCAATTTTCAGGAATTCCGGACTTACAGCTCTGTCAGAGGTATAAACTGGCTGTTTCATACCCAGTTCACGGATCTGCTGAAGGATCAGGGCTGATTCTTTTGCATTCCCCCAGATCAGGATTGCATCGGGCGAAGTTTTCTTTATGCGTTCAAGCCGGTCTTTAAAATCAGTTTCTCCGTCCTTGAATCTTTCTTCAATAATAATAGGGAACCCTATACGGGTGGCTGAACGGTTAAAATGAAGGATCCCGACCCTGCCATAACGGCTTCTTGGTTCTTATTACTGCCACCCGCGAATGTTTATCCTTGTTGTAAATACGATCTACCAGTGCATAGCTGCTTTGTCTGTCGTCAGGGATGGTACGAACAACCCATGGTATATTTGTTTCTGTAAAAGTCGGGATCAGGATCACCGGTGTTAACGATTGGGGATTTCAAGTTTCAGGGTTGCTCTGATTGCAACATGCGAAACAATATCATCAATTGATCCCAGCCATGCCCACACTTTTTCATCATCCATTTTCACCACCTCATTGGCTGCAGCACCCCAGAGACCGACATCGTTATGAACCATCAGTTTAAACGGGATACCTTTGTAGCCTCCTTTTTTATTGGCCTCTTCAATGGCAAGCATTGATCCCTGTAAGCATCTGTGTTCCAAGTGATACAAGTATTGAACCTTCAAGAGGTCCCAGAAATCCGATCCTGACCTCCTTCAGATCGCTGGAGGAAGTTTTTCACGTCCGGCTCCGTAGAACTTGATTGGCTCAAGAAAATGATATTTATAGGCTTTCATGATATTTGTCATACGCAACCAGTTCATCCGGAATATTTCCATAGTTAACTAGTCTTTTCCTGACCTGATACCATTGACATGGAGGCAAGAAACAGGATAATCACATTATAAATCTGAATAAAGGTTTCATATTCATAGTTTTAACTGTATTTTACAAACAGCATATGTTTCAATTTCGACAAGAAGAGTTTCCCAGCACAACCTTGCCTGTATCCCGGTACTTGCAGGCAACGGATCGAGATTCATCCACCTGAAGAATGAGGTGCGGATCTTATTGAACTCTTCATAATCCCTTTCAATATCCCTCAGATAGTTTGTAGTTCTGACGACATCGTGCCATGTCATTCCTTCAGCCTTCAGAAGATTCGTTATATTCACGTAGGTCCTCCATGTCTGGGCTTTGAAATCACCTATGTGTTCAGCTTTGCCCTCTTCGTTGACGCTTGCTGTACCTGAAATAAGCAGTACCTTATATCCGCCGAATTCAAGCTTCAAAGCCCTTGTAAATGAGGATGGTTTTTTATAATCATAAGCTTCATTGATAACCTGAGGTGCATGTACGGCAAATTTTTTCAATCGGAGGACGTTCATGATGGACTGCCGGATACACGTAATCGTTAATTTGGTGTTTTCTGACATAATCCCGAGCTTCACCATTTCATCCGTTCACCATCAGTCAGTTTTGTACAGATCAATTAATAATTGCATAATTATCCATTTTAATAATTTGATTATTAGTTTATTTATCTTCTGTTTATTATTGGTACTATCTGATTACATTCACCGCGGCGATACACCTTTTGATGTGGCAACCCATAATTACATCATCCTGAGCATCAACACCTATAATAAAATTATGTGAGATTGAAGGCGATAACGGAATTTCCTTTTTTTCAGTCCCATTGGTTATAATGGCTTTGCCGTTTTCACTGTTGTCGTCTTTCTTATAGGTGACCCAGGTTTTGCCGTCAGTACTGCTTAATCCGTTATCGCAGCAGACAAACACCACCTTTCCCTCAGCCCTGAGAAAATTTATAAAATTGCTAGCCAGGCCGCTGTCGTGATCAAAATAGCCTTTCCAGTTTTTACCGTCATACCGGCTCATCCCGAAATAGGTTGAAACCCATAAAATGCTGTCAGAATAAGCAGTTGCAGTTGTAATATCGTGGATAACACCATCGTCGGGCTGAAGGTCAATTTCCATAAAACCGTCAGGATCTGTATAATCCCGGAAATGTTTGGTTTCGAGTATTGTATTCAATCACTCCGCCTCCCCATGCTGCGATCCAGACTTTCCCGTCACCGGCTGAAAGAGCATAAGTCCATGGTTCATGCATCGGGGCATTCATTTCAGTAAAAATTTCCCATTGTCTTGTATCAGTATCATAGTGTCCTGCACCGCCTCCGGTAGCACACCAGACATCTTTCCCGTAGCAGAAGACATTATAAACAAGATCATTCGGCATACCGCTGTTAAACTGGTTAAAGGTCTCAAATTTGCCTCCGGACCAGCGGCTTAATCCACCCAGTGTGCCTATCCAGACATCTCCTGTAACATCACTTACATCAATAGATACAACTCCGTTGTGAGGCAATCCGTCTTCAGTTGTGTAAGTACGCCATTTGTTGTTTTCATAGACAGCAAGGCCATCATGCGTTCCGACCAAAACCCTGTCTCCGTCAATCCTTACAGTATATGCCTTGTCAGAAGGCAGTCCGTCCTTTTTTGTAAAATTCCGCCAGTTACCGTAAACGGGCATTGCATTGGCTTCCTTTATTGCACCTGAACTGCTGCCTGGTGTTCTGTCAGAAACCGCATGGGCATTACCGGATGAGACCGCACTGATTTTATGCGCAGAAGTTACGGGAGTCTCCCGATTTCTTTAAAAGTACCAGACCGGTAAATATTACTGCAAGAAGAGCTATGGCTGTAATTATATATTTTAATGATTTCTTTTTCATCGGGTTAAATGGTTAAGTTGTTTATTTATGTCCAAAGGAAGCATGCTGAATTTCAGATTTATCATCTTCGTATTCAGGGTCTCTCAGTGATTTAAGATACTCAATCAGTTCATTGAGCTGGATCTTTGTAAGATCATTCACCGAACCATGTTGTTCAGTCTTGCCGTAAATGGTCCAGATTTCTTCAAGGGAAGCGGCACGGCCATCGTGAAGGTAAGGGGGTGAATAGATAATATTATTAAGATGAGGCGTATCAAAAAGAATTGAATCGTCACTGGCTGCAAGCGTGCCGACATCTACCATCTTCTTGTTTGTAAAGTAGGGAGCCGGATGGCAGGTAACGCAGCGATTGACGAATGGTATTTCAAATCCTTTGCTGTCATGCGTCCGTTCAAAAATCTCCTTACCGCGTTTTTGAGCCTCAGTAAGTTCTCCGTCAGGATTATATCTGCAGATTTGGCGGATTAGGTATTCCTGACATTATATAAGCCGTAATAGCATCCAGTTCTTTATAACTGAAAGCTTCGTTTCTTGTCAGCACAGTCGAAAAGCGCATTCCATCCTGTTTGTAAATGCTCTGGTTTTTCCCGTTCCATTTATAGGGAGGGGTATCACCGATGTTTCTCAGCGATTGTGTATTTGTAATATTGCGGCCCATATCTTTCGATGCCATGTTATACACAAGACCATCCTCGTGAGCATCGGGATGACATGTGTAACATGAATACTGATTCTGGAAAGTGCCTCCGGCATTATTCAGCAGGCGCCTGCCTTCACGTGCAACAGTAATCCTGCGCGGTCCTCCGAGGGGTATATTGCCGTTGTTTCAAGGCTTTCAGTGCTGATTACTGGCTATTCTGTCCTCAAGATGCTCTGCAACATACAGCTGTTTTCCATCGGGTGAAAGCGCCATTCCCTTGGGGTTTGCTCCTGTGGGAATACGTTTGGTCACTATGCTGCTGCTAGTGCCAAGATAATTGGAATATGCAGCCAGCATCCTGTCGTCTGAATTCTGCAATCAGCTTCCTGACAGCATCAATATCAATAACGGATATACAATCGACACCTGCATGGGAAACAAAGGCTCTTTTTCCATCCGGAGTTATGACAATATCAAAAGGATCGGCATAATAAGCATTGGGTTCGTCAAGAAGCAGCTGAATTGTTCTTCCGGATGGTTTCTGTTCAACAATGCGCTATTCCATTTGTCATCATCCATCCTCTTTCGATCTGTATTGTCGGCACATTGTTTTTCGGCCTTATCAAGGGAATGATTGCGAGATCGCCTGACGGAGTGAAGGCAATATTTTCCATCATATAGGCCTGTTTAATGTCCATGCGCTCAGCAATCCTCTGCTTTTTATCATTCACAACCGTAAGTTCACATCTTAATGTATCTCCAAATGGTAAGCCAAGTGTCCGGCGGCTTGTGACCAGCACCATGGTTGCCGTCAGGACTTATCTCGCACTCCGGTGGGATTATTTCCTGCAAACAGCCTTTTCTGCTCAGCACCTGAAGCAATGTCGATTATCGACAGGTCGGATGAAAATGAATTGGCTGAATAAAGCGAATTGCCGTCAGCGCTAAGGGTAAGACCGGCCGGTCCTCCTCCTGTACTAAGTGTATCTGTGACAATATATTCTTTCAAGATCAATTACTGACACATTATCTGACCATTGATTGCTTACATAAGCAGTTTTCCCGTCCCTGCTCACGACAACGCTGTGCGGACGGACACCTACCTTAATCTCCTTTGTGACTTTTTTCTTTTCAGTGTTAACCACCAGTAATGCATTGCCTTCCTCTGCAACCACATACAGATATTTTCCGTCAGGTGACGGCGCCAGATTAAATGGTGAATAGTAGTTCGCATTGACCATTTTGTGAACAATACCTGATGTTTGAATATAAAGGTGGCACGATGAGCATTTCAGCGGATGATCCTTAGTGGCAGTCATATATATTGACATGTTCCCTGGCCCACCTGTGATAAGGCGTATATAAAACAACTACCAAGAATAACAAGGATTACTGACGGTATAATGATTTTTAAATATCTTCTCATACTATTCCAGGTCTACAATCTTCTCTTTAACTTCGGTTATATGAACTGGTATAATAACCGGTGATTTTCTTATTGCAAGTGATACTTTGTTCTCAGGAGCCAGCTCAGGATCTTCGTGGCATCCTATACATCCGCGCCGTTCATTCGGACGCAGCCATAACCAGGAACAGGGACCGCCGACAACATTGCCGTTCTCATCAAGGGTTCTTATCCTGAAAGGTGTGTCTGCCATTACCTTTAGCTGAAATGAACCGTCTTCTTCAACCTCAACAACCCCGTATGTTGTATCAATACCCAAGCACCTCAATCTTCATGGCTTTCGCAGTACCATGAAGAATTGTCCGGTGAACAGGATCTCAGAAATTAATATCCTGGCAGAGAAGCAAACCGGTTTTCACCTCCATGATCCACCTCACTTGGCAAGTTTCTTGGGTCTTTCATGTTCTGGGCCCTGAACAACTATCAACAATATGATAATCACGGATCAGAAAAAACTAGCCGACCGAGTGATCTCTTTTCAGGATCAAACTCATAAAGCGCATAACGTTCCTGAATCTGATTTACGGCAGGAAACAAGATATTTGTCAGGCCCGACTGGAAGTTACACTGATAAAAATCCCCGTCGGATCCATGATGTCAGATCAGTTCTTGTATGCAGTGGCCGGTTATAACTGACTGAAACCAGGTCCCTTCCGTCGGTCTTTCCTTGTCAGATTCGATAAATATAATTTTGCCATCAGCTGTTTCACGTGCACCGCTGATTATGTATTGTTGCCCTGCCCCTGTAAAACATATCAGCTTTTGTGCCATCAGGCCGCATAACCACCAGCATTGGATCTCCCTGAACTGGCAGCAATTGATGTTTTAACTGTAAGCAGACGGCCATCCTTTAATACGGTTGTGGCAAGATTGTCGTCAGGGCTGAATGTTATCTGTCTCAGGCCGGAGCCATCAGAATTGCATGTATAGAGGCAATGTGCTGATTTTACTGTATCATTAACAGTCAGCTTGCTGAATACAGACGATCGCCAGGCAGATAGGCAGGATCGGTGCAGTTTTCCGTGCCTGAGGTAACCTGCCTGTACTTCATGGTTCTTAAGGTTCATTTCCCAGATCTGCCAGGGATCATTTTCCTTATGCTGTCCTGCAGAAGAGCATTGACTTTCCGTCATAGGAGATTTCAGGGAGAGCATGCTGAATAGAAATCCTTTGTCAGTACTTTTTGTGAACCGGTTTATTGCTCACATTATTGAACTGATCCTCGCTCCTGGTACAGTTACGCTATGATGCCACCGCCGGAATAATCCGGCAGGCTCAATATTTCCAGGAACTTCCGTCAGGATCAGTTTATTATCATCTGAGACATTTTTACTGCACGAAACGATTATCATGCAGGTCAGGCCCACCAAAATAATTTCAGTAGAATGAGTCTCCGCTTAATCATAAAGGACCAGGTGGTTTAGGGTTCTTTTACTTTAAGTATCTGGTTGGCTTTTATATTTTCAAGTATCTGAACCTTTCCCGAGGGCCATTTTATTTCTATTTTTTCAACTGTATCATTTTTTGCCAGACCGAAATGAATTCTCGGATCATTCTGGGAAAGGTAGCCGGTAGTTGTTTTTTTCTGGGCTATCTGTGTTTTGCCTCCGGAGGTTATACTTGATCCTGGCGCCTATCCCTTCCCTGTTGCTTGCAGTACCTTTCAGGTCAAGCATAATCCAGTTATTCGTGTTGCCTTTATTGTTCCTGAGAAAAACTGACGGGCTGTTAAGATTCACAACAAAAATATCGAGGTCCCCGTCGTTGTCATAATCTCCGATGCATGCTCCCCTGCCGACATGTTCTTCGCTGAAGTACTTTCCAAGTTCGAGTGAAATATCCCTGAAGGTTCCGTTCCCTTCATTCTGAAACAGCTGATCTTCCTGTCCATAAAGGTGCTTGAGGGCGCCGTTGGTCTTAAAAATATCAGGATCGCCATCGTTGTCATAATCCATAAATGAGGAGGACCATCCAACGAATTGTGCTGCCTGCATCGAGATATTCGATGATACCCCCCTGTCAGAGAAAATCCCGTTGCCCAGATTTTCATAAAGGGAGCAATATGTATCATCTGAAACAAAAAGATCGAGCAGTCCGTCATTATTGTAGTCGGCAAAGTCGACCGACATGCTCACGGTGGCTTCGCCTGCCTGGCTGAATGCAGTGCCCGACATGGTTCCCCTGTCGACAAATCCTTTGCCGCCTTCGTTATGCCACAGATAATTCAATGTATGGTCGTTGGCAACGAAAATATCAATAAACCCGTCATCGTCATAGTCAGCTGCACCAACGCCCATTGCCCGTCCGTCAATGTCGGTTATGCCCATTTCAGCAGTTACATCCTTAAAGGTTCCATCCCCGTTGTTGTGATAAAGGATATCCTTCTGTGCGTCGTATGCCATTGGACCGGGAAATCCGTCGGGTGCATAGTAGTATTTGTAATCAGGATCAAACTCCAGATAATTGCCCACATAAAGATCGAGAAAGCTGTCGTTATCATAGTCAGCCCAGACGGCGCCGACACTGCATTCATTTCCGCCTGCAACATTTGCACGTTTTGTTACATCGGTGAACGATCCGTTGCGGTCATTCCTGAGCAGGACATTAGGTCCGTAATTGCTTATAAACAGATCAGGGATAGCCGTCATTATTGAAATCACCGGCTACCACACCCATGCTGTACCAGGGACCTGAAACACCTGCTTTCCGGGTCACATCTTCAAAGGTTCCGTCACCCTTGTTCCTGTAAAGGTGATTCCCCGGCGGGTCGGCAGGTTTTTCAGATTTGCTGATACCCTCGAGCCAGGTCCCGCTGCAGGCAAATATGTCAATCCAGCCATCCTGGTCAAAGTCGAGGAAAGCAGCTCCTCCGCCGTCGGACTGAATAATATTGGTAAGGTCGTCATCTCCGATCGAGTGAACAAAATCGAGTCCGATCTGCTGACCTATCTCCTGATAGAAATCATCAGTTGCGGCAGTAATGGAAACCTCCGGATTTATTTCCAGGTCCTGAGACGCGGGTTGTTTCCCTGACGACAGCCGGGGATAAACAACAGGACTAAAAAGAAAAGGGAATAAAAGGGATTTTTTCGCATAACAGGTTTGAGATTAATAAGGCACCAAAATATATCAATATCTCCAAATAAAAGCTAGTGAAACTTTTACCACTTGTTCGCCCCTAAATCCCCTAAAGGGGACTTGTTATATTTTTCACATTAGACCCCCTTAGGGGGAAGGGGGATGTTGATTTACTAACCTGTTTACCGAAGAGATTAACCTGCCTAAATATATCAGGCAGAAGTTAAACCGCAATTAAAAAAGAATTAAAAAGAGAATTAATTTGACGAAAGTGCGGGAAGCAGCAGGGTAATCCGCGTGCCTTTGCCGAGTTCTGAATTTATATTTATAGTACCGTTATGGTTTTTGACTATCTGATTTACAAGTGAAAGACCAATACCCGTTCCCGGAGTTGCCACGGTATTTGTACCCCTGTAAAATGGTTCAGTGATTTTCTGGGATGTCTTCCTCAGGTATGCCGATGCCTTTGTCTTCAAATATCACCTTCACACATTTGTCCTCGCGTCCGACCTCTATAAGAACAGAATGATCGGAAGAATATTTGCATGCATTTTCAATCAGATTTGTAACTGCAGTTTTAAGAAGGTAGTCATCTCCGGCGACAATTAACTTTTCAGAATCGGTAACCGAATTATCAAGTGAATATATTAATATTGTAGGAGGGATTGAATCTTTTCATTTCTTCCTGTGCCTGCCAGATGATCTCATCTATACCTTATTTTATTATTATAACCCGACGGACCTTCCGAGCTGGTTCTGGCAATCAGGATCAATCTGTTTGAAAGGTCAATAAGCGATTTAATGTCTTCGAGTACTGAACCAAGGGTATTTTTATATTCTTCCGTTGTCCGGTCCTTCATCATCAGGACCTCAATCTGTCCGTTTATTGAAGTAAGAGGTGTCCTGAGCTCATGGGATGCATTTGCAATAAAACTCTTCTGCGTGCCAAATGATGTCTCAAGGCGCTCGAGCATTTTGTTGAAAGTTCTGGCCAGCCTGCCGATCTCGTCAGTGCCATTGCCTTCCGGAACTCTTAAATGCAGACTGGTTATTGATATATCCTCGACCTTTTTTACCACATCTGAGATTGGTTTAAGGGCTTTCCCCGAAAAGAACCACCCGGCGAAAAAGAATGAGACAAGGCTGATAAGACAAACCACCATCAGAACGATCCTCAGTTTTTTCAGGTGCAGATGGCCGTCTTTATCTATGGCTGCACCAATTACAACAAATTCGGATGATCCGGTATTATGCATCGTCCCCAGGATATCGTAAGGATCGCTGCTTATAAAATACATCCTTTCCGGCTCTTACCTGTCCGATGATTTTATTGATTTCTTCAAATTTCCAGTTTTTGTCGGTCGTGTACAGAATATTCTTGTCCAGAAGTGACAATTAGGAATTTTTCATCCTGCAGTCTGGCAGGATTTCCGGAACCACTCCTCAGGATAAGGTTTGTATTGTATTCATAGCTGTCGAGCACAAGCCTTGCAACGTTTTCTGCCCTCGATTTCAGGAGATTGTTAAAATCCTGCCTCCGGAGATTAGCTGAAGAATAATAAATTGCAAGTGAGGCAATTAACATTATTAGTCCTCCCAGCAGGAGAAACTGAAGCGTTAACCGGGTCCTGATCTGCATTCTGGCCTGAATTCTTATCCTATAGGTCTCCGAAAATATAACCGAATCCCACCTTTGTATGGATCAGTTTTTTATCATGTCCCTTATCGATTTTCTTCCGCAGGAAGTTGACATAAACATCCACAACATTTGTGCTGAAGTCGAAACTGGCATCCCATACCTTTTCGGCAATATCATTTCTTGAAAGTACCCTGCCTGCATTTCTCATGAAATATTCGAGAAGGGAGAACTCCTTGGCTGTCAGGCTGATATATTTAGTCTCCCCTTCGCACCGCTTTCCTGTCAAGGTCCAGTTCAAGGTCGTCAAACCTGAGAGAGTCGGATGTTTCACGCGACTGACCGGATGTTTTCAGAAGAACTTTCACTCTTGCAAGCAGTTCCCTGAATTCAAATGGTTTTACGAGGTAATCATTGGCTCCGGCGTCAAAACCGGCCAGCTTGTCGTCGGTGGTTCCCAGTGCAGTAAGCATCAGAACCGGGATATCCGGAAAGTCCGTCTTAAACTTTTTGCATAATTTCAGGCCTCCGGTACCGGGAATAATAACATCGAGGATGAAAAGATTATATTTATACTGACGGGCAAGTTTTTCAGCAAACTCGCTGTCGTATGCCAGATCGGCCTCATACTGGTTCTCTTCGAGGCCTCTTTTTATAAATGATGCCACCTTGGTCTCATCCTCGACGATCAGGATTTTCATGGATTTGGATTAACTTTTTGGCAATATAGCAATTTCCGGTCTTTTTTTAATAAGTTTTTAATCGTAAAGCCGCCTGGCAGTTTCTGAAGAATGGGAACTTCAGGAGGATAACTTTGGTCACACAACTTGTTCTGATTTATCAGGAGAGATTTTCTTAGAACCACTGATATCCAAAGATATATGATTTTTTATTTCTGAGTGTCTCACCCTGCAAATCCGGACAGGTGGTGTAAGTTTAAAAACGGTTAAGGGGCAGGCTCAGAGATTTTTTTTATTTCTTTTCAAAAATAAATGTTAAAAATTGCTTTAATGTTATTTTAATTTGTTTATATTTGTGTCTAAGTGTCATATCTACACTAATTATTGACAGGGTATTTTTAATTGCATATATAATATAATGTATGTACAACCAAATAGAATTTTAAGAACTGCAGCGAACATGAATTTCAAGTATCATTATTTAAATCTATAATCTAACCCAAATTACTTATGAAAAAACTACTTAAAGTCATCCTGTTGCTTTTATTCTCTGTCAGCAGTACCGCTGGTATCTATGCGCAGAGAACTGTAACCGGAACCGTGCTTGACGACAACCAGCAACCCGTTCCCAGTGCTAACGTTGTCTTGAAAGGAACCCAGGTAGGTGCACTAACAGACAACGATGGTAAGTTTACCATCAATGTTCCCTCGTCTGGAGGTAGCCTTCTTATCAGCTTCATTGGATTCGTTACACAGGAGATACCTATCGGAACCAGCTCTGTTATCAATGTCACTCTTCAGACAGAATCTCTTGCTCTTAAGTGAAGTTGTGGTTGTTGGATATGGTACTCAGAGAAGGGCCGATGTGACCGGTGCTATTTCATCGGTTTCATCTGAAAAACTTAACGCAGTGCCCGCAGCAAATCTTGACCAGGCATTGCAGGGACGTGCGGCAGGTTTGGTGGTTATCAACAATGGTGCTCCGGGTTTTGGATCTACAATAAGGGTTAGGGGTATCAGTACGGTTAACGACGCCAATCCTTTGTTTGTTGTTGACGGTGTTGTGGTAACCGGCATCAATAACCTCAATAGTTCAGACATCGAATCCATTGAAGTTTTAAAAGACGCTTCCACGGCTGCTATTTATGGTTCACTGGGATCAAACGGTGTTATAATGATTACAACCAAGAAAGGTAAAGCCGGTAAGGTTACAGTTGATTTTGAAGGCTATTACGGGGCTCAGTATTCAACGAAAAGATATGATTTGTTGAATGCTGCGCAATATCGGGAATATGCCCAGGCGGAGCATTTAGACACCTCCGGTCTATACGGATCCTCAATATGCAGATCGTTTAGCCGGTATAATCCAAGCCAGCCCGAAGGCGGTGAAACCGATTGGCAGGAAGAGATATACCAGACTGGTCCTATGCAAAATTATGACCTTGCTCTCTCCGGTGGTAATGAAAACAGCACTTTCAGATTGTCAACCGGGTATATAAATCAAAGAGGTATTGTTATCTATACCGGTAATGAAAGATACAACTTCAGGGCCAACAGTGATTTTAAAAAGGGCATTCTGAAAATCGGTGAGAATTTCAGCTTAACCTATGGCTCACAGGATCCCCTGGCTGATAACGGCGGACGTTCCCTGCTGGAACATGCCATTAAAATGGCCCCTTATCTGCCGGTCTACAATGAGGACAACCTGGGCGGATACCAGGGTCCCTCCTCTCCCAATGACGGACAGGATGCTGAAAACCCCGTCAGAATCATGGAAATGAACAGCCGCAAAGTGAATACAATGACCATAGTGGGTAATCTCTACGGTGAACTGGATATTGTTAAAGGCCTGAAATTCAGAACCAATGTTGGTCTCCAGAATACTGCCCAAAATTCCAATCAATTCCAACCCACATACAATGATGATAACCTGGGTACCAATACTCACAGGGCAACTACTGCAACCATTAATAAAGACCGGGCTGACTATTCCGGACTGATATTTACAAACAGCCTGAATTATGGCCTGTCACTTGCTGCAAAACATAATTTTGAGGTGTTGGCATTGACTGAATACAGCTCTGTTTACTCAAAGTTACTGAATGCACAGTCAACCAATAATATTACCAACGAGATCCAGGAATTGAGTAGCACCGATGCTAACTTAAGCTCACAATCATTTGAATATTACAGAATTAGTTACCTGGGCAGGTTAAACTACAATTATGACGGGAAGTACTTGTTTTCGGCTTCAATAAGGACTGATGCCTCTTCAAGGTTTGGTGCCAACAACAGATGGGGTACCTTCCCTTCAGTTTCGGTGGGCTGGAATATGGCCAAAGAAGCTTTCCTGAGCAATGTTCCTTATATCAGCAACCTGAAACTCAGGGCAAGCTGGGGTATGGCAGGTAATGACAAGATCCCCGATTATTCCTATTCTTCATCACTGACCTCAAATATGTATTATGTAATAGATAATGTACCTGTTGCCGGAACAACCCCGGGTGGTGCCTCAAATCCGGATTTAAAATGGGAGGAAACAACCATGACCAATATTGGATTGGATCTGGGTTTATTTGATAACAAGTTTACCTTGTCGGCTGAATATTATGTGAACTCGAGCGCAGATCTTCTGATGCAGGTGCCATTGACCCTGTCTACTGGTGATTTCAGAGGCTCGATCAGCAGGAATGCAGGCTCTATGGATACAAAAGGGTTTGAATTCCAGCTGGGATACAATGATTTTGAAGGCGATTTTCAATGGTCAGCCAGTTTAAATCTTGGTACTTTCCAAAATGAAGTTAAATCACTGGGTGGCAACACCTATATCTCCGGATTTGGTTTTGAAGGTGAAGACCTGAACAGATGTGAGGTTGGAGAAGAGGCTTTCTTCTTCTACGGATGGGATTTCGACGGTATCTTCCAGACGGTTGCAGAAGCTGATTCTTATATGGGCGGTACGCAAAAAGCGCTTTATGCTTCAACCGCAGGTGATTTCCGTATCAAAGACACCGATGGTGATGGCAAAATTACTGTAGATGACAGAACAAATATCGGAAACCCCTTCCCCAAGGCAACGGTTGGTTTGGACCTCAATGCTACATACAAGGGCTTTGATCTGAACATCTTTATCAGCGGTGTTTATGGGAACAAGCTTTACAACACCAATCTCTACGACCTGCAGGCAATGCCCAGGTTATTCAACGCCGGTGTTGAGGTTCTTGACCGGTGGACACCGGATAATCCTTCAAACACCATTCCCAGGGCCGGTGAAAAATCTGTCAATGCCAAGGCATCTGACCGCTTTGTCGAGGACGGCGCCTATACCAAACTGAGAAACATAACGCTTGGTTATACCATACCCGTAAATACGAACAAGATAGCAAAACTCAGGGTTTATTTAAGTGCACAAAACATGATTTGCATAACAAACTACTCCGGTTTGGATCCTGAGGTTGGTACATACTTAGCAGGTGCTGGTATAGGACTAATTGGTAATCCTCAAACATCAAATAACAACTATACCAATGGAATTGACAGAGGTAATTATCCTATACCAAAATCAGTTATTGGCGGTTTCCAAATTACATTCTAACCTATAAAACAGAATTGTTATGAAAAGACTTATAATATATTTTACTTCTGCACTGATTGTCAGTGCATTGGTTCTGCTTGTCTCCTGTGATGCGGATAAGCTGGAACTTAAGAATCCCAACCAGCTTTCACCTGAAACTTATTTTACAAATCAGGCTCAGGTGCAGTCGGCTGTAAATGCTGTTTACGGAAGTTTACAAACAACCGGCATGTACAACCGCTGCATGTGGTACAGCAGTGAAAACATGGCCCATGAAAATACATGTAACCAACAGCAGGAGGCCGATAAACGCGAGTGGCTGAATTTCTCATTCGGTCCAAATCATGGTTTGATGGAAGCTTACTGGAATTCCTGCTACAGGGGCATTAACAAAGCCAATTTTGTTATCAATAATGAGCAGGCAATGACTGATAATATCCCTATAGGTATAATGTCTGAGGCCACAAGAAATAAGTATATCGGTGAGGCAAAATTCATGAGAGCCCTGTACTATTTCTACCTGGTTACCCGGTATGGTGATATTCCCCTGTACCTGGGAATTGATCCGGCAGAGAGTGTTGGCCTTCCCAGATCTCCTAAAGTAGATGTCTGGGCTCAGATAGAAGCCGACTGCTTAGACGCTGCAGCAAAATGTCTCCCCAAAGCTTCTGAACAACCCGGAAGGGCTACTTCCGGAGCTGCATGGGCGCTGTTGGGTAAAGCACGTTTGTATCAGGAAAACTACCAGGGAGCCCTGGATGCCTTTAATCAGATTACCGGTTATTCACTCGAAACTGAATATTTCAAGAACTTCATGGAAGAAACCGAGAATGGTGCGGAATCTCTATTTGAAGTCCAGTTTAACATCGAAGCCGGTTATGGCCAGCAATGGAATTCCGACAGAACAGACGAAGGTAAAAACGAAGCTACATTCAGGGGACAGGAATATGGTTGCCTTAACTGGTTCAACGTGTTTGTTTCAGAAGATCTGTGGAACGAATTCGAGACTGCCGCCGACAATGGGGAAAAAATTGACCCAAGACGCGGTTACTGCGCTTACCAGACCGGCGATTTGTATAACAACAATACAATGACCATTACTGTTGATCCCGTGACCGTATTGGATAAAGACGGTAACCAGATTGATTATTATCTGAGAAGAGGCTGGAGAAAATACCAGAACTACTATAAGGCGTCTTCTGAAGGAGCTGTTGCCGGGAATGAATCAGGTATAAACATGAAGGTGATCAGGTATGCCGATGTATTGCTGATGAAGGCCGAAGCTGAAGCTAACCGCCCCGGAGGAAGCCTTACTACCGCTGTTGGTTACATGAACCAGGTAAGGGCAAGAGCAGATGTTGACCTGCCGTTATATGGTACAGCCGCAATGAATACTTATTATCCTGTTGGCAATCTGGCTGATTTCATGAAGGCTTTGGAACATGAACGCAAGGTTGAATTATGCGGTGAACAGGTTCGCTACGGAGATCTTGTAAGATGGGGCAGACTTGCTGACTTCATGACCGAAGTTAAACCCAGTTGTCCCAAGGCCGACCAGGCTGCTTTGGTCTTCAATCCAGCCAGACATTATCTCTGGCCTATTCCTCAGAAGGAAATTGATGTTAACCCCAATATTGAACAGACAGATCAGAATCCGGGTTGGTAATTGATAGTAAATTTTATAATTCAAAAAGATGGTCCTGCAAAACAGGACCATTTTTTTGGATTAAATGTTGTACATTCAACCCTTCCTGCTTACAATTTTACCCTTATGATCAAGCTTTTTAACCCTGAATACCGTTATAGGCTCTATCCCGTAGTCGCACTGATTGCTGTGCTTGGCAGCTGTTTCTCATGCAAACCTGAAAAACCAGGGGAAGATCCTGTCTTCACTAAACTATCCGTCCGGGAAACAAATATTACTTTCAGAATTCGCTTACAGAAACCGATACTTTTAACTATTTTCTTTACCCCTACATGTACATGGGTGGCGGGGTATCAGTCGGAGACTTCAATACCGACGGACTGACGGATATCTATTTTACGGGTAACATGGTCAGCAACCGCCTGTATCTCAATATGGGAAACCTGGAATTTAAAGACATTACCGAAATTTCGGGCACAGGCGGCGACAACCGCTGGATGCTGGGTTCAACCATTTGTGATATAAATGAGGACGGACTGCCCGATATATACGTAAGTGTTTCCGGTCTAAAGGGCAATTGCAGAAACCTGCTGTTTGTGAACCTGGGAAACAATCCTGAGGGGATACCCGTATTCAAAGAAGAAGCAGCCAGATATGGCATTGATGACAACGGTAAAAGCTCACAGACAACATTCTTCGACTATGATAAGGACGGTGATCTCGACCTGTACGTTGCCAATTACCCAATCACCCAGTTCAAGGCGCCTCCCTACTTTTACCGTCAAATGATGAACAATGCAAAAATAGATGAATCGGGACATTTATACAGAAACAACGGAGATGGCACGTTTGCAAATGTAACGGTCGAGGCAGGCCTGCTGACGTTTGGTTTGTCGTCTGAGCGCTACGGTATGCGACCTGAACCAGGATGGATATGATGACCTTTATATTTCAAATGATTTTACCAGCCCTGACTTCTTTTTCTTCAATAACGGCAATGGAACGTTTACAGACAGAACAAAAGAAGTAATCGGCCAAACCTCATTTTACGGCATGGGGAACGATATTGCTGACTATAATAATGACGGTCTGCCTGATATTATTCAAATTGACATGGCTCCCGAAGATAATCAAAGAGCCAAAGAAAACATGACCAGCATGAACCGTGAGGATTTTGAGGAAATGATAAAGGAAGGTCTTCACCATCAGTACAGGTACAGTACGCTGCAACTGAACAGGGGAATCAGGGATAATGGCCTGCCATTCTTCAGCAATACTGCATGGATTGCAGGAGTGACATCAACAGACTGGAGCTGGGCTTCACTGTTTGCCGATTTTGACCTTGACGGATGGAAAGATCTTTATATTACAAACGGCATCCGCAGGGATATCAATAACATTGATTACTTCAACAAAATGAGCGAGTCAACCTACTTTGACGAAGAAGTAACCAATACCGAGCTGTTAAAATGGGTACAGGATATGCCCTTTAAACCACTTGTAAATTATCTGTATAAAAATAACGGAGACCTCACTTTCTCAAAATCCAGGGCAGAGAATGGGGAATTAAGGAAGAAAGCTATTCAAATAGCGCTGCCTATGCCGATCTGGATAATGACGGCGACCTCGATCTTATCGTTAATAATGTTGACGGGGAAGCCCTGGTATACAGAAATGTTGCCCGTGAAAAACAATTGGGCAATTACCTGAAAATTGATTTTGAAGGAACTCCAAAGAACAGGATGGGAATAGGCTCAAGAGTAACCCTGTGGAATGATGGAAAAATGCAAATGGCAGAGCTGACCTTATCACGTGGGTATCAGTCTTCTGTGGAACCGGTACTCTACTTTGGTCTTGCCAGGCATGAGAAGATAGATTCCTTATGTGTAGAATGGCCCGACGGAAAGGTGCAATACCTTACGCAGGTAGATGTCAATCAAAAGCTGACATTCCGTTACCCTGATGCAAAGATGCCCGATTCAGTTCCCGCTGCCAGAGATAAACTGTTCCGGGAGATTACTGACCAGGTCCAGCCCGGCTTCATTCATAAGGAAAACAACTTCAACGACTTCGACTACCAGCCCCTTCTCCCTTACAAATTATCAATGACCGGTCCGGGCATTACAGTGGGAGATGTTAACAACGATAAGCTCGAAGATTTTTTTGCCGGAAACGCATCCAGCAGCTCAGGTCAAATGTTCATTCAGGGCAATGACGGAACATTCAGCATTCAACAGGGTCCCTGGGAAACCGATAACCGGTTTGAGGAAACGGGCTCGTTGTTTTTTGATGCCGACAATGACGGGGATCACGATTTGTACGTGGTAAGCGGCGGCTATGAATTTCCCGAAAATTCAGAAGAATACCAGGACCGGCTTTACCTCAATGACGGCAAGGGTAACTACATGACAGATGAAAAGGCTTTGCCGGTAACCACTTCAAGCGGATCATGCGTTAAAGCATTTGATTTTGACAAAGACGGTGACCTTGATCTGTTCGTGGGTGGAAGACAGGTGCCACATCAATATCCCTTCCCGGCTCAAAGCTATCATACTCGAAAACAAATCGGAAAAAGGGATTGTGAAATTTGTGGATGTTACCGATAAAGTTGCACCTGAACTGTCCAAAGCAGGAATGATAACGGATGCCTTCTGCGCTGATATTGACAATGATTCATGGCCCGATCTGATCGTAGCCGGAGAATGGATGCCTGTTTGCTGTTACAGAAACATCCACGGAAAATTCAGCAAAACTGAAATAGCCGGGACCAGGGGTTGGTGGTTTAGCATTGAAGGTGCCGATTTCGATAAAGACGGCGACATTGACCTGGTTGCAGGTAACCTTGGCTTAAACTTCAGATATAAAGCCAGTCCCGACAAGACCTTTGATGTATTTGCTGCAGATTTTGACCAGGACGGAAAATCAGACATTGCACTTGCTTATTACCAGGGGAACAGACAATATCCGGTGAGAAGCAGATCGTGTTTTGTAACCCAGAATCCGGGTCTCGCCCTTAGATTCCCTACAGTTAAAAGCTTTGCCGAAGCAACGATTTCGGATGTCTATACCAGGAAAGTGCTGAAAGAATCCCTTCACCTGCAAGCCGAGACCTTTGCCAGCTGCTATTTTGAAAACACGGGAAATGGGGAGTTTCGTCATGCGTAAACTGCCAAATGAGGCCCAATTATCATCTGTAAATGATATGATCATCGATGATTTTGACGGCGATGGGCATCTGGATATTCTGGCGGCAGGCAATTTGTATAATGTAGAGGTAGTAACCCCAAGAAACGACGGAGGAATCGGAGTTTTCCTGAAAGGAGACGGAGAGGGCCATTTCATGGCTGTACCTTACGAATCATCGGGATTCTTCGCCCCGGGTGACGTAAAAAGCCTGGCGTTAATACACATCAATAATAAAGACAAGGCAAATTCTGGTTGGGAACAATAATGACAGACTTCAGATATTCAGAGTAAAATAAGAATTATAAAAGCTTCCTGTTTAATTACCTGTGATTATAATATCTTCGGCCCACAGATCATTTGATTCAGATTATGAAATTCTCTTTCTGGTTAGTACTGATAAGTCTTTCACTGTTTTCATGCAGCAAACTTTCCAAAGAAACCTTTGTAAAAATATCCTCTTCCAGGTCGGGTATTGATTTTATTAATGAACTGGTAGAAAATGATACATTGAATTACACGAAATTCCCCTACATGTATATGGGCGGAGGAGTTTCGGTGGGCGACATCAACAATGACGGACTGGATGACATTTTCTTCACCGGAAATCTGGTTCCCAACAAACTCTACCTTAATAAGGGTAACATGAAATTTGAGGACATATCCGTAAAAGCAGGTATAACGGGTAATCATCAGTGGTTCACAGGTTCAACCATGGCTGATGTGAACAGTGATGGCTGGCTTGATATTTATGTTTGCGTTTCAGGGAAATATCCGCCGTCGGATAATTTGCTTTTTATCAATAACAAAGACAATACATTTACGGAATGCGCAAAAGCTTATGGTATAAATGATAAAAGCTCTTCCGTTCAGGCTACCTTTTTTGATTACAACAATGACAGCTTCCTGGATTTATATGTTGCCAATTACCCGATAATACTGGTAAGCATGGGTGCCGAATTCTATCAGAACAAAATGATCGGGAATAAATTCGAAGAGTCTGGTCACTTGTACAAAAATAACGGGGACGGCACATTTAAGGATGTGACTGAAGAAGCAGGTGTACGGAATTTTGGAATGTCAATAGGTGTTGTCGCCATGGATTTTAATAATGACGGATGGAAAGATTTATACATATCCAATGATTTCAATCCCCCTGATCTTTTTTATCTGAATAACGGTGATGGCACTTTCAGGGAGACGGTAAAAGAAGCGACATTTCAAACCTCCATTTTTGGGATGGGCTTTGATGCGGCAGATTTCAATAACGATGAACTGATTGATATGTTCCAGATCGACATGACCCCTGAAGGTCATTTTCGCAGAATGCTGAATGTGATTCCCATGAGACAGGAAACGTTTGATCTGAGTGTTGATTTTGGCATGCATTATCAGTATATGCAGAATTCATTGCAGCTGAATAATGGAATCTTTGATGGCATCCCTCTGTTTAGCAATATATCGCTGTTTTCAGGAGTTCCCTATACTGATTGGAGTTGGGGCGGTGTTTTTCTTGATATGAATAACGACGGCAACAAGGATCTGTTTGTTGCCAACGGCGTTCTGAGAGACATTAATCACCGTGATATCCTGGCAACTGATCCGAACAGTGTTTATTTCAGACAGGTGAAGGAATACCGTCCGGAGCTTTTCCCAAGTACTCCGGTAAGAAATTATGCCTTTGAAAACAATGGCGATCTGACTTTTACCGATAAATCAGTTTCCTGGGGATTTGAAGAGCCGACTTTCACCAATGGAATGGCATACGGTGACTTCGATAACGATGGCGATCTTGACATAGTTATCAGCAATGTTAATGAGGAATCAGCTATTTATGAAAACAAAGCAGTTCACAAAGGCAATCATTATATTAAAATCAACCTGGCTGGTCCGGAAAACAATTTGTTTGGTCTGGGAAGTATCGTTAAAGTAAAGACCGGTGCCGTTACTCAAATTCAGGATCTTACGCTCACAAGAGGCTATCAGTCGAGTATGCCCGCTACAATTCACTTTGGTCTGGGTCAGAAAGACACTATTGATGAAATAACTGTTATATGGCCGGACAGGAAACAACAGGTACTTAAGAAAATCATTGCGGACCAGACACTTAAAATTGACTATAACGATGCAGTTGCTGCAGAAACTCAGGATACGGATAAAAAGAATTTCAAAGACATTACAAAGCTGTCCGGAATAACATTTGTTCATCGCGAAGACAATTACAATGACTATGAATCTGAAGCGTTGCTTCCCTACAGGAATTCACAGATGGGCCCTGGTTTAGCTGTAGGGGATGTCAATGGAGACGGGCTTGAAGATTTTTATATCGGCAATGGAAAGGGCTTCGCCGGAGCTATGTATTTGCAAACTGAAGAAGAGTACATTCAGGGAAATTCCTGGTCCATGGATAGGTGATTCAATTTATGAAGATACAGGCGCCCTTCTGTTTGATGCCGACAATGACGGAAGACTGGATCTTTATGTTGTAAGCGGAGGAAATGATCACCTGAAGAAAGCAGATTTTTACCAGGACAGGTTATATCTGAATACGGAGACAAGGCTTCATTAAAAGCACCAATACCCTTCCTGCCGATTTAAATCAGAGCGGCAAATGCGTAAAAGCCGCAGATTACGATAAAGATGGTGATCTCGATTTATTTGTCGGAGGACGCATTGTTCCCGGAAATTATCCGCTTCCTGCAAACAGTTATATGCTGAAAAATAATGGAAAAAAAGGCGCTGACCTGAGATTTGAAAATGTAACGGAAATAGCATCCCGGCGACTTTTGAATTTAGGACCTTGTTACTGATGCAATCTGGGATGACTTTGACAGCGACGGTGATGTTGACCTTATTGTTGTGGGTGAGTGGATGAAAATTCACTTTTTTGAGAATACTCCAAATGGATTTACTGATGTTTCTGATAAAAGGATTTAACGAAACTGTCGGTTGGTGGTTAGTATCACCAGTTGTGGATATATGATAAGGATGGTGATAACGATTACCTTGCAGGTAATCTTGGATTAAATTACAAGTACAAAACCAATCGAAATTCAACGTTTGAAATATATCCAATGATTTTGATGTAGATGGCAGAATGATATCGTACTTGGCTACAGTGAAAATGGAGATAATTATCCGGTTAACGGTCTTGATGCCACATCCAGGCAGATTCCGGTTATCAGACTCAGGTACAAAGGTTACGAAGAATTTGCAAAGGCAACACTTCAGGATATATATGGAGAACAAATGCTGAAAGCTTCTTTGCATTACAGGGTAAATACTTTTGCACATCATTGGATTGAAAATAAAGGGAATGGAGTATTCAAAATGCATATACTCCCAAACCGGGCGCAGTTATCTTCGATCAATGCTATGGCTGAAATAGATGAGATAAGAACAGTACTGCTTTTATTGTTGCCGGCAATTTATACGGATCGGAAGTAGAGACCCCGAGAAATGATGCAAGCATCGGGCTGGTATTGAAGTCAGATGCCAAAGGTGAAATGCTGGTTATTCCGCCGTCAGAAAGCGGACTTGCTGTTAAAGGAGAGGTAAAGGCAATCGGGAAGATAAAACTGGCTTCAGGAAAAGATGGATTTCTGTTCGCGATCAATAATGATTCGCTGAAATTAATTGAACTCGACTCCAATCCATAACTTCCTGTTTGACCTGAGACCTGACCGCAAGACCGCAGGACCGCAAGACGTCAGACCCCTATCTGCCAAAAAGGGCATTCAGGACATCATAGTTCACCTTACAGTTTTCAATTTTGACGTTTTCAGCGAGCTGCATCAGGGTTTTGTACGCCTCATCCGCATCCGGTTTCGGCCCTTCTCCTTTCCAGTAATCAATGATCTCCTGGTAGCCTTCAGGCATCGCAACATTCATTAACCCGCTTTCGGACTCAACTTTTTTTATCGTCCACCATGCCCAGCCTATATTGTTGGCTTCAAAAAGCTCCACTGCCGATCTGTACCAGTCGTTTTTGTTCTCACCTGACTCTCCCATCCAGAACGGGACATTAAATTCTGACCTGATATCGAGATATTTCTGGATTGTTTCTATTGTAGTGGGGTTCCAGTACTTATGAAAACTGTAAGCCATATTGTCATCCCATGGCGGGGTCAGACCTGTATAATCATTGGCAAACTGGTTGCCTTCGATGAAGATTATATGGTTTGTATCAACTTCACGTACTGCTGCAGTGATGTCAAGAAACAGCTCTCTGAGAGCTGTGTTGCCTTCCAGCGGGTAGTTGGTCTCGTTGATCAGGTCATACCCTCCTATCCATTCCTCATCCTTGTATCTCTGGGCAAGCTTGCTCCACAATGCAACTGTTTTCTGCCTGTTCAGCTCACTCTCCCACAGTTTGGGCTTTGTGGTGTCAACGTCGGCTATCGGCTTGTCGTTGCCTTGTCCGCCCGGGGCAGCGTGAAGATCAAGGATGACGTAAATTTCATTCTCCCGGCACCAGGCAAGCAGGCTATCAGTCATTTCAAACCCTTTTTCAAGCCAGGTATTCTCTCCGTCGACAGGCTCATCCTCAACGGGCAGGGTAAAAAGGTTATAGTGCATCGGCAGCCTGACCGAATTGAAACCCCAGGCTTTCAGTGAGTCAATATCTCTTTTTGTTACCATATTGGCAAGCCAGGCATCGTAAAACTCATTCATCCTCTCCTCACCGACAAGTCACTGATTCGGTTCTTGATATCATACTGGGCCACTGCCACACCTGACAGTTTTAGCATATAGGGCTCCTGCAGCATCCACCCTCCGAGGCCGTAACCCCTGAGCAGGACATTCTCCCCGTCACCGTTCACGATGTTTGTGCCATCGGTACGCAAGAAGTCTTTTTTCTGTTCTGACGCATGAGACAAGCATTGCAGCTGCCAGTAAAATTATCGGTTATCCGTTTCATTTTGAATTATTGAGTTATGGAGTATTTGTCAATTGGTGAATTTATGAATTATCAGTCAAAATTAAAAGTACTAACCGGTCCCTGCCAGGTCTCATACTTTATTCATTGTCAGTTGCCTCCCCTGCAATCTGGCTCCTCACTATCCCGACATACCATGTCGGGACTTAACGCTCAGCCCTCTATTGCCCATTGCCTGATCTATATAACTTTAACCTTTATCCTTTATCCTTTAACCTTGAATTATGAAACTCCGATTAACCCCTGCCGCAGTGATAATGACTGTGCTTTACTGTTGGCACTTGGCTCATGCAGGAATGAAAAGATCATCACCTTCCGCTCTTTGCTGAAGGAGATGGCAAGTGCCGGAGCCAATAACACGCTTTCCGGATCCGTCCTATAAGCTTGTGCAACAGAGCTCGTATGACAGAAAGAGCATTCATCCCGACAGTGCAGGGTGGTTTGCCAACGACGACTATACCCAGTTCATCAGGGAAGAAGAAAATGAAGGGCAGGCGTGAATTTGTGATGTTTGAGGCTGACGGTCCGGGTGCCGTTGTCAGATGGTGGATGACATTCGGAAATGCTGATGCCCTCGAATCATACATCAGGGTTTATATTGACGGCGATCCGGCTCCGGTCCTGGAAGGCAGGGCACCCGATCTTGTCGGCGGGGGCAGTGCTGGCTCCTGAACCCCTGAGCATCTCAGTATCCCCGTCGACTGAACTGCAAGCCAGGGGGTATAATCTGTACCTCCCGCTGCCCTTCGCGAAAAGCTGTAAGATCACTCTCGAGAATGAAGCCGTGATAATCACGCCGGAGAGAGCGTACTCCGTCAATTTATTATAATATCTGCACCAGGCTGTATGCAAAGGGCACCAGGGTAGTCTCTCTGAGAAAGGACATGCTTTTGTCTGACACCCTTGCCATCGCAGAATGTGCATCTGTCCTGCTCCCGGAAAGGAGCCACTGCGAATAAAAATGAATACATAAGATTTTCATCCGGGAAATATGCACCGGGAACTTCCCTGTCATTCCGGCTTAACGAGAGCGGGCAAAGCTGTCAGCAGTTTCTCTGTCCGACTTGAAGCCGATGGATACTGCCGCAGCACTTCGCAATACAATGATACGTGATGTCATTCGACGGAAAACAGACCGTCAGCGTACCTGCCGGCAACTTTTTCGGAACCGGTTACTCAATTAACCCCTACAGTACATATTACAGCAATGTCAACTCAACGGGATTGATGACTGTATCAAGGCTGATGCCTTTCAGGGACAGCTGTACCATAGATATTCTGAACGGAACCGATGATTCCATCGCCATCTTTGCAGAAGTCAGGACCCTCCCGTATGCATGGGATAAGTCATCAATGCACTTCGGAGCCTCGTGGAATGAATACAGGGAAATTGAAACTGCAGGGGCCACAGGCACCGGAGGCACCGGCAATCATTTCGATATTTCATTTGTCAGTCTGCAGGGCAAAGGTGTATATGCAGGCGACGGTGTCGTCGTAATCAATAACGTTGATGCCTGGTGGGGCGAAGGTGATGAGAAAATATTATGTCGACGGGGAGGTTTTTCCCTCTTCAATAGGAACGGGCACTGAAGATTACTTTGGCTATGCATGGTGCAGGCCTGAACCGTTCTCACATCCCTCTGATCTCACAACCCGCGGGTGACGGTAATTATCACCCTGGTATGAGTGTCAATATGCGGTACCGTAACCTTGATGCCATCCCGTTCAATGAATCAATAAAATCTGATATTGAACTCTGGCACTGGGTCAGAGACAACAATTGATTATGGTCTGGTCTCGTATTACTATAGACTTCCGGAGTTAATCAATTGAACAAATGAACAATAGAACATTTGAACAAACTGAAATTATGAACCGGTTCAACCCTTCATCCCGTCAACTTTTGTCTTTCTGATCTTAAACAGACCTTCAGACCTTCTGATCCACCGCCAGCTGGGACACAGTGGCATAGCGCCACGCCTTCAAGAAGAGCCTGACAAGGAACAGGAGCTGTGTGGCCAGGAAGAACAGGAAAATCATAATTCCTTTCTCAGGCATTGACGATGCCGTAAACCACATCGAGCCAAACACAAATACGACATTCAGTATAAGGATCACCAGCACTGTGAAGTACGATAGCCAGAATTTTTCTTTCAGTGCCCTGAACCCTTCTCCCAGGGCCCTGAATACCTGTTGTGAACCGGTAGCTGCTATCCACCTGCGGGAGTGATCAGCTACGAACAGCCAGACAGGTAAACCCAGTCCCCAGATTACAAATAAGATCATAAGCAGAACTGACACCGGCATTGAATCTTTCAGAAGATGCCAGCCATCACCCCTGCCGGAATCCCAACGATCAGAACAGTGTAAACACCTATGATGAGGCCCATCAGCAATGCTATCTTCAGGAAAGGCACAAAATTATGAGCTGAGGCCTTCATGAAGGCCGACAGCCTGAGATCACCGTACGCTGTTGTAAATCTTGTGAACAGTCCGCCGGCAAAAAAAGTGTACAGGAGAAATCCTGCCAGCAAAAGGAAAAACCCGCCTGTGGTTGCTGATGACATCAGCTGTACGAACGCCTTTCCCATGTCGCCTGCCAGACCTATGTCAAATCCGTCTGAGAGTTTTTCAACAGCCATGCTGTCGCCAAAGACAAACTTGAAGGAGCTCTTCAGGGGCAGTGCGACTAACATGATCATCACCAGGGTAATGAACCACACAGCAAGAAGCAATTTATATGATGACGCCGCCTCAACGGCTCCCTTTTTAAGTATTTTGATAAGATGCATATCCGCGAAATTAAATAGTAAACATTGAGATCATCATCTGCATGAGAAAGACAAATTTGTTCATCATACGGCGTGAAGCAGTGGATTTCTGCTCCCTGGCTGAAGAGTTATTGATCCTGTTGACATCGAGGTCAATCTTTTCGAATGGATCTATCTTTGCCCAGTCCACCTTCCTGGTGCCGGTGTAGTTAAAATCCTTGTACCTGGCCTTGCCATCCCACTGTTCAAGAACCTCATCGCCATTATCAAAATGGATCAGGACCTCCACAGGAAGTGTGATGCCGCCAAGCCTGCTTATGCTCACTGTCGAAAAATAAATTGAGTCATCGGCTGAGATGTCGCGTATAAATGTCACTGTATCACCATCAACAATTCCGGAATAACCCCTGGTTTTCCGGTTGGTAACTCCGGTAAGCGAGTAGTCACATATTTCGTTGCCGTAAAGTACCTGGTCAAAATACCAGTTCATGTTCTCACCGAACTTATCTCCGTGTTCCTGTCTGACGACGTCATTTACTACGGCAATAAAATCACGTCCGGAAGGATGGCGGAAAGCCCATCTCCTGTAATATTCGCGGAAGACGTTATCCATGGTTTCAGTGCCAATCAGTCCCTCAAGCGTATGCAGCCAAACGGCAGCCTTGTTATATGACATCATGCCGTAGGTGCCTTGCGGGTACATCCATGACGGCAGGTCATTCGTTGCCGATTGTTTGGACGGACTCGAGATATAACTGATTCTTCCCTGGTCAGTGTCTGATATCTTCAGGAAGGGAAGGCTGAGCGATCCATACCCATCGCCGTAGGAAGCATCCATTATACGCTGTTCCCAGTATGAGTTGACACCCTCATCGAGCCATGGCTCCTCAAACTCATTGCTGGCAAGAATTCCCATGAAATAGGCATGGCCGAACTCATGGATGGTGGCGCTTTCCGCCAAATTTAGGAATGACGGTACCTTTCCGCCGCCTGATGAGGTGAATAAGGTCGTATATTCCATACCACCTGCCCCGGAGCCTGAACCAGGCGGATCAACGAAAGTCAGGTGGGGCCATGGGTATGGACCCACCCTGGCGTCGAGATACTCGAGTGCATTGATGACAGCGGCAAACTGGTTATCAGCTATCTTCAGACCGACTTCAGTGGTCAGGAGAGTAATATCCACTCCCCTCCACTTTTTGTTCACAACCTTATAGCCGGGCCAGGCCGTCCATGCGAAGTCAACAATATCTTCCGCCCTCCATTTAATTGTTTTTGTGCTGTCACCGTTATCAACCTCTTCAACAAGCACCCCACCTGATCCGGCGACAAACTCAGTGGGTATAGTAACAGTGACATTGTACACGGAGTGGTTGGAATAGAATTCTGAATCAGAATGAAACTGGTGACAGTTCCATCCGTCAGCCTCCCGCTGCCTCATGCCGGCAGTTTCATAGACGCCAAACTTCGGGAACCACTGGGCAATAAAATGATAGTCGTTGTTAAAGCCGGTTCTATTAATTGGTGAAGGCAGCTTTGACTCGAACCTCATATTTAACCGCAGGGTGTCTCCCGGCATGACAGGCTCAGGAAGCGTGATCTGAAGAACAGTTCTGTCGTAAATATTTCCATCGTCAGGCGACACAAAGCGCATAGCTCCGGAAAGGTCGTTTGCTGCATGATCAGTTATGGACTTTATCTTAACATAACCCCAGCCTTCGTTCCCGGCAGCAGACCATCCTCCGTCAGACGTAAATGAGCTTTTATTGCTGCTGAATGCATTCAGGTACATATGCAACATGGCATCGCCGACCGGCATCGTGGACTTATTCACCCACCATGCGGTCATCTCCCCTCTGACAGTATGCTTTTCGGGGTCCAGAACAGCTGTGATGTCATAACCGGTAACCCTGTCGCTCAGCGGTTTATCAAGAATTACCTGACCGTACGATACAAATGGCAGGTAAAGCAAAACAAGGATAAAATATCTTCTCATTTATTTAATCATGATGAACAAAGAGCTAAAAGTAATGCAAAAATCCTCTCTGATTAGTAACTTTGCACATATTTCGGGATTTGTGCAATGGCAAGGAAAAGCACGCGTGATATGATTATCGGTGTAGCCGCCGGATTGTTTGGAACAGTCGGGTTACGCAGAACCACCATGGAGACCATTGCGGCGGCCGCTGGTCGTGGCAGGCGTACTATTTACATGTATTTCAGCAATAAAGCTGAGATATATGAGGCTGTGGTCGAAGGTGAAATGAACCGGATCATAAAGCCTCTGAGGGAGATTGCCGCTTCTGAAGAGCCGTTCGGGCAGGTGCTGCAAAATTACGCAGTTGAAAGGATAAGGCTTCTCAAGGATCTTGGCAGGCGTAATCCCCTGTTAATTAAAGATTTTACACAGGGGACCAGCAGGGTGGAGAAGCTGAAAGAGAGGCTTGCTTCAGGGAAGAGATGAGGATAATGACCCCGTTTTTTTACAGGCACAGGGAAGAGTTGAATCTGCCCTCTGGTGCAACCGTTGAGGACTGTGTTATGATATTCATTAATATACTCAGAGGTACCGACAGGCTCCTGGCCCGGGAGGACGGTCACGAAAAGAATATCCGGCTGTCGTTGCCGGTCTTGACATCTTTATTAAAGGTCTGGGCTCGGGGATCTCAGAGAGCGGTCAGTTTATCCGGCCGCTCTCTGGGAAAATATATAATTATTTCGCCTGTGTGAACTGTCCCTTCGTCACCCACATCACCACCTCATCTGACAGAGGTTTCACAGCAGGTTTAAGATAACCGACCAGTTTACCGTTTTCATCGATGAGATACTTCTGAAAGTTCCAGGCTACATCCGAATCCAATGACGCCGTTAGCCGACTTTTTTGTCAGCCACTGATAGAGAGGATGCATGTCGTCACCCTTGACTGATATCTTTGACATCATCGGGAAGGTGACACCGTATTTGCTGTCGCAGAATTCCATTATCTCAGCATTTGTACCCGGTTCCTGGCCCATGAAGTTATTGGCAGGGAAACCGATTATGACCACTTTCTGCTTATATGCCTTGTGAAGGAGCTCAAGGTCCTTGTACTGAGGGGTATGGCCGCATTTTGAAGCGGTATTGACAATTATAACCTTTTTGCCTTTCAGGTCAGCGAAGCTGAACTGCTGGCCGTCAATGGTCTCAACAGTAAAGTCATAGAACGATTTCTGTGACATAACAGGAGCCATAATGAACGCCATCAAAGCGGCAAAGGTTATTACTCTCTTTTTCATTTCTAAATGTTTTAATCAGTTACCATATAACAAACCTGGTGCCAAAGAGTTTCTCTGGTATTAATAAAAAGTATCAGAGGGGTGAAATTACGAAAATCTTTCTATTTTTGCACATTCTTTGACGGGGTATAGCGCAGTTGGTAGCGTATCTGGTTTGGGACCAGAGGGTCGCAAGTTCAAATCTTGCTACCCCGACAAAAGAAAAATGACCGCCTCCGGTTTCACCGGGGGCGGTATTTTTTTGATCTGAACGTTAAATGCTTGCATTTATAAGTAAAAGATCAATAAAAAAACAGCAGCAAAGCTGCTGGTCATTTTTCTTTTTATCACGCCTCCATTCAAGATCACGAGCCCGTGAAACGGGTGAGTAATCTTATTCAGAAAAAATAAAGAACGAAGTGAGCGGAAGGTTTTTATTTGCAGTCGAACCCAAACCAAGATCACGACCGATCCCGCAAAGCGGGTGAGGGAGTAATCTTGCTACCCCGGATTTGTTAAAAATTCTGTATTTTTATATTCTATCATACAAATATCCGTGTCATAAAATCTTCATTAAACATTTTACTGTCAGCTTATCAAATACCTTAAATGCCAAAGAAGAAAGCACCCCCTGTACCCAGGCCCAATGCTTTTTTGTATTATAGTGTTGTCTTTCTGGCTGGTTTATACTTTCGATGGTTCCTTGGACTTAGGGTAGACCGCTCTGCCATAAAAGGTATCAGACCCCCTTTCTTTGTGGTAGCCGGGCACGCCAGCTGGCTCGACTTTATTACAGTAACCGTTGCGCTTTTCCCGCACAGGATGAATTACATTGGCTGCCTACAACTTTTTCAGGAATCCTGTGCTGAAATTCCTGCTGGGTCTCATGGGCGCTATTCCCAAAAATCAGTTTACCAATGATAACCAGGCCATACTCAAAACGAAGAATGTGATCGGACGTGGTGGCATTGTAGGCATATTCCCCCATGGATGCCTGTCCAACGAAGGTCGTCCGGGGGGATTTGCTGCTCCAAGCATAGCAAAACTCATAAAGACATTTAAAATACCAGTAGTAGCGGTACAGATTAACGGTGGTTATCTCACGCGCCCCCGCTGGACAAAAAGAATTCGCAAAGGGCGTATGGATGCAACTGTTACAGTACTTCTTAACAGTGAGGAGCTTAACACCTTTTCTGTAGATGATATTTACCGCAGGGTGTTGAGCGCCATCGACTTTGATGACTACCAATGGCAGAGAAAGAATAAAGTTACTTTCAAAGGAATCCGCCTGGCCGAAGGTGCCGAACTGGTGCTGTACAAATGCCCCAAATGCCTGGCAGAGTTTACATTACGCTCCAAGGGGAATAAACTGTTTTGCCTTAGCTGCGGCAATGAAGCCATAGTGAACAACAAACTGTTTTTTGAACCCGGCAAGGAGGACAGCATCGTGTTTGATGGCTTTGATAATTGGTATGACTTCCAACAGAAGATCTCTTTTGACCGAAATTCATGATCCGGGGTTCAAAATTACAGCAAGCACAGCACTCCAATGGAATGAACCAGGAAAGTATGGTTACCAGGAAATGGGGCACGGTAAGCTGAGTCTCACCCGGGAAGCAGTAATCTACGAAGGGAAAGTATTTGACAGAATGGTTATCCAGTCCTTTGAAATGAAAGATATCCTTATGGTACCATTTGCTGCCGGAGAGTACTTCGAGATAGCCAGGGGACCTGACATCCGGCGTTTCGTGCTGGACGATGTCAGGATGATGATGAAATGGGTGCTTGCAATCCGACTTATCCGGGATACATACTATGAAAAGAATCCTGAAACATGAAAAACAGAAAAGAACTATTCAGCAAGATTGCCTATGCCTGTGGCGATATCTATGGAGGAGGAGCCTTTATAATTGTAGGCTTACTGCTGCTGGTTTACCTGACAAATGTTGAGGGGTTCTCCGGAACACTTGCCGGCATCATCGTTTTCATTGGTAAAGCCTGGGATGCCATTACCGACCCCTTTATGGGGCAGCTGTCAGACAGAACCCGATCCCGTTTTGGTCGTCGCCGCATATATTTCCTGCTGGGCAGCATTCCTGTATTCGTATCATGGGTAATGCTATGGTACGGTTTTGGTATCACCGGAACCACTGCCAAATTCATATACTATTCGCTATCTTACATGTTCTTTTCCACTGCTTTCACCATTGTGATGGTTCCCTACAACGCCATTCTGTCAGACATGGTAAGGGACTATAACAGGCGCAGTGCATTCACCGGTATGCGCCTTGGATTTTCTGCCGGAGCTGCCATCTTATGTGCCATTGTTCCGGCGCTGATCACCGGAGCCTACACCGATCCCAGGCAGGGATACCTTATGATGGGGCTTACTTTTGGAGTGGTATTCGCCATAGGTTGGCTGGCAGTGTTTTTTGGTACATGGGAAAATGAGATTAAACCAAGTCCTGTAACATCCCTGAAGGACTGGCTGGTAGTACTCAAAAACCGTTCCTACCGTACTTATGTAAAAGTATTCATTCTCTGTCAGATGGCTATTGATACAGTTATGACACTGGCTGTTTATTTCCTGACGGTTTCATTGAAGAAGGAGGAACTTTTCGTCCCGATTATGGGAACTATCCTTTTCACCCAGCTCGTTTTTATCGGAATTTTCTCGCAGGTGGCTCAGAAAAAGGGCAAGACTGCTCCGGCTTATATCTCCGCCGGACTGTGGATTGCTGCCAGCATTGCCATATTGTTCCTGACCCCTGCCACACCGGATATTATTGTAATATCGATCTGCTCGCTCATCGGGGTTGGAGGTGCCGGATGCAATCTCTTCTCATGGTCTGCCTTACCCGACATAGCCGATGTGGATGAACTTATTACCGGACGTCGCAGGGAGGGGCTATACTCAGGTGTATCTACCTTCTTGCGTAAACTATCCGGAGGTATAGTAGTTGGTGCACTTGGCATCGCTTTGGATGTGATCGGTTATAGTAAGGAGGCTGTCAGCTCAGGAAACATTTCACCAACAACAGACTGGGGCATACGCATTCTTTTCTGCGCCATACCCATCACATTCCTGATTTTCGCAATGATATTCCTCCGTAAGTATAAGTTGGGCAGACAGGAATTCACTATAATGAGTAATATTCTGAACCGTTTCAGAAATGGTGAAACGAACATATCCATTGAGGGGGAGGAACTCAGGATTTGCCAGCAACTGACAGGATTGAAGGGGAATCGGTTCTTTGGTACCGAACAGGATCCAAATCAGATGATTTGATATGAGACACTCAAGTCCTGGAATATTTTCACAAACCCCGCAACGCGGGGATTAATCACACCTGAATTTACTTTTTGACCTTTTTATCTCATCAGAAGCTTTAGCATTTTTTCTTTAAAGGATGTGTATGGCGGATAACGTACCGGGATATCGATCAGATTCGATTTTTCCATAACTGTTCTCATGTTGGAGAACTCCTCGAATGACTTCCTTCCGTGATACCTGCCTATTCCACTGGGCCCGATTCCCCCGAAAGGCATGTACGGTGAAGCAATCTGCATCACGGTGTCGTTAACTGCTGCCGAACCACTTTGAGTCCGCGACAGGAACTCCCTTGCAAGCTTCTTGCTGCCTGTGAAAATATAAGCAGCCAGCGATTTCGGATGCCTGCTGATCACAGAATAAACCTCGCTGAAATCAGTGAAGGTGATCACCGGCAGAATTGGGCCGAATATCTCATCCTGCATCACAGGATCATCAGGTTTGATATCGGTAATTATTGTAGGCGCCACGTAACATTTCTCAGGATCAATGTCACCGCCTGTAATGATCCTCCCCGCTTTCATGAGTAATTCCATCTTCGCGGCCTTTTCAGAATTGATTATCCGGCAATAGTCCCCACTCCCAGCCGGATTTTCGCCATAGAACGATTTCAGTTCACTGACAATAAGCGCAAGGAACCGGTCCTTTACCTTCGCATCGATAAGCAGATAATCCGGTGCTATGCATGTCTGACCGGCATTTATGAATTTCCCGGAGGCAATCCTTTTTGCTGCATAGTCCAGCCTAGCATCGGCAGCGACAACACAGGGGTTTTTGCCACCCAGCTCCAGCGTGACAGGTGTGAGGTTCTCAGCAGCTTTTGCCATCACCTTTTTCCCAACCGCCGGACTTCCTGTGAAGAAGATATAATCAAACTTGTAATTCAGCAGGTAATCGCTCAGTGAGTGCTCGCCTCTTATAATAGCTATAAGCTCTTTCGGGAAATGACTGAGTATCTTTGCAATGACCTCCCCGGTATGAGCAGCCTTCTGTGAGACCTTCAGTATTACACAGTTGCCGGCTGCCAGAGCGCCTATAGCCGGCCCCATGGAAAGCTGGAACGGGTAATTCCAGGGAGACAAAATCAGTGCTTGTCCGTACGGCTGGGGCATGATATAGCTTCGTCCTGCAAAATTGACCAGGGAAGTTCTTACTCTTTGTCTGTCTGCCCACTTTCCAAGTTTGCGAATTATCATGTTGAGCTCGGCGACAACAAACCTGGACTCTGTTCCAAGCACCTCAAAATGAGGCTTATGAAAGTCCTTGCGGAGAGCCTCACTGAGCTCCTCCTCATGACTGAGGATAAGCGACCTGAGTTTCCTAAGGTTCTCAAGCCTGTAATTTATATCGAGTGTTTTGCCTGATGCAAAAAATTTCTTCTGCTCCTCAAGGATCAGTTCGATCTCTTCTTTTCCCATACTGCTATAAGGTGTAATAAAACTTTGGAGTGTAAATATAGAAAGTATACAGGTAAAAGCAGGTTTAATGAAAGGTCAGTCTAACCTCCCCGCTTGAGTAATTTATCCTTGTCATGGATCTTATCGTTACCTGATAAAATTAGTGTATTCTTTCTTTTCTTTTTTCGGCGGGTCAATCTTGTTCTCCGTGGCTTTTTTCATCTTTAACAACCATGCCATGTTCTTTCCCAGCACCTGCATAATCTGTTTCCCTTCACCATCTCGGGCAACCTCACCTGCACCTGATCCATGAATTACATTCCAGTAATTAGATGTTGCAATTATCATTTCGGAATATGCAAGGTAATGATTCAGACTGTCAAGGGTAGCCGAACCTCCTGTTCTTCTGACCGCTACCACCGCAGCTGCAACTTTATGGCGTAACAGGTTTCCGTTTGCTCCGGAAACAAAATATAACCGGTCCAGAAAACTTTTCATTGTCCCCGCTATGCCTGAATAATAGACCGGTGAACCCAGGATAATACCATCAGCTTTTTTAATTTTCTGTATCCATTCATTAAGGTCATCTGTTTTAATGACGCACTTTTCATCTTTGTTTTTGATACATTTACGACAGGCGGTGCAACCATGAATCAATTTATGGCCGATATGAAGTATCTCAAAATCAATACCATCTGCTTCCAGTTCTTTGCCAACCATGTTCAATGCATTAAAAGTGTTTCCTTTTTTGTCAGGACTTCCGTTTATGGCTATAACTTTCATTTTATAGAATTTAATATTTCTGCAATTCATTAGCGTCCGACCGAACCTGCTAGCTGATCGGATCGGATAATTTTAAACATTCATCATTTGTCTGACTGATAATTCACCGGACCAAAATACTTATCAAGCCAGCCTAATACCTCTTTTATCATATCGGCTTTTGCCACATAGTGAGCAGTCTCGTAAAGAACCAGACGTTTGTCTTTTTCAGGAGTGCCCAGGAAATTGAAAAATGGTTTGATATTAGTCTCCAGTTCAAAAAATGTGTCATATTTCCCATTTAACATAAGAGTGGGAACTTTTATTCTTGTTATATAATTTATTGCGTCTGCTTCCGGAAGCGCTTTAAAAAATCCACCGGCAAGTAAAATGTTGACGTCCAGGCGTGTTTCCACTGCCGGTATTATACTTCCCAGAATATCCTCCCCAGCTGTGTCCGTAATAACCAAGGTTATTTGAATCTATATCTTTCCTGGTTTCAAGGTAATCAATTGTCCTGCTGAAATCTTTTACCCACATAATCAGCCGCTCTGTGTGCTGATGGCTCAAATAAGAAGGATTCTGACCGTCAATTCTTTCAAACGTTCCTTTATAAACCGGATAAATAATTGCCCTTCCGCTCTTCAGAACAAAATCAAAAAACCATGATACAACATTGTCGTCAATGTCAAATTTGTTATCATTCTCAGCATAAGAACCAGGGTAAAAGATCAAGGTTTGGTAAGGAGGAGGGCTATTTTTGGGAAGATAAAGATATAAAGCCATTTTTTCGCCACCATAAGCCGCATCAATAGTGATTTTCTCAACATTCCAGTCATCAGCGCTCTCATCTCTATCTTCAACAACAGCATTCAGGGCAGTGCTGTCATAAAGGAACTGGTTTTTATAAACTTTAAAAATAGCGTCTGAAACGGGTATTTCTTTGGAATAATCAATATTTTCACCCGGATCAATCAATCTGAAAGCGCTTGCCGGTATTTTTTCCTTATCAATATATTTTACGCATCTGAAACCGTTTTGCGCGGAACGGTCAAAAGGCGGGAGTTGATTCCAGATTGTAAACAGATAAGTGGACTCATCATATCCTGCCCCTGAAATAATCCTGCCGACAGATGTCTCATTCCAGTTCCATTCCCTTACATTTCCTGCCATATCATATAGGCCAAAAACTGTCAGGCCGGGATTTTTTCCAACAGGTTCAGTATTCTTGCCATTGAAGTTACTTAATGGAAATATCCTGGGCCCAAGGTCTTGATAAATCGAATTCCAGTATAGTCCCACTCCACTATCCCAGTGATCACCAGTTGGCAGTTCCTTCCCCGCAAACCCGGCATAGGCTGCAGCCTCATACCAGCTTACACCTGATACAGGGTAATTATCGTGTCCGTCGGGATAATCACCGGCTTCCCAGGTAGAAGGTCCCGGCCGGCCGGTTCTGTCTGTAAATTCAGCAATTGCCTCTTCCCATGTCAGCGTTTTGCCATTTTTGATAAATGTGTTTTTCCAGTAATCTCTATTTCTGTAACCGCCTTTATCAACAAATTCTTTGTATTGCTTATTTGTCACCTCATATTTATCCATGAAGAATCCAAACTCATTACTAAAGGTAAATTTCTCTTCATCATAATATCCATCTACATATACCATACCCTGGGGTGTCTTTCCTGTTTCCAACAGCTTCCGGTACAAAGTGTCTATAGATGTTACTGTTACAGCAAAAACAGTATCATAGCCCGGCTTTTCAAATCTTACCTGGTAGAATGTAAAAAAGGGAAGCCGCATAGTGTCAACTGGCGTGGTGCCTATTTTCTTCCATCCCCCGTCAGTATCGGAATACTCTTTTATGAAGACTTCTGCCTCCGGAGGATCGGTTATTATGGTAACTTTCTTAACAATACGGGTAGCCCAGTTTTTTAATTCAGGGTCATCAGGAATATATTTTTCTGCTTTCTGCAACAGGTTAAAAGCTTCAGTAAACTTAAACTCATTGTAAAGTCGTTCAATGTCAGGCAGGGCCTTTTCCTTGGCCCATTTCACTTTTGAATGGTGATTTAAGAGGAGAGATACTGTTATAAGAATTGCAAGACATCATCAGGACACCTGGTACCAGAACCTTTGCCTTAAACAGCAAACGTTTTGACTTCTCTTTCTGCTCAGGTTTAACTCCGTCAGGCTGAAAGTTTTCTTTTTTTTCATTGTTTCCAGTTGAGGCCGGTTCTTTTCGTAAAATATCTTTTGCCTTAGTCTCCGCCTCAGACTGAATTCCCTTCTCTTTTGCCTTTTCCGGAGCTGCAGGGGATTTCATACTTTCAATAATGTCCCTGATTGCAAGGGCGGCTTTATTTATCTGGTCACGATAAAGGATCTGCCCCGGATTTTTAATTATATCATCATCCTTTGCCCGTAACTGCCGGTTCACCCCGGTTTCCTTATAGACAAAATCAATCGATCTCATAACTCCTCCGACTACCGCTTCAAAAAGCATTGTATCAGAAGCATCCAGGTCATGAATCCTTATTGGAAGTACCCTGTTTGCGACATTCCCGTTAGGAAGCTTCACTTTAAACCCGAACTGATCAGCTGAAGCTTTACTTATAAAAGCTTTCAATTCATGATCCCAGGCAAATGACCTTGGATCACAGTAAGTTCGAGAAATAATCGGAATAAAGATCAGGCATTTCAGCTTGTCTTTCAAAGAAGCATCCACATCATATGTCTCCAGAAGATAGTCACTGGGGTTAATGTCGAAGTACACACTTATCTCATCTTTAAACATCGACTCGAGTTCGCGTTTTAGATTCTCGACAAATTCCGTCACCCAGCCGTCATACTTATTGTCCTTCTGACGGTAGCTGATAAAGATGTCATATTCGTAGCCCGGGATTATGCTTGACATCAGATTACTGTTTAGTCCTTTATCAAAATTACGCCTTAGTTGAACTAAATACAAGTATTTTTAGAATCACCCCGGATTTATTTCCGGGAGCTTGGTAATATTATCTTGTTTATACACGGCAATAAGGTGCATAAAACCTTGCATCAGCTCGCAATCAGACCCGAATGCAAAGCAGAATACTTACCAGGCAATATTGTTAAATTTGCTTAACCTGAGAAGACATATTGAAAGTTAAAATTATCTTTAATAAAAATAACCTTCTGACCTATGAAATTCGTTTTCCGACAAATCAGAAAAGCTGGACTGTTTTTAATCTTAATTACAGCCTGCGCCTCCGTTTACGGGCAAATCCCTGTAAAAGGAAAGGTAATCTCTGCTGACGATAACCAGGGCTTACCTGGAGTATATGTCCTGATCAAGGGCACCGGTCAGGGTGCTGCAACAGGATCTGACGGTACTTATAACATTACAGTAAGGAGTGCTGAAGATGTTCTGGTGTTTCGTTTTCTTGGTTTCGTCACCCAGGAAATAGCCGTAAATAACAGAACTATTATTGACGTCGTTTTGGAACCTGATATTACAACTCTTGAAAGTGTAGTCGTAATGGGATACAGCTCCAAAAAACGAAGTGAAATTACCAGTGCGGTAACTACACTCACTGCTGATAAATTCATGGATGTTACTACCAATGACATCGGAAGCATGCTGCAGGGAAAAGTCTCAGGTATCCAGGTCATCAACAGCTCCGGCGCTCCGGGGGCAGATTCCGAAATCCGCGTCAGGGGAATCTCGTCTTTCAGTGCACCACAGGGTCCCCTGTATGTCGTGGATGGAATTATAGGCGGTTCTTTTGATCCCAATGACGTTGAGACCATAACAGTGCTTAAAGATGCCGGGGCAACAGGAATGTACGGTTCCCAGGCAAACGGAGGAGTTATAGTAGTAACAACAAAGCAAGCCAGGTCAGATAAGGCCACGTTCGAGTTTAAGGCAGTCGATGGATTTCGCATGGCCGATCATGGAAATGTAAAAATGATGGACAGTAAAACTTTATATTCATATCACCGGGAGTATTTCCGTGATCCGGTGCTGTTTGTCGTGGATGACAGAAAATTCAAGGAGGCAAGGCCCGAATCACTGCTCGATGTCAATACGGATTGGCTGTCTGAAACCTTTAAGCCTGCACTGATACAGAGCTACTTTCTCTCAGCTTCTGGCAAAGCAGATAAGCTATCCTATTATCTGGGCGCCAGCTATTACAATGAAAATGGCACTTTCATAAATTCCAACTATAAGCGGGCCAATCTCAGGGCTAATACTACTTACAGGTTTTCTGACAGAGTTACCCTGACGAACAATATCAATCTAAGCGGGTCGAAAAACCTGGGCACAGATTATATGAATATCTATTATTCGTATACGAGCATGCCGTGGGATGATCCTTATGATGAGGATGGCAATGCAAGAAGTTTTAAAACTGCTGAAGACATATGGTCAAAAGACAAGATAAACCCGATCCAGGCTGCAGAAAATTCAGAGTTAAGCAATAAATCTTTTGGGTTTGATTACGATATTACCCTGAGTATTAATATTCTGAAGTGGCTGACATTTTCCTCTTCAAACAGGTTGAGCGCCTATTCCTACATGGATCAGACCTATTATTCAGCAGCAGCTGATAATCTTTCATATTTTGGAACAGGCTATGTAAGTTCCCAGAGCGGCTTCAATTATGGCGGAATAACTACGGACTTACTGAAATTTAATTTCAGCAAGGGAAACAATTCATTAACCGGTCTGGTGGGATTTGAAGCCCAGGGAGGCAATGATGATTATATCATGGGGTCAGGCATGGGTATCCCCGAAGGACTGAGAGTTCCATCTGTTGCATCAGGCCAGTACATGATTGAGGGTACACCTTCCAGGTCGGTCATGCAATCGATCATATCACAGGTAAACTATAATTACCTCCAGAAGTATTTCCTTTCTGCTTCTTACCGTATTGACCAATCGTCACAGTTTGCACCGAATAAAAGGACTGCAATGTTCCCGAGTGTTTCTGCTGCATGGCTGATCAGTAATGAAGATTTTATAAAAAATATCCCTGCAGTCTCAAATCTTAAACTCAAGGCCAGCTGGGGTAAGACAGGCATGAAGGATATTGGTCCGTACCGGTATATGGAAATGTTTAGCTTTTCATCCCAGTATGATGGCCAGCCGGCAGCTGTCCCTACTCAGATGGCCAATCCCGATCTCACCTGGGAACAAACTGATCAGTATAACATCGGACTTGAGATCGGATTATTCAAAAGAATGGATATCGAAGTGGATTTCTACAGGAACATGACAAAAGATCTGCTGGTTGAAAGAGCATTGCCTCCTTCGGGTGGTTTCAGAACCCAATGGCAAAACATCGGTGAAGATCTGAACACCGGAGTCGAGCTAAGCGTATCCGCAGCTATTGTTAAAAGCGGCAACTTCACCTGGTCAGTTGACTTATCAGGCAGTTATAACAGGAACGAATTGTCGGGGTTTGGAAATGACACAATCCTGACTGCTAATTCGTACGGTGTAACTCAGATTTACCATGACGGTGCACCTTTATATTCATGGTATGCTAAAGAATTCTCCGGAATCGATCCGGCAGACGGAACCATGCTCTGGGTGGGCAATGACGGTGAGATAACCCATGAATACCAGGATGCCAGATATGTAGAATACGGAACACCTATGCCTAAGTTTCAGGGAGGATTTGCAACCGATCTCAGGTACAGGTCATTTTCCCTGAGAGGCAATTTCTCCTACCTGTCAGGTAATAAAATATTTAATTATTTCCGAAGGTATGTCGACCATGATCTGCAGGAGACACAATTCAATGTCATGATGCCTCGTGATGACTACAGACTATGGCAGAAACCAGGAGATATAGCTACAAAACCGCTGCCACAGAACGCAAGGAATTCATTCGACCCCTCGACACGCTTCATAGATGATGGCAGCTTCCTGAAAGTAAGGAATATCACTCTCTCCTATGAGCTTCCGCAAGAGACGGTCTTAAAACTAAAACTCAGTGGCATGACTGTTTCCATCGCCGGGGATAACATCTATACCTTTACCAATTTCTGGGGACAGGACCCTGAAGTATCCATTGAACCGGGTTCCGGAAACCTCCCGGGATATGCTGAATTCAAATATCCGAATAACCGGCAGTATGTGATAAGTCTTAATATTCGTTTCTGACCTTAATAAAATAAAGACATGAAGAAGATATATAAATACACAGGACTGCTGCTTTTTGCATTTACACTTACTCAGTGTGAACTGGATGTTATACCCCAGGATGCCCTTACCAGTGAGCAGATCACTACCACCTCAGACGGACTGTCAAGTCTTGTTAATGGCTTGTATGCCATTTTTAAAGAGTCGAGCGGCAACAACTGCTATCTCCGCCAGTATTATCAGATGAGTGATTTTGCCAGCGATGACATCGTTTGTGCGTACAAAACAGAAGACGACCTGATCAACAGTTTCAGGTATAAGGACAGAAGTGCCGAGAAGTCAAATATCAATTATTTCTGGGAGATGTCTTATAAAATTATCTACGGGGCAAATGTCGCAATATCAATGGCCGATCTGAAAGGTGATGATCCATTCACCAATCAGCTTAAGGGAGAAAGTTATTTTCTCAGGGCATTTGCAACTCATAACCTTGTTCGTTTTTATGCCAAACCTTACAGCGACGCAAATAAATCAGCTCCGGGGGTAATTATCCGCGACAGCAAGTCAGACAATATGCCTGAGGCAAGAGCAACCCTTGAGGAAACTTACAGATATATTATCAGCAGCCTGAAAACTGCAGAAGTCAGTTATGAGTGAGGAGATGCCCTCCGAAAGGGATAATGAAAACCACAGGTTTGCAAGTATCTATTCAGTATGGGCAATGCTCTCACGCGTTTATCTGTATAAGGGTGAGCTGGACAGTTGTATAATATATTCTGACAAGCTTATCAATTCAGAAATGTTTGAACTGGAATCGCCGGAAAGCTATCCGGGTTATTTTGCAGATGCAAAATCAGGATCTGAAAGTGTCTGGATTATCCCCTTTAACCTGATCGATGACCAGCTCAACGGGTCAGTAGCATCAATGATATTTAACGGTAACAACTGCTGGGCAGAGGAAGGAGCAAGTTCCTCGATACTCGAAGACATGGGCTTTGGGACAAGCATGACCGACATTGATCAGCGATGGAAGTATATTGTAACAGATGAAGCTATTGTGAAAAATGGTGTTAATATGTTCTATATCAGCAAATTTTCAGGACAGGACGGATCGCCCACACTTAGTTCTCCCGTCATGTTCCGGCTGGCTGAGATTATTCTGAACAGGGCAGAAGCGTACGCTAAACAAGCAGATGTTCCCAGCGCTGTTGCTGATCTGAACTGGTTACTCGAAAACCGGCTTATCATTCCTGAAGGTGAAAGCATAGACGATTACCTGTATGATGAAGCGTCAATTACAAGTGGAGAAATTGTCGATCTGGTGCTTAAAGAAAGAAGGATTGAACTGGCATTTGAGGGACACCGGATATTTGACCTTCTGAGGAACGAAAAGGATGTTGTTCGTAATTACTGGGGATTCCACCTTGACAATTTTAACGGTGTGCCGTCAGGAAGTGAGCCTGGCATTGCTGCTCCGGGTGTATTTTTCCCATTTAATGATCCTGAACTGATATACCCGATCCCATCAAGTGAGATCAGTACAAACAATCTTTGCGTACCAAACTTATAATTCAAACGCTATGAAATCCTACATAAAAATACAAATATTTCTTGCTGCATTTCTTTTGCTTTTGTCAGTGTCATGCAGCAAAACGGGAGAATATAATCTCGAGGACACGCCCCCGCTGGATTTCCGTTCATATTATGACGGGTTAAATGTAACCTTTGCAAATGCTACGGAAGGTGCAACAGATATTTCCTGGGATTTTGGAGATAACTCACCTGTCGTTGCCGGTGACTCAGTAGAGCATACTTACAATGCGATAGGTAATTATGTTATTACAATGAATGGTGCACTTGACGGCACATCATATATTTTTCATACTGTTCTGAGGGTCGATAAACCCTCTGTAATTGATCTTGAGGATGGCTCTTTCGACGACTGGCTTGGGGTGACATATCCTGATTTCCTGCTGTCAGGAAAAGGTGCAATCACTACCGGTAAAGTGGATTACGATGCCAATTACGTTTATCTGTATGTTGAATTTGATTCAATTGCAGAAGATGCCGGCATAGTAGATCATATTTTCGGTGTATATATGGATGTTGACAACGCTGTCTCAACCGGTTTCTCAATGAAGGAAATGGGTGTCGATTATGGATGTGAAGGGAATTTATACGATGGAGGGTGGTTTGCCCCGAGTTATGTTGATATGGTTAACGGAGACCCTGGCTGGCCCTTCATGGGTTTTGACGATGAAAATGCAATCAAGCCTGGTTATATTGTCAAAGAAGACAATACAATAAAAATGGAATTTGGTATTTCAAGAGAAGTCTTTAAAATCAATTCCGATGCCATGTCATTTTCCATGAGTATTATGAATTCTGACTGGTCTGATGTTGGTAACCTTGTCACACCCTTGCCGGACTTCAGTGAGAGAATCCCTGTAGTGATGAATAAGAGCAGCAAATAGCCGATTGAATCAGATAGTATGAGCACAACCCTTCCGCCAAAAAGTTCCCCTTTTACCGACCGGGTAACCTCCGTGGATTTCTTTCGCGGATTTACAATGTTCCTGTTGGCTGGTGAAGCTTCTCTGCTTTATGAACGGTTCCTTGAGTTTGACAATGGGTTTATTCAATTCCTTGGAACACAGCTCAGCCACCATGAATGGCATGGATTGCATTTCTGGGATCTGATACAGCCCTTCTTTATGTTTATTGTGGGCGTTGCCATTCCCTTTGCAGTGGCTAACCGGCTTAAGAAAGGCGACAGCAACAAAACAATTACCCTACATGCATTTAAACGTTCATTCCTTTTGCTGTTCTTCGGATGGGCCCTTTATGTCATCGAAGCAGGGGAACTGGTGTTTCAGTTTCAGAATGTCCTTGCCCAATTGGCAGTTACCTATCTGGTGGCGTTTCTGATAATGAAGAAAAGCTGGAAATTTCAGCTGATATTCACACTTGTAATTCTGTTATTGATTGACTTGGCATACCGTTTCTTTCCGGTTGAAGGGTTTAATCACCCCTGGGTAAATTTTGAAAATCTCGGGGCCTGGTTCAATAACAAGATTGAAGGCGTGGATAAGGCCAGCACCTGGGCAACATTGAATTTTGTTTCTACAACGGCTCATACGGTCTGGGGTGTTCTCTGCGGTAAGCTTCTGATGAGTGATAAATCAACAGCAAAGAAAATTCAGATATTGGTTATTGCAGGTGTATCTGCCCTGGTTATCGGATACTCTCTCGATCTCCTGAATATAACTCCTATTATAAAGAAGATCGCTACATCCTCATTTGTATTTGCCAGCGGAGGATGGACAATACTGGCTCTCTGTTTCAGTTACTGGCTGATTGATGTGAAGAAATTATTCACCGGGGGATCGAAAATGTTCATAATAGTAGGGATGAACAGCATCTTCATTTATATGTTTTTTTCACTTGGCGGAGCAAATTTTATAGGCAGGATGATCGCTCCGTTCAGCAGGATGTTGTTTTCATGGGCAGGTGACCTGACGGTGGAGGTAATCACCAGTCTGTCTGTGTGGGCGGCAATGTGGTATCTCTGTTACTGGCTCTATAAAAATAAATTATTTATTAAAATTTAATATTGCAGACAATACCCTGAAGTTAGGCCTAACCTAATGCCGAACGTATTATCTAATTACATCCGGATCCCGGCATGACGCCCTTTCATGCTTTTCGGGTGCTAAGATTTCGTGCATAATGCCTTTATGCCGGATTCCTTCTCTACTTAAGCGATTAATTGAATTTTTTGGTTTAATTTAATATCGGGATTGATCAGGCCGTTTTCGATTATGGGATTTGTTGAATATGTCGATCTGCATTTTATTAATGAAGATCAAAATATGCAACATATACAGTAAATAATGACTTATAATCAAGAAATAGCAGATAATTTAATGAAGAGAGTCAGAAGGAAAGCTGTGGCTGTTTTTATTGCACTATGTAAGATTTTCATGCCTAAACAATATTTTGATAGTATTTATCTTCCTGAGTTCTTGTATCCTAATGAATTAAATAAACTGAAGCTGAAGGAAAAGATCCGGTGTTTCAGACACGGGTTTCTGCCATATGAGTATATATGGTACGATCTCGCAATTAATGATCATAGAAATTATGTGCCGGCACGGAATAATTACCAGAAAAGAACATTGAATGGCAGTTTCAATGCAATACTGTCTAACAAAATCCTTTTTGAAAAACATATTAAGACAATAATTAACGGTTTAGATAAATTACATGTGGTCGAAAGCGTTGGATTTATCGAAAAGGGGTATTTAAAATCACTGAAGAAAGAAATTGTTCAAGGAAATTTTCTCTCGTTGTTACCTTATCTGGGAAAGAAATGACCTCCTTCTTAAACCAATTTCAGGGGATGGCGGGAAAGGAATTATGCTTATTAAAAAGAAGGATGATCTTTATCTGGTTGACAACAAAAAAATAGATTGGGATAAGCTGGTTGATACCCTTAGAAACCTGGATGATTATTTAATACAGGAAAAATTCATCCAAAAAGGCTTCGCTAATAAGATCTATGCAGGATCTGTCAATTCGATGCGCATAGCAACCATGATTGATCCCGATACAAAGCAACCATTCATAGCTTATGCGGTTCATAGATTCGGTTCACAACAGTCGGGTGATATAGATAATATAAGTCAGGGAGGAATGGGTGCCATTATTGATCTTGATGATGGAATATTAAGTCACGGCATTCGTTTCTCAGCATCTGGCGAGAAAGAAATCCATAAGGTACATCCTGTCAGCTTAAATCCCATATGCAATGAAAAAATACCAGATTGGGAAAATCTGGTCAGGAGAATACTTGAAATGGCCAGAAGAATGCCTTATCTGAAATATGTAGGCTGGGATATAATATTATCAAATGATGAATTATTCGTTTTAGAAGGCAATGTCTCTCCACACCTGGGTTTGGTACAGATGTTCAGGCCAATAAAAGAGTTTCCGTTAGCGTGGAATTTCTACCAACATTACAAATACATTTGAGGGTATTATCAAAATGGAATATTAACCTTGCTACCTAGGAGGGAAACTGAAGACACTAAAAATATAGAGGGTGTCGACAAAACGAAACTTGAAGTAATTAAACCAAAGAAGTAAACCATACCGGACGAATTCTGTCCGGCTATAACCGCAGGCCTAGAATTCAAGTCCCACAGACACCTCGAGCATTCCGAAAGGTTTTATTTCTGTGCCTTCACTCGGTGTAGTATCGGCCTCGGGATAGGATCGTTTACTTCCAGACAAACTGATTCCGTGCTGCACCAACGTAAATTCCGGTGTTGACAAACAATGCCTCCCTTATGAATTTGTCAAACTGCCTGTGCGCCCCTGGAATGATCTTCTGTCCAAACCTGAACCTGTAACCGCTGTTAAGCATCAGAATCATCTTTTTGTTATCCTGGCTCCACTCATTGACATAAGTCTTCCATATAAAGCGCATCTGCAATTTCATATTCAAACATTATGCCTGCATATGCCCTGTCCTTCTTCAGATTAAAGAAATACATGGGGCCGCCGCCAAAGGCAATGCCGGAAAATTGGTCAGGCCTTCCGCCACGGTCAACATCAGCCTCATACAGTATTTTTGTAAGGGCGCCAACGGATGGGAACCGAACATGAGCATTCAGCGCGAAGTGCCTTGTAAAATTGTACTCGCCACTCACAACAGGGCCGAACTGGACAAACCCCAGCAAATTTGAATGTACTGCCCACTTCGGAAAGTGAGCCGCCACAGATTTGGGTTTGTATTTTTTATTGACTTTGCCCGGATAATCCTGCGGAGACGACTCGTAGGCCAATGGTTCCTCTCCTCTGACAATTAACGAAGTCGAGATTAAGACTATCAGAATCAGAACTTTCTTCATTGCTTAATGTGTTTTCAAAGGCTAAAGTAGAAAAACGTCAGCCGGATCAGTATATTTCATCTGAGTTTATTTATCTGCAGCAGACTGCCGGTAAGTTTAGCCAGCCGTAATCGACAGCCGGTAGTAAAGAGATGCTTAATGACCGTTTCCGGTAATGTCCTGTTCTCCATGCTCCAGGCTCTCTGTAACAAGCTGTTCTTTTTTGCGGACGTTATGCGGGACAGTAATCCTCTCACCTATCTGCTGCCTCCACATCGCATAATAGAGGCCTTTCCGGCCCAGCAGGATATCATGAGTACCTTCCTCAATTATCTTTCCCTTTTCCAGAACATAGATCCTGTCTGCGTGCATGATGGTCGAAAGGCGGTGCGCTATCATCAGGGTGATCTGCTTTTTCCCGGCAGAGATCTCCCTGAGCGTTTTCGTGATCTCTTCCTCAGTGATGGAATCCAGCGCCGAGGTAGCCTCATCGAAGATAAGGAGCTTAGGGTTGCGTATCAGCGCACGGGCAATGGCCAGCCTTTGCTTCTCACCTCCGGAGACCATCTTTCCACCCTCACCGAGGAGTGTATCCAGCCCCTTGGGTGAGCTCTCCACCAGCCTGATGGCAGAGGCTTTTCTCAATGCCTCATAGATCTCTTCATCTGTTGCATCAGGCTTGACAAACTGCATGTTCTCCCTGATGGTGCCGGAGAAGAGCTGCGTGTCCTGCGTGACAAACCCCAGCTGCCGGCGCATCTGGTTATAACGGATTTCCCTCGCCGGGACATCATCATAGTAAATAGTGCCTTTTGTTGGAGTATACAATCCAACCAGGAGCTTAACCAGCGTCGACTTGCCGCAACCGGAAGGACCAACAAAAGCAATCGTGTCTCCCCTCCTGACCCTGAAAGAGAGATCTTCAATGGCATCTGTATCAGCTTTTTTGTAGCGAAAACTGACCTGGTCAAAAAAGAGATTTTCAATATCCCCGATTTCAACCGGATCTTCCGGCCTGTACTCCGTCTCTTTCTGCATCAGATTGTTAAAAATCTGAAGCGATGCCTCTGCTTCACGGTAAGCAAGGATAATACTACCAAGGTCCTGCAAGGGAAAAAGGATACGTGTGGAGATGAACTGCATTGAGATCAGTTCACCCGTGGTAAGCATGTTACGGAATATGAGCCATAAGAGAATGAAAAGGATCGATTCCCTGAGAAAAAGCAATACGGAACTCTGGAGGAAAGTGAGTGACCTGATCCTTTTAACCTTATCCATCTCAAGGCCATAGATCTTCTGTGTGAAGGTTTTCAGGCGCCGGATCTCCGGATACGTCAGTCCCAGGCTCTTCACCAGCTCAATATTCCTCAGCGATCTCGGTTATTGAACCGCTCATCTTATTGGTCTCCTTGACGACTGAGCGCTGGATAGTCTTAATCTTCTTGCTCAGCAATCCGGTAAGCCCGCCAAGAACAACAACCCCTATCAGAAAAACGGGTATCAGCGCCCAGCTTTTGGTGACTGCATACCAGATCAGAAAAGCAATGCCTACAACAGAAGTGAACAGGGTGGAAACAAATGAGCTTATGAACCGCTCATTGTCCTGCCGTACCTTCTGGAGGACAGAAAGCACATGCCCGCTGCTGGTCTCTTCAAATTCATGGTAGGGAAGACGAAGGGTATGTTTCAGTCCTTCATCGAAAACCGACAGTCCGAATTTCTGAACAACCATCCGGGTGACATATTCATTGAATGCGCGTGCCAGCCTTGCCACCAGGGCTACCCCGACAGCCAGTGCCAGCAGTCGCAATGCGCCTCTGATGAGCTCATGCTCGCTCCGGCCACCGGTATTGACGGCATACAGGTCGATGATCTTTCCAAAGATGATCGGGTCAATCAGGTCAAGCACCTGCGAAATGGCCGCCAGACCCATTGCAAGAAACAGCAAGCCTTTGAAAGGCTTGAGATACTTCCAGATTATTTTCATAAAATAAGCGTTGCTCTATTCTGCAGCCGGAAGAAAAAGAGCATTGAACAACAGCTTGTATGTGGCAGGCGTTGATGCCCTGAACTGGGGATTAAAGGCATAAAGAACGATCTGTCCCTTTCCTTTTTTAATCCAGATCATGGCAGCCTTGCCGGCTATCTTTTCTTCGTTTTCGCCAAAACCGCTGATGATCAGATTGTCGTCAGGGAAAGCGCCTATCACCCGGCGGTCCATGTCAAACCGCGGCACACTGGTCGTCCAGAGAGGCTGTCCCCTGTAAAATATGCCTGTCTCTGCCGGCATCCCGTAAGTGAGCGGATGATCCTGTTTCACGGTCATACGAACCCATGATCCCGGAATGGCAAGCCCGTCTTTCTGTGCCTGCTCGGCAATATTGGTGAAAGGCAGGACAAACTCTTCCTTCTTCTCACCGTCAGTTATCTCAAGCATGCCCGTAAAGAGGTCTGTCGACTGGCCCCATGAAATGACTTTGCCTCCGTTATTAATGAAAAGCAGCAGCTTCTCCATCCCTTTCTTGCCTATTCCCTTCTGATAATCGGGGTGATAATTGCTCATGGCGGACCTGCTTTCATTGCCGGGCTTGCCGTTCATGAGCACCGTCTTGCCTGATGACGGAAAGATGATGATATCATAGTCCTTTGTGAAATCAGTCTTTTCAAATTCTCCGGGACGGATCACTGTATAGGGTAATTCATAGGTATCAAAAAGATAACGTGTCCAGCCGGCGTCCATGTCGCTGAAGTAAGTCTCCACCAGGGCTATACGGGGCATCGACGATATCTTTAAGCGGGAGCCCGGAGGCCTTTTCAGCTGTTCCGGGTTCGGTGAGCGATTCTTTGACGATCCTGTTAAGCAGGGCTTCGTCACTTCCCTGGATAACGAAGCTTCCCTTGCCGTAAACCTTCCTGCCAATCTTTGTTTCCTGGCTGAGCCGGCTCACCTTCAGTCCGTTCTTCAAGGCAATGAAAGCTGCCTTGAAGCTTCCGTTGCTTGTGGCCGGAAACAGTGCCGGCAGTTTATAGGCCTCGTGCAAGGGATAATATGTTCCTGTCATCGGCTTCAGCAACCCTTCGAAGGCAAGGTCACGGGTCTTTATCTCGTGTGATACCAGTCCCCGGTGCAGCGGCAGCGACCAGCTCGTAATATCATAAGGACTGATCATCGCGCCACCGGTGCTGTAATGTCTTACAGGGAACTCCTGCTTCTCCATCACCTCCTTGATAAATGCCCTGAAAGGCTGTGCCAGCGGGTAAACGATGTCGCCCTCTTTAAGATTGATGCCGTCAAGAGTATAATTCGCTGACAGCCTGAATGCGTTTATGCCATGCTCGTTCATGAGGGCTGCCAGGCTGATGAGCTCACTCTGGTCAGCCTGTTCTGCCGGAACAACATAGTAATACGGAGGCTGTGTGCGGCCCTTTTCCACCTCCCGCTTGCAGAGGTCATTTCTGAACTTAAGGATATCGTTTTTGTGCAGCGATGCGGTCTTGATGATTGAGAATGTTGATCCGATCTCCAGCTTCACGATGTCACCGAGGCGCCACCATCCCCCGGGCCATGGCAATGGGAAGTTTACGCTCTTTTCGTACTCTGCAAGTCCCTTGCCGCTTGCCTGCAGTTCTCCCGGCTCTATGTAGATGGGTGTAGCTTCTTTCACGCTTGCTGCTTCGGTGAGCATGCCTATGACATTTTTCCAGTTGGATGTTGTGGTTCCTCCCGGCCAGTAGTCATCAAAGATCATCTTCTGTCCCACTCCTGCAAGTCCTTCATTCGTCAGATCGCGCAGCATGTTTGTACCGAACACTCCCATCCATGCCCATAACTCTGCATCGACATTTTCAGCGATTGGATCATGCGACGGAGGAACATAATAGCGGATGCCGTTTGACCCCATCTGATGCTTTTCCACCGCCACCTGCGGAAACCAGTCGAGGCTGTAGATCCGCGAGATGGCCCTGGTGTCTTCCTGTGTGAGGCTGACAAAATCACGGTTATTGTCATGCCCCACGTACTTATGATATACCCCTGGCAGTGAAGCGCCCTCATACTGTGTGCCCTTGTATTTTTTATAATTCTCCACAACCATATCCATCCCGTCGGGATTATGATTGGGAACCATCATGTAAACGACATCGTCAAGGTAACGGGTGATCAGGGGGTCATCTGTGGTTATCAGCTCATATGCTATCAGCGGGGCTGCCTGGCTCGGGGCCACCTCGGTGGAGTGCATCGACAGAGTGGCAAGAACGAAGACCTTGCCGTTGCTTATGTACTCAAGCTGCTCTTTTTCCGACAGGTCAGGGTCAAGGGCCAGCGCCTTGTTTATATCGCGAAGCTTATCAAGATTCTTTATATTATTTTCAGACGATATGAAAGCTATGTACATTTTTTTACCCATGGGACTTTGTCCGATCTCAACCATCTTCAGCATCGGTGATGCTTTGTCAAGCTTCATGAGGTAATCAATCAGCTCCTCATAGTTGAAAAGCATGTAATCTGAACCCGGAACAAATCCGAAATGTTTCTCAGGTGTTATGACTGACGACTGAGCCGAAGCCTGTGGTGCAAGCAAGCATCCGGCAATAAGTACAATACTCATTGCCAACAGGTTAATTCTTTTCATTCAGATGGCGCTGTTAAAGGTGTCTCCCTGGCTCATGTCACCTGTCTCCCATCCTTTGCGGAGCCAGCCTGAGCGCTGTGCTGCCGAGCCATGGGTGAAGGCATCAGGCACGACACGGCCCTGGTATTTTTTCTGCAGTACGTCGTCGCCAATGGCGGAGGCAGCGCGAATTGCTTCGTCAATATCGCCAGCCTCTATGGAGCCCAGCATCTTGTCGGCATAATGAGCCCATACTCCTGCCAGGAAGTCAGCCTGTAGCTCCAGCCTAACGGTCAGCTGATTGCGATCTTACCTCACTCATTTGCGAGCGTGCTTCGCTTACTTCCTGAAGTATTCCCATCTGGTTCTGTACATGATGGCCGATCTCATGAGCAATGACATAAGCTATTGCAAAATCACCGTATGCGCCGTATTTTGCCTGCAGGTCATCGCAGAAGCTAAGGTCGATATATACTTTCTCATCGCCGGGGCAATAAAAAGGACCGCTGGCGGCAGTCGCATAGCCGCATGCAGACTGCACCTGATCCCTGAACAGAACGAGCGTGGGCTGACGGTATGTTATACCCGACTGGGCAAAAATCTGACCCCAGATCTCTTCAGTATCCGCAAGGACTACGGAAACGAACTGGGCCATCTGGTTTTCTTCTTCTGTTGCCTCAACAGGCCCGTGTTGTCTGGCTTCCCGGTCTGTTCAATCAAACTTGACGGATCACCGCCAAGGAGCCATACGAGGAGTACTATTACTATTGTCCCTACTCCTCCGCCGCCAAGAACCTTGGTGCCTGTGCTCATTCCCCTTCGGTCCTCGACATTATCGCTGCCGCGTCGTCCTAGCCATTTCATAATTCCTGATTTTTAGTGTTATACCGTGTTATAATAACGAAAGAAATTAAAACATACCAAATTTAATAACTTTTATCAGTGAACAATTTCACCTGTGCCATGTTTTACTTCAAAAATAATACTATGAACACAAAAGCATTCTTAATTGTAACTTTTATTCTAAGCTTAACATTACTAAACCAAAACACTATGGCACAAGGATACACATTCCCACCACTCCCGTACGCATATAATGCACTGGAGCCTTACATTGACGCCCAGACGATGGAGATACATTATTCGAAGCATCACAGGGCATACTTTGACAACTTTGTCAAGGCAGCAACAGAAAACAAGATCGATAACCTGTCACTTGAAGAGATCTTTTCGAAGATGAGTACTCTGCCTGCAGTGATACGCAATAACGGCGGCGGACTGTTCAATCATAATCTTTTCTGGCAGGTGATGGGCCCGGATGCAGGCGGTCAGCCTGAAGGTGCTCTGCTTGAAGCTATAGTTGCGACTTTCGGATCGTTTGACAAGTTCAAGGCCGACTTTGAGACAGCGGCAAAAACGCAGTTCGGAAGCGGTTGGGCATGGTTGTCAGTTGACGCAGACGGCAAGCTGTTTGTCTCGCAGACCCCAAACCAGGATAACCCCCTTATGGATGTTGCAGCAAAACGCGGCAGACCAGTACTTGCTCTCGATGTATGGGAACATGCATACTATCTGAAGTACCAGAACCGCAGACCTGAATATGTGTCAGCGTTCTGGAATGTTGTGAACTGGAAAAAGGTTGCGGAACTTTATAATGAAGCATTAAAGTAGTCTCTGGCTGATTTGCTACCTTGCATCCTGTTTCGGACAGGAAAATGAGTCACAGAATACCTCATAGATGCAAAGGGTCTTCACAAACATTTTAAAAAGGTAAAGGCTGTTGACGGTGTCGATTTCTCACTTGCAAGGGGAGAATACGTAGCACTGCTCGGACCCAACGGGGCCGGCAAGACCACCCTTGTTGAAATGATAGAAGGTATCAGGACCCCTGATCAAGGACAAATCCTTGTCAGGGGTCGTTCATTGAATGAAGACAAGTCAGCCTTGTACGGTATCCTGGGAATATCATTCCAGGAGACACGCTTCCTTGAAAAGATAACGGTAATTGAGACAGTCCGCCTCTTTGCCAGCTTCTATAAACAGCCTGATGAGAAGATCGGTAAGGTCATCCATCTTGTCGGGCTTGAGGACAAAAGGGATGCTTATACAAAAAACCTGTCAGGCGGACAGCGGCAGCGGCTTGCCCTGGGCATATCACTGCTGAATGACCCGGAAATACTTATTCTTGATGAGCCAACAACAGGACTGGATCCTTCTGCGAGAAGGGAGATATGGGATATCCTTCTGAAGCTTAAAAAGAATATGGGCACTTCGCTTATCCTTACAACCCATTACATGGAGGAGGCAACACAGCTGTGCGACAGGATAATCATTATGGACAAAGGCCGCTTCCTTGCTGAGGGATCGCTCGCCAGCCTGCTCAGCAGAATGAATATGCCTGATGTGGCTTTGTTTACAGTTGAAGGAACAATTCCTGATGATCATGCGGCAAAACAGGACGGGTTTGGCATCCAGTGGGACAGAGTTAAAGGAAAAGGCAGATGTGAGCTGAATAATGTCGCAACTGATATGCCGTTCCTTTTCAAATTCCTTGAAAATAATAACCTGCGACTGATTGACTTTGAACATATCAGGCCAACGCTTGATGATGTATTCCTGTCAATGACTGGCAGGCGCCTGAATGAAGAAACAGAGTGAATATGAGAAGGAACGAACTCTGGCAGTTGATAATCATTCATTTCAAGGAGCTGCTCCGTGAACCGGGCGTGCTCTTCTGGGGTATCGGCTTTCCTATCCTGATGGCATGGGGCCTCGGAATTGCCTTTACCGGAGAGAAGGAAACAAAAAAGGATATTGCCATTGTAAACTTCGGGGAGGAAAACAATCTGTCACATTTTCTCGCTGACCATGCCGTCATGGATGAGGATGGAAGATACCTGCTTACGATCAATGACCCGGTCTTTGGCAAAAATATATTCAGGTTTATGCCGCTTGATTCTCTTGATGCAACATTGGGTGTCAAGCGTGGAATCTATCAGCTTATGATGGACAATAAAGGTGACAGCACAGTTTTTTATCTTGATCCGGCCAACCCCGAGGCAAGGCTGCTGCAACTGCAGATAGCAACACTGACTCGGTGAAAGACATGAGGATGATACCTTTTCGGGTGCAAACACTATTACCCTCGAGGTGAAGGGAACCCGGTACATCGATTTTCTTGTACCGGGACTTATTGCCATGAACATAATGATGGCATGCATGTGGGGTATGAGCTGGACCATCATTGAGCGAAGAAAAGGAAACATGCTGAGGCGAATGATGGTGACACCCGTCCGCCGGCAGAATATCCTCCTGGGACTGATGACCGCCCGTGTCACAATGAACTTTGTTGAAGCTGCACTGCTGATGCTGTTTGCCTGGATCTATTTTGACATTGAGATCCAGGGGAGCCTGCCGGCCCTGGTAATGGTATTTGTTGCAGGAAATATTGCATTCACAGGGATAGCTATAATCACATCCTCACGGACATCAAACACCGAGGTGGGCAACGGCATTATCAACTTCGTCAATATGCCGATGATGATCCTGTCAGGTATCTTTTTCAGCTATCACAACTTCCCCGAATGGAGCATTCCGTTTATTCAGAACCTGCCGCTGACACTGCTTGCAGACAGCATGAGGAGCATCATCAATGAAGGTGCCGGTGTAGCCGCCGTTCTTGATAAGACATTGATAATGAGCCTTATCGGTATTGTAACCTTCGGCCTTGGACTGAAAATGTTCAAGTGGTACTGATGCCGGGTTTGGTCGCTGATATTCATAAGCTTAATTAGACGGGAGTTAATTCTGACAGTTAAAGCAGACCTCGTTCTCAAGCTTGCGGCCTGCAAAGAAATCGTCAATATTCTTTAGTGTGGTTTCTGCAATATTATGGATTGCCTCACGGGTGAAGAATCCCTGGTGGGAGGTGATGATTACATTGTTGAATGTAAGCAGGCGGGCAAGGACATCATCGGCCAGAATCCTGTCAGACATATCCTCGAAAAAGAACTGGCTTTCCTCTTCATAGACGTCAAGGCCGGCGGAACCTATATGCCCGCTTTTCAGCCCTTCTATAAGGTCAGCTGTCCTGATGAGCTTGCCCCTACCAGTGTTGATCAGCATCACACCTTTTTTCATTAAGGCGATGGACGATGAATTGATCATGAACTCCGTCTCTTTGGTCAGCGGACAGTTTAGCGATATAATGTCTGAATTTCTGTACACTTCTTCCAGGGAAACATAGCGACTTCCTGTCTCTGAGGCAAACTTCTCATCAGGAAAACTGTCGTTGAGCAGCACCTCCATCCCGAAGCCCCTGAGTATCTGTACAAGAACCTTCCCGATCCTGCCGGTGCCTATCACTCCTGCTGTTTTTCCATGCATATCAAATCCGAGCAGCCCGTTAAGCGCGAAGTTTGTATCGCGTGTCCTGAAATAAGCCCTGTGCACCTTCCGGTTGAGGGTAAGCATAAGAGCCACGTTATGTTCGGCTATTGCATAGGGTGAGTAGGCAGGCACACGCACCACCCTGATATTGTTCAGCGCCGCTTTCAGATCGACATTATTGAAACCGGCCGATCGCAGAGCGATGAGCCTGACGCCATATTCCTTGAGCTTCATTATCATTTCTGCATCAACCGTATCATTCACGAAGACGACCACTGCGTCATAACCCTGGGCCAGCACGACGTTGTCAGGCGTCAGGTGAAACTTGAAGTATTTTATCGTATGGCCGTACTTCAGGTTAATCTCGTTGAACAATTCAATGTCATACGGCTTGGCGTCAAAAAATGCAATTTTCATTTTATCCATTTTAAAAGGTATTGTTAATAAAATAACAATCCCTGAGGCAATTTGTTCTTGTTGACAGGTGCAGTCAATATGCCAATTTTGAGTATTTTCATGATCTCCTTTTCTTTAAATTGTATTTCGGATTTCGGACTAAACCCCTATAGCGATGAAAAAACAAAGGCTTTTACCAGTAATACTGCTCGCGGTAATGATTTTTCTTCCTGACCTTTCGGCTCAGGATGCCAAACCGTGGTACTTCGGGGACCCGACCTCGCGGCCGCAGCCAAACCCCAGGGCAAAGATACTTCCCCTGATAAAGGTGCAGGGAAATAAATTCATTACTCCGGATGGAAAAACTGTCCTGTTCAGGGGCATTTCCATTTCAGACCCTGACAAGATAGAGAGACAGGGACACTGGAACAAGGCGCATTTTGAACGGGTGAAAGAGACAGGCGCCATGATAGTGCGCATACCCGTGCATCCTGTGGCATGGCGCGAACGCACTCCGGAGAAATACCTTGGATTGCTTGACCAGGCCGTTGAGTGGTGCACTGATCTGGGAATGTATATAATGATCGACTGGCATTCGATAGGTAACCTCGGCATGGAGCTCTTCCAGGATCCGATGTATAACACTTCAAAACCAGAGACTTACGAGTTCTGGAGAACCATTGCACGGCATTTCAGCGGTAATAACACTGTCGCCTTCTATGAGATATTCAATGAACCGACCATCTACAGGGGTGAGCTGGGTTCACTGCCATGGTCGGAGTGGAAAAAGATCAATGAGAATATAATCAGCCTGATAAGGGCGTTTGATACTGAGACTATTCCGCTGGTGGCCGGGCTCGACTGGGCATATGATCTTTCGCCTTTGCGTGATGACCCCATCAATGCCGAAGGGATAGGCTATGTGACGCATCCGTACTCGTTCAAGCGAAGCCAGCCCTGGGAGCCGAAATGGGAGGAGAATTTCGGCTTTGCCGCGGATACTTATCCGGTTGTGGCAACAGAGTTCGGACTCTTTACTGATCCGGGTGCGCCGGGTGAAGAAGATTACGGTAACAGGATCATCAGCTACCTTGAAGGCCGGGGCATCAGCTGGATGTGCTGGGTGTACGATCCTGAATGGGGCCCGCAGCTGCTCAAATCGTGGCAGTATGACCTGACACTGAAGGGAGAGTTTTTCAAAAAAGCGATGCACGGGGAACTGGAAGTGCAGAAGGATTAGTTCCCTGGATGAATAGTGGACTTTCCGTAATAGCAGCGCTCGAGGACGGTCAAAAAAATCAGGAGGCTTCAAATCTGAACAGGGGAACACCCTTCAGCGCCTTCTCCTTTATCGCCTCAATCTCGGATTTCTTTAACGGCTTCAGGTTGGCAGAGACGCTTAGCGCCTGCCTGAATAGTTTTTCCTCCCCCGGAGGTATTGCAGCCGTTACGGGATGAGAGAGTGTAAACCTCAGTCCCATGGTAATATCTTCCGGCGACATAAGCGGCTCGTACCAGCATTTGGGATACCCGGTGCGGTCAGCCCCTTCCTGCCACGGTCCTCTTGCCATCGCTTTAAGAGCAAGGATACCCATGTTTTTTTCCTTTGCCTTGGCCATCACCTGCGGACCGAAATTACCCGCATTCCAGGTGGTAAAATTGAACGGGAAAAGTATGGTGTCAAAATCAAACCTCTCCATCAGAGCCATCGCCGCCTCGACGGAGTGGGCCGAGAAGCCGATGAACCGGATCTTACCCTCAGTCCTTGCTTCAATAAAAGTCTCCATTGACCCGCCTGGGCCAAGGATGGCGTCAACTTCCTCCAGGGTGGTGACAGCATGATGCTGGTAGAGGTCGAAATGGTCAGTGCGGAGGTTCTTCAGCGACTGCTCCAGCTCCCTGCGAGCTTCGTCTCTTGTCCTCATGCCGGTCTTGCAGGCAAGAAAGACATCCTTTCTGTAAGGTTCAAGGGCGGGGCCGAGTTTTACCTCAGCATCGCCATATGAAGGGGCAACGTCAAAATAATTTACGCCGCTGTCGATGGCATGTCTGACAGCTGCAGTGGCCTCTTCGGGTGTCGCATTCATGACAACTATCCCGCCGAAGCCGATCATTGAAAGCATCTCACCTGTTTTCCCGAGTGATCTTTTTTCCAGCTTGCCCGGCGTCTGCTTCCTGTCAATGCCCGACAGGTCAGGCGGAAAAAGAGTGATGGCAGGCACGGCGCAGGCTGCCGAAAGAATGAAATTTCGTCTTTTCATTTCACTTCATTTTTAAAAGGATCTTCAGATCTGTCATAGAATTCATTCTGCAAACGTTCAATCTCATCGTTGCTTTTAAGATATTTAATCAGGCCGGCAAGCTGGTCGGCATCTTTTGTGACCAGCAGCTCACCCAGCTTCTTGTCAGGCTGTACCGGATCACCGCAGTAATGATTTGGGTAGCTTGAATACCACCATATACCAGTATAGCCGTTCGGCATTGTATTAAGCCTGCCCTGGTCGGCACCTGATTCAAGTCCTATAGCTTTGACATCGACCAGATCAGGGCGTATGAAGTATATCATCGCGGTCTCTTCCTCACCG